>NZ_JACYUI010000005.1:0-355142 GCF_014841665.1 Pseudomonas sp. CFBP 8772 | reverse complement strand
GGCCAAGGACGGTGAAAATTTCAAAAACCCGGTTTCCGGTAGACCGCAAGGCTGCTCCGCTTAAGTGAACAGCATTACACCGATTGGTGGGTTTTTTTTGGCTGTCACCACGGCTTTTTCAAGCCGTAGGCGAGCAGCGAGCAGACGTCACGCCAGCAAAAATTCCGTCACGCGCAGGGCGAAGACTTCACCCAACTCGACGCTGGAGAGGTGCGCGGCGTAATAGTCGGAGAGCTCGCTGCCGTGGATGTGGTTCTGCAGAAAATGCCCGTCCGCCACCGTCGTGACGCCGTCATGGCTGCCGCAGATGATCAGCGTGGGTACGGTGATCGAACCGACTTCCTTGCGCAGATCGGCATCCCGGACGGCCGCGCAGCAGGCGGCGTAACCCAACGGGGAAGTTGTCGCCAGTACGTCGGTGATGGGCGTGACTTTGTCGGGGTGCTGACTGGCAAAGCCGGGGGTAAACCAACGCCCAATGGCGCCAGCGCCCATTTCCGTCATTGCCCGCTCACCTCCCTTCTCCACCTGCGCGATGCGCGGTGCCCAGGTTTCCGTGTCGCCGATCTTCGCGGCGGTGTTGCACAGAATCAGCTTGTGCAGCCGGTCGTTGGCATGGATGCCCAGCCACTGACCGATCAGGCCGCCCATGGACAATCCGCAAAAATGCGCGCGGTCGATTTTCAATGCATCGAGCAGCGCCAGCACGTCGCGTCCCAGTTGCGAGAGGGTGTAAGGCCCCTGGGTGACCAGGGACTGGCCGTGGCCGCGTGTGTCGTAACGCACGACGCGGAATGACTTGCTCAGCGCCGGGATCTGCGCGTCCCACATATGCAGGTCGGTGCCCAGTGAGTTGGACAGCACCAGCACCGGCGCATCCACCGGGCCGTCAATTTCATAATGCAGCTCACCGTCTTCGAGTTGTACGAACGCCATGGCAGTCGCTCCGTGAAACACGTGGAATGAGTGTGATCAATAGGGACAGCACGCGCCCGGCAAGGACGCGCGCCTCAAGATCCGGGGATCAGTGATCTTCGTGCAGGTAAGCCGGCTTCTTCGGCAGTCGCAGGCTGAACAGAAAAGCAATCGCCATCATCGCGGTGACGTACCAGTAGAAGGTGTTTTCCATGCCCATGTTCTTCAGGCCCAGGGCCACGTATTCAGCCGAGCCACCGAAGATCGCGTTAGCCACGGCGTAGGCCAGACCAACGCCCAGCGCACGAACCTGAACGGGGAACATCTCGGCTTTCACCAGGCCGCTGATGGAGGTGTAGAAACTGACGATGGCCAGCGCCAGGGTGATCAGCACGAACGCGATGATCGGGCTGGTGGTGGTTTTCAGGGTCAGCAGCAGCGGCACCGTGCACAGCGTGCCCAGCCCGCCGAACCACAGCATCGAAGCGCGACGGCCGATCTTGTCAGCGAGCATGCCGAACACCGGCTGCATGCACATGTACAGGAACAGTGCGCCGGTCATGATGTAGCTCGCGACCTTGGCGTCCATGTGCACGGTGTTGACCAGGTATTTCTGCATATACGTGGTGAAGGTGTAGAAAATCAGCGAGCCGCCGGCGGTGTAGCCGAGCACGGTGATGAACGCCGCTTTGTGATCGCGAAACAACGCAGACACGCTGCCCGCGTCTTTGTTCTGGCGGACTTCGGCGGTGGTGGTCTCTTTCAGCGACCGGCGCAGCACCAGCGAAATCACCGCCGCCACCGCACCGACCACGAACGGAATCCGCCAGCCGTAGGCTTTCAGCTCATCGGCACTGAGAAACTGCTGCAGAATGACCACGGTCAGCACGGCCAACAGCTGGCCGCCAATCAGCGTCACGTACTGAAACGAAGCGAAAAACCCGCGCTGCCCCCGCAACGCGACTTCGCTCATGTACGTGGCGGTGGTGCCGTACTCACCACCCACCGACAGGCCTTGAAACAGGCGCGCCATCAACAGCAGAAACGGCGCCCAGGCACCGATCGATGCATAGGTGGGAAGACAGGCAATGACCAGCGAGCCCGCACACATCATCAGCACGGAAATCATCATCGAGTTCTTGCGTCCGTGCTTGTCGGCCACGCGACCGAACAGCCAGCCGCCGATAGGCCGCATCAGGAAGCCAGCAGCAAAAACACCCGCTGTATTGAGCAATTGAACGGTCGGGTCATCGGAAGGAAAGAACGCAGGCGCGAAATAGATGGCGCAGAAGGCGTAGACGTAGAAGTCGAACCATTCGACGAGGTTGCCCGATGAAGCCCCGACGATGGCGAAGACCCGCTTGCGCCGTTCTTCGCCGGTGTAGTGAGTCGTTGTCATTATTATCTCCCCAGGTGTTAGTAAGGTCAGCCAGTCTAAGACATAACCTGCAACATTTAGACTTAAGCAGTAACGTTTCGACATCACAAGGACAACCACCCGAGTCAGCAAGTTGCTCCTTTCGTGGAAGCAACCGATGACTCGGGTGGCTGAGTTGCGGGACTGCCGTTTAGCGCGCTATCGCGAGGGCCAGCCCCTGCCCCACACCGACGCACATTGTTGCCAGCGCTTTGCTGCCGCCGGTTTTCTCCAATTGATGCAAGGCCGTCAGCACCAGACGCGCGCCGCTCATGCCCAGCGGATGCCCCAGCGAGATCGAGCCACCGTTGGGATTGACCTTCGGCGAGTCGTCGGCGATACCCAGCTCACGCATGACCGCCAAGCCTTGGCTGGCGAAGGCCTCGTTGAGTTCGATGACGTCGAAATCACTGACCGCCATCCCCAGCCGTCCAAGCAGTTTGCGCACCGCCGGCACCGGGCCGATGCCCATGACGCGTGGCTCCACGCCGGCACTGGCCATGCCCAACACGCGGGCGCGGGGCGTCAGGCCGTGTTTCTTCACGGCTTCGGCGGACGCCAGAATCATCGCCGCCGCGCCGTCGTTCAGCCCCGCTGCGTTGCCGGCCGTGACCGTTTTGCCGGGGCCGTTGACCGGCTTGAGCTTGCTGAGTGCCTCAAGGCTGGTGTCGGCACGGGGGTGCTCGTCGGTGTCGACGACGGTCTCGCCTTTCTTGTGGGCGACCCACACGGGCACGATTTCTTCGGCGAAGAAGCCCGCAGCCTGAGCCGCCGCCGTGCGTTGCTGGCTGCGCAGGGCGAACGCATCCTGATCCTCCCGGGAGATGCCGAAATCCTCAGCGACGTTGTCGCCGGTCTGCGGCATGGTCTCAACGCCGTACCGGTCCTTCATCTGCGGATTGACGAAACGCCAGCCCAGGGTGGTGTCTTCCAGCTTTTGGGTGCGGCCGAATGCTGTGTCGGCCTTGCCCATCACGAACGGCGCGCGTGACATGGACTCGACGCCGCCGGCGATGGCCAGCTCCATTTCACCGCAGGCGATGGCGCGGAACGCAGAACCCACCGCGTCCAGGCCCGAAGCGCACAGGCGATTGAGGGTCACGCCCGGCACGCTCGCCGGCAACCCCCCCAACAGCGCCGCCATACGGGCGACGTTACGGTTGTCCTCACCGGCCTGATTGGCGCAGCCAAGGAACACTTCGTCCAGCTCATCCCAGTTGACCGATGGGTTGCGCGCCATCAGGGCCTTGATCGGCAACGCTGCCAGATCATCCGCCCGAACGCTCGCCAGGGCGCCACCGAAACGGCCAATGGGGGTACGAATCGCGTCACAGATAAAGACGTCACGCATCATGCTTCTCCCGGCGTTTGACCATGGGCGGCAGCGGTCCGCGCTTCCAGATCACGCAGCGCGTTCAGTTCGTACTCACTTGGCGCATCGGAATTCGCGACGGTGTCGGCAAAACGCACGTCCCAACCGGTGGCGGCGATCACCTGCTCGCGGGTCACGCCCGGGTGCAGCGTGGTCACGACGAATTCGTGGGTGCCCGCTTCCGGCTCCATGATGCACAGGTCAGTGATGATGCCAACCGGCCCGGCCCCCGGCAGGCCGAGGCGTTTGCGCGAGTCGCCACCTTCGCCGTGGCCGACCGAAGTCAGGAAGTCCAGCTTATTGACGAAGGTCCGCGGCGACTGTTTGAGGATGATCAGCACTTCTTTGACCGACCCGGCGATCTCCGGCGCGCCCCCCGCCCCCGGCAGGCGCACTTTCGGGTGGTGGTAGTCGCCGACCACCGTTGTGTTGATATTGCCGAACCGGTCGACCTGAGCCGCGCCGAGAAACCCGACATCGACCCGACCGCCCTGCAGCCAGTAACGGAAGATTTCGCTGGTGGACACCACGGTGTCAGCGGTTTCCGCCAGTTCGCCGTCACCGATGGACAGCGGCAGCACATCAGGCTTGGCACCGATGGGCCCTGATTCATAAATCAGCACCACGTCAGGCGATGACGTCAGGCGCGCCAGATTGGCCGCTTTGGAGGGCAGACCAATGCCGACAAAGCACACGGCGCCATTTTTCAACCGACGTGCGGCGGCGACGGTCATCATTTCGCTGGTGGAATAGGTCATTGGGTAGCCTCCGCCACGTGGGCCAGCTTGTGCTTGAACTCACCGAAGTCGCGGGTGCCATGGATGTATTCGTCAATCCAGGCGGTAAACGCCTCACGGTCGCGGGCGATGGCGTCCCACGCCTGATAGAAACGGTTGTCGCGTTCGTAGTAGCCGTGGGCGTAGGAAGGATGAGCGCCGCCGGGCACAAGGCAGACAGCGCTGAGCGCCCAGGTTGGCAGCACGCAAGCGTTCATCGGTGCTTTGAGGTCATCGACGATTTCCTCGACCGTGACGATGCAGCGCCTGGCCGCCAACGCTGCCTCTTTCTGCACGCCAAGGATGCCCCACAGCAGCACGTTACCTTTGCGATCGGCTTTTTGAGCATGGATAACGGTGACGTCAGGACGTACCGCCGGCACCGCCGCCAGCACTTCGCCGGTGAATGGGCAGGTGACTGACTTGATCAGCGGGTTGACCTTCGGCAAGTCGGAGCCGGCATACGCACGCAGCACCGCGAAAGGCAGGCCCGACGCCCCCGCCACGTAGGCGTTGGCAAGGTCGGCATGGCTGTGTTCTTCAATCTCCAGGGGTTGCGGCCATTGCCGTTCGACCGCATCGCGAAGCCGATGCAACGAGCCGACGCCCGGATTGCCGCCCCACGAGAAAATCAGCCGTTTCGCACAGCCTGCGCCGATCAATTGGTCATAGATCAAGTCGGGGGTCATGCGCACCAGGGTGAGGTCTTTCTTCTTCTGGCGAATGAGCTCATGTCCGGCCGCGGTAGGAATCAGGTGGGTGAAGCCTTCCAGCGCAACGGTGTCGCCATCGTTGACGAATTGCGTCACCGCTTCGTGAAGGGAAAGAATTGCAGCCATGAGGTGCTCCAGGTTCACACTTGGTTACCGTGTCTCGACAGAGGCGGCGTTGCAAATGAGGTTATGCCTGGGGCCGGAGCGGAACAATCCGATAATCGACTAAGTGTTCGATCACCGAACGGAGAGTGGTGATTGCGATCCGGCTGGGTGTGTCCGGCCCTTTAAGCATCAGGTAAAGAGCTGCGTGCTGAGGTCACGGCTGGCATCCAGCATGATGGGCAAGAACTTCTGCTCCAGCTCGTTACGCGTTACCCGACCGGCGCTGGTGCTGACATTCAGCGCCGCGAGCACCTGACCCGAGGCGTCGTAGACCGGCACCGCGATGGAACGCAAACCCTGCTCGAGTTCCTGGTCGACAATACACCAGCCCTGTTGCCGCACTTGCTGCAGGCATTCGAGCAAGGCTTCGGGAGTGCGCAAGGTGCGGCTGGTTTTGGGTTGCAGGTCGACATGGTCGAGGTATTCCTGCAACGACACATCGTCCAGCGCCGCCAGCAGGATTCTGCCCATGGACGTGCAGTACGCCGGCAAACGCCCACCCACTGCCAGGTCCACGGAGATCAATCGCTGAGTCGTGGCGGAGCGGGCTATATAAAGAATGTCGTCGCCTTCCAGTGTGGCCATGTTGCAGGCCTCGTGCAGCTGATCACTCATGCGATCCAGATACGGCTGCGACGAGACCGCCAGGGGAGTCGAGGACAAATAGGCATGGCCGAGGGTCAGCACTTTCGGCAGCAGCGAGTACGTGCGGCCGTCAGTGGTGGCGTAACCCAGCTTGATCAGTGTGTGCAGGCAGCGACGAACTGCTGCTCTGGGGATTTCCGTGCGGTGGCTGATCTGCGCGATGGTCAGGTGCCGCTTGCGCTCTTGAAATGCATGGATGACGGCCAACCCTCGCGCCAGAGAGGTCATGAAGTCAGGATCACCGGTGAGCGCCTGAATCCTTTTAGCGGGGGACGCAACAATCGGCGGCGCAAGTGACGTGAAAGAATTACGCAATTGATCGTTCATGCTGGCACCGTTCGTCGTGGCCGCGAAAGCCTTGTAGAACGCCACTCTCGCCTGTTTTGGAACCCACGGCAAGCCAGCTTTGTGCGATTATCGAACGAGTGGGCGATAATCGCAATTGACCGGCCGTACGGTTGCTTATACCTTTCACCTGCCATATGAGGCTTCTTTGGATTACTGGTCAGGTACCCACTGAGAAGTCCCAGGCACGGCCTTGCTAACCCAAGGCCGTTTTTGTCTCTGCCTTTCGCATTTATCTGTAAGCGTATAAATACACATCGGCTGTTCGCGGTTTCATAACCCGTGAATTTACGTCGCCAGAAAACTGCCTGTAGCGTTAAACAATTGACTCGCCAAGTTACGTCATAAATCGGACTGGGCAACTTAGGAACCTTCGTACATCAAAAAGGTATAAATCCTCAGTTGTCCGACTGCGACAGTCTCGACAGTTGACTCGCCTGCGCATCTTCGCGATAGTGGCCGTCATTGAGGCCCAATACCGCTACCGCGCTGTTTAATCCACCGCCTTATCCGGCATGGATCCAAACTCACGCAGGCATTGCTCGACTCGATCGCAATGTTCAGCGACGGCAGGCCAATACCTTGGTCATTTGCCATCCTGCAGGCAATCAATAAAGAATGTTGCTACGACAGTTTTTTCATTCTGGTGCACGTAGCCGCCCTTGCTTGAAGTGTTAATCATCCTGCGCAGCGCCCCTGCCCGATGAGTATTCCTGATCCGATACATTGCGATCGTCAGGTGCGACACTTCCAGACTCGGCGTCATCACCGGGATTACATTCGACTCGATCAGGTATTAACGTGACCAAAGATGAACTGCGCGCAGAACTAGAGCGCCAGGAACAACGTTACAAAGAAGTGTACGGCGGCGAAGTGACAACATACGCCGCCCAGCCCGAGCCAGAGCGCAAGCCCTGGCGCAAACGGGCCAGCCTGCTTGACCAGGCGTTCAAGCAAGAGCTGCAGAAGATGGAAGAAGAACTCAAGGAAGAGCCTTGAGTCGCCCGCTTGCCGGTCGCTGACTCAAACAGCCGACGGCAAGCGTTTCAAGTGCCTTAACGCCAGGTTTTACAGACTCGTCTATGGTTCAGGGATGCTTCGCACGCTCCTTCACGACAGGAAGTCAACGGGCTGGCAGGACAGAAATTTCGTCGCAGGCTGCTACCAATGAGCAGCGCGCCTATCGCGCAGTTTTTTTTCTGTCATAATCCCGCCCCCTTAAGACCGGGTCAGAAAACCTTCCATGATCGATTTATTCAGCGGACTGGATGCTTGGGTGATTGTGAGCTTGTTGCTCGCCCTGGCGTTTGTCCTCACCTTCGAGTTCATCAACGGCTTTCATGACACCGCCAACGCGGTGGCGACAGTCATTTACACCAAGGCCATGCCGCCTCATCTGGCGGTATTTTTCTCGGGTGTGTTCAATTTTCTCGGGGTGCTCCTGGGTGGCGTCGGCGTGGCGTATGCCATCGTCCATCTGCTGCCGGTCGAGTTGTTGATCAACGTCAACACCGGTCACGGTCTGGCCATGGTGTTTTCGCTGCTGGCGGCGGCCATTACCTGGAACCTCGGCACCTGGTATTTTGGTATCCCGGCATCCAGCTCCCACACGCTGATCGGGTCGATTCTGGGTGTAGGCCTGGCCAATGCGCTGATCAATAACATTCCGCTGGGCGAAGGCGTTAACTGGCAAAAAGCGATCGATATCGGCGCTTCGCTGGTGTTCTCGCCATTGGCCGGCTTCATCGTGGCAGGTCTGGTACTGCTGGGGCTCAAGGCCTGGCGTCCCCTGTCCAAAATGCACAAGACCCCGGAACAGCGCCGCAAGCTCGACGACAAAAAGCATCCTCCTTTCTGGAATCGCCTGGTTCTGGTGATTTCGGCGATGGCGGTGAGCTTTGTTCACGGCTCCAACGATGGTCAGAAAGGCATCGGCCTGATCATGCTGGTGCTGATCGGTATCGTCCCGGCGCAGTTCGTGCTCGACCTCAGCACCACGACCTACCAGATCGAACGCACCCGAGACGCGACCCAGCACCTGAGCCAGTTTTACCAGCGCAATAACGCGACGCTGGGCGAGTACCTGGCATTGGGCAAATCGGCGGCCGGCGACCTGCCCGAGCGTTTCAGCTGCAACCCTGAGCAAACCGAGCCGACCATTGATGCGCTGTTGAGCAACCTCAAGGGCGTCAACGACTACCACAGCCTCGCACCAGAGCGTCGCATTGAAGTGCGTCGCTACTTGCTGTGCCTGGACGACACGGCACGCAAAGTCGGCAAGCTGCCGGCCCTGGATGCCCGTGAAAAATCGGATCTGGAGAAACTGCGCAAGGACCTGACCGCGACCACTGAATACGCGCCGTTCTGGGTCATCTTCGCCGTTGCATTGGCGCTGGGCATCGGCACCATGGTCGGCTGGAAACGCGTCGTGTTGACCATCGGAGAGAAGATCGGCAAGCAAGGCATGACCTACGCTCAGGGCATGTCTGCACAGATCACCACCGCGAGCGCCATCGCGCTGGCCAACGTATTCAGCCTGCCGGTTTCAACGACTCACATCCTGTCGTCCGGCGTCGCCGGGACCATGGTGGCGAACAAAAGCGGCCTGCAGGGCGGGACAGTTCGCAACATTCTGCTGGCATGGGTTTTGACCCTGCCCGCCACTGTCGCGCTGTCGGCAGGCTTGTTCTGGCTGGCGTCCAAAGCGCTGGCCTGACCTGACTGCACCGGCCGTTCTGAAAAAGCCCATTCATTGAATGGGCTTTTTTGTGGGCGCTGGATCATAGGCGCATTCATCGGAATGAGCTGGCGCGCGAAGGCCTAGCGGCGTTTTTTACTACCCCCGAGCAAAGATCCCATCAATCCCCGCACCAGTTCGCGACCGATCTGGGTGGCGGCCTGGCGCATCGCACTTTTGACCGCCTGCCCCGCCAGCCCGCCCAGAAATCCACCGGCCATGTCGGCAAAGCCGCCTTCTGACTTCTCCTCAGCGGCAGGTTTGTGTGCGGGATCTACCGATGCACCTTTGCGCGCCAGCAGCATTTCATACGCCGATTCGCGATCCACGGGTTTGTCGTAGCGACCGGCCAGTGGCGACCGGGCGATCAGCGCGGCGCGTTCGGCCTGGGTCAACGGCCCAATGCGAGATTGCGGCGGCGCGACCAGCACACGCTGGACGATCTCGGGCGTGCCCTTTTCCTGCAGCGTGCCCACCAGCGCCTCGCCGATGCCCAACTCCGTCAGCACCGAGAGCGCATCAAACCCGGGATTGGGGCGAAAACCGTCCGCAACGGCTTTCAGCGATCGTTGCTCCTTGCTGGTGAACGCGCGCAGGCCGTGCTGAATGCGCAAACCGAGCTGCGCCAGAATCGAGTCCGGCAGATCCCCCGGCGACTGAGTGACGAAATACACGCCAACGCCTTTCGAGCGAATCAGCCGCACCACTTGTTCCAGCCGCTCCTGCAGCGCTTTCGGCGTATCCGCAAACAGCAAATGCGCCTCGTCGAAGAACAGCGCCAGCAATGGCTTATCGGCATCGCCGCGCTCGGGCAACTGCTCGAACAGCTCCGCCAGCAGCCACAGCAGGAAGGTGGCATAGACCTTCGGCGACTCGTGCACCAGCCGGCTGGCATCAAGCAGATGAATTTGCCCGCGGCCGTCGCTTGCGGGCTGCAGAAGGTCTTCCAGCTGCAGCGCCGGCTCGCCAAACAGCGCCTCCGCGCCCTGCTGCTCAAGGACCGCCAGCCGACGTAACAGCGCCTGGCTCGAGCCTGTGGTCATCAAGGCGCTGTCATCCCCGAGCACGTCGGGGTTGTCACGCAGATGGTTGAGCAGCGCTTTGAGGTCCTTGATGTCCAGCAACAACAGACCTTCCCGATCCGCCACCTTGAATGCGGCGTAGAGCGCCGACTGCTGGCTGTCCGTCAATTCCAGCAAACTTCCCAGCAGCAGCGGCCCCATTTCCGACAGGGTCGTGCGCAACGGATGGCCCGTTTCACCGTGCACATCCCACAGCGTCACCGGATAACCCTGAGGTTTATGGTGCAACCAGGGCATGCCGGCGATGCGCTCGGCGATCTTGCCTTGGGGCTCACCCGCAGCACCGAGCCCGCAGAGATCACCCTTGATGTCCGCCGCGAACACCGCCACGCCAGCATCGCTGAACACCTCCGCCAGACGCTGCAAGGTGACGGTTTTCCCGGTACCGGTCGCGCCGGCCACCAATCCGTGACGATTGGCCAGACGCATCGCCTGCCCGACCGGCTGGCCCGTCAGGTCAGCGCCAATAAAAATCTGTTGTGAGTCAGGCATTCGTTCACCCAAGCGTCGCATTTGATATTCCCGAGGGGACTGCGGCGACAGCCCGACTGGACCGGCGCCGCTGATCAGCCCTCAGGCCACCTCCCTACTCTAGCGCAAGCGGCGTAACGCTCGTCCATTGGCCTAGGCTCAGGCATGGGTGCGACGTTCTGCAACCGAACATCTGTATGTGTGGACGGTCAACCAGAAGGACCGATCAATGGACGGAGGCATCCTGTGCATATCGCTGACATGACCATGTTCTACGCCCCTGCCAGCGGTGGCGTGCGCACGTATCTGGACGCCAAACACCGTCGCCTCGCGCTTTACCCGGGCGTGCGCCACAGCCTGCTGATTCCCGGGCCGCAAAGCAGTCATGAGGACGGCGTGTACCGGGTGCCGGCGCCGCCCGTGCCTTTTGGCAACGGCTATCGGTTCCCGCTGCGCGTCGGTCCCTGGCGAGCTGCCCTGCGAAGCCTGCGGCCGGACCTCATTGAAGTCGGCGATCCTTACCTGACGGCCTGGGCGGCACTGGATGCCCGGCGCCAACTGGACGTGCCGGTGATTGGCTTCTACCACTCCGATTTGCCGCTGCTGGTGAGCAACCGCATCGGCACCTGGCTGGGCGCCAACGTCGAGAATTACGTGAGCAAGCTCTACGGCAACTTTGACCGGGTGCTGGCGCCGAGCGCCGCGATGGCGGAGAAGCTGACCCGCCTGGGTGTGAAGAACGTTCATGTGCAGCCGTTGGGGGTTGATCTGCAGACGTTTCATCCCTCTCGCCGAGATTCGGGCCTCAAGGCCGAACTGGGCCTGACAGAAGAAACACACCTGCTTATCTTCGCCGGCCGTGGGTCGAAAGAGAAAAACCTGACCGTTCTCCTCGATTGCATGAAGGCGCTGGGCGCCGGATATCACCTGTTGCTGGTGGGCTCCCATATGCCAACCAGCGTGCCGACAAACGTGACGGTTGTGGATAAATTCCGCCCTGCCGCCGAGGTCTCGCGTCTGCTGGCAAGCGCTGATGCGCTGGTGCATGCCGGGGATCAGGAGACCTTCGGCCTGGTGGTGATCGAAGCCATGGCTAGCGGGATCCCGGTGGTCGCGGTGGATGCCGGTGCGTTCGGCGAAATCATCCCAGAGCACTGCGGCCTGCTGTGCGAACCCAATCACCCGCTGGCCATGGCGGCCGCCGTGCGTCAGTTGTTTGCCGAGAATGCAGCACGCCGAGGCGCGAATGCGCGGCGTCATGTCGAGGGGCACTACGCGTGGGACACTGTCGTCGCCGGCTTGCTCGGCCATTACCACGCAGTGCTCGGCGCCCACCAGCCGGGGTATGCCCATGGCTGATCACATGGCGAACACGCCACGCAGCGTCATGCTGGTCCTTCACGACGTGGCACCCCAGACCTGGCCGGATTATCGCCCGTTTGTGGAAGCCGTCGATGCGCTGGGAAACGTGCCCATTACCTGGCTAGTGGTGCCGGACTTCCACAAGCACGGCCCGATCGATGCCAACCCGGATTTCCAGCGGTTGATGCACGACCGTCTTGCACGGGGCGATGAACTGGCGCTGCACGGGTATTACCATTGCGACGACAGCCCTGCCCCGCGCACGCCGCAGGACTTTTTCATGCGCCGCATTTACACCTGGGAAGGCGAGTTCTACACCCTCAACGAGCAGCAGGCGATGGAGCGACTCGAAGCCGGCATGGAAGTGTTCCGGCGCAAAGACTGGCCGCTTCACGGGTTCGTTGCACCGGCCTGGCTGATGAGCGAAGGCACGCGCGATGCCCTGCGAAAATTGCCGTTGGACTACACAAGTGATGCCCAACACTTGTATCGTCTGCCGGACTTTTCCGAGATCGATGCACCCGGCATCGTATGGAGCGCTCGCAGCGCCTGGCGCCGGGGCGTATCAAAAATCGTCAGCAACCACCGTGAGGCTCAATTGCACAACGCCGCAACTATTCGTCTGGGCCTGCACCCTGTGGACATGCGCCACGACTTCTCCCGTCTTTATTGGCTGCAAGCCCTTGAGCGCCTGCTGAACGACGGCCGCACGCCCACGAGCAAATTTGCCTGGTTACTGGGCCTTAATGCCGCCAGGTCTGCGGCGTGAGGCGACTTGGCTGGCTTGCAGCAGCACTGATACTCGCCCTGCTGATTCCGTTTTTCATGGGCGGGGCGGACATGTTTCATCGCCTGCGCAATTTCCCGGTAATGCTCCTGATCGGCATGTTCGGCATGGTATTGGTGGGCTGGTGCATGAACACCATGCGCCTGCGCCTGTTACTCGGCGACGCCGCCACTGGGCTCGGCATGCGCAAGAGCCTTGCCGTGGTCATGGCGACCGAGTTTGCCTACTGCGCGACACCCGGTGGCAGCGGAGCGCCTCTGACGCTGGTGGCACTGCTCTCGCGCAGCGGCATCGGCCCGGCGAAGAGCACAGCGGCTTTCGCCACTGACCAGTTGATGGATCTGGTGTTTTTCCTGCTCGCACTTATCGGCATCCTGATTTACGCGGTATTCCACCAACTCAGCGAAAACCTTGAATGGATGCTCATTGCCAGCGCCCTGCTGATCGGCGCCGGGCTTTGCGCCTGCGCCGGTTTCGCGCGGTATCACCGACGCATCATTCTGTTCAACGGTCGGGTGCTCAAACGTCTGAAACGCAAGAACACCACGCGTATTCGCTGGGCGCGCAAGCTGTTGCATTTTCGCGACGCGCTGGCGGAAACCTGGAAGATGCCCCATCGCATACTGCTGCAAGTGTTTGCGCTGACCTGCGTGCACTGGAGTCTGCGTTACAGCGTGCTGTATCTGGCGTTGCAAGGGTTGGGCGTGAATATCGACTGGGCGTGGACGTTTCTGGTGCAGATGCTCTCGCTGAGCGCCGGGCAGTTCAGCCTCTCGCCGGGCGGTGCGGGAGCTGCGGAGTTGACGTCGGCGGCCTTGTTGGCGCCGATGATGGGCAAGTCGACGGCAGCGGCGGCGATCCTTATCTGGCGGATCGTCACCTATTACTTCTATCTGGTCGCAGGCGGTCCGGTGTTTCTGTTGATGGTCGGGCGCCCACTTTTAAACAAGCTACTGCGGATCAAGACTGTCTGATTCGTTTTGCTGTTTGGCAGACGTCAGTTCTTTCCATAACGCTTGCGCCCCCTCGAAGTCCGTGCCGTCTTCCGGCGACATTGCGTCGACGTCGTAACGGCTCAGGCACCCCTCGCCAAGGGTCGGCGGGGCTTTGGATGTGGCTTTGTCGAGGGGGTCGCTCATGTGGTTCCGCCTGTCTCGCCGCAGAAGCCTGAGTGTTCGCACACCATCATGGTGAAGTGAGCCGCTGAAACTTCAGCGGGCTCCCCAAACCGCTTAGACACTGCTTAATCAAAGACCACTGTCTTGTTGTCATGCACCAGCACGCGGTCTTCCAGGTGCGCGCGCAGCCCGCGAGCGAGCACCATTTTCTCCACGTCGCGACCGAAACGCACCATGTTCTCGATGCTGTCGCGATGGCTTACGCGCACCACGTCCTGCTCGATGATCGGACCGGCGTCCAGCTCTTCAGTCACATAGTGGCAAGTAGCACCGATCAGTTTCACGCCGCGCAGCGACGCTTGGTGATACGGCTTGGCGCCGACAAACGAAGGCAGGAAGCTGTGGTGAATATTGATGACCTGATGCGCGTATTCCCGGCACAGTTGCGGCGGCAGAATCTGCATGTAACGCGCCAGCACAACAACGTCGGCTTCGTGGTGTTTGACCAGACGCGAGACTTCGGCGAACGCCGGCTCTTTGTCTTTCGGATCAACCGGCACATGGTAATAAGGAATGTTGTGCCACTCGACCATGCTCCGCAGGTCCTGGTGGTTGGAAATCACGCAGGCGATTTCGCAGTGCAATTCATCGCTGTGCCAGCGGTGCAACAGGTCGGCCAGGCAGTGGGATTCCCGGCTTGCCATGAGCACGACGCGTTTTTTCTGCGCGGAATCGGTAATCCGCCAGTCCATCGAAAACTCTTCGGCGATAGGCGCAAAGGCTTGGCGGAAACCTTCGAGTTCGAAAGGCAGGGAATCGGCGCGGATTTCATGACGCATGAAAAACCAGCCGCTGAGACTGTCAGAGTGATGACTCGCTTCGGTAATCCAGCCGTTGTGCGAGGCCAGAAAGTTACTGACCTTGGCAACGATACCGACACGGTCCGGGCAAGCAATCACCAGACGAAAAGTGCGCATGTGAAAAACTCCAGAACTTCGCAAAGGCCGCCATTCTAGCGATTACGTGAGGACTGTGCAGTACCCGTATGCCGCTCATTTCAGGCGGCAAAAAAGCGCACCCTGCGGGGGTTAATGCATAAGTGCCAGACCGGTTCATCGGCGACGGAAATTCGACGCCAGATACTTCGCTGGAACTGCACCATGAGGGGCGTTCTATAACCCAACATGTGTATCTAAATCGAGCGTATGTCTGCGGCTATTTCAAAATGCTACGGATAAAACTTTTCTTAAATGTTTACTTGCGCAAACACTCTGATTATTATGCGCCCATCGCATCTTGCCCATCACAACATAGGTAACCCCCATGTCATTGATCAACGAATACCGCGCAACAGAAGAAGCCATCAAAGAATTGCAAGCCCGCCTGCAAAACCTGCAACAAGACGACAAACTGCAGAAAGAACTTGAGTTCGAAGGCAAACTGCGCACGTTGATGGGCGAATATCAGAAATCCCTGCGCGACATCATCGCGCTGTTGGATCCAGAGTCCAAAATGAAGGCGCCACGTGGCGCTGCTGTAAAGCCGGTTGGCACCAAGCGCGCTCGCAAGGTCAAGCAATACAAGAACCCGCACAACGGTGAAATCATCGAAACCAAAGGCGGCAACCACAAGACGTTGAAAGAGTGGAAAGCCAAGTGGGGCGGCGACGAGGTTGAAGGCTGGGCAACTCTGCTGGGTTAATTCCCGAGTGTAGAGTCAGTCGTCGCACTGAAACGTCCGACCCCAAAAAAACGCCAGCTGATGCTGGCGTTTTTTATTGCCTGCCATTAATCCAGCCTGGCTAAAGCGCCAGACGCTGTTTCAACATCAGAGAGTATTCCTGCCATTGAGCGAGCACCTTGAGTTGCTCGGGCGTGGCCTTCAGTGAGAGCTCGATCAGCGCACGGCTGAATGCCTTGAGCGTATTCGGCGCGCCGGCCTGAGGATCGCTCAGGCGCAACTGACAAAACGCCAGCCAGCGCTGTTGCTCTGCAACGCTCAGGGTTTCAGCAAAGTTGCGGGCGCGATAGCGGAATAACAACTCGGGCAGTCGATGATCATCGAACGGCCAGACATCGGTAGCCAGTTGCTGCGGCTCGGCAGTTCGCACCTGCTCGCAGAGACGACGGTCCCGGTCATTGATGAAGCCGTCGTATAACTGCTGTTCCGGATCTTCACTGGCAGGGAAGTTGTCGTTGGCGTACACGCTTTTCAACTTGTCCTGCCAGATCGTCTGCCCTTCATTCAATGCGGCGACGCGCATTTTATAAACACTCATGTCCAATTGCAGACGCTGACGGTCCTCCTCACGAAGCACGCTCAGCGGGGCAATGACCGGGCATTTATTTACATGCAGCAATTTGAGCGGGACCGGCAACTGGCCTTCGAGCAGATCTTCGCGACGGGTATATAGACGCTGACGCAAGGTCTCGCCGTCTTCGTCCAGCAGCGGGCTGTGGTCATGGAACAGGTCGCAGACAATCAATGCATTTCGGTTGACCGGATGCCAGGCCAGCGGGAGTACAACGCTCACATAACTTCGCGCCGCGGAAAACCGACCCGATATATGCACAAGCGGCTGCATCAACCGAATCTGATCCTGCACCTTGTGCTTGAAGCGCAACTCAAAAAGATAATCGTAAAGTTTGGGTTGTTTATCGCGAACCAGGCGCGCCAGTGCGATGGTCGCGCGGACGTCGGAGAGCGCGTCGTGGGCCTGACCATGGTCGATCCCGTTAGCCGCCGTGAGCCGCTCGAGTTTCAGCGTGACCCGGCCCTCTTCTTCCGGCCAGACAATGCCTTCGGGGCGCAATGCGTAAGCCGTGCGGACCACGTCGATCAGATCCCAGCGGCTGTTACCGCTCTGCCACTCGCGGGCGTAAGGATCGAAGAAGTTTCGGTAAAGGCTGTAGCGGGTCATCTCATCGTCAAATCGCAACGTGTTGTATCCCGCGCTGCAGGTGCCAGGGAGTGACATCTCTGCGTGCAATCGCGTCATGAAATCCGCTTCACACAGGCCCTTTTCCGCAAGCCGGTCAGGCGTAATGCCCGTCACCAGACACGCGGCCGGATGGGGCAGGATGTCATCGCCGGGCTGGCAATAGAGGTTGATCGGTTCGCCGATCTCGTTGAGCTGATCGTCCGTACGAATGCCCGCCACTTGCAGCGGCCGGTCGTTGCGTGGATTGATCCCGGTGGTTTCGTAGTCGTACCAGAAGATGCTGGAAGTCACGGGCTGATCCTGAGCAAAAGACCGGGCGAGTTTATCAGATGCCTTTGGGCGTCTGACGCCAGCGGATGCACACCACCGCTTGGGATACTGCGACACAGTTTGTGCGAAAGTGTCGGCTGTCTGTGGGCAGCAAGTTGTAACAGGACCCTTCCCACACTGTGTCCAGAATCATCCGGTTGCTTAGCCGCTCCGGCGTGGCTAGCATCAAACCTCTTTCACCGGCGTACCTTTCTTTATGTCCCTTTCCCATGCAGAGCCAGGAATTGCTGCGCCGCTTGTCCTGCTGGACACCCGTGTTCGCATGGAAACGCCCGAGGGCATAGACCTCATCCTGCGCCCCGCCGGTTCACTGCCCCGCTCCGTTGCGTTCGGCATCGACCTGATGATTCGCGGCGTATTGCTGGGTGTCCTGTTTTTTGTGCTGGGAACACTGGGCGACTTCGGCACCGGACTGTTCATGCTCGCGCTGTTTCTCGGAACCTGGGGCTATATGGTGCTCTTCGAGGTGCTGCACCAGGGGCGCACGCCGGGGAAACAGATCATGGGGCTGCGGGTCATTCATGATGACGGCACGCCGATTGGCTGGTCGGCCTCAGTGCTGCGCAACCTGCTGCGTTTCGTCGACATGCTGCCCTTCGGCTACTGCGTTGGCGGGTTCACCTGTTTGCAGCACCCGTTGTTCAAACGCCTGGGGGATCTGGCGGCCGGCACGCTGGTCATCTATCGGGATTTACCCCCGCAGCGGTCGCCACTGGCCGAAGCCACTGCGGTGAGCCCACCGCTGCTCCTCTTGCTGGAGGAGCAGCGCGCCATTCAAGCCTTCGCCGAGCGCCACGACACTCTTTCCCCGGCGAGGGCTCAGGAGCTCGCCGCCATCGTCACGCAGCCGTTGCAGCTGGCTACCTCGCCAGATCCGCACTATCCGGTCCAGCAACTACACGGCATCGCCCGCAGCCTGGCCGGTTCGTCATGAAGCAGAGCCTGTTCGAACAACGCCATGCAGACGACTGGCAGCGTTTTGCAACGCGTCTTGAGGCGCTGGAAGGGAGTCGACGTAAAAGCGAATCCGGTGCTGGCTTCAGCCGCGAATACCGTCAGATCTGCCAACACCTTGCGCTGGCGATTGACCGTGGGTACGCCAGTTATCTGGTCGAGCAACTGCAACAGCTTGCGATGCGCGGCCACCAACAGTTGTATCGCCACCGAAGCCAGTTCACTGCGCAGTTGCTGAGCTTCGTGCTGGCGGACTTTCCGCGGCTGGTGCGTGCTGAATGGCGATGGGTTGCCCTCGCCGGCCTGCTGTTTTTTGGCAGCCTGACGCTCATGGCGCTGCTGGTCTACGGCTATCCGGATCTGGTCTACAGCGTCGTCAGCCCGGCCGATGTCGCCGAGATGCACGCGATGTACGAGCCCGCCGCGCGGCGCATCGGGCAGACGGCCGAGCGCGCATCGAGCACTGACTGGCTAATGTTCGGTTACTACGTCATGCACAACGTCGGCATTGCTTTCCAGACCTTCGCCAGCGGCCTGCTCTTCGGCGTCGGCAGTCTGTTTTTTCTGTTCTTCAACGGGCTGATGATTGGCGCGGTTGCAGGCCATCTCACCGACGCGGGCATGGGGGCAACTTTCTGGCCGTTCGTGGTCGGACACAGCGCCTTTGAGCTGACCGGCATCATGCTGGCGGGTGCGGCGGGGCTCAAACTCGGATGGGCGCTGGTGGCGCCTGGTCAACTGCGCCGGAGCGAGGCGCTCCAAGGCGCTGCCCGGACCAGCGTACGACTGATCGGCGGGGTCATGATGTTCCTGCTCATCGCCGCATTCATTGAAGCGTACTGGTCGTCGATGTGCTGGCCACCAGCGATGGCCAAATATGGGGTGGGCGCTTCTTTGTGGCTGCTCGTCGGCGCCTACCTGACGCTTGCCGGACGCACGCCCCATGCGCCTGACTGACGCCAGCGTTGTCATACGCCCACGTACGCCCTGGGAGGCCATCGACCTGGGCGTTCTTCTGGCGCAGCGGCATCGCGCGTTGCTGATGACCAGTTGGGCCATCGTCACCTTGCCGGTCGTCGCACTGATTACCCTGCTGCTGTGGGATTACCCGTCGGTGGCAGTCCTGGTGTTCTGGTGGCTGAAGCCGGCCTACGAACGGCTCCCGCTGCTGATTCTGTCCCAGGCGCTCTTCGGCTCGGCACCTTCGCTCAGGCAGGCGCTGAAAAACTTCCCGTCCGCACTCAAACCGCAGTTGATAGCAAGCCTGACGTGGCGCCGTCTGAGCATCAGCCGCAGCTTCTATCAGCCGGTGCAGCAACTCGAAGGACTCGACGGGTTGCCGCGTGCGCAGCGGATTGCCGTGCTTGGACAGAAGGATTCCCGGGCGGCGCGTCTGCTGACCGCGCTGGGCAGCACCGTTGAAATGACCTTCTGGATCGGCCTGATGGTGCTGTTCTACGCCATGATTCCGCCACAGATTGAGGCGGACTGGTCGTGGCGCAGCTTGCTGGACATCGAGGGTGAGTGGAACTGGCTGGAGCATCTGACCAACGGGTTTTATGCCTTGGTCCTTATCGTCTGGGGGCCGGTGTATGTGTCGTGCGGGTTCGCGCTGTACCTCAATCGCCGAACCGCATTGGAGGCGTGGGACATCGAACTGGGTTTCCGCAAGCTGCGTCAGCGTGTTATGGGCAGCGCACTGGCGTTGCTACTGGGCGGGTGCCTTGCACTGACGTTGCTGCCGTCTTCCGCCCTGGCAGAGTCGGCGCTAAACCCGTCGATGACAGACCCGTCAATGGCGGACGAAATCCCCGGCGAATCGGGCAATAGCTGCCCGTTGCCGCCGCTGGACAACCCGCAGACGGACGAGAACGTGGCCTCGCCGGATTCCCCTCGCCTGCGTAATCAGTTGCTGACCAGCCAGGCGTCACAGGACGCCATCCATTCAGTGCTTGAGCAACCGCCGTTTAAAAATCCCAAACCAGTGTCCGGCTGGCGCATCGCCCAGCCAAAACAGGATGCCAGCCATGATGCCAGGTCAGCCGAGACACTGACCTGGCTGGCGCGGCTGATCGTCGGCCTGCTCAACGTGGGCAAAACCTTATCAACGCTGTTCGGGGCACTGTTATGGACGCTCGTCGGCCTGACGGTCGCGTGGGTGATCTGGCGCTATCGGGCCTGGTTCGCCACCTTCGTTGGTAAAAGCACGCCCAAGGCAATTGCACCACAAGACCTCCCTCAGCAACTCTTTGGCCTGCAGGTTCGGGCTGAAAGCCTGCCGGCGGATGTCGCCGATGCAGCAGAAAGGCTCTGGCAGCAGTCACCGCGCGAGGCGTTGAGCCTGCTTTACCGCGCACTGCTGAGCCGCCTGTTGACGGATTACCAGCTGCCGCTGAGAAGCGCAGACACCGAGGGCCAGATTCTGGCGCGGATCGCCGAGCTCAAGCAGCCCTCCCTCGATGACTTCAGCCATGAGCTGACGCACCACTGGCAGAATCTCGCGTACGGGCACCAGATGCCGCCGGATCAGGCACGGCAGACGTTGTGTGCAGACTGGCGGAAGTTGTTCGCGCAAGGGGCAGGGGCATGAGCCGGCGCTGGATCATCGGGCTGGTCGCCACGCTGATGCTGGCAAGCATCGTCATCGCCAGTGTGCCCGTACTGAAGCGGCTCGAGCGTTACCAGGAAACCGTCGATCAGGGCCCTTCTCCCGAGGCGCTGGCCAACCCTTACCTCGCCGCTCAGACGTTCCTGCGTCAGCGGAACATTGTGGTGAAGACGGTCGAAACCCTCGCCACTCTCCCGGATATCCAGGACCAGCCGCAGACGCTCATGCTGCTGGATTTCCGCGACAAGATGACGCCGTCCGAGGTCCAGCGCTTGCTGGCCTGGACCCGTTCGGGAGGCCGCCTTCTGTTTGTTGCGGAACAACTGTGGGACCCGACCAAGGGGAGCAGCGGCGACCTGTTGCTGGATCAATTGCAGATTCATCAATTTCTCACCCTGGATCTGCAAGAGCAGGACCGCGAACGTCAGCGCGAACAGCTCAAGCCGGTCATCCCGCTGAGCACTCCGGACATTCAAGGCTCCGAAACGCCGTGGCCCGAGTTGACCCGGCTATTCCTGCAAAATGAAAACGATCCGGCCTACATGAGCTTCGACCCGGCCTTCCACCTGGATGACCCCGAGGATCATGCGCAGTCATGGGCCAACAGCGCTGACGCCACGCACCTGCTGCAAATGGTGTACGGCTCCGGATTGATCACCGTCGTCACCGACGCCGACCTCTGGAAAACCCACGCCATCGGCGAATACGATAATGCCTGGCTGCTCTGGTACCTGAGCCAGGACAGCACTGTCACGATGGTGCTGCGCACTGAACACGACAACCTGTTCGGCCTGCTCTGGAAATACTTCCCACAAGCCCTCCTCGCGTTGACGCTGTGCCTCATCGCAACGCTTTGGCATGCAGCCATGCGCCATGGCCCGATGCTGCCAGTCCTGTCCCGTGGTCGCCGTCAGCTCAGCGAGCACCTGCGGGCGAGCGCCGACTTCATGCTCCGCCGCGAAGGCCAGCACGCCGCGTTGCGCGCCTTGCAGCAAGACATCCTGCGCCGCGCCCGGCAACGGCATCCCGGTTTTGAAACCCTGGCCGTCACCGAACAATGGCAAACGCTGGCGCGCATGACACGTCAGTCCACCAGCAGCATCGGCCAGGCATTGCGTCCGCGGCCAGAGCAGCGCCTGTCCAGCAGCGAATTCACCCGTCAGGTTGCGTACCTGCAAACCATCAGGAATGCCTTGAGCGGGTAGAAGGCAAAACCGCAGTCTCATGACGCTGCACTGGCTACTGGGATGCCGAATCAGTCTTCGACTGCATCAACAACTTTGTTGACGTAATTCTCGACGAACCAATCAGGCAAATCCTCGAACCGAAATTCGAAATCAATGCCGTTGGTGACCTCGGCAAGCAAAACGGCCTCAGCTTCCGAGTTATCGAAAATGTAAGCACGATCGGTCGCCTCGACTGCAGCAGGAAGCAAATCAAGCGAGCCCTTGTAGCGCTTGCGACTTTTGTCTTCAGGTACGTTGTGACCACCTTCTGCAACTCGGTTGGCGACTCTCTGGATGTTGATGTCCACAGAATCAGTGGAAACGTAATAGAGGTAGGTACGGTAGCCCTTGCGCTGTGCCAGCTCCAGAAACTCGACTTTGTCAGGGCTGGACATCACCGTTTCAAAGGTGAAATTTTCGCCGAGTTCAAGCAGCTGATGTCGAATGAAATCTGCAATCGCCGACGCGAAGTAGGAATCCATGGGTACAAACGTGAAGTCAACGCGATCGCCATTCAGACCGATTAACTTTGCCTGGCCCTGTCTGTTGAATCTGACGAGCAGCGCGTGCTCATCGATAAATGAATGCAATGCCTGGGGGGTGGTGCGAATTGTGTAGCTGGAAAGGTCCAGAAAACCGGTTTCTTTGACTTCGTGTTCGATGTCATCCGCGTTGACGTAGATACCGAAGGTTCGCCGGGACAAATCCCTTCATCGTGGATTTACCGCTGCCATTGGGCCCTGCCCAGCAGCGTGCCCTAGGCACTGGTTTTCAGCCGGCGAACCTTAAGCACTTTGCCGAGCTGGACTTTGGTACGAGGCTTGGCTTCGGCGATCACCCGCATCGAGCCGTCAGCTTTGGCTTCAACCATATTCGTACCCTGGATGCGATAGACAGTCAGGCCTGATGACAACGCTCGGTAATACGCCGAAACGGTCGCGCTTGCAGCCAATACGGGGATTTTGTCCTCAAGATTCAACATGTCTTCTTCGGACAATGTGTTTAATTCGACCTGAGCCATGGCGTTCTCCGGCATTCAGTTTCATTTGGTAAGGAGGTTCGTCGTGATTCTAGCCCAAGTGGGGCCGCCAATCTCGACCCGGTTGTTTAACAGGACCCGAGCGAATCGCTTGAGGGTTCTGGACATCGACTCAAGATCGGACAAACATGGCTCCGGCTCTGTTCGACCAAGCTTCGACACGGCATCGCTGTCGACCTTTGAGTCTCCATATATTCACAAGATGCGGCGAGCCATGCAGCTCGCTCAAGACGCCCCGACATAATCCCCCGCACATTCAAATGAGGTAAGCGCTCGATTTATGGACGATAAAACGGACCTCAACGTTAGCAAAACGCCTGAGCATGGGAGCGATCAACCGACCGAGCCAGGCCACGCCGCCAATCACCTCCCCACTCCAGAACACGGGGCCGTGGACCACAAGCAAATCGAGCCAGCCACCCCCTCGGGCAGCAATCCGGCGCAGCAGCGCCAGCGTGCGATTCATCTGGCGCAGGCGGTGCGGCACGAGTTGCAAAAAGCGGTGATCGGCCAGGACGCCGTGATCGATGATGTACTGACTGCACTGATCGGCGGCGGCCATGTGTTGCTTGAAGGCGTTCCCGGGTTGGGCAAGACGTTGCTGGTACGGGCGCTGGCCCGGTGTTTCGGCGGCGAGTTCGCGCGCATTCAGTTCACCCCTGACCTGATGCCCAGCGATGTCACTGGCCATGCCGTGTACGACATGCAGAGCGAGCAGTTCAAGCTGCGCAAAGGGCCGCTGTTCACCCATCTGCTGCTGGCGGACGAGATCAACCGCGCGCCGGCGAAGACTCAGGCGGCGCTGCTTGAGGCGATGCAGGAACGTCAGGTCACGCTGGAGGGCCGAGCCCTGCCGGTGCCGCAACCGTTCATGGTGCTCGCGACGCAGAACCCGATCGAGCAGGAAGGTACTTATCCGCTGCCTGAAGCCGAACTCGACCGCTTCATGCTCAAAGTGCGTATGGATTACCCCCAGGCTGATCAGGAGCTGGAGATGGTCCGTCAGGTGACCCGTTCGACGCGTTCCGACATGCTCGACATCCAGCCCCTGCGCACCTTGATGCAGGCGAAAGATGTGCTAGCGCTGCAACGCATCGCCGGCGATCTGCCGGTGGATGAACAGGTCCTCGATTACGCCGTACGGCTGGCCCGCGCCACCCGTACGTGGCCGGGCCTGACACTCGGCGCGGGGCCGCGAGCATCCATTGCTTTGATTCGGGGAGCCCGCGCGCGGGCGCTGTTGCGCGGCGGCGAGTTCGTCGTACCCGACGATGTCAAAGGTTGTGCGCTGGCGGTACTGAGGCACAGGGTCAGGCTGGCCCCGGAGTTGGACATCGAAGGGTTGTCGGTAGATCACGTGCTCAAGCAATTGCTGGATCAGGTGGCGGCGCCGCGCCGATGAAACAACTGCTCAAGCCTTCGACCCGCATGCTCTGGTGGCTGGCCGTTCTGCTCGGCGTGTCGGTGCTGCTCGGCGTTTTGCAGGCATTGGGTCGAGGCCCCGTTGCACGGCTGGACGGCTTTTTCTGGACCCTGCTATGGGTAATGGCTGCCGTGGCAGGGCTGGATGCAGCATGGCTGTGGCGCTTGCCCTCCCCTCGGGTCAAGCGGCATTTGAGCGGCAGCCTGGGGATGGGACGCTGGAGCGAGGTGCGGGTCGAGCTGGAACACGATTCACCCCGCGCGCTGCACATGACCTTCTTTGATCACGGCCCCTCCGAGCCGGACGCCCGCTACGAAACCGACAATCTGCCTCAGGTCGTCGTGCTGCGCCCCCAGCGAACGGCCCAGCTGACCTATCGGCTGCGGCCGGCCAGCCGGGGGGACTTCACTTTCGAACGGACCGAAATCCTCATGCGCAGCCCGTTGCGCCTGTGGTCATCCCGGCGGTATGTACCCAACCATGACGCCGTCCGGGTCTACCCTGATTACGCCCGGCTGCAGAACGGGCAGTTGCTGGGCGTCGAGAACTGGCTCAGGCAGATCGGCATCCGCCAGCAACCGCGTCGGGGACTGGGCCTGGAGTTTCATCAGCTGCGCGAATTTCGTGAAGGCGACAGCCTGCGCCAGATCGACTGGAAAGCCACGGCCCGGCATCGCGCGCCCATTGCCCGGGAATATCAGGATGAGCGCGATCAGCAAATCCTGTTCATGCTCGACTGTGGCCGACGCATGCGCAGCCAGGACGGCGAGTTGACGCATTTCGACCATGGGCTGAACGCCTGCCTGCTGTTGAGCTATGTGGCCTTGCGTCAGGGCGACGCGGTCGGTCTTTCAACCTTCGCGGGCGATCAGGACCGGCATTTGCCACCCGCCAAAGGCGCGGGGCAGCTGAACGTGCTGCTGAATCACCTCTACAACGTCAACGCGACCCAGCGCCCCGCCGATTATGCGGTGGCGATGCGAACCCTCCTCGCGCGGCAGAAGCGACGGGCGTTGGTGGTGTTGATCACCAACCTGCGGGACGAGGATGACGAGCAATTACTCGAAGCGGTCAAACAGCTGAGTCGCCATCACCGGGTGCTGATTGCCAGTCTGCGCGAGGCCGTGCTCGACGATCTTCGTCAAGCGCCGGTGCATACCTGGCAACAGGCCGTGGACTATTGCGGAACGGTCGACCTGCTCAACGCACGCAGCGGGCTGCATGAGCGTTTGATCGCCCATGGCATCCCTGTGCTGGATGTGCGCCCCAGTGAGCTGGGGCCAGAGTTGGTAAGCCGATACATGAGCTGGAAAAAAGCCGGCGCGCTGTAGGGCGCCGGCCTTCAGGCAGACGCTTCGAGCGGATAGAAGCTGAAATAGCGCTGCAAGGCCTGAATGAGGACAAAGTATTCCGCCGGCGCCGCTTGCAGACGGAAGCCGGAATCGAATATGCGAGGGGTTTCGTCTTCCTGACACCACAGGCAGCTGGCGTCGATGTCGATGTGGTAGAGGCCGTTCTTGCCGTCAGGCACTTTCAGGCGCAGCTGAAAATCGGCGCCCACCAGAATGGGCAGATCGCTGATCAGCATCAGGCCCTGCTCTGACACGTTCCCCAGACAACCCAAAGGTTTATCGGTGTACCGGTTGAACACTTGCAGGTAGTAAGGCAGTTGATGACGCTCTATTCGTCGTTCATTAAGCATGCGGACACTCGCCCTGAGATGACCATTGAGCATGGCCGCGCTAGTGCTTTGGGATTCGGTTGCACGGAACTGCCAGACCCGTAAAGCCAGAACCCATCAATGGATAAGCCCATCACGGCATCTGACTCACTCGGTACTGGCAAAAGTCACTGACTCCTAGGGCCGATCGGCGTTAAACACCCCTATCGGGCTCGCTTTCGGATCAGTGGCACTGCCACCTTCGTCAAAACACTTAGGTCCCTACCCATCGCAGCCTAGCTCAGGTTTTCCCGATATCCACTCGAAAACGCTACCGTACATCCACTCGGGTGTAACTAACGTGAAGCAGGGCGCGGTGTGGCGGGCGGCGCCAGGTTGTCATGGCCGAGCTGATGCAGTGTGTCCAGACGGGCCTTGGCGCGGAACGCGTATTCGCTTTCCGGGAACTGGGTGATGATGTACTGGTAGGTCTGTACCGCATCCATGTAGAACTTCTGGCGCTCCAGGCACTGACCCCGCAACATTGACACTTCGGGCTGCACGTAGCGACGCGAACGGCTCTCCCGGTCGACTTTCGACAGGTTGTACATCACCGCGTCACAGTCGCCCTGGGCGTAGGCGCGGTTGGCATTGTTCAAATGGCTGTTCATTGCCCAGCGGGTGCAACCACCCAAGGCAAGCAGCGCCACTAATATCATCACGATTCGCATGAGAGTCTCCTGTGCTCAGCCCTTGTATCGGCGTATTCCGGGATTTCTTCAAGGCCGATTTGAGCCCCGCCGGCCTGCCGATTGCCCAGCGATCAGGGGGTCAGGTAGTGCAAAGGAACAATGACTACAGAGCAATACAGTAGTAGCCTCTCGCTGCGCTTCATTTAAGGAGTTTGTGCATGACCGTTCGCCGCACCAAAATCGTAGCCACACTGGGCCCTGCCAGTAATTCGCCAGAAGTCATCGAGAAGCTGATTCTTGCAGGCCTGGACGTCGCCCGCCTTAACTTCTCCCACGGTACGCCCGACGAGCACAAGGCTCGCGCGAAGCTGATCCGCGACATCGCCGCCAAGAACGGTCGGTTCGTCGCGTTGCTGGGTGACCTTCAAGGCCCGAAAATCCGCATCGCCAAATTCGTCAACAAGAAGATCGAGCTGAAGGTAGGTGACAAGTTCATCTTCTCCACCAGCCATCCTCTGACCGACGGCAACCAGGACATCGTCGGTATCGATTACCCCGATCTGGTCAAGGACTGCGGCGTCGGCGACGAGCTGCTGCTGGACGATGGGCGCGTGGTCATGCGCGTCGACACGCAAACCGCCGATGCACTGCATTGCACCGTGACCATCGGCGGCCCGCTGTCGGATCACAAAGGCATCAACCGTCGCGGCGGCGGCCTCACGGCACCGGCGCTGACCGAGAAAGACAAGCAGGACATCAAACTCGCTGCCGAAATGGACCTGGATTACCTGGCCGTTTCGTTCCCGCGTGACGCGGCCGACATGGAATACGCGCGCAAGCTGCGTGACGAATCCGGCGGCACGGCCTGGCTGGTGGCGAAGATCGAACGCGCCGAAGCCGTTGCCGACGACGACACCCTCGATGCCCTGATCCGCGCCAGTGACGCGGTCATGGTTGCCCGTGGCGACCTGGGCGTGGAAATCGGCGACGCCGAGCTGGTGGGCGTCCAGAAGAAAATCATCCTGCACGCGCGTCGCCACAACAAGGCGGTGATCGTTGCCACGCAGATGATGGAATCGATGATTTCAAGCCCGATGCCAACCCGCGCTGAAGTGTCCGACGTGGCCAACGCCGTGCTCGACTACACCGACGCCGTGATGCTGTCCGCTGAAAGTGCCGCGGGCTCATACCCTGTGGAAGCCGTTGAAGCGATGGCGCGTATCTGCGTCGGCGCTGAACGTCATCCGACCGGCAAGACCTCCAGCCACCGCGTCGGTCACTCGTTCACCCGTTGTGACGAAAGCATCGCGCTGGCCGCCATGTACACCGCCAACCACTTCCCTGGCGTAAAAGCGATCATTGCGCTGACTGAAAGCGGCTATACCCCGCTGATCATGTCGCGCATTCGCTCCTCGGTGCCGATCTACGCGTTCTCCCCGCACCGCGGCACCCAGGCGCGCGCGGCGATGTTCCGTGGCGTCTACACCATCCCGTTCGACCCGGCCGCACTGCCGCCGGGTCAGGTCAGCCAGTCGGCTGTGGACGAACTGGTCAAGCGCGGTCTGGTTGAGCAAGGCGACTGGGTCATCCTGACCAAGGGCGACAGCTACCACACCATCGGCGGCACCAACGGCATGAAGATCCTTCACGTCGGCGACCCAATGGTTTAAGCGACACCGCAACACGAAAAAGCCCCGCCTCGTGAGAGTGCGGGGCTTTTTTATGTCCGCACGGCGCCCAACATGCTGACTGCCGTGTGGAACAGACCGACCCGGTACTAGCCAAAGCAGTATCCAGTTCAGGCACGCATTCCCACTGTCATTTATGTCAGTAGCTCCGGTAAAAACGCAGGTCTACAGTTAACAGTTCAGATGACCATCGGAAGGGAAATCACATGAACAAGGAAACTATCGTCAGTGGAAAACCGGACCTGACCTTCGGTACCGGTGGGCTCGCACACTTACCTCCGACCATGAGGTATGCAGGTAATGTGATGTGGAAGCCTGGCGCGGATGCTCTGGTGGTCGGCGCCTCCGAGCAAGACGGGCATTTTCTCGTCACGCGCTTGCTGAAAGACGGCAACGTTGATGTCACGTTCGGAAATAACGGCATCATTCAGGGCCAAATACTACTTGAGCAGATATCGATGGGTGTGAGTGCCTTCGACGTCGAATCCAGTAAGACAGTCATTGTGGTGAACACCTCGACCCCCGGCGGTGGGTATATCCCCTGTGCAACCCGATACGAAGAGGGCGGCATCCTCGACCTAAATTATGGACAAGGTGGCATCCTGCAGCTTGCTTATCCCGGGACCCTCGGCAGTGACCACCTGCCGGCTCATGACCGCCTGCCGAATGTCGAGAGCCAGCGGCAGTCACTCGCGACGACAATGCCAACCGGATCAACGGGACTAACGCCCTCCGGCAAGCTCATAGTGGGTTGGTGGTACGTCAACGAAAGAAAGACCGTTATTTACCAGGTTGATGACACTGGCAAACTGGACACTTCCTTCAATGGAGTGGGTTACGTGACTTACCCAGAGGCGCTGGGCTCTAGCTCACTGAGTGCGTTATTAATCCTGGCATCGGGGAAACTCCTCGCCGTCGGCGAGCATAGAAGTGAATCCGGCGCCTTCTATCCATTTTTGGTTCGGTACAACGAGACTGGCACGCTGGATAATGAGTTTGGAAAGGACGGAAGCGGCGTCGTAGAACTTCAATCGGACCAATATGCCGGTTATATCCTGAACGGCTGTATTGAAACCGAAGTGGGGAATCTGATCATTTTTGGTCGGGATGCCGCAGGCAATGCCCGGCTTATAGGTCTTGTGGGTGACGGCAGCATTGATCCGTCGTTTAGACCCGACAAAGTCCCCGATGTATTCGAGTGGCTTAGCGCAGCATACGACGGAGACAAACTCGTCGCTGCGGGCCATACGTCTGACCCGCGCTACGTCATCATCGCGCGCTACAACACAGATGGCTCTCTTGATCCTGCATTCGGGTCCGATTCAGGCTGGGTACGCCTCGACTACCCCGGCATACCCGAGTCTCCGACGCCGTACGACGTAAAAGCCGTGGATGAAAAGATACTTATAGCCGGCGGCAGCTTCGTCACGCGTATTCTTGCCTGAGGGTGTGTGGGGAGCCAGAAAACGATTGGCGGACTGTCAGCCCTTCTCCACAAATACGTCCGCCAGCAACTGACTGCGCGGCAGTCCTGCGATGAAGAGCCGCTTCGAAAACGCCTCGACGCTGGCGGGCGACCCGCAGACCAGCGCAATGGTCTGACGAGACGTCACGCGCAACCCACTCAGCTCGGCCGCAAAGTTTTCCTGATTGATCAGCTCCACGCGCAGGTTCGGATGCTGGATCGCCAGCTCGCCCAGAGGCCCTGCCAAGTAATGCTCCCGAGGTTCGCGCGCCAGATGCATCAGGCGAATTTCACCCTGATGGTGCTGCCGCAACGCCTCGTGCAGCACACCCCACAACGGTGCCAATCCGGTCCCCGCCGCCAGCAGCCATAACGGCCGATCCTGCCAGTCAGGGTCGTAATGCAACGCGCCGCCTTGAAGTTCGCCGAGACGGACAGGATTGCCCGGTTGCAGCCTACGGGCGACATCAACGAAAGCGCCCGGGCGCTGGCAGTCGATGTGAAACTCCAGAAAGGGATCGTTCCCCGGCACACTCGCCAACGAGTATGGCCGTGCTACGCCGCTCTCGGTCCACAGCACCAGATGCTGTCCGGCACGATAGCGCAACGGACGTTCGGGGTTCAGTCGCAAGCGCAGCACCGATGCGCTGAGCCAGTCAGCCCCGACGACGGTTGCCGGCAAGCCATCGCGCAAGGGATCGAAGATCTCAACGGTCAGATCGCTCGTCACCCGGCACTGGCACGACAACCGCCAGCCCTGGGCGCGCTTATCGGCCTCCAGCGCATCGGGCGCGGCGTCCAGCGGATCGCCACTGACGCAACGCACCATGCACGTATGGCAACTGCCGGCGCGGCAACTGTAGGGGACGGACAACCCGGCGTCGTTAAGCGCGTCGAGCAAATTCGCCGCAGGCGCCACCGACCATTGCCGGTCGCCCACACGCAACTCAGGCATCGGCGTAATCCCAGGCGCCGTGGCAACGGTTGCGGCCCTCGTGCTTGGCGCGATACAGCGACTGGTCGGCGCGTTGCAGTGCGCGGTCCATGTGGTCGCCACGCTCAATGACGGCCATGCCGATGGACAGGCTCAGGTCCAGTTCAGGAAACTCCGGCAGCGTGACCCGGGTAAACGCCAGCCGGATACGTTCGCAGCAATCGACCAGCTGCGCACGGGTGCAGCGAGGGATAAGCAACACGAATTCTTCACCGCCATAACGCGCGAGGATGTCGTCGGAGCGAAGGCACTGGGCAGCGGTTTTGCCGAACACCTGCAGCACCCGATCCCCCGCCGCGTGACCATGGATATCATTGACCCGCTTGAAGTGATCCAGGTCGATGAGCGCCAGCCCGGCGGTGTAATTGCCATCCATGAGCTCAAGTTCGCGGGTCGCTATGCGCAGGAAGTGACGGCGGTTGTAGAGGTTGGTGAGTTCGTCGGTGGACGCCAGCTCTTCGAGCTGGAGCATCATGCCGCGCAGGGTTTCCTGGTGCGCCTGCAAGGTGATCCGGCGCTGGTGCATGCGATTGCGCGAGTTCTGCACGAAGCGCGCGAACAGGCACAGCCAGGAGAAAACGATGAACAGCGCGCAGGTCTGAATCACCGCCAGCCCCGGATCGGCGAGGCGTCCGCGGCTGGCGTCCCACAGGTTGACGCCGGCGAACCCCAGCAAGGCAAACAGGGCACAGCGCGCGAAAATACTGGGGCGCAGATGAAACAATCCGAACATCAGCACCAAAACGTACACGAGCAGAAAGGTGCCGCGGGAGGCTTCCGTATGGCTAATCAGAAACGTCTGCCAGCCCAGCCCCAGCAACACCTGAAACTCGGTCAAGCTGGGGTCTTTGAAGCGTCGGTTGTAGCCACCGAAAAACACCAGGCTCAACGCGGCCTGACAGAAGAGCACCAGCACACTGGTGCACCAGATCCCGAAGAAGGTGGCGTGATAGTAGCCGGTAAAATACGCCATCCATACGAGCATCAGCCCCAGCACGTAGGTGCCGGTAGCGAGCGCGAAACGTTTCAGCAGCAAGCGCTGGATAGTTTGGGCATTCACTCGTTGACTCATCATGGGTATTAAGGGTCCGTCCCGTACCGGCAAGATGACCTGTGATACTTTTCAGGCACCAGATCGAAGCAATCCTGCGCCGTGCGCGGTAATGCAGGCAGCTTGCCACTGTAGTGCTTGCGCAAAAAAATGACTATTCAAATTCCTGTGTTCCAGACGGCCGTAGCAATCTGTTTCACCGGTGTTCCGGTATATACGTTGTACGATGTTCGACCATTGATTGGCGCTCGGCAGATGTACCTTATTTGACCTCGGGTTATACTGCCGCGCCTTTTTTACCCCGGCCTGCCGAGGTGCTGCCCGGCTGTCTGACGCCTGATCAAGATGCTTTCATCCGGCCCAAACGGTCCCGTCGCCACCCGCAATTCGAATGTTCCCGCCAAATCAGAGGAGCGCGCCCAATGACCGTGATCAAGCAAGATGACCTGATCCAGAGTGTCGCTGACGCCTTGCAGTTCATTTCTTACTACCACCCCGTTGATTTCATCCAGGCCATGCACGAGGCCTACCTGCGTGAAGAGTCGCCCGCCGCACGCGACTCCATGGCCCAGATTCTGATCAATTCGCGCATGTGCGCCACCGGTCACCGGCCAATCTGCCAAGACACCGGCATTGTGACCGTGTTCGTCCGCGTCGGCATGGACGTGCGCTGGGATGGCGCGACCATGGGCCTGGACGACATGATCAACGAAGGCGTGCGTCGCGCCTACAACCTGCCGGAAAATGTCCTGCGCGCCTCGATCCTCGCCGATCCGGCCGGCGCCCGCAAGAACACCAAGGACAACACACCTGCGGTCATTCACTACTCCATCGTTCCGGGTAATACCGTGGAAGTGGACGTGGCGGCCAAGGGCGGCGGTTCGGAAAACAAATCGAAGATGGCGATGCTCAACCCGTCCGACTCGATCGTCGACTGGGTGCTGAAAACCGTGCCGACCATGGGCGCTGGCTGGTGCCCACCCGGCATGCTCGGCATCGGCATCGGCGGTACGGCCGAGAAAGCGGCGGTCATGGCCAAGGAAGTCTTGATGGAATCCATCGACATCCACGAGCTCAAGGCGCGCGGCCCGTCGAACCGTCTGGAAGAAATGCGTCTGGAGCTGTTCGAGAAGGTCAACCAGCTGGGCATCGGCGCCCAGGGCCTCGGCGGTCTAACCACCGTGCTCGACGTCAAGATAATGGATTACCCGACCCATGCCGCGTCCTTGCCGGTCTGCATGATCCCCAACTGCGCCGCCACCCGCCACGCCCACTTCGTCCTCGACGGCTCCGGCCCTGCTTCGCTGGAAGCGCCACCGCTGGACGCCTACCCGGAGATCGTCTGGGAAGCCGGCCCGTCGGCGCGCCGCGTCAACCTCGACACGCTGACGCCGGAAGACGTGCAGAGCTGGAAGCCGGGCGAAACCGTCCTGCTTAACGGCAAAATGCTCACCGGTCGCGACGCTGCGCACAAGCGCATGGTCGAGATGCTGAACAAGGGCGAAACCCTGCCGGTAGACCTGAAGGGCCGCTTCATCTATTACGTCGGCCCGGTTGATCCGGTCGGTGACGAAGTGGTGGGGCCTGCCGGGCCGACCACCGCGACGCGGATGGACAAGTTCACCCGCCAGATTCTTGAGCAGACTGGCCTGTTGGGCATGATCGGCAAATCCGAGCGCGGCCCGACCGCCATCGAGGCGATCAAGGACAACAAAGCGGTTTACCTGATGGCCGTTGGCGGCGCCGCTTATCTGGTCGCTCAGGCGATCAAGAAGTCGCAAGTGCTGGCGTTCCCGGAGCTGGGCATGGAAGCGATCTACGAGTTCGAAGTCAAGGACATGCCCGTCACGGTTGCCGTCGACAGCAAGGGCGAGTCGGTTCACATCACCGGCCCCGCCATCTGGCAGAAGAAGATCAGTGAAAGCCTGGCGGTGGAAGTGCAGTAAGCGTTTCAATCGCTAAAACGAAAAAGCCCGACCTGCGTGTCGGGCTTTTTTGTGGGCGATGGTTGCGGAGGCGTTTACCCCCGCCGATCCAGCACGTTCACCACCAGCCGATCCAGCCATCCCCATACGCGCTCCTGAACCCGTCGCCACAGCGGTCTGGATTTCCAGCCGTCCAGGGTGATTTCACTGCTCACGGCAAAATCCTGGGTGAAGCTGGCGGCCACGGCACGGGTCAGCGCGGGGTCGATCGCTTCGAGGTTGGCTTCAAGGTTGAAGCGCAGGTTCCAGTGATCGAAGTTGCATGAGCCGACGCTGACCCAGTCGTCGATCAGCACCATTTTCAGGTGCAGGAAGCACGGCTGGTATTCGAAGATTTGCACCCCGGCCTTGAGCAAGCGCGGGTAATAACGGTGGCCAGCGTAGCGAACCGAAGGGTGATCGGTGCGCGGACCGGTGAGCAGCAGGCGCACATCGACGCCCCGAGAGGCCGCTCGGCGCAAGGCACGGCGAACTTTCCAGGTCGGCAGAAAATACGGGGTGGCCAGCCAGATGCGCGTCTTGCTGGTGTTCAGTGCACGCACCAGTGACTGCACGATATCCCGGTGCTGACGGGAATCGGCATAGGCCACACGACCCAGCCCATTCCCGCTGACGGGTGCCTTGGGCAGACGCGGCAGACCGAAGTTTTCCGCAGGCCGCCATGCTCGCCGCCGAGGGTTGGCGTGGAACTGGCGGTCGAACAACGCTTGCCAGTCGATCACCAGCGGCCCGCGAATCTCGACCATCACCTCATGCCACTCGCTGCTGTTCAGGTCCGGGCGCCAGAACTCGTCGGTGACACCCGTCCCGCCCACCACCGCCAGCTCTTTGTCGACCAGCAGCAGTTTGCGGTGGTCGCGGTAGAGGTTTCGAAAGCCACGCCGCCAATGGACGGGATTATAGAAACGCAGAATCACGCCAGCGTCGGTCAGGCGCTTGCGCAGACTGATCGTGAACGCCGCGGCGCCGAAACCATCGAACAGACACCTCACGATGACCCCGCGATTCGCCGCACCGACCAGCGCCTGCACGATCGCCTCGGCGCAGGCCCCGGCTTCCACCAGATACAGTTCAAGCTCGATTTGCTGCTGCGCGCCTTCAATCGCAGCGATCATGCGCGGAAAGAACGCCGGGCCGTCGATCAGCAGGTTGAACTGATTTTCCTCGCGCCACGGAAAAATCGCGCCCCTCATGAGCGGCGCGCCGTGGCGATCAAGGCACAGGCATCAACGGCATTTAGCGCGCAGGCGAACGAGGAAGGAAGGCGAATAGACATGCGGACTCCAGAGGGTGCGATGCGCAACCCTATCCGGCTGTCTGACCGCACGCAAACTTCAACGTTCTACGGCACCGGCGGCGACAAACGGCAGCCCTGGCGCGGGCCCTCCCACTGCGCTGCGCTCTCGCGGCCCAGCCCTGTCGCAGTGATGCGCTTGTTCAGCGCGTCTTCGTCGAGGGTGCTCGGCAGCCACTGCTTCACGTAGCTGCGGCAATAGTCTGCAGGGTTATTCATGACGAAGCGGCACGAGCAATATTCTTTGGCGGTGTAGGCGCTGATGATGCTGGGGAATACCTGCAGCTGAACGCGCCAGTTCCAGATCAGGCCGGCAATGATCAGCAGCACCAGTATGAAGAAGCTGCGGAATGGGCGGCGTCGGATGAATGCCATGCGAGCGTTCATTGATCACCCTCCCCGGCCACGGCCTTCAGCGCCAGCTTGAGCAACTGGTTGTGGTCATAAGTGCCGTCGCGATCGTCGGCGTAGCGAACGATCACCAGCTTCGCGCTGGGGATCACGTACAGCGCCTGCCCCCAATGGCCGAGTGCGGCGAAGGTGTCGGGAGGTGCGTCGGGCCACGGACCGAGGTTGCCGTCGGCGGTCTTGTTCAGCCACCAGTGACCGCCGGGGGCTTCATCGGTCGGGGTCGGAGTCAGGGATTTGAACGGCGTCAGGTTGAAATCAACCCAGGCCTTGGGCATCAACTGGCGGTCTTGCCAGCGTCCGCCGCGTTCCATCAGCAGGCCGATGCGCGCAAGGTCACGGGCCGTCATGTACGCGTAGGACGACCCGACAAAAGTGCCGGTGGCGTCGCGCTCCCATGTGGCGCTGGTGATGCCCAGCGGGTCGAACAAGGCGGTCCAGGGGTAATCGGCGTAGGCGCGTTCACCCACCATGCCTTTCAGCGCAGCGGCGAGGACGGTGCTGTCGCCGCTGGAATAGCGGTATGAAATGCCCGGCGCACTGGCGGTGACGTGCTCAGCGGTGTATCGCGCCATGTCGCCGCGCCCTCGGGTATAGAGCATCGCGACGACCGACGAGTTGAGCGGCGCGTATTCATAATCTTCCTGCCAGTTGAGCCCCGAAGCCCAGTGCAGCAGGTCCTGAAGTTTGATATCGGGATGCGCGCTGAAAGGCGGGTAGAACCTGGCGACGGCGTCTTCAAGCTTGAAACGGCCTTCACCAAAGGCGACGCCTAGCACGCTCGCCAGAATGCTTTTGCTGATAGACCAAGTCAGGTGCGGGGTGTCTGCACGGGTCACGCCGCCGTAGCGTTCATACACCACTTCACCGTCGTGAATGATCAGCAGCGCGTCTGTGCGCACGCCTTCGCGGGAGGCTTCGTCGCGGGCCGGGAAGGCATAGCTGTCCAGAGCGGTGACTGCATTATTTCGATTGAGCAGTCGCTCGGACCAATCCGGCGCAGGCCAGGTTTCGGCAGCGGCGGCGGAACAGGTGATCAGGAACAGCGCGACGGCGAATAGCAGACGGGTCATGGAGGGGACTCGGGCTCGGATGCAGGCAACCGTAGCAGTCAATGATGACAGCCCATTGAACGCAAACCCCTGTCACGCAACCATCACCAAAGCTTAATGGTCGTGACACGGCCTCTCCCTAGCCTGAATTCGTACAGCAATGCTCGAACAATCAGTCGACCCGCCTGGACGAAGGCGGGATTACGGAGACGCCGCATGACTCAGATCGCCAGCATTCGAGACACCCGAACCGAACGTCGCCTGCAGGCTGAACGCCTGGTCGGTGAGAAGGCCCTGCAGGAAGCACAGGCGTTGCGCTTCAGTGTGTTCAGTGGCGAATTCAACGCCAGGCTCAAGGGCGCCGAGCTGGGCCTGGATATCGATGATTACGACGTTCACTGCATGCACATCGGCGTGCGTGATCTGAGCAGCGGTCGTCTGGTCGCCACCACCCGCTTGCTGGACCACAAGGCCGCCAGCACCCTGGGCAAATTCTACAGCGAAGAAGAATTCAGCCTGCACGGCCTGCGGCATTTGCAGGGCCCGATCCTGGAGTTGGGCCGGACCTGTGTCGATCCCTCCTACCGCAACGGCGGCACCATCGCCGTGTTGTGGAGCGAACTGGCCGAGATCCTCAACGAAGGCGGCTACAGCTACCTGATGGGCTGCGCCAGCATTCCGATGCAGGACGGCGGCATTCAGGCCCACGCGATCATGCAACGCCTGCGCGAACGTTATCTGTGCAACGAACACCTGCGCGCCGAACCGAAGAATCCCCTGCCGACGCTGGACCTGCCCAACAACGTGATCTGCGAGATGCCGCCCCTGCTCAAGGCTTACATGCGCCTGGGCGCGAAGATCTGTGGCGAGCCGTGCTGGGACGAAGATTTCCAGGTCGCCGACGTCTTCATCCTTCTCAAGCGCGACGAGCTGTGCCCACGCTACGCTCGCCACTTCAAGGCAGCGGTGTGATGAGCACCTGGCGCAGTCATGCGCGCGTGGTGCGGGTGCTCTGGGTGATTGCGCTGGGCTTGAGCATCGCCGGCACCTTTGCCCTGATGGAACGCCTGCGCATCGGCAATTCCATGGCCCGTCGCCAGCGCTGGACCGCCTGGTTCATGGCGCGCCTGAGTGCCGCGCTGCCGTTTCGCGTGACCGTCAGCGGCAAGCTGCCGAGCGAGCCGATGTTGTGGGTGAGCAATCACGTGTCGTGGACCGACATCCCGCTGCTGGGCATGCTGGCGCCGCTGTCGTTCCTGTCCAAGGCCGAAGTGCGCACCTGGCCGGTGGCGGGCTGGCTGGCCTTGAAAGCCGGCACACTGTTCATTCGCCGGGGCTCGGGCGACAGCAAGCTGATTCAGAAGCAGATGGGCCAGCACTTGCTGGGCAGGCATTCGCTGGTGATCTTCCCCGAGGGTACCACCACCGACGGTCGCAGCTTGCGTACCTTCCACGGCCGCCTGCTGTCCAGCGCCATTGAAACCGGCGTGCCGGTACAGCCTGTTGCCATTCAATACGTGCGGGACGGCCAGCCGGATCAGATTGCGCCGTTCATTGGCGACGACGACCTGCTCTCGCACCTGCGTCGGCTGTTCGCAAATGAAGTGAGTGAAGTGCATATCCAGCTGCTCTCGCCTATCGCTTCTGTGGGGAAAGAACGCGCAGCGCTGGCGTTCGAAGCGCAGCAGGCGGTACAGGTCGCGCTGTTCGGTGAGGCGGTTCAACCGGTGATGGTACGTTCCGCCGCCAAGGCCGCCTGAGCAAACGCCTGAAGATCAGGATAAAACGCGCTGAAATCGTCACTCAGTGGTCGGTACAGCGCGTGCAACTCTTGGTTGACCCCGGCCAGGCCTTCCGGCCGTGTCAGGCGACGCGAGATGCCAGCCAGCGCATCACCCACCACCGAAAATTCACGGTACGAACCCAGCCAGTCCTGCGCCGCCATGCGCGGCGCAATCAACGCGAGACGCTCTGGCAACGCGGGCTCATCGGCCAGCACGCGGTAAACCTTTCCGGTGAAGGTATCCAGCGGCTCGTCGGAATACAGGTGCCAGTCCCGCGCCAAGCAATGGTCGAAGAACACATCCAGCGCGATCCCTGCATAGCGACGACGGCCATCGGGAAAACGCCCCAGTGCCTGCTTGATAAGCGGGTGCGAATCAGTGAATGCATCGATTCGCCGGTGCAGACGAATCGCGCTTTCGATGTCTGCCGGGAAGCGCCCCGGCAGCAGGCCTTTTACGAAGTCGCCGTACAGGCTGCCCAGCAATTGCGCCGGCGTCTGCCCGCCGAGGTGCAGGTGTGCGAGGTAATTCATGGTTGTTGCCTATTGTTGCGTGCCTTTTTTCTGCGCCTGACTCCGCCGAAGGTGCGGGGACTCATTCGCAATGACGCTCGTACAGTCGCCGCATTCCCTGCGCCTGTAAAGCGGGAATGCCGGTGAAGGGCCCACCGGGGTATCAGGCCATGCTCATATCGTTATAACCCGATATAACGAACCAGCCCGTCCTAAGCACTTATTCATATTTGTATATCGCGATTTATAGATATAAGGTTGGCCCCATCGCGATACAGCGCACCTGCACTGAGCACGACATGCCTACTGACATCGATATCGACGAAATCATCAAAGCCCTCGCCCACCCGGTTCGCCGGCAGATTCTGGATTGGCTCAAAGACCCGGTTGCGACCTTCCCCGATCAGCGTCACACGATTGATGGTGGCGTCTGCGCCGGGCAGATCGACCAGCGCGCCGGTCTGTCGCAGTCGACCGTTTCGGCCCATCTGGCCACATTGCAACGGGCCGGCTTGATCACCAACCAGAAACACGGCCAGTGGCATTTTTTCAGGCGCAACGAAGACGTCATTCAGGCGTTCTTGCAGCAACTGACGCAGCGGCTCTGAGCCCCTCGCCCCACATCCAGGAGACGCAACGTGCCCCTTTCACTACTCATTCTGGCCCTGAGCGCCTTTGCCATCGGGACGACCGAATTCGTCATCATGGGCTTGCTTCCCGACGTCGCCAGCGATCTGGGCGTCAGCATTCCCGGTGCCGGCTGGCTGGTGACCGGCTACGCCCTGGGCGTTGCAATCGGCGCGCCGTTCATGGCGATGGCCACCGCCAAGCTCCCGCGCAAAGGCGCGTTGGTCACGTTGATGGGCGTCTTCATCATCGGCAATCTGCTCTGCGCGCTGGCGGCGGACTACAACATTCTGATGTTCGCCCGCGTGGTCACCGCGCTGTGCCATGGCGCGTTCTTCGGCATCGGGTCGGTGGTAGCGGCAAATCTGGTCCCGGCCAATCGTCGCGCTTCGGCCGTCGCGCTGATGTTCACCGGCCTGACCCTGGCCAACGTCCTCGGCGTCCCGTTGGGCACTGCACTGGGGCAACAGGCCGGCTGGCGCTCGACCTTCTTCGCGGTGACGGTGATTGGCGTCATCGCCTTCATCGGCCTGATTCGCTTCCTGCCGAGCAAGCGCGATGAAGAGAAACTCGACATGCGCGCCGAACTCGCCGCGCTCAAAGGCGTGGGCATCTGGCTGTCGCTGAGCATGACCGCGCTGTTCGCCGCCTCTGTGTTCGCCCTCTTCACCTACGTTGCGCCACTGTTGGGCGAAGTCACCGGCGTCTCGCCGCTGGGCGTGACCTGGACGCTGATGCTCATCGGCCTCGGCCTGACGCTGGGCAATATCATCGGTGGCAAACTCGCCGACCGCCGACTGGCCGCCACGCTGATCGGCGTGTTCATCGCCATGGCAGTGATCTCCACGGTGCTGAGCTGGACCAGCACGGCGCTGATCCCGGCTGAAATCACCCTGTTCCTCTGGGCCACCGCTGCGTTCGCCGCCGTGCCTGCCTTGCAGATCAACGTGGTGACCTTCGGCAAGGCCGCGCCCAATCTGGTGTCCACCCTGAACATCGGCGCCTTCAACGTCGGCAACGCGCTGGGCGCCTGGGTCGGCGGCAGCGTCATCGCCCATGGCTTCGGCCTGACCACCGTGCCGCTGGCAGCAGGCGTTCTGGCGGTGCTGGCGCTACTGGTTACGTTGATCAATTTCCGTCAGCGCAACGATGTCGAAATGGCCCCTTTGACCAACTGATTCCCCGAATTTGAAACCTGCGGATCCACCTTTTACCGACTGCACTAAGGATTTCACGATGACCACGATTTTTGACCCGATCAAGATGGGTAACCTGGAACTGACCAACCGCATCATCATGGCGCCGCTGACCCGCTGCCGCGCCGACGAAGGCCGCGTGCCCAACGCGATGATGGCCGAGTATTACGTTCAGCGCGCCTCGGCTGGTCTGATCATCAGCGAAGCCACTTCGGTCATGCCCATGGGCGTTGGCTACCCCGACACCCCGGGCATCTGGTCGAACGATCAAGTGCGCGGCTGGGCCAACGTCACCAAAGCCGTGCATGCCGCCGGTGGCAAGATCGTGCTGCAACTGTGGCACGTGGGTCGCGTTTCCCACCCGACTTACCTGAACGGCGAAACCCCGGTTGCGCCGAGCGCCATCCAGCCGAAAGGCCACGTGAGCCTGGTGCGTCCGCTGTCTGATTACGTCACCCCTCGCGCACTGGAACTGGCTGAAATCGAAGAGATCGTCGACGCCTACCGCGTCGGTGCCGAGAACGCCAAGGCCGCCGGCTTTGACGGCGTAGAGATCCACGGCGCCAACGGTTACCTGCTCGACCAGTTCCTGCAAACCAGCACCAACACCCGCACCGATGCCTACGGCGGCTCGCTGGAAAACCGCGCACGTCTGCTGCTGGAAGTGACCGACGCCGCTGTTGACGTCTGGGGCGCCGGCCGTGTCGGCGTGCACCTGGCACCCCGCGCTGACGCGCACGACATGGGCGACGCCAACCTGGCAGAGACCTTCACCTACGTCGCCCGCGAATTGGGCAAACGCGGCATCGCGTTCATCTGCGCCCGCGAACGTGAACTCGACGACAGCCTGGGCCCACGCCTGAAAGAAGCGTTCGGCGGCGTGTTCATCGCCAACGAGAAATTCACCAAAGAAAGCGCCAACGCCTGGCTGGCGAGCGGCAAGGCCGACGCCGTCGCCTTCGGCGTGCCGTTCATCGCCAATCCCGACCTGCCGGCACGTCTGGCCAAGGATGCCCCGCTGAACGAAGCTCATCCCGAAACCTTCTACGCCAAAGGCGCCGAAGGCTATGTGGATTACCCGACGCTGTAAGCTGCACCGTTCAAAAGTAATACATCGATAATAAAAAAGCCTCGACTCGAAAGAGCCGGGGCTTTTTTTACAGCAAACTTTTCAACTTACAGCTCTGGATAATCAGTAGCCAACACATTGCCTTCCGAATCCGTAACAGTGCCATCCGGGAATCGCCAGGTGCCGTCCGGATAACCAATAGTGCCGTCAGGATACAGATAACTGCCGTCGGTGTATTGATAGGTGCCGTTCGGAAACTTGATCGTCCCGTCTGCGTAAATGATGGTTCCGTCCAGATACTGGACGTTGCCATCCCCATCCGTAATGTAGTCGCCCCCGGCATCCGCCACGCGGCCGTCCGGCAATTGTTTGTCTCCGCTCGGCAGTAAATACGTCCCCAATGGATACAGCAACGAGACGACACCGGTAATCGTATCAACGATCGACAGCACTTCAGCCAGACGAGGCGGGATCAGCGGCTTGGGCGGCAGCACCAACGACGCGGGTGGCTTGACCGGCCCCGTAGTGACTGGCTTGGGGGGGCGCGGTTTAACCGCCAACTGCGGTGGTTTCACTGGCTTTACCGCAGGCGGTCGGATGACCGGCGGTTTGATTGAGGGCGGAGTTGTCACAGGTGGCTTTGTAACGGGTGGCTTGGTAACCGGTGGCTTCGTAACGGGTGGTTTGATAACCGGAGGCTTTGTAACCGGTGGCTTTGCGACCGGCGGCTTCGTCACGGGAGGTCTGGTGCCGGGTTTGATTCTGGGCGGCTTCGCAGCATTTCGGGCAAGGCCTGCACCGCTGACGATGCTTTTACCGATCGAGCGGCTTTGGCCGTGTTTAGTGTTGAATCCATTCATCTTAGTCATCCTTAACGGTTGTAACGAAACACCTCGCTGGAGTTGTATCGTTCTTCAAAAAAGCTTCGTCACTGAAGCTCCTCACTGAGTGTGCGATAACCAACAGCGTTATCGCGAGTCACTGGCTAGACCGTAATTCAAAAAAAGATAAACGCAACTCAAAACCCATATCAAATATCAAAATCGGAAATAGCCTACAGGACAGAGTTAAACATTCACGCCTCAACTTCACTCTGCGTCACCTCCCCCGACAACATCACAAATGGCGACGTCATCGGGGGCTGCTTCAAGGTCGAGCATTAATCTGTTGCGACAATGTCTGAATTTGACTCTGCAACGTGTTGATCGTCCGCGTCATCTGACCACGAAACGCATCAAACTCCGCCGTGCTGGCACCCGACGAAGCAGCTGCCGGACGATTCTCCAACTCACTCTTCACCACCACCATATCCTGCTCAAGCTGCTCGATCGCCTGACTGCCATTCGCCTTCTTCAGACTCGCCACGTCCGCGCTCAAGCCCTTCAACTGCGACTCCAGACGCTCCTGCTCAGACTGCGCCGACTTGCCATCCGGCATCGCCGCCTTCAACGCCGCCAGCTCCGTGGTCACGGCCTTCAACTGATCCTGCAACTGCTGATTGACCGCCTGCTGCTGCGCACTCTGCGTACTGATCTGCTCCAGCCGTTTGTCCAGCCCGCCCTGCAAACCTGCCACGCCCTGCTGCTGCTTGCTCTGATCAGCCAACTGATCCTGCAACTGCTTGATCTGCGCCTTCAGCGCCTCGCTGCTGCTCGCCATCGACTCGGTGGCCACCACCTTGCCGGAAATATCCTGCAAGCGCCCCGCCGCCTCCTCACTGATGCGCGCGAAGCTTTCCTGCGTCGCCACCAACTGCTGCTCCATCAAAGAGACCTGCTGAAAACTCCACCAGCCCAGGCCGCAAAACGCGATAAACAGCACACAGATCAACGCCCACAACGCACCGGTACCGGGCGCCTTCACCTTCACCACCGGCGTGTCACGGGAATACACCGTCGTGCGCTCGCGGGCGCCCGGTGGCGGCAGAAAGTCATCGTCATCGTCTTTGGCGCTGAGGCTCGGGACGTCATCGACGTCGTCATAGGGATCTTTGCGCATGGATTTACCTTTGAAAAAACCGCTGAATCTGAATGGCTCGCAGTATAACCACGGATGTTGAAGCCTTTTACAACGCGCCGCCGTGCTGGGCTTTCCACCAGCCGCAGAACTCGTCGAGGGCGGTCCACACGCTGACGTCGGGCTGGTAATCCAGATAATGCCTGGCGCGATTGATATCAAGCGTGAAATCCCGGCTCATCACCTGTATCCCGATGCGCGACAGCGTCGGTTCAGGTTGCCCGGGCCAGATCAGGCACGCCGCCTCGTTCATGGCCGCGGCGGTGTACGCCAGGCCGTAAGACCGATAACGCCTTACAGGCGGTAATTCCATCTGGCGCATCACGTAATTGACCACGTCCCAGAGCGGCACCGGCGCGCCATTACTGATGTTGTAGGCCTTGCCCAGCGCCGAACCCGCCGCCAGCAGACTGCTGAGCAGCGCTTCATTGAGGTTTTGAATGCTGGTGAAATCGACCTTGTTCAGTCCGTTGCCGATGATCGACAGACGATTCTTGCGCTGCATCTCCAGCAGTCGCGGGAAAATACTCGTGTCACCTGCGCCCGTCACAAAACGAGGACGCAGGGCGATCACTTCCAGACCGAACTCTTCAGCACCAAATACTTTTTGCTCGGCCAGGTATTTGGTCGCGGCGTAGTGATTGCCGAAGCGCTTGGGCACTTGCTCCTCACGGATATCGAGGTGCGATCGGCCATCGAAATAGATCGAGGGCGAGGACAGATGCACCAACCGCCGGACTCTCTGTTTCAGGCAGGCTTCAACGACGTTTTCGGTGACTTGAACGTTGCCCTGATGGAAGTCCTGGCGTCGTCCCCATGTGCCCACCGCACCCGCGCAATGGACCACGGCTTCGACGTCGTCACACAGCGCATGAACGAGTTCCGGATCGGAAAGATCGCCCTGGATGAACTCGGCCCCGCGCCGCACCAGATGCTCGACACCCTCCGCACGACGGCCGTTGACCCGGACGTTCAAGCCTTGCTCCAGCGCGAAACGCGCGAAGCGTCCGCCAATGAAGCCGCCTGCGCCGGTGACCAGAATTTTCATTGCCTGCTCCGTTTAATCATCTTTTGCCTGTGATCGCCGCGGCTGTTCTGCGACCGATCCTACAATCTGCTGCGTCGACTACTGACGTTCACTCAGGCTGCAACGGCACCAGCCATTGCCCCGCTTTTTTCGCCAGATGGTCCGTCAGCTCCGTCAGCAAGCGACCGCCATTGCGCCAATGATGCCAGTACAACGGTACATCAATGCAGTGATCGGCCAGCAACTCGACCAGTTGACCGCTCGCCAATTGCCCGCGGACCTGCAATTCCGGCACCAGTCCCCAGCCCATTCCGGCTTCGACCATGCGCATGAAGCCTTCGGACGAGGGACACAAATGATGCTCGAATCCGCCTTCGACGCCCAGCGAAGCGAGGTAGCGGTGCTGCAGGAAATCATCCGGGCCGAACACCAGCGCGGGCGATCGGGCGACCGCTTGCGGCGTCACGCCCTGCGGGAAATGCCGATCGATGAAGTCAGGGCTGGCCAGCGCCCGGTAGCGCATGGCGCCGAGCAACACACTTCGCGCCCCCGCCACCGGCCGTTCACTGCCGCACAGACACGCGGCCACGTCACCGGCGCGCATGCGTTTGAGCCCGACATCCTGATCCTCAACCACGAGATCAGTGAGCAATCGATGCTCGGCACAGAAGTCGCCGACCGCGAGGGCCCACCAAGTCGCCAGGCTGTCGGCGTTCAGTGCGATGCGCAGGCGCTCGGGCATGCCGCCTTCGTCCAGCGCGGGCACCACGCTTTGCAGATCCCGCTCCAGCAAGCGCACCTGCTGGACATGGTTGAGCAAGCGCCGGCCGATGTCTGTCGGCGTGGGCGGCGTCGCCCGGACCAGTACTGGCTGGCCGACCCGCGCCTCCAGCAGCTTGATGCGCTGGGACACCGCCGACTGCGAAAGGCCAAGCACCTGTGCAGCACGCTCGAATCCGGCTTGCTCGATCACCGCCGCCAGCGCGGAAAGCAACTTGTAGTCGAACATCATTTTCTCTAATGGGTGATGAGCTTTATTGGTTTTTCTTATACTCGCTCTCGCCTGACAATCGCCACCACTGACTGATGCCCACCTCAACAAACGGCGAATATCAATGACTGGCGAAACCTCCCTCAGCGCGTTGCTGCGCAGCATGGACCCCGAACTGAACGAAGGTGATTACGTGTTCTGCACCGTGGCTGACAGCAGCCACGTGCAAGGTGTCGAGGTGATCGGCAGCTTCAGGGAGCGTGAAGGCCTGACCGTCATACTTGAACGCAGCCAGGCGCAGCACCTGGGCCTGGCCAGCGATTACGTCATGGCCTGGATTACCCTGACCGTCCATTCCTCACTCGCGGCCGTCGGGCTGACCGCCGCGTTCGCCAGCGCACTGGGGCAGGCGGGCATCAGTTGCAACGTGGTCGCGGGCTTTTACCACGACCATCTTTTCGTGGGTAAGGACGACGCGCTGGAGGCCATGAGCACCTTGCGCGCACTGGCGACGAGCGCCTGATCCCGTCCATCCCTGAACTGATCGAGGCCCGACATCATGTGGCAAAGCTACCTCAATGGCCTGTTGGTTTCCCTCGGGCTGATCATGGCCATCGGCACCCAGAACGCTTACGTGCTGGCGCAAAGTCTGCGTCGCGAACACCACCTGTCCGTGGCCTTGCTGTGCATCGTGTGCGACGCCCTGTTGGTGGCCGCCGGCGTGTTCGGGCTGGCCAATGTGCTGGCCCACAACCCGACGCTTCTGGCGGTGGCGCGCTGGGGCGGAGTGGTGTTTCTGCTGTGGTACGGCGCCATGGCTTTGCGCCGCGCGTTGTCGCCGCAGAGCCTCGCCAACGGCGACACCCACGGCCAGCGCTCTCGCCGCGCGGTATTGCTGACCGCCCTGGCGGTGACCTTGCTGAACCCGCACGTTTATCTCGATACGGTCCTGCTGATCGGCTCCCTCGGCGCGCAGCAAGCAGTGCCCGGCGCTTATGTGGCCGGGGCAGCCAGCGCTTCGGTGTTGTGGTTTTCAACGCTGGCGATCGGCGCCGCCTGGCTGGCGCCCTGGCTCGCGCGCCCGGCCACCTGGCGCCTGCTGGACCTGATGGTCGCGGTGATGATGTTCAGCGTGGCGGTGCAATTGGTCAGGACGGCGTGAAAACCCAAGCCTGCCACTACGCTTTCGGCGCAATGCTCTGGAACCTCTATCCCACACTGTTGTTGCGTGGTTAAGGTCCGGGGCCGGTGCTATGATCCAGCCCCTGCGCTGCAAAGAGTACAAACTCGCCAGCGTAAGTTCTGTCTGGCCGCCCGTGATCGGCCTTGCGCAAACCGCAACTGACCTGATTAGGAGAATTACCATGGCTTTTGAATTGCCTCCGCTGCCGTACGCACATGATGCTCTGGCACCGCACATCTCCAAGGAAACTCTGGAATACCACCACGACAAGCACCACAACACCTACGTCGTGAACCTGAACAACCTGGTGCCAGGCACCGAGTTCGAAGGCAAGACTCTGGAAGAAATCGTCAAGACGTCCTCGGGCGGTATCTTCAACAACGCCGCTCAAGTCTGGAACCACACGTTCTACTGGAACTGCCTGGCGCCAAACGCCGGCGGCCAACCGACCGGCGCTCTGGCTGATGCAATCAACGCTGCGTTCGGTTCCTTCGACAAGTTCAAGGAAGAATTCAGCAAGACCTCCATCGGCACGTTCGGCTCCGGCTGGGGCTGGCTGGTGAAGAAAGCTGACGGTTCCCTGGCACTGGCCAGCACCATCGGCGCCGGCAACCCGATCACCAGCGGCGACACCCCGCTGCTGACCTGCGACGTCTGGGAGCACGCTTACTACATCGACTACCGTAACCTGCGTCCAAAGTACGTCGAGGCGTTCTGGAACCTGGTCAACTGGAAGTTCGTTGCCGAGCAGTTCGAAGGCAAAAGCTTCACCGCCTGATGAATGCTTGAATGCTCGAATAAAAAAAGCCCGGCACGTCCGGGTTTTTTTTTCGCCTTCTGTTTGTCGTTTATGTATTGTCTGGAAGCGATAGCCGACTAATATCAAATTTCGTGCTGATTCAAACGGCTGGGCTCAAGTTCTTCCCGCGGACGACCGACACAGTACGGTTAGCCTGAGTGGTCTGCCTGTTAAGTGTTTTCCCGATTGATGGGGTCAGGCGCAAGCCAGAGGCGTCTGATCCGAATGCCTGCATTGCCCGTGCGTGCACACAGTCAGGCCGCTATCAGCATGGATGAAGGAATGGCCATTTGAAGCTGGAACTCAAACACAGCTTGTCGGTGAAGCTGCTTCGCGTTGTGCTGCTTTCAGCGCTGATCGTGGGGGTCGTGCTCAGTTGCGCACAGATCGTCTACGACGCATACAAAACCCGCCAGGCCGTTGCTTCGGACGCAGCGCGTATCCTCGACATGTTTCGCGACCCGTCGACACAGGCCGTCTACAGCCTGGACCGGGAAATGGGCATGCAGGTCATCGAAGGGTTGTTTCAGGACGAAGCGGTGCGACTGGCGTCCATTGGTCATCCCAACGAGACGGTGCTCGCCGAGAAATCCCGCGCCCTCGAAGTCACCCCTACCCGCTGGCTCACCGATCTGATCCTTGGCCAGGAACGCAGCTTCACCACCCAACTGGTCGGCCGCAGCCCGTACAGCGAATACTACGGCGACCTGCGCATCACCCTGGACACCGCCACCTACGGCGAAACCTTCCTCACCAACTCAATGATCATCTTCATCTCCGGCGTGTTGCGCGCGCTGGCGTTGGGTCTGGTCCTGTACCTGGTGTACCACTGGCTGCTGACCAAACCGCTGTCGAGAATCATCGAGCACCTGACTACCATCAACCCCGACCGCCCCAGCGAACACCAACTGCCCCTGCTCAAAGGCCACGAAAAAAACGAGCTGGGGATCTGGGTCAACACCGCCAACCAACTGCTGGCGTCCATCGAGCGCAACACCACCCTGCGCCACGAGGCTGAATCCAGCCTGTTGCGGATGTCCCAATACGACTTCCTCACCGGGCTGCCCAACCGGCTGCAACTGCAGAAGCAACTGGACAAAATCCTCGTCGACGCCGGCAAGGTGCAGCATCGGGTCGCGGTGTTATGCGTCGGGCTGGATGACTTCAAAGGCATCAACGAACAATTCAGCTATCAGGCCGGCGACCAGTTGCTGCTGGCCCTCGCCGATCGATTGCGCGGCCACAGCGGACGTCTCGGCGCCCTCGCCCGCCTGGGCGGCGACCAGTTCGCGCTGGTCCAGGCCGATATCGAACAGCCTTATGAAGCCGCCGAGTTGGCGCAGAACATCCTCGACGATCTGGAGGCGCCCTTCGCTGTTGATCAGCAAGAGATTCGCTTGCGCGCCACCATCGGCATCACTCTTTTCCCCGAAGATGGCGACAGCACCGAGAAGCTGCTGCAGAAAGCCGAACAGACCATGACGCTGGCCAAGACCCGCTCGCGCAATCGCTACCAGTTTTATATCGCCAGCGTCGACAGCGAGATGCGCCGTCGTCGCGAGCTGGAGAAGGACCTGCGCGAAGCCATGGCCCGCGAGCAGTTTCATCTGGTCTATCAGCCGCAGATCAGCTACCGCGACCACAGTGTGGTCGGCGTCGAAGCACTGATCCGCTGGATTCACCCGGAACACGGCTTCGTGCCCCCTGACCTGTTCATCCCGTTGGCCGAGCAGAACGGCACCATTATCGCCATCGGCGAGTGGGTGCTGGATCAGGCCTGCAAACAGCTGCGCGAATGGCACGATCAGGGCTTCAGCGACCTGCGCATGGCGGTGAACCTGTCCACCGTGCAGCTGCACCACGCCGAATTACCGCGGGTGGTGAACAACCTGCTGCAGATCTACCGCTTGCCGCCCCGCAGTCTGGAGCTTGAAGTCACCGAAACCGGCCTGATGGAAGACATCACCACCGCCGCCCAGCACCTGTTGAGCCTGCGCCGCTCCGGGGCGTTGATCGCCATTGATGACTTCGGCACCGGTTATTCATCGCTGAGTTATCTGAAAAGCCTGCCGCTGGACAAGATCAAGATCGACAAGAGCTTCGTGCAGGATTTGCTCGACGACGATGACGACGCGACGATCGTGCGCGCCATCATCCAGCTTGGCAAAAGCCTGGGCATGCAGGTGATTGCCGAGGGTGTGGAGACCGCCGAGCAAGAGGCGTACATCATTTCCGAGGGTTGCCACGAAGGTCAGGGCTATTTTTACAGCAAGCCGCTGCCGGCGCGGGAACTGCTGGTTTACCTCAAGCAAGCCCAGCGCACTCACAGCGAGGCGCTGTAGCACGCCTGCCTTGCGACGAAGAGGCAGCCGTTGCGCGGATTCCCCCTCGCCATTGCGACGCGGCACCTTACCTCTCCCTTGAAACAGCTTGAAATATCTCCCTCAGACTGCCTGGGCAAATGGCCTTTACACCGAATGCAAATCTTTCGCATTATGGCGCAGCATTTTTTGGCGTTCGCCACCGTTTACACCTCTTCTCGATGCAGGATTCCGTCATGATTCGTATGCCCCTGGCAACCGCAAGTCTGCTGGCTGTCGCTATTGCTCTGGCCGGTTGTGATCAAGGCAAGGACAAACCCGCCGCTGCAGCGCCTGCCCCGGCACCTGCCGCAGCCGCCGCCCCAGCCACAGCGCCGACCCCCGCCGCTGCACCGACCCAGTCCAGCGAAGCCGCCACCAAAGCAGTGGTCGCCAACTACGCCAACATGGTATTTGCCGTCTTCAGCGACGCCGAATCCACTGCCAAAACCCTCAGCACGGCAGTCGACGCTTTCCTCGCCACCCCCAATGACCAGACCCTGAAAGCAGCGCGTGCAGCGTGGGTCGCGGCGCGGGTGCCGTACATGCAAAGCGAAGTGTTCCGCTTCGGCAACACCATCATCGACGACTGGGAAGGTCAGGTGAACGCATGGCCGCTGGACGAAGGCTTGATCGACTACGTCGCCAAGGATTACCAGCACGCACTGGGCAACCCGGGCGCGACTGCCAACATCATCGCCAACACGTCCGTGCAAGTGGGTGAGGACAAAGTCGACGTCAGCGAAATCACCCCTGAAAAACTCGCCAGCCTGAACGAGCTCGGCGGTTCGGAAGCCAACGTGGCGACCGGTTACCACGCCATCGAATTCCTGCTCTGGGGCCAGGACCTGCACGGCACCGGCCCGGGCGCCGGCGAGCGTCCGGCCAGCGACTACATCGAAGGTCAGGGCGGCACCGGCGGCCACAACGACCGCCGTCGCGCCTACCTGAAGGCCGTCACCGACCTGCTGGTGAGCGACCTCGAAGAAATGGTTAACAACTGGAAACCGGGCGTCGCCGACAACTACCGCGCCACGCTGGAAGCAGAATCCGCCGAGAGCGGACTGCGCAAAATGCTCTTCGGCATGGGCAGCCTGTCGCTGGGTGAACTGGCAGGCGAACGCATGAAAGTCGCGCTGGAGGCCAATTCCAGCGAGGACGAGCACGATTGCTTCAGTGACAACACCCACAACTCGCACTTCTACAACGGTCTGGGCATCCGCAACGTTTACCTGGGCGAGTACACCCGCGTCGACGGCAGCAAAGTGACTGGCCCAAGCCTGTCTTCGCTGGTGGCCAAGGCCGACGCTGCGACCGACCAGACCGTTCGTGCCGACCTCGACGCGACCCAGGCAAAGCTGCAGGTCATCGTCGACCACGCCAACAAGGGCGAGCATTTCGACCAGCTCATCGCGGCCGGCAATACAGCAGGCAACGAAGTGGTGCGCAACGCCATTGCTGCGTTGGTCAAACAGACCGGGGCCATGGAACAAGCGGCCGGCAAGCTGGGCATCACCGACCTGAACCCGGACAACGCCGACCACGAGTTCTGATCCCCATCACGTCCGCTTCAAACCCTGTGGGGGCCACGCCTTCCGGTGTGAAGCCGTTCCAGCTGCAAACAAATGCCGACCCGACCACGGGCCGGCATTTTTTTCGTCAATCGAAGCTCCAAACCTCACCAAAACCGGCCTTATCCGGGGACCGGTCTGTAAGCTTTGTAGGGCATTTCCTGTTCGCTCCTTGTCGGATTGAACACGCCTCCCCCGCCGCCGATCATGCGCACTTCCTTGACCCCACCCTATCCAGGAGGAGACAGAAAGTGCCCAAGAGAAACAATAAAAGGCGCCGCGTCAGTAAGCTCAAAGCCAACGATTACGGTATCCACCTGCTGGTCGGCGTCAAGGGCCCGCGTGCCTGGAAGGTGACGATCTACCGCGATGGCAGGACCTTCAACCGGCTCTTCTCATTCTCCCGCTACGGGGGCCGTGACCCGGCACGCCAAGCCGCCGACGCGTGCCGTGACCAATTGCTGCTGGCGCACCTGCCCAAGCTCAGCCGCGACATCCGTCAACGCATCATCGCCACCAACACCAGCGGCTATCCGGGGGTGCATTACCGCTGCTACACCGGCATTGCCTATTGGGTGGCGCGGACCACGCTGCGCAACGGCAGCAGTGTCACCAAGTCGTTCAGGGTCGAGCATTACGGCTACGAGCGGGCCAAGGAGCTGGCGATCCGCGAACGCGAGCGGCAGCTCGACGGCATTGGCGATTATCGGTCGTTCAAGGTGGTCGAGGGCGAACGGCGCCTGATGCAGCTGCTCGTGGAAAACCCGGCCCTGGAGATCGCCGGAGCGTGAGCTTTACCGTCCCGTTGCCTGCGGGTGATTTGGTAACAACACGTTACGAGAGGTCCTTCAAACGCTAATCCCTCTTATTCATAAAACACGGGGCTGGTAAGCTTGCTCGCCCCGATTTCCACCCCTTTGCAGGACCTGTATGACTGCGCGGTTACGTCCTTCGTTTCTTCTGCTGATGGCGCTGGCCGTCAGTGGGTGCGATGACGCCCCGCGTTTCACCGCAGCCGAGCCGGGCGAGTCGCGGTCCGGCGGCGCCACCACCGTGAACAAAAGCGACCGCAACGCGTTTTCCCTGCCCTCGGCCAACCTGTCGCCCGCCCGGCGGCTGGACTTCAGCGTCGGCAACAGTTTCTTCCGCAACCCTTGGGTGATCGCCCCCTCGACGACCACCGCCCGTGACGGTCTGGGTCCGCTGTTCAACACCAACGCCTGCCAGAACTGCCACATCAAGGACGGTCGCGGACACCCGCCCGAGCCCGGCGCCGACAACGCTGTCTCCATGCTGGTGCGCCTGTCGATTCCCGACGACCCGGCATTCGCCGAACACATCAGGCAGCTGGGCCTGACACCCGAGCCTGTATACGGCAAACAACTGCAGGACATGGCCATCCCCGGCGTGACGCCTGAAGGCAAGGTTCGGGTCGACTACGATTCGATGACCGTGCATTTTCGCGACGGCACCCCGGTGCATCTGCGCCGCCCTACCCTGCAGATCACCCAACCCGGTTACGGCCCGATGCACCCGCAGACGCGAGCTTCCGCGCGTATTGCGCCGCCGATGATCGGGCTGGGGCTTCTGGAAGCTATTCCTCAGGCCGCGATTCTGGCCAACGCCAACCCGGATGATGAACAGGGCACCGGCATCACCGGTAAACCCAACTGGGTCTGGGACGATGCGCAGCAGAAATCCGTCCTCGGGCGTTTCGGCTGGAAAGCCTCGCAGCCGAGCATCAAACAGCAGAATGCCCACGCACTGGCGGGTGACATGGGTCTAACGTCCACCTTGATGCCGGTCGACGACTGCACGCCGTCACAGACCGCGTGCCTTGCTGCGCCCAACGGCAATGGCCCGAACGGCGAGCCGGAGGTCAGCGACAACATCCTGCGGCTGATCACTTTCTACACCCGTAATCTGGGCGTTCCGGCCCGTCGAGACGTGGCCGACCCGCAGGTACTGGCGGGCAAGAATCTGTTTTTCAAAGCAGGTTGCCAGCAGTGCCATACGCCCCAATTCACTACCTCCGCCGATGCCGCCGAACCCGAACTGGCGAATCAGGTCATCCGCCCTTACACCGATCTGCTGCTGCATGACATGGGCGAAGGCCTGGCCGACAATCTCAGCGAATTTCAGGCCAGCGGCCAACAGTGGCGCACCCCGCCGTTGTGGGGCATCGGCCTGACGCAAGCCGTCAGCGGCCACACGCAGTTTCTGCACGACGGGCGCGCCCGCAACCTGATGGAGGCCGTGCTCTGGCACGGCGGCGAGGCGCTGCCGGCGCAACGTCAGGTGCTGGCCTTCGACGCGGAACAGCGCGCGGCGCTGCTGGCGTTCTTGAATTCTCTCTAACGTATTTCTGAAGATAAGGAGTCGGGCATGTTCCGCCCCAAGTTGTTGCTCACCAGCCTTGCCGCACTGGCACTGGGCGCGTGCGCGCCGTCGGACCCGCAAGCCGTGACGTCTGCCGCCATTGCCAGTCAGGTCATCCTGCCGACCTACAGCCGTTGGGTCGATGCCGACCGGCAACTGGCGATCAGTGCCCTGTCCTACTGTCAGGGCAAATCCGACCTGGACACCGCCCGCGCCGATTTCCTCTACGCACAAAAAGCCTGGGCCGAGCTGCAACCGCTGCTGATCGGACCGCTGGCCGAAGGCAATCGCGCCTGGCAGATTCAGTTCTGGCCGGACAAAAAGAACCTCGTTGGTCGTCAGGTGGAGCAACTGGTCACCGCACAGCCGCAGATCAGCGCCGATGCCCTGGGCAAATCCAGTGTGGTGGTTCAGGGCCTGTCGGCCTATGAATACATCCTCTTCGACGCCGACATCGACATGGCCAATGCCGAGCAGAAAGCCCGCTACTGCCCACTGCTGGTGGCCATCGGCGAGCGTCAGAAAGCGTTGGCCGAAGATATCCTCAGCAGTTGGAACAGCAACGACGGCATGCTCGCTCAGTTGAGCAAGTTTCCCAACCAGCGTTACGCCGATTCCCACGAAGCCATTGCCGAGTTGCTGCGCGTGCAAGTGACTGCGCTGGACTCGCTGAAGAAAAAGCTCGGCACCCCGCTGGGCCGTGGCACCAAAGGCGTACCGCAACCGTTTCAGGCCGAAGCCTGGCGCAGCAAAGCCTCGCTCAGCAGCTTGCAGGCGAGTCTGGCCAGTGCGCAGACCGTCTGGGCCGGCGTCGACAACAAGGGATTGCGCGGGCTATTGCCGAAGGAGCAAAAGCCGTTGGCCGACAAGATTGACGCCGCCTACGCTGAGAGCAATCGACAGCTGGCCGCGCTGAAACCGCCACTCGGGGATCTGTTGGCCAGCGAAGAAGGCCGCCAGCAGCTCAACGCTTTCTACGACAGCCTCAACGTGGTCCATCGCCTGCACGAAGGCGAACTGGCCAAAGCGCTGGGCATTCAACTGGGCTTCAACGCCAATGATGGTGACTGATATGTTGCGACGTCAGGCTCTGGGTCTGGGCAGCCTGCTGCTCAGCGCCGTTACATTCGGCGGCTGGACGCTGTTCGCGAAAAAAGGCGAAAGCCCGCTGCTGTTGTCCGCGCGGGACGACGGCAACGGCCAGCACTTTGCGGTGGGTTATCGCGTCGACGGCACGCAAGTCTTCGCCACCGCCGTCGCCCAGCGCTGTCACGACATCATCAATCATCCGAGCTTGCCGATCGCGCTGTTCGTCGCGCGCCGGCCGGGGACCGAGAGTTACCTGATCGACCTGCGCGACGGTCGTCTGCTGCAAACCATCACCTCGCAACCCCACCGCCACTTCTACGGCCACGCGGTCATCCACAAGGACGGCGAATGGCTGTACGCCACCGAAAACGACACGACGGAACCGGGCCGCGGATTGTTGGGCGTTTATCGATTCGTGGATGAGCGGCTGCAGCGCACCGGGGAGATTCCCACCCACGGCGTAGGCCCCCACCAAGTGTCATGGATGCCGGATGGCGAAACCCTCGCAGTCGCCAACGGCGGCATTCGCACCGAGGCCGAAAGCCGCGTCGAGATGAACCTCAATGCCATGGAACCCAGTCTGGTGCTGATGCAGCGCGACGGTACGCTGCTGAGCAAAGAGACACTGGCGCAGCAGATGAACAGCGTCCGGCACATGGCGATTGCCAGCGACGGCACCATCGTGGCGGGGCAGCAGTTCATGGGGCCTTCCCACGAATCCGCCGAGCTGCTCGCCATCAAGCGGCCGGGCCAACCGTTTCAGGCTTTTCCGGTGGCCGAGCAACAGCTACAGGCCATGGCGCACTACACCGCCAGCGTTGCCATTCACAACGAACTGCGGCTGGTGGCGCTGACCGCGCCGAGGGGCAACCGCTTCTTCATCTGGGACCTGGACAGCGGCGCGCTGAAGCTCGACGCACCACTGCCCGACTGCGCCGGGGTGGGTGCGGTGGCGGACGGCTTCGTCGTAACCTCGGGCCAGGGCCGCTGCCGTTTCTATGACTGCCGCGAGACGGTGCTGGTCGCCAAGCCGCTGGAGCTGCCGGCGGGGTTGTGGGACAACCATCTGCACTTGGTTTGATCGGGAACGGAAGTCCTGCTCACTGCCACTGGCAACTAAACCCCGACACGACTAACGTGCTCGCCTGATTCGTCGGTTTTCCAAGGAAGTGGAATATGTTGCGTCGCCGCATGTTGATCATGTTGGGCATTGTCCTGATCGTGGTGCTGGCCTTGGGCGGGTACAAGGCGTTTTCGGTTTATCAGCAGATCCAGCAATTCACGGCGCCGAAGCCGCCGATCAACGTCGCGGTAGCGGTTGTTGCCGAGCGCCCGTGGCAGAATCGTCTGCCGGCCATCGGCACGCTCAAGGCCTTCCAGGGCGTGGACCTGTCGCTGGAAATCGCGGGCACGGTAAAGGCCGTGCAGTTCGAATCCGGCCAGAAGGTCAAGGTCGGTCAGCCGCTCCTGCAACTCGACAGCGATGTGGAAAAGGCACTGCTCGGCACTGCCGAAGCGGACCTCGGTCTGGCACAGGTGGAGTACGGCCGCGGCAGTAAACTGGTGGGCGAATCCGCCATTTCCCGTGGCGACTTCGACAAGCTTGCGGCCACCCAGAAAAAGGCCGCCGCCACCGTCGCACAACTGAACGCTTCCCTGGCGAAGAAGCGCATCCTCGCACCCTTCAGCGGCACCATCGGCATTCGTCAGGTTGACGTGGGCGACTACCTGGCCAGCGGCACGGTGATCGCCACCCTTCAAGACCTGACCAGCCTGTACGCGGACTTTTTCGTGCCGGAGCAGATGCTCCCGAAGCTGGCCCTTGGCCAAGAAGTACAGGTGAGCGTCGCGGCCTACCCCGAACGCGTCTTCACTGCGCGCATCAGCGCCATTAACCCCAAGGTCGAAGACACCACCCGCAATGTGCTGATTCGCGCCACGCTGCCCAACCCCGACAGCCAACTATTGCCTGGCATGTTCACCAGCCTGCAAGTGCTGCTCGGGCAGGACACGCCGCAACTGGTACTGCCGGAAAGCACGATCACCTACACGCTGTACGGCAACTCGGTCTACGTCGTCGTGCCGAAAAAGACCGCCGACGGCCAGCCGGAAAACAACAGCAAGGGCGAGCCTCAGCTCATGGTCGAGCGGCGCTTTGTCGAAACCGGCGAGCGTCGGGCCGGGCTGGTGATTATCAGCAAAGGATTGAAAGCCGGAGAGCACGTGGTCACCGGCGGTCAGCTCAAACTGGATAACGGCGCTGCCGTCGCCATCGTGGCCGACCCGGCAACACCGTCTGACGCCACCCCGGCGGCGCAGAACAGCCAGCCCAAAGCTGACTGATCAAGGAATCGATCATGGCCTTTACAGACCCGTTCATCCGTCGCCCGGTGCTCGCCAGCGTGATCAGCCTGTTGATCGTGCTGCTGGGTTTTCAGGCGTTCAGCAAGCTGACCATCCGCCAGTACCCGCAGATGGAGAACGCGCTGATCACCGTGACCACGGCCTACCCCGGCGCCAACGCCGAAACCATTCAGGGCTATATCACTCAGCCGCTGCAGCAGAGTCTGGCGAGCGCCGAAGGCATCGACTACATGACCTCGGTCAGCCGGCAGAACTTCTCCGTCATTTCCATCTATGCACGCATCGGCTCCAACAGCGACCGCCTCTACACCGAGCTGCTGGCCAAGGCCAACGAGGTCAAGAACAAGCTGCCCCAAGACGCAGAGGACCCGGTGCTGAGCAAGGAAGCCGCTGACGCCTCGGCGCTGATGTACATCAGCTTTTACAGCGCCGAACTGAGCAATCCGCAGATCACCGATTACCTGTCCCGGGTCATCCAGCCGAAGCTGGCGACGCTGCCGGGCATGGCCGAAGCCGAGATTCTGGGCAATCAGGTCTTCGCCATGCGCCTGTGGCTCGACCCGGTGAAGCTCGCCGGTTTCGGCCTCACCGCCAGCGACGTCACCGAGGCGGTGCGCAAGTACAACTTCCTGTCCGCTGCGGGCGAGGTGAAGGGCGAGTACGTGGTCACCAGCGTCAACGCCAGCACCGACCTGAAATCCCCCGAGACCTTTGCGGCCATCCCGCTCAAGACCGTGGGCGACAGCCGCGTGCTGCTGGGTGATGTGGCGCGGGTGGAGATGGGCGCGGAAAACTACGACACGGTCAGCTCGTTCGACGGCACACCGTCGGTGTACATCGGCATCAAGGGCACGCCCAGCTCGAACCCGCTGGATGTGATCAAGGAAGTGCGGCGCATCCTCCCGGAGCTGGAAGCCCAGTTACCGCCGAGCCTCAAAGCGTCCATCGCCTACGACGCGACGCTGTTCATTCAAGCCTCGATTCATGAAGTCGTGAAGACCCTGATCGAAGCGGTACTCATCGTCATCGTCGTGGTGTTCCTGTTTTTAGGCGCCCTGCGTTCAGTGCTGATCCCGGTGATCACCATCCCGCTGTCGATGATCGGTGTGCTGTTCTTCATGCAGTTGATGGGCTATTCGATCAATTTGCTGACGCTGTTGGCGATGGTGCTGGCCATCGGGCTGGTGGTGGACGACGCCATCGTGGTGGTGGAGAACATTCACCGGCACATCGAGGAAGGCAAGACGCCGTTCGATGCAGCCATCGAGGGCGCTCGCGAGATCGCCATGCCGGTGGTGTCGATGACGATCACCCTGGCGGCGGTGTATGCGCCCATCGGTTTTCTGGAGGGACTGACCGGTGCGCTGTTCAAGGAATTCGCGCTGACGCTGGCCGGCGCAGTAGTGATCTCCGGGATCGTCGCGCTGACCCTGTCACCGATGATGTGCGCCGTGCTCCTGCGCCGGGAAGAGAATCCCGGCGGCCTGGCGCACAAGCTCGATCACGCCTTCGAGAGCCTGAAAGGCCGTTACCAGCGCGTCCTCCATGGCACGCTGAATACGCGTCCGGTGGTGATCGTGTTTGCGGTGCTGGTGCTGTGCCTGATTCCGGTGTTTCTCAAGCTCAGCCAATCGCAACTGGCGCCGGACGAGGACCAGGGCATCATCTTCATGATGGCGACGGCACCGCAGCCGACCAACCTCGATTACATGAACACCTACACCGATCAGTTCATCAGCATTTTCAAAGCGTTCCCGGAGTACTACTCCTCGTTCCAGATCAACGGTTTCAATGGCGTGCAGACCGGCGTCGGCGGGTTCCTGCTCAAGCCGTGGGATGAGCGCAGCCGCACGCAAATGGAGCTGCTGCCAGAAGTGCAGGCCAAGCTCAACGGCATCACCGGGCTGCAGGTTTTCGGCTTCAACCTGCCGTCGTTGCCCGGCACCGGTGAAGGGTTGCCGTTTCAATTCGTGATCAATACACCGGGCGACTATGCCGCGCTGCTGGAGGTGACGGATCGCATCAAGAAACGCGCCGCCGATTCGGGCAAATTCGCGTTTCTGGACGTTGACCTGGCGTTCGACAAGCCGGAAGTGGTGGTCGACATCGACCGCGCCAAGGCCGCCCAGATGGGCGTGTCGATGCAGGACCTGGGCGGCAGTCTGGCGACGCTGCTCGGCGAGGCGGAAATCAACCGTTTCACCATCGACGGGCGCAGCTACAAGGTCATCGCCCAGGTCGAGCGCGCCTACCGCGACAACCCGGCGTGGCTCTCGAATTACTACGTCAAGAACGCCGACGGCAAGATGCTGCCGTTGTCGACGCTGATTACCGTCAGCGACCGGGCAAGGCCCCGACAGCTCAATCAGTTCCAGCAGCTCAACTCGGCGATCATCTCCGGCTTCCCCCTGGTGAGTCAGGCGGAGGCGATTGAGTTGGTGAGACAGATCGCGATCGAAGAATCGCCACCGGGTTTTTCCTACGACTACGCTGGCGCCTCCCGTCAGTACGTGCAGGAAGGCAATGCGCTGTGGGTGACGTTCGGCCTGGCCCTGGCGATCATCTTTCTGGTGCTCGCCGCGCAGTTCGAGAGCTTCCGCGATCCGCTGGTGATTCTGGTGACGGTGCCGCTGTCGATCTGCGGCGCATTGATCCCGCTGTTCCTCGGCATCTCGTCGCTGAACATCTACACCCAGGTGGGTCTGGTGACGTTGATCGGGCTGATCAGCAAGCACGGCATTCTGATCGTCGAATTCGCCAACCAGCTACGCCGGGACAAAGGCTTGACCGCCCGCGAAGCGGTGGAGGAAGCGGCGGCGATACGCTTGCGTCCCGTCTTGATGACCACCGCAGCGATGGTGTTCGGCATGGTGCCGCTGATTCTCGCGACGGGTGCGGGCGCGGTCAGCCGGTTCGATATCGGGCTGGTGATTGCCACGGGCATGTCGGTGGGGACGTTGTTCACGCTGTTTGTGCTGCCGTGCGTGTATACGCTGCTGGCGCGGCGGGATGATGCGCAGCCCGACGGCAATAGCCATGGGGTTGCCGACACGACTGCTGGTCGCTGACTCAAAAACCTCGCCACACGCCCACAAAAAAGGCCCCGATCTTCGGGGCCTTTTGGTCAGCGCAACGGAAAGGAATCAGCCTTGCGGTCCGCTCCCTTGGGCCAGGCCGAACATCAACAGCAGCAGATCGTGATCGGGCCGGGCCGTGTCAGACACCTTGGCCACCCGAGGCAGCGGGCAATGGCCTTCGCCATGCACTGCACTCAGAATCTTCGGCCCGGGCTGATCCCAGGCAGCCAGCGCGATGGAAGTCACCCCCAACGCCCCGACCAAAAACAAACCTCGCGCCATTTCTAACTTCATCGCTGTAAACCTTTGATGGGCCTGCCAAACGCGGTCTCGTAAAAGTAGACCAGCTTTGTCCAGTCCGCCGCCTGAAACGACGAATGGCGGCGCAGTTGTTTCATGTCGTGCTGTGCGGCAGCGTAGGACGTCAGGCGCTGTCGGCATTTCTCCAGATCGAGCAACGCCACTTCAGCCTTGGCATTGGCGCCCTCGCCCACGACACGAACGAAAACGTGCTTGATGTAAATGCAGCTGTGCTGCCAGCGCCCCTTGTGCATACGGGCCAGGTTGCTGGCGATTTCCTGAAGCATCTGTTCGTAGACAGCTTCGCCATATTGCTCACGACCGCCGGCGCGCAGCCAGTTTTCGAATTCGTCAAAACCGTCCAGCGAGGCGGTGACGAGCAGCGCGCGCCACTCGTTGTTCTCATCGCGCTCTGCGCCGCAGAACACCATGCGCGGCACGTTGACGTCGAGCTGACGAAGGCCCTCGAGGGCATCGCGTTCGCGCAACACCGTCGGACGGCCAAAAGGGTGCAACCAACTGCGGTAGATATGGCCTGTCTGGCGCTTCACATACAGCAGCCGACCGTTTTCCGAGACGACGCGCTGCACGCCACTTTCACCGCCGCGGCGCACATTGGGTTCTTCGACCCACTCGCCCCGCGTGTTCCAGAAATAGGCGAAGCGGTCCTTGGCAGGAACGGCTAACTCTGTTGCGAAATCCACGGCCATCCTGTTGTTACCTCTTACGTAATAGATACACACGCCACATGGCGTACATCGGCAGGAAATCCAGGCGCTCTTGAATCCGAAACCCTGCCTGTTCAAATTCGGCCTCTACGGTGGCCACCGGCAGCACGAAGCGATTCTGATAATCATGTTGCGGTCGCGACGCTTCGGCGCGTCGTCGCTTCCAGGCCTTGAAATTGCCATCCACCCACAACGACACAATCACGCTGTCGCGGGTCACCCGGTGAAACTCCTTCAACAGCACGGCGCGGTCTTCGGCCTTGCCGATGTGATGCATCAGGCGCATGCAGAAGATGCTGTCGACGGCGTTGTCGGGCATCTCGATAGCAAAGGCCGAGGTCTGTAGCGGTTGCACGCGCTTGACGACCTCCGCGGGTTGCGACTCGCAGGCGATCTTGACCATCGCCGCCGAGTTGTCCGCACCGATGATCACCCGGTTGGGCTTCTCTGCCAGCACGGGCCAGAAACGACCGGCGCCACAGGGCAGGTCCAGCACCAGACCCGGCTCGCCTGCCAGCGCCAATGCGCGGCGGGCGAGCTGTTTGTCCCGTCGATCCGACAAGCGTCTGGCCAGTCCATCGTTGTGTTTACGTAAATACTTTTTCGCGTGTTCGTCGTCGTACTTGCGCGAAAAATCAAGCTCGATCCGCTTGCTCATGGCCGCTTCTCCTTTAAATGAGAGGGCCAAACTAAGCAGCGGGGCGTTATGTTCAGGTCACATGAATGTGAAAAAAACGTCTGAAAAAGTGAAGATATGTTACGAGATTATTCAAGGACTTAGGGCCAGCATACGGCCATATTCCGCGGAGTTTTAGCACCTTTACACAGGCTGTACATTTGTCGACGGCAGCCGAACGGGGTCTTTGGCAGGGCGCGAACCCATGTCCACGCTGAATCGACAGCCGTTGGGCTCCATGGTGTCCAGGCTCACCGACCACCCCTGGTTTTCGCAGATACGCTGCACCAACGACAGCCCAAGGCCCAGACCTTCGCCCCTTTGCTCGGTGCCGCGCACGAATGGCTGAAACATTGCCTCACGTTTTTCCTCGGGGATGCCTACACCGGAATCCTCCACCATGAAGCCGCCTTCACGCAGCGTCAGGCGGATAAAGCCGGTTTCGGTGTAGTGCAACGCATTGCGCAGCAAGTTGCCCATCACGGCATACAGAAAGGTGGCGTTGTAGGCGGCTTCGGAAGGTTGGCCAGGCAGGTATTCCAGGGTCAGCCCTTTGCGCTCGATCGGCTCGCGCCACAGGCTGATCAACTGCTGGGCGGCGCCTTGCAGGGTCAGTTGCGGATTCAGGGCGAGGTCGTCGCGCTGGGTGCGTGCCAGCATCAGGAAGGTCTGCACCAGATCGCGCATTTCCTCGCACGCCCGCGCCACGCGTTCGACCTGGGCCCGCGCGCGCTGGTCCAGCGCCGGGTTTTCCAGCAACAGCTCACAGGAACTGGCCAGCACCATCAACGGCGTGCGCAGTTCATGGCTGACGTCGCTGGTGAACATCCGCTCGCGGGTCAAGGCATCACGCAGGCGGCCCAGTGTGGCGTCGAAGGCGACCGCCAACTCGCCCACTTCGTCAGCGGCGTAATCAGGGGCCAGGGGCGGCGCGAGGCCGAGCAACTGATCGCGATGGCGCACCTGCCGGGCCAGCCGCACCACCGGCGCCATCACCCGCCGCGCCAGTATCCAGCCGAGGAAAATCGCCAGCGCCAACGCCAGCACAAAGCCCACCAGCACCACGGCGAACAGCACGCGCTCACGTTCTTCGAAATCGCTTTGATCCTGGAGCAGCACGTAGTGGCGACCGTCGACGATCTCGACCATCGCGTGGTAGGACAACGGCCCGCGAAAGACTTCGTGAAAGCCCGACTCCAAATGACGAATATCCTTCGGCAGCTCGAAATCCCCCGGACCGCCGCTGAAGTAAAACAGCTGATCCGGCTCGGGGCGATGGTTCCAGTCATTGACGCTGTCCATCAGCAACAGCCGCGTCAGGTCGCCGCCCAGTCCCGCCGAAATCAGCTTTTCTTCGACCAGGTGCACCGTCGCGACAATGCCCATCGCGAAGCAACCGGCAACCAACGCACTCATCAAGGCGAAGGCGATGATGATCCGCTGGGCGAGGCTCTGCTTAAACTCCATCACGCCCCTCGGCGAGGCGGTACCCGACACCGTGGACGGTCTGCAACAGCGGCTTGGCGAACGGCTTGTCGATGACCTGACGCAATTGGTGAACATGGCTGCGCAGGCTATCGCTGTCCGGGCAATCGTCGCCCCACAGGGCTTCTTCCAGGACTTCACGGCGCAGCACGTGAGGGCTCTTCTGCATCAACACCGCGAGCAACTTCAGGCCAACCGGGTTGAGTTTAAGCAGACGCCCTTCACGGGTCACTTCAAGGGTGTCGAGGTCGTAGATCAGATCGGCGACCTGCAGAGTACGTCGACCGCCGCCCTGGGCACGCCGCAGCACGGCCTCGATGCGCGCCGCCAGTTCCGACAGCGCGAACGGCTTGAGCAGGTAGTCGTCGGCGCCGGAGCGGAACCCCTGCAGCCTGTCGTCGAGCTGGTCGCGGGCGGTGAGCATGATCACCGGGGTGTCGCGGCGCGCGTCTTCACGCAGGCGCTTGCACAGGGTGTAACCGTCGATGCCGGGCAGCATGATGTCGAGCACGATCAGGTCATAGTGCTCGGTCGCTGCCAGGTGCAGACCAGACAGACCGTCTTGCGCGCAATCGACGGTATAGCCCTTCAATCCGAGGTAATCGGCGAGGTTTGCCAGAATGTCCCGGTTGTCTTCAACCAGCAGAATTCTCATGGCGCGTGTCTCCCTATGCGGTGTGGCGAGACCCGGGACACGGCTCGAGATGCCGCTCAACAAGGTCAGAGTTGGCGGCAGCTTACGGCGATGCGCGCTCAAGGGCCAGCACTGCGGTGCATAACGTTTTTTTCACCCGCGGTTCACGGCGCCGCGACAGCGTTCTGCTCAGACTTCGCACCGCTCGGGCTCCATACACCCCCGCTCTCCCCTCGCCCACCACACGGGATTTGCCATGTCACACGCACTCGAACGGCCCGCCTCACGCCCGATCAACGGCTGGGTTTATCTGGGCATACCGGCCGTGACCGCCATCGTTCTGATCTTGCTGGAATTGACCTCGCTGGACATGGACATCGCCAAACTGGCCTATGACCCGGTGGCGGGCGAGTTCATCGGTCGGCACAGCTTCTTTCTCGAAGACGTCCTGCATGACCGCGCCAAACAGGCCGTCATCGCCATCGGCGTGTTGTCCTTCGTGAGCTTCATTGCCTCGTTCTTCGTCAACGTGCTGAAGCCCTGGAAACGTGAACTGGGCTGCATGGTCTTGTCGATGGCGTTATCCACCAGCTTCGTCACGCCGGTGAAAGTCGTGACATCGGTGCAGTGCCCGTGGAGCCTGAAAGAATTCGGCGGCCAGGAAACCTACAGCGAACTCCTCAGCCCCCGCCCCCAAACCGACAAACCCGGCCGCTGCTGGCCCGGCGGCCATGCGGCCACCGGCTTCACACTGTTCGCCCTGTTCTTCGTCTTCCGCGACCGCAAACCCCGCCTGGCCAAAGCCGGCCTGATCTTCGCGGCGGGACTGGGCACCGTCTTCTCCATCGGCCGAATGCTACAAGGCGCGCACTTCTTCTCCCATAACATCTGGACGGCGGTGTTCTGCTGGCTGCTTTGTTTGGGGGCGTATTACTTCGTGCTGTACCGGCCGGCGAAAAAGGATGTAGTGGTGGGTGGAGAAGCAGTTTCGGGATGATGACTAGACGGGGACAGATTAATTTACGGTGAAGCGCTGTAAATAAATCAGTCCCCTACAACCCGGTAAATAAATCAGTCCCCTACAACCGGTATGCATGCCCACGCAGAGCGTGGGCATGATCAAGCGTTAGACCCAAAATTGATAGTGCCCAAACGGGCCTCTTCCCGGCTAAAGCCGGTCCTACAAGGAGACCGCGTGCATCCCGTGGGATTGGCTCTCCCTGTAGGACCGGCTTTAGCCGGGAAGCCCTTGATGTGCATCTGCTCTTGATCCGCTTTTGATCTTCGTACACAAAAAGTCCAGTCACCGCCAAACGCGACTTGGGTGCAGGCTGAACGCAGATCTCGCGCAGTGGGCCGAGCCGCATGGATGCCGCGAGAGCGCCGTCAGGGCATGGATGCCCGTTAGGCGCGGGCCCACGGAGCGAGACCGGAGTGAAGGAACCCGACGAAGTCGGGCCCAACCAGGAGCAAGCACCCTTGGTTACTTGGGGTGCTTTTCCAAGTAACTCGCCGGAGGCGAAATGTCTGCCCCTAGGCAGACGCTCTTGATCCTGAGGCTTTTCGAAGGTCACTCGCGGAGGGAGTCATTTAGCGCCGCCCATAAAAAAACCCCGCCTAAGCGGGGTTTTTTCTACATCGGGGTACGGCTAGCTTACATCATGCCGCCCATACCACCCATGCCGCCCATATCAGGCATACCGCCACCGGCTGCCTTCTCATCAGCCACATCAGCAATCATCGCCTCAGTAGTGATCATCAGACTGGCGATCGACGAAGCAGCCTGCAGAGCAGAACGCGTCACCTTGGCCGGATCGAGAATACCCATCTCGATCATGTCGCCGTACTCGCCGCTCGCAGCGTTGTAACCGTAGTTACCCGTACCCTGCTTGACCTTGTCGACCACAACGCTAGGCTCGTCGCCCGAGTTCGCCACGATCTGACGCAGAGGCGCTTCAACCGCACGACGCAGCAGAGCGATACCCACGTTCTGATCAGCGTTGTCGCCACGCAGTTCGGAAATCGCCTGCAGCGAACGAACCAGCGCAACACCACCGCCAGGCACCACGCCTTCTTCAACGGCCGCACGGGTTGCGTGCAGGGCGTCTTCAACGCGGGCTTTCTTCTCTTTCATTTCAACTTCGGAACCCGCACCGACCTTGATCACTGCAACGCCGCCCGACAGCTTGGCCAGACGCTCTTGCAGCTTCTCTTTGTCGTAGTCCGACGACGTGTCGCCGATCTGCTGACGGATCTGCGCGATACGACCGTCGATGTCGGCACGAACGCCAGCACCGTCGATAATCGTGGTGTTTTCTTTGTTCAAGATAACGCGCTTGGCATTACCCAGGTGTTCCAGGGTAGCGGTTTCCAGGCTCAGGCCGATCTCTTCCGAGATAACGGTACCGCCAGTCAGAACAGCGATGTCCTGCAGCATGGCCTTGCGACGGTCGCCGAAGCCAGGGGCCTTGACCGCTGCAACCTTCACGATGCCGCGCATGTTGTTCACGACCAGAGTCGCCAGCGCTTCGCCCTCAACGTCTTCAGCCACGATCAGCAGAGGACGGCCAGCTTTCGCAACGGCTTCCAGAACTGGCAGCATTTCGCGGATGTTGGAGATCTTCTTGTCAACCAGCAGCAGCAGCGGGCTTTCCAGCTCGGCAACCATGGTGTCCGGCTTGTTGATGAAGTACGGGGACAGGTAGCCGCGGTCAAACTGCATGCCTTCAACGACAGACAGCTCGTTTTCCAGACCCGAACCTTCTTCAACGGTGATAACGCCGTCTTTGGTCACTTTTTCCATGGCTTCGGCAATGATGTCGCCGATGGAATTGTCCGAGTTGGCCGAGATGGTGCCGACCTGGGCAATTGCCTTGGTGTCGGTGCAAGGCTTGGACAGCTTCTTCAGCTCGGCAACAATGGCGATGGTCGCCTTGTCGATGCCGCGCTTCAGGTCCATCGGGTTCATGCCGGCAGCGACGGCTTTCAGGCCTTCGTTAACGATGGCTTGAGCCAGAACGGTGGCGGTGGTGGTGCCGTCGCCAGCGTCATCGTTCGCACGGGAAGCAACGTCTTTGACCAGCTGCGCGCCCATGTTTTCGAAACGGTCTTTCAGCTCGATTTCTTTGGCTACGGACACACCGTCTTTGGTGATCAGCGGAGCGCCGAAGCTTTTTTCGATGATGACGTTACGGCCTTTAGGGCCCAGAGTTGCTTTTACTGCGTCGGCCAGGACGTTGACACCAGCCAGCATTTTTTTACGGCCAGCATCGCCGAATTTAACTTCTTTAGCAGCCATGATCGTTATTCCTTAAATACTTTGTAGTAACGGGAAATGGGGTATCAACTCAGCCTTCGACGACCGCGAGAATTTCGTTCTCGCTCATCACCAGCAGGTCTTCGCCGTCTACTTTCACAGTGTTGCTGCCGGAGTAAGGGCCGAACACCACTTTGTCACCCACTTTCACGGCCAGCGCGCGTACTTCACCGTTGTCCAGGATGCGACCGTTGCCGACGGCGATGATCTCGCCACGGTTAGGTTTTTCAGCAGCCGAACCAGGCAGCACGATACCGCCAGCAGTTTTTGTTTCTTCTTCGCTGCGACGGATTACGACGCGGTCATGCAGAGGACGAAGCTTCATTGTCGATCTCCTAATTATGGTTTTTAAACGCCCGGTGCGAACACCGGCGGGTTAAAACATCCGGGCTTGCCGGTTACGGTTCGCGAGCGAACCGCAGAATACGGTCTGACGAAACGCGCCAGAAACCTTGCGGTGACCCATACATAAGGGCGAGCAAGCCGAATTCAAGGCTGACCCCAGAAATTTTTTGAAGGAAGTGTGGTCGCAAAAACGAACACGGCACCCGCAGGTGCCGTGTCGTGGTGGACGTGAATCACTTTTTGTCCAATGGCTCGAATTCGCCTTCGATCACTTCGCCCTCAATGACCTCAGGGCGGCGTGCTTCAGGACGGGCAGCGCCGGGGTGCATGGGACCCGGTGAATTCGCCGCATGCATGTTCTCGGCAAACGCACGCTGGCGCGCGGCCTGAGCCTCGGCGCGGTTGCGCACCTTACCGACGATCAGGCGACGGGTAAACGGCATCAGAAACAGCAGGCCCAGCACGTCACTGATGAAGCCAGGCAGCACGAGCAAACCACCGCCGATGGTCATCATCAAACCGTCGAGCATCTGCTGGGCGGGCAGTTCGCCACGGGCGAGACTCTGGCGGGCACTCAGCGCGGTGGCCACACCGGCGATCCGCACCACGAACACACCGAGCATTGACCCGGCAACGACCAGCAGGAAGGTCGGCAGGAAGCCGATCGACATCCCGACTTTCACCAGCACGAACAGCTCGAGCACCGGAAAAAGCAATAAAAGCAGAAGAAAAACGCGCATCAAAGTGAGTTCCTAAACGGAAGAAGGCTTCCAGTAGACCTTACGTGAAGTCGCAAAGTCGTTAATTCAAGCCTCGGCCTGTTCAAGTGTGGGCCATTTTTCAGCGTGAGCCAGTTGAATCAAGGCCTGGCGGACGTGTGTCGGCGTATTACAGGGTTCAGCGAAGGCCAGCCAGTGCAGACTTTGTCCCACGCGCAAATGCATGCCCTCGCTGTCGATGCCGACCAGCATGGCGGGCTCGGTCTTGGGCAAACCGGCCAGTTCGACGTAGTGGGCGATGGCCTTGGCGTGGTCGGCGTTCATGTGCTCGACCATGCTCACCTCCGCAGCCCCGGCAAATGGATTGGCCAGCGCTGCGTCGTCCAGCCAGTGAATCGCGCCAAAGCCGCCGATAAAGCGATAACGCACCGGCTTCAGCACCCAGAAATCGAAATCGTGGGCGCTGTGGTAACTCTGGGATTCCGGAAAATAGCGGTAGTAGCGCTGAGCGGCCGCTTCCGTCTGTGCCTGGTCGCTGATCTTCTCGGCCTCGGCCATCAGCGTGACGCGCCCCACCGCTTGCACATCTTCGGCGCCCCGTTCGCCCACCAGTAAAGAGCACTTGGCGTCGAGCTGCAGGTTGTGGGTGTGTTGCGCGATGCGGCTGATGAGGGTCAGCGGACGGCCTTGATCATCCAGGCAATAAGGCACCACCGAGCCAAACGGGTAACCGGGCATCGACTTGGAATGGGTCGACAACACGCCACGGTATTCCTTGAGCAGCAAGGCTCGTGCTTGCCGGTTGGCGCTGGCGCTCATGTGGGGCTCCTGGACAGTAAAACGAAGGCATCGGGGATGCGAAGCGGGAGACGGCGACGCATGCCACACGATAATCGTAATCGTGGGAAGGTGCCAGGTTGGGAGGGAGTGACGGTTTGGCGGAAGGTTCGCGTAACGAAAACGCGGTGAAAACTCAAGCCCGCCGGCGCGCGCAGATCAGGGGTTGACCTGCGCACGCTCAGGCATCGATAGCGCTGCTATTACCAGGAAACACCGAAACCGGCGGTGTAGCGGGTCTTGTCCAGGTCGCCGTTGTCGGAGCCGCTGATGATGTCCTTCTCAGCCTTGAGGTTGAGCGAGGCCCATTCGGTGACTTTGTAACGCAGGCCCACTTCCGTCTCGAGGCTGTAGTCAGCTACGCCGCTGATAGGCTTGCCGACTTCACCGTTGGTGAAGAATTCGACCTTCTTGCCGATCAGGTAACGGTTGTAGTCCCAAGTGCCGGACACGGAATAGAAGTTGTCCTTCTCACCGTTGGAATATTCGAAATCGGTGCGGTTAAGCAGCGCACCGATTTTGAATGCGCCCAGCTCGTCGTCCCAGAACTGGTAACCCGGACCGGTACCGACGGTGCGCTGACGGGCCAAGTCTTCAATGGTGTCACGCTTGTAGGTGATGCGGCCGTCCCAGAACCACTTGTCCGTGAAGAACCGGTCCACCGAGTACTCGGCGTCCCAGTTATTGGTGGTGGTCAGGCTGTCCTGGGACTCGCGGTTGTACTCGCCCTTGGCGTTGTGGCGCCATTGGCCGTGGGTCGCTGAGGTCTTGAAGGCGATGTTGTAATCGTCGGTGTCGTTCTCGGCGCGCTGGAAGTCGAGCGCAGCGTCGACATTGCCCTTCCACACCAGATCAGTGACCACCGGCTTGGGTTTGATGATCTGCTGAATGCTCGCCAGCTCAACTGTCTTCGGTGCATCGCCATTGGCCAGCGTGACCTTGCCATCTTCGGCCGGCTGCAACGATTTGGAGACTTCGCCAGTGGTAGCGTCCTGCTTCACCAGAAGGTGCTGGTCACTTTCCAGCGTCTTGATTTCCTTCCAGTCCAGCGGGACGTCGCCTGCGTATTTGGTATTGATCAGCAGCTTGCCGCCGTCGAAGAACTTGATGGTCCCGGTCATTTTGTCGCCGTTTTTCAACCAGACGGTGTCAGCGAGCAATGGGGTAGAAGCAGTGGCAACAGCAACGCACAACAGGGTTCTGGACAACATAAGCAACGACAAGGCTCTGGTTCGCGGAAAATCGGGCATTATCCGAATGGACAACGTCTTGGCAATCGGCGGACCGCCGACACAGGTATGACTGACCGTCTAAGGCTTCTATAGTTCCTTGTCGAAAATTCCCGTTCATCCCTTTTACAGGAACGAATGCGTGATCGAACAAACACCGGCGCACGACGACCCTACCGGTCTCTCGCCCGCAGAGGCACGGCGCACGGCGCTCTACCTCACCTTGCATCAAGTGCCGGAAGGCAAAGTGGTCAGTTACGGTCAGTTGGCGGAGCTGGCCGGTTTGGGACGAGCGGCACGCTTCGTCGGCAGGGCGTTGAGTCAGTTGCCGGACGGCAGCAGCCTGCCCTGGCACCGCGTGATCGCCGCCGGCGGGCGCATCAGCCTGGCGCCCGGAACGGTGTCGGGAGAGGAGCAACGCGCACGGCTGCGGGCCGAAGGCGTGACCATCCGTAACAATCGTGTGGATATGCAGCGTCATGGCTGGCGCCCGACAGAGCACAACGGTTAGAGTGCGCGCTTTGTTTACGTAACCTGAGGCAGATTCCAGCCCATGCCCCGCAAAACCTGGCGCGCCGCGCTCGCCGCATATGCCAGCCCCTCTACGTTTGTGCTCCTGTTGCTCGGCTTTGCCGCGGGCATGCCCTACATGTTGGTGTTCTCGACGCTGTCGGTCTGGCTCCGTGAAGCCGGCGTCGCGCGTGAAACCATTGGCTATGCCAGCCTGATCGGCCTGGCCTATGCCTTTAAGTGGGTCTGGTCGCCGTTGCTCGATCAATGGAGCCTGCCTTTGTTGGGCCGGCTCGGCCGACGTCGTTCGTGGCTGGTGCTTTCGCAGTCGCTGGTCACCCTGGGCCTGATCGGGATGGGGTTCTGTGATCCGCAGCAGCACCTCTCGTGGCTGATCGCGATTGCGGTGCTGGTCGCGTTTTCTTCCGCGACCCAAGACATCGCCATCGACGCCTACCGCCTCGAAATCGCCAGCGACAGCCAGCAAGCGACTCTTGCCGCCAGCTACATGGCCGGCTACCGCGTCGCCGCCCTCCTCGCCACCGCCGGCGCGCTGTACTTCGCCGAAGGCTTCGGTTCGACCGGCTTCGCCTACAAACACTCGGCCTGGGCCGGCACCTACGTACTGTTTGGCCTGCTTATGGTGCCGGCACTGATCACCAGCCTGATCATGCGTGAGCCATCGGTGCCGATCCGCACCCAGCTGTCGGCGGTGCGTTACGGCTTTGCTCATCAACTGGCCTCGGTGTTCGTGCTGATCATTCTGCTGGTTTCGGTGCCGGCGATGTTCACCCAGCTGTACAACACCGATTTCGCCAGCGTGCTGTTCCAGGGCACCACCTGGAAAGACCTGCTGATGGAAGACCGCGCCTTTCTGCGCGCGATTCTCTACACGCTGCTGACCGTGGCCTGCCTGTCGTCCATGGGCCGACGCGGCCTGGCGCCGGTGCTGACGCCGATCAACGACTTCATCCTGCGTTATCGCTGGCAGGCGTTTCTGCTGCTGGGGCTGATCGCCACGTATCGCATGTCCGACACGGTCATGGGCGTGATGGCGAACGTGTTCTACATCGACCAGGGCTTCACCAAGGATCAGATTGCCAGCGTCAGCAAGATTTTCGGGCTGGTGATGACCCTGGCCGGTGCGGCATTTGGCGGCCTGGCGATCGTGCGTTTCGGCATTCTGCCGATCCTCTTCATCGGCGGCGTGACCTCGGCAGCGACCAACCTGCTGTTCCTGATGCTGGCCGACATGGGCCCGAACCTGAAGATGCTGATCGTCACGATCTCGCTGGATAACTTCAGCTCGGGCCTCGCGACATCAGCGTTCGTGGCCTATCTGTCGAGCCTGACCAACCTCAAGTTTTCGGCCACTCAGTACGCGCTGCTCAGCTCGATCATGCTGCTGTTGCCGCGTCTGATCGGCGGCTATTCCGGGGTCATGGTGGAGAAGCTGGGGTATCACAACTTCTTCCTGGCGACCGCGCTGATGGGCGTGCCGACGCTGTTCATGATCGCCCTGCACTGGGCGCAGGAAGCACGCCGGGAAGCGCGGGAAGAAGCGGAAGAGCCGGCCAAGCCTGCGGATTCAATTCTGTAGGGCGCACCCGATTCTGTAGGAGCGTGGCTTGTCCCGCGATCTGGCGCGCAGCGGCAGTCAATACGGTGAGTGCGGTGCGTCAGCAACAAAGGCCGTCGCAAGGTTTACGACTGCTGCGCAGCCGATCGCGGGACAAGCCACGCTCCTACGCCCTTCGGGCAGAAACAGGCCTCAATCAGACAAAGGTGACGACGCCCACTCAACAAAAAGCCCCGCACTCTCACGAGTCGGGGCTTTTTGGTTTCTGCGATCGAGCGTTAGGCCTTCGTAGGCTGCTCGTCCTGCACCACACGAATCACCCGTTGCGGGAACGGGATGTCGATGTTGGCCGCGCGCAGGCGGTCGCGGATTTCAGCGTTGAAGCGGTTCGACACGTCACCGAAGTCACCGGTCTTGGTCCACACACGCAGGGACACGGTAATCGAGCTGTCGCCCAGTGCCGCGACCACCGCCTGTGGCGCCGGGTCCTGCAGGATGCGCGGGTCATCCGCCATGTCCATCAACACTTGCAGCGCCTGCTTGAGGTCGGCGTCGTAGTCGATGCCCACATCGAAGGTGATCTTGCGCGTCGGCTGACGGTTGGTGTTGGTGATGATGCCGTTGGACAGATTGCCGTTGGGCAGGATCACCGTCTTGTTGTCGCCGGTACGCAGCACAGTGTGGAAGATCTGAATCCCGTCCACGGTGCCGGATACACCCTGCGCTTCGATCCAGTCGCCAATGCGGAACGGACGGAACAGCAGAATCAACACGCCGCCGGCAAAGTTTGCCAGGCTGCCCTGCAACGCCAGGCCGATGGCCAGACCGGCCGCACCGATCGCGGCGACGAATGAGGTGGTTTCAACCCCGATCATCGAAGCCACGCTGACGATCAGCAGGATCTTCAGAATGATGTTGGTGATGCTGCTGATGAAACCCTGCAACGCCAGATCGACGTGGCGCAGCGCCAACAGTGCACCCACCCGGGAAGTCAGTCTATTGATCAGCCACCAGCCGACCAGCAGGACGACCACTGCCAGCAGCACCTTGCTGCCGTATTGCATGACCATCGGGATCCAGGCCTGAGACGCTTTCACCAGATGGTCTACCTGGCCGTTTAAATCCAAGTCCATCTATTTCTCCTCTGAGTCGCGCATGGAAGGCTGAAGCAACGGCGCCGAGTGGGCCCATTGTTTCAGCGAGACCTGCATTCGGACGCACAGGAACCCCTCGGGTTCCTGAGTCAACATGAAATCGCAGGGCAAATCGCGGGGTAATCAGTCGCGGAAGTTGTTGAATTGCAGCGGCATGCCGAACTCGTGGCCACGCAGCGCAGCGATCGCCTCTTGCAGGTCATCACGCTTCTTGCCGGTGACGCGCACTTGCTCGCCCTGAATCGCGGCCTGAACCTTGAGCTTGGCCTCCTTGATGTGAGCGACGATCTTCTTCGCCAGCTCCTTGTCGATGCCTTCCTTGAGCGTGGCTTCCTGCTTCATGACCTTGCCGGACGCGAAGGGATCTTTCAGTTCCAGGCATTGCACATCGATCTTGCGCTTGACCAGGGCCAGCTTGAGGATCTCGATCATGGCTTCAAGCTGAAAACCTTCTTCGGCCGTCATCTTGATCAGCAGGTCTTTTTCCGTGAACTCGAAGCTGCCCTTGCCTTTGAGGTCGTAGCGGCGGTCCAGCTCCTTGATAGCGTTGTCGACGGCATTCGTGACTTCGTGTTTATCCAGTTCGGACACTACGTCGAACGAGGGCATGTAGATTCTCCAATTGATACGGCGCGGCTCAACATGTGGATGGAGCACGCCTGACTTGACGGTATGAAAGCCCGGTCATTATAACGAGACTTTTCCCACGTTCATGTGAGCCTGCGATGTTGATTTCGTTTTCGCCGCGCACCGAGATCTTCGTCGTCGGGGGTCATTTCTTTTGAATTCCGTGTGCTGGCACGTTCTGGGCGCGGGCAGTCTGGGGAGTCTCTGGGCCACGCGACTGGCCCGGGCGGGTCTGCCGGTGCGGTTAATCTTGCGCGACGAGGCCCGACTGGCGGCCTACGACGCGCACGCCGGTCTGGCGCTTGACGAGAATGGCCAGCGTCAGACGTTTGCCATTGCGGCGCAGACGGTCAGCGCGGATGAACCGATCCGGCGTCTGTTGGTGGCGTGCAAGGCCTACGACGCTGAACGCGCCGTTGCAGCCGTCGCCCATCGCCTGACCGGTGCGGCTGATGTCTTGCTCCTGCAAAACGGTCTCGGCAGCCAGGACACCGTGGCCGCCATGATTCCTGAGGCACGCTGCATTTTTGTCTCCAGCACCGAAGGCGCCTACCGTGATGAAGACTGGAGCGTGGTATTTGCCGGACAGGGCTCCAACTGGCTGGGCGACACACCGCACGGCGCGGCGCCGGCCTGGCTGGAAGACCTCAAGCAGGCAGGCATCCCCCATCAATGGACCGCTGACATTGCCGAACGCCTCTGGCGCAAGCTCGCGCTCAATTGCGCGATCAACCCGCTCACCGTGTTGCATCAATGCCGCAACGGCGAGCTGCTGGCCCATGCAGAAGAAGTGACGGCGCTGTGTGCCGAGCTCGCCCGCGTGCTGCAACGCTGCGGTCAGCCCGGCGCGGCTGACGGTTTGCTGGAGCAAGTGCAACAGGTGATTGCCGCCACCGCCGGGAATTATTCCTCGATGTATCAGGATGTCGCCAATGCCCGTCGCACCGAGATCCGCTACCTGCTCGGGCATGTCTGCGCGACGGCGGACGCCCTCGATTGCCCGGCGCCGATGCTGAACCAGTTACGCCTGCGTCTGATCGAACACCTCAACGCCCGGGGCCTGCCCAGCGACTGACGGGTTTGCTCACGGGCGGAACAGCGCTAACCTGCCCGCTCCTCATTCCGGTGACCTGCCCCATGCCATTGCGCCAGCGCCTCGAAAACCTGCCGGTCGGTCAAAAGCTTCTGGCCGCCTTGCTGGTTTTGCTCACCACCGTGCTGGTGGTCGCCAACCTGACCTTCATCAGCGCCGCCTATTACATCTCCCAGGAAGCGATGGCGCCCCAGGCCTTGCAAACAATCGGTCGGCTGATCAGCAATCCCGGGCTTTCCGAGCAAGCCTTGTCCTCGACCTCTAACGCCCAGGCGCTGCTCAAGGAACTGAAAAACTACGGCCCATTACGGGCGGCAGCGGTGTACGACGGCAGCGGTACGCGTCTGGCGCAGATGCAGCAAGGCGACAAGCTGCGCATGCCCGACCACTACCGGGATCTGGAGAGCTGGCGCGTCACCGAGTTTCGCAACACTCAGGTCATCCCCATTCCCAAAGCGGGGCAAGCGCAGGGGCATCTGTTGCTGGTCGCCAGCAGTGAATTGCCGACGGCGTTCTACACCGGCACGCTGACCGCCAGCCTCGGCATCCTGATCTTCAGCATCCTGCTCTGGGCCGGCGTTGCCCGGCAGATTCGGCGCTTTATCACCGAACCGATCTACCAGCTGGAAGACCTGTCGCGGCGGGTCACCCGCGAGGAGAACTACGCGCTGCGGGCGACGCCCGGCAACAAAGACGAAATCGGTTCGCTGGCCGAGGCATTCAACACCATGCTCTCGCGCATGGAAGCCCGTGAGCAACAGCTCAGACGCGCCCGCGATGAATCCCAGGACGCCTACGATCAGGCGCAGGGGCTGGCGGAAGAAACCCGTCACACCAACCGCAAGCTTGAGCTTGAGGTTCAGGTGCGCAGCAAGATCGAGAAGAAGCTGACAGGGTTTCAGAATTACCTCAACAGCATCATCGACTCCATGCCGTCGGCGCTGATCGCCCTGGACGAGCAGCTGTATGTCACCCAGTGGAATCAGGAGGCCGGCGCTCTGTCCGGTACGCCGCTGGATGAGGCGCTCAACCAGCCGATTTACTCGGCCTTCCCGCCAATGCGGGCGTTTTTGCCGCAGATCAAACAGACCGTCGAACGACACACCGTCACCAAGATCGAGCGCGTCACCTGGGTCAAGGGCGAAGAGTCCCGCCATTACGCCCTCACCTTCTACCCCCTGACCGGCGATGCCGGGCGTGGCGCGGTGATCCGCATCGATGACATCACCCAGCGCCTGTCGCTGGAGGAAATGATGGTGCAGTCAGAGAAAATGCTTTCGGTGGGTGGTCTGGCCGCTGGCATGGCCCACGAGATCAACAACCCCCTCGGGGCGATCATGCACAACGTGCAGAACATCCGCCGTCGGTTGTCGCCCGATCTGCCGAAGAACCTGGAGCAGGCCGAGCAGGAAGGTATCCAGCTGGCGGCGGTGAACCAGTACCTGATCGCGCGCGAAGTGCCGCAGTTGCTCGACGGCATTCAGTCGGCCGGGGCGCGGGCGGCGAAGATCGTCAGCCATATGCTCAGCTTCAGCCGACGCAGCAACCGTCAGTTGGCGCCTTGTGATCTGCCGGCATTGATCGATCAGGCCGTAGAGATCGCCAGCAACGACTTCGACCTGACCATCGGTTTTGACTTCAAGGGCCAGAACATCATTCGCCAGTTCGACCCTGCTCTGGGCCCGGTGCCTGCGACGGCCAACGAACTGGAGCAAGTGCTGCTCAACCTGTTGAAGAACGCCGCTCAGGCCATTCACCAGCGCGACAACGCCAGCGAGCCGGGGCGCATCATCCTGCGTACCCGCCTGAACCCGCCGTGGGCGGAGATTCAGGTCGAGGACAACGGCATCGGCATGCCGGAAAGCGTGCGCAAGCGCACCTTTGAGCCGTTTTTCACCACCAAAGAAATCGGCCAGGGCACGGGCCTCGGGCTGTCGGTGTCGTATTTCATCATCACCAACAACCACAAGGGCCAGATGGAAGTGCATTCCACCCTCGGCCAAGGCACCTGTTTCACCTTGCGCCTGCCGCTGGTGGACAATTCGATAGATATGCCTGCACCACAGGTCATTGGTCAGAACGACCGGGAGTAGAGCCATGGGATTTCGCTTGTCGAAAATTTACACGCGCACGGGTGACACCGGCGAAACGGGCCTGGGCGATGGTCGCCGAGTGCCGAAGGATCATCCGCGGGTCGAGGCCATCGGGGAAGTCGACTCATTGAACAGCCAGGTGGGCGTATTGCTGGCCGGCCTTACGGCAGCAGTCGCGACTCATCCGGCGCTGCAGGAGGTCATCGACGTATTGGCGCCCTGTCAGCATCGGTTGTTCGACCTGGGTGGCGAGCTGGCGATGCCGGAATACAAGGCGCTGAATGCGGCGGAGATCGAGCGCCTGGAAACGGCCATCGATCACTGGAATGAAGAGCTGGGGCCGCTGGAGAATTTCATCTTGCCGGGCGGCTCTACGCTGATCGCCCAGGCCCACGTTTGCCGGAGCCTGGCGCGCACGGCGGAGCGGCGTTGTCAGCACCTCAACGCGGTCGAGCCACTGGCCGGCGTCGGGCTGGCGTACATCAATCGGCTGTCGGATCTGCTGTTTGTTGCGGCGCGGATCATTGCCCGACGTGAGGGCGTGGCAGAGATTTTGTGGGAGCCTGCGAAGAAACCGCAGTGATTTGGGAGACAGTGCTGCGGTGCTGAGGGGCTACTGTCCTGACGTGCTGCTGTCCTGATACACCGCAACTCAGCTGGCAAGCGCAAATCCTGTAGGAGTGAGCTTGCTCGCGAAGACTGCATTTCAACCATTAGAGATCTAATGGATTTACAAACCTCTTCGCGAGCAAGCTCACTCCCACAATGATCCCATTCGCCGCTGAATCTGCGGTGTAGCAACCTTAGATCTCGCGGCTCGGACTTCGACAGCTGTCAGCTTTGCGGCCAGAACGCGCGAATTCCGGCCACACCCTGCGCACCACATTCCCATGCTTGCTGGCGATCCGTCGGCCCTGCCCCGCCCAGCAGATAAACCGGCTTGCTGAAGCCCTCGATCAACTCGCGGGCCTTTTCCCAACCCAGCGGCTGGGCATCTGGATGGCTGTGGGTTGGCAGCACGGGCGAGAGCGTGACGAAATCCACGCCCATCTGCTCGGCCAGACTCAACTCTTCGACGTTGTGACACGAGGCCGCCAGCCAACGGTCTTCGGGAAACGGACGGCCCTTGCTGGCGTATTTGCGCAACTGTTCGCTGGTCAGGTGCCAGCCCGCTGCCGGAAAGTCACCGAGCCATTCGCGCGGTCCTTTGAGCATCAGCTGCGCCTTGCCCGCGCATAGCCCGACCGCGTCCACCGCCACGTCACGGTATTTCGGGTCGTACATGTTCGGCGCACGCAGTTGAACCAGCTTGATGCCGCCGGCCACTGCCGTGCGTATACCGCGCAACAGCTCCGGCGTGTCCAGATCGTCCGGGGTGATGAGGTACTCACCCGGCAAACGCGCAGCGGCCACGATCGGGCGATTCGCTGCCGGGAATTCATACTCGGCCAGCTCCCGCTGCGATACCCAGGCAAGCGGTTGCCCTTCAACACCGTGGGGCTCGCCGGTGAACGACGAGACTTCCCAGACATCCAGCAACACCTGCTTGTCCGGGTAGTCGTGCTTGATCTTGATCAGCGGACGCGCTGCAGTCACGACGATGCCCAGCTCTTCGTGCAGCTCGCGGGACAGCGCGGCTTCGACCGATTCATCAGGTTCGACCTTGCCGCCGGGAAACTCCCACAAGCCGCCTTGATGCTGTTTGTCGGCGCGTCGTGCGATGAGGATCTTGCCGTCGGTGCCACGGATCACCGCCGCGGCCACATGGATGCGTTTCACGTTCAACCTTCCTCCAGACCCGCCTGCTGCCAGCGCTTGAACTCAGGCCACTGATAAATCGTTTCGACGTAGGCTGCCGCGTCTGCGGGCAACTCGACGTGATAGGTACGAAAGCGCACGGCGACCGGTGCGAAGAACGCATCGACGATGCCCGGCGTGCCGAACAGGAAACCTTCACTCACACCCGACACCGCGCGGCATTCACGCCACAGCGCAACCATGCGGTCGATGTCTGCCTGAGCTTCGACCGAAATGACTTCCAGCGCCTCGTCCTGGCGCAAATCCATCGGCAAACGCGAGCGCAGTCCGACAAAGCCGCTGTGCATTTGCGCGCATGCCGACCGGGCCTGAGCACGGGCGGCGACGTCCGCCGGCCACAAACCTGCGTTCGGGAAGCGCTCTGCCAGGTACTCACAGATCGCCAATGAGTCGACGATGGTGCCGTGCTCGCACTTCAGCGCAGGGACTTTACCGGTCGGCGAGTGCTCAAGAATCAGGCGCGTGGTGTCGGCCTGATTCAGGCGAATCACCTGATCGGTGAACGCCTCGCCGGTCAGCGCAAGCGCCAGCCAGGGGCGCAACGACCAGGAGGAATAACGTTTGTCGCCGATGATCAGATGCAGGCTCATGTCTTGGCTCCATTGAAACCGGTGGACTCGCTCGTGACTCAGGTGCGGTATTCCGCGTTGATTTTCACGTATTCGTGCGACAGGTCGGTGGTCCAGATGGTCTCACTGCAATCGCCACGGCCCAGCTCGATGCGGATGGTGATTTCTTCCTGTGCCATCACCAGCGAGCCTTGCTCTTCAGTATAGGTGCTGGCGCGGGCGCCCTTGCTGGCGATGCAGACGTCACCCAGAAACACGTCGATCTTGCTCACGTCGAGGTTCGGCACGCCTGCGCGACCCACGGCCGCCAGGATGCGTCCCCAGTTCGGGTCCGACGCGAACAGCGCGGTTTTGATCAATGGCGAGTGGGCCACGGTGTAACCGACGTCCAGGCATTCCTGATGATTGCCGCCGCCGTTGACTTCGACGGTCACGAACTTCGTCGCGCCCTCGCCGTCACGGACGATGGCCTGAGCGACGTCCATGCAGACCTCGAAGACAGCTTTTTTCAGCGCTTCGAACAGTGAACCCTTGGCCTCGGTCACCGCGGGCAAATCAGCCTGCCCAGTGGCAATCAGCATGCAGCAGTCGTTGGTCGACGTGTCGCCATCGATGGTGATGCGGTTGAACGACTTGTTGGCGCCGTCGCGAATCAGGTCCTGCAGCACGTCCGGCGCCACCTTGGCGTCGGTGGCGATATAACCAAGCATGGTCGCCATGTTCGGACGAATCATGCCCGCGCCTTTGCTGATGCCGGTCACGGTGACGGTCACGCCATCCAGCACGAACTGACGGCTCGCACCCTTCGGCAGCGTGTCGGTGGTCATGATGCCGGTGGCCGCCGCAGCCCAGTTGTCGACGGACAAATCATCCAGCGCCGCCTGCAGCGCGCCTTCGATCTTCTCGACGGGCAATGGCTCGCCGATCACGCCGGTGGAAAACGGCAGCACCGCGCTGGCATCGACCCCGGTGATCTCTGCCAGCTTGGCGCAGGTGCGCTCGGCAGCGGCCAGACCCGGCGCGCCCGTACCGGCATTGGCGTTGCCGGTGTTGGTCAGCAAATAACGCACGGTGCCTTGCACGCGCTGCCTGGCGAGGATCACCGGTGCCGCGCAAAAGGCGTTCAGCGTGAACACGCCTGCGACGCTGGAGCCTTCGGCGCAGCGCATGACGACGATATCTTTGCGCCCCGGGCGCTTGATGCCGGCGGAAGCGATGCCGAGTTCGAAACCGGGAACCGGGTGCAGCGTCGGCAAAGGACCAAGACCAACAGCCATGAAGTGCGCTCCTTGAAAGACAGTCACGCCATGCGGCCTCGCCGACACGGCTCGATTGATTGAAAAACGCCGCGACGGCTAAGCCGGTCGCGGCGTGATGTTACAGGTCAGCTACAGCTCGTCGCGATGGGCGAATCAGCTGATCTGGCCGTGGCAGTGCTTGAATTTCTTGCCCGAACCACACCAGCACAATTCGTTGCGACCCAGCTTCTGGTCGTTGCGAACCGGTGACAGTGCAGCGGCAGCCGCTACCGCGACGTCCTCACCCTCTTCGGCGAGCAGGTCCGGCTGATCCAGACCCGGTGCTTCGGCGTGCTGGAACTGCATGCGCTGGGCCAGCTCCTCGGCTTCGCGGCGCAGGCGCGCCTCTTCCTCGGCCGGATCTTCGCGGCGAACCTGAACGTGGGACAGCACACGAATGGCGTCGCGCTTGATCGAATCGAGCAGCTCCTGGAACAGGGCAAACGACTCGCGCTTGTATTCCTGCTTCGGGTTCTTCTGAGCGTAACCGCGCAGGTGGATACCGTGACGCAGGTGATCCATGGTCGACAGGTGGTCTTTCCACAGGTCGTCCAGCACGCGCAGGAGAATCTGCTTCTCGAACGTGCGCAGCGCCTCGGCACTGGCCTGGTCTTCTTTCTCGTTGTAGGCGGCCAGAATGGCTTCCATCAACTTCGGACGCAGGGTGTCTTCGTTGAGGTGATCGTCTTCGTCGAGCCACTGCTGAACCGGCAGCTTCACGCCGAAATCGCTGCTCAGCGCGGCTTCCAGACCCGCGACATTCCACTGCTCGGGCAACGACTGCGGCGGGATGTGCGCGGTGATGGTGGCGTCGAGGACTTCTTCACGGAACTCGGCAATGGTGTCACCAATGTTGGTCGCAGCCAGCAGGCTGTTACGCATGTGGTAGATCACTTTGCGCTGTTCGTTGGAGACGTCGTCGAACTCGAGCAACTGCTTACGGATGTCGAAGTTGCGGCCTTCGACCTTGCGCTGCGCTTTCTCGATCGCGTTGGTCACCATGCGGTGCTCGATCGCTTCGCCGGACTGCATGCCCAGCGCTTTCATGAAGTTCTTCACCCGGTCAGAGGCGAAGATGCGCATCAGGCTGTCTTCCAGCGACAGGTAGAAGCGGCTCGAACCGGTGTCACCCTGACGACCCGCACGGCCACGCAGCTGATTGTCGATACGACGGGATTCGTGACGCTCCGAAGCGATCACGTGCAGACCACCCGCTTCAATCACCTGCTGATGGCGCTTCTGCCAGTCGGCCTTGATCTGCGCGATTTGCTCAGGGGTCGGGTCTTCCAGGCTGGCCACTTCAACTTCCCAGTTACCGCCCAGCAGAATGTCGGTACCGCGACCGGCCATGTTGGTGGCGATGGTCAGCGCGCCCGGACGACCGGCCTGGGCAATGATTTCAGCTTCTTTTTCGTGGAACTTGGCGTTCAGAACCTTGTGCTCGATGCCTTCCTGCACCAGCAGGCGGGACATGTGCTCGGAGGTTTCGATCGTCGCCGTACCCACCAGCACCGGGCGTTGCTCGGCCAGACAGGCCTTGATGTCGGTGATGATCGCCGCGTATTTCTCTTCGGCGGTCAGGTACACGAGGTCGTTGAAATCTTTACGCGCCAACGGCTTGTTCGGCGGAATGACCATCACGGCCAGGGCGTAGATCTGGTGGAATTCGAACGCTTCGGTGTCCGCGGTACCGGTCATGCCGGACAGCTTGTTGTAGAGACGGAAGTAGTTCTGGAAGGTGGTCGAGGCCAGGGTCTGGCTCTCGGCCTGGATATTCAGGCCTTCCTTCGCTTCGATGGCCTGGTGCAGGCCTTCGGACAGACGACGACCCGGCATGGTACGGCCGGTGTGTTCGTCGACCAGAAGAATCTGGCCGTCCTGAACGATGTACTCGACGTTGCGATGGAACAGCTTGTGGGCACGCAGACCGGCATAAACGTGGGTCAGCAGACCGAGGTTGTGCGCGGAATAGAGGCTCTCGCCTTCAGCCAGCAAGCCGACTTCCGTGAGCATCTCTTCGATGAACTGGTGACCGGACTCGTTCAGCTCGACCTGACGGGACTTCTCGTCGATGGAGAAGTGGCCCTGCTGGGTGACCTGGCCTTCCACTTCCTCGATGTGCTGCTCGAGCTTGGGGATCAGCTTGTTGATTTCGGTGTAGAGCTTGGAGCTGTCTTCGGCCTGACCGGAGATGATCAGCGGTGTACGGGCTTCATCGATAAGGATCGAGTCGACTTCGTCGATCACGGCGAAATTCAGTTCACGCTGGAATTTGTCTTCCAGGCTGAACGCCATGTTGTCGCGCAGGTAATCGAAACCGAATTCGTTGTTGGTGCCGTAGGTGATGTCGGAGGCGTAGGCGGCGCGCTTCTCTTCCGGCGGCTGGAAAGGTGTTACCACGCCTACGGTCAGACCGAGGAATTCATACAGTGGGCGCATCCAGTTGGCGTCACGACGGGCCAGGTAGTCGTTCACCGTGACCACGTGCACGCCTTTGCCGGACAGTGCGTTGAGGTAGACCGCGAGGGTCGCGACGAGGGTCTTGCCCTCACCGGTACGCATCTCGGCGATCATGCCTTCGTGCAGTGTCATGCCGCCGATCAGCTGTACGTCGAAGTGACGCATGCCCATGATGCGTTTACCCGCCTCGCGGCAGACCGCGAAGGCTTCGGGCAAGAGCTGGTCGAGGGTCTCACCTTTGGCTATGCGGGCCTTCAACTCGTCGGTCTTGGCGCGCAGCTGTTCGTCCGAGAGGGCGAGCATTTGCTCTTCGAAGCTGTTGACGACCTGGACCGTCTTGAGCATGCGCTTCACTTCGCGCTCGTTCTTGCTTCCGAAAAGTTTTTTTAACAAAGGTGCAAACATATCGAAAGGATCTTCCACACATAGGGATGGAGGGCGGCCCCGTGAGTCGCCCGAGCAGCCCTCATGGCCGCATGCGAACGAGCATTCTACCCGGAAATGGTGGTGAGGAAAGTGGCGTTATTCCACGATGCTGGCACAGCAATGTTACGGGGCAGAAGTACAATAGGGTCATTTCCCGTGACTTCAACCCATGCGGGTGAGAAGTTTTATTAATGTTTTTTCATGATCGTGCGGCGCATTTGCACCCTGAACGCCCGACGTAAAGGTGCTTCAACCGATTCTGCTAAGATCACGCCCTGGCAACACAAGGCACCTCATCATGGCATTTCGTCCCCTACCGGCTCGCGCACCGGCTGTTCTTCTGCGCGAAGCCCGGCCGCTCAAAGCCATCTTCAATCACGCCCAACGCCTCGCGCATTTGCAGCGCCTGCTGGAAAGCCAGCTGCAACCCGCCGCGCGCGAGCACTGCCACGTGGCCTCCTGGCGCGAAGGCACCCTGCTGCTCATCGTCACCGACGGCCACTGGGCCACCCGACTGCGCTATCAACAGAAGCGCTTGCAACGGCAACTGGTAGCGTTCAAGGAATTCGCCAACCTCACCAGGCTGCAACTGAAGGTACAGCCCGCGAGAACCCACCGGACCGAGATGGGGCATACACGCGATCTGTCGATTGCAGCGGCCGAAACCATCTCCGCAACGGCCGAAGGCATCACCGACCCGAAACTGCGTGCTGCCCTGGAGCGGCTGGCAGCGCATGCGACCCCGAAAGAGGCTGGGGAATCGTAAACTCGGAGAATGCCGGCGCTCGCACTGGCCCCTTCCCGGCTAAAGCCGGTCCTACATGAACACCGCGTGCGGTCAGTAGGGCCGACTCCACTGTAGGACCGGCTTCAGCCGGGAAGCCTTCGATCTGCTTTTGATCTTCATACACAAGAAGTCCAGACACCGCAGAACGCGACTTGGGTGCAGGCTGAACGCAGGTCTCGCGCAGTGGGCCGAGCCGCATGGATGCGGCGAGAGCGCCGTCAGGGCATGGATGCCCGTTCGGCGCGGGCCCACGGAGCGGGACCGGAGTGAAGGTATTCCGACGAAGGAGGAACCCAACCAGGAGCACGGCCTTTTTGGTTACTTTTTCGGCTGTCGGTGGAAAAAGTGACCCGCCGTAAGGGCGGAACCATAATTTCAGCAAACACAAAAAACGGATATGTACGCTCTCTAATAGACCAGCCACAAAAAAGGCCACCCGAAGGTGGCCTGAAAACAACAAAACTAGGAAGAAGAGACTGTTTACACCGCCGCAACGGGGCGCATGTAAGAGATCGGTGCGGTGCTGGCATCTTCGAAGGTCACAACTTCCCAAGCGTCTTCCTGAGCGATCAACGCACGAAGCAAACGATTGTTCAGACCGTGTCCCGACTTGAAGCCCTGATACTCGCCGATCAGACTGTTGCCCAACAGATACAGGTCACCGATGGCATCCAGAATCTTGTGCTTCACGAACTCGTCTTCATAACGAAGACCGTCCTCGTTCAACACGCCGTCCTTGTCCACGACGATCGCGTTTTCAACGCTGCCGCCCAGAGCCAGGTTGTGCTTACGCAGGTATTCGATGTCTTTCATGAAACCGAATGTCCGCGCACGGCTCACTTCTTTAACGAACGAAGTGCTGGAAAAATCCACACAAGCCGTTTGCGTACGGTTCTTCAGATAAGGGTGATCGAAGTCGATCTCGAACCCTACCTTGAACCCTTCAAACGGTAAGAACTTGGCGGACTTGCCGTCTTCTTCTACGCACACTTCTTTAAGTATGCGGATGAATTTCTTCGGTGCGTCCTGCTCTTCCAGGCCAGCCGATTGAATCAGGAATACGAAGGGACCTGCGCTGCCATCCATGATTGGAACTTCGGAGGCAGAAAGTTCAACGTAGGCGTTATCGATGCCAAGACCGGCCATGGCCGACAGCAAGTGCTCGACCGTATCGACCTTCACGTCGCCATTGAACAGCGTCGTGGAAAGCGTGGTGTCACCCACATTCAACGCGTGAGCGTTGATCTGGACCACCGGCTCAAGGTCGGTACGGAAAAACACAATGCCAGCGTTCACAGGTGCTGGTTTGAGGGTCAGGTAAACCTTCTCCCCCGAGTGCAGGCCGATACCTGTGGCACGGATAATATTTTTCAGGGTGCGTTGTTTAATCATGGCATTGGCCGCTTCAGCGCGTATCGCGAATTAGTATCAACAAAGGCTGGCGATGATAGCAGACCCCGCCTTTGCTGAACACCAATCACCCTTATACCCCTGATAGAACCCATTAATCAGCCTGACGACGCAGGAACGCTGGAATATCCAGGTAATCCAGATCGTCTTGCGGGTTCATCTTCGCGGCGGCTGTTGCGCCCGCGTGTGCCTGATTGCGCATCACGGTTGGACGGTCCAGATCGCGGTAGTTGACCGAAGGCAGCTCCTGGCGTGCGGCGTGTTGCTGCGCAGGTGCGGCTTGAGCGGTCTGCATGGTGTTGTCGATGACCTTCACAGGCTTCTCGATTTTTGCACCCAGGCCAGTGGCAACCACAGTCACGTGCAGCTCGTCGCGCATGTCCGGATCGATAACGGTACCGACCTTGACCATGGCGTGCTCGGAGGCGAACGCTTCGATGATGCTACCCACGTCGGAGTACTCACCCAGAGACAGGTCAGGACCGGCGGTGATGTTGACCAGAATGCCGCGAGCGCCTTGCAGGTTCACGTCTTCCAGCAACGGGTTGCGGATCGCCGCTTCGGTGGCTTCACGCGCACGGTTCGGACCGCTGGCGCAGCCAGTGCCCATCATCGCCATGCCCATTTCGGACATCACGGTGCGGACGTCGGCGAAGTCGACGTTGATCATGCCCGGACGCTTGATGATGTCGGAGATACCGCGAACGGCACCGGCCAGTACATCGTCAGCCTTGGCGAAAGCCGACAGCAGGCTGGCGTCTTTACCGAGGATGGTCAGCAGCTTCTCGTTGGGAATAGTGATCAACGAGTCGACGCTTTCGGACAGCGCGCGGATGCCTTCGTCGGCGATCTGCATGCGCTTGCGGCCTTCGAACGGGAACGGACGAGTGACGACCGCGACAGTAAGAATGCCCATTTCCTTGGCCACTTCAGCAATGATCGGCGCAGCACCGGTACCGGTACCGCCGCCCATGCCAGTGGTGATGAAGACCATGTTGGTGCCTTGCAGCACTTCAGCGATGCGCTCGCGGTCTTCCAGTGCAGCCTGACGGCCGACTTCAGGATTCGCACCTGCGCCCAGGCCTTTGGTCACGCCGGTACCCAATTGCAGAATGGTACGTGCGCCAATGTTTTTCAGGGCCTGAGCATCGGTGTTGGCGCAGATGAACTCGACGCCTTCGATGTTGCTCTTGACCATGTGATTGACTGCGTTGCCGCCGCCACCACCAACGCCGATAACTTTAATTACCGGGCTTTGTGGGATGTTGTCTACGAGCTCGAACATGTTCCCTCTCCTTCAGTTCTCTAGTTTTATGTCGCCTGTTGCCTGCCTACCACTTTTTGAATCTTAGAAATTCCCCTGAACCCAGCGTTTCAGACGCTCTAACACTGGGGCCTTCGGTTCATCGCTATAACTGCTACCGGAGCCGGAAAGGCCGGACAGCGAGATGCCGTCAGACTGCTTTTGCAGTCCGTACAGCAACAGGCCGACGCCGGTGGAGTAAATCGGGTTGCGAACAACGTCCGCGAGCCCTTTGACGCTGTGCGGCACGCCGAGGCGGACCGGCATGTGGAAGATCTCTTCGGCCAGTTCGACCGCGCCTTCCATTTTCGAGGTACCACCGGTCAGCACGATGCCGGCCGGGATCAAGTCTTCGTAGCCGCTGCGACGCAGTTCGGCCTGAATCAGGGTGAACAGCTCGTCATAGCGTGGCTCGACCACTTCGGCGAGGGCCTGACGGGACAGTTCACGGGGCGGACGGTCGCCGACGCTTGGCACTTTGATGGTTTCACCGGCGCCGGCCAGTTTGGCCAGGGCGCAGGCGTAACGGATCTTGATCTCTTCGGCGTACTGGGTCGGTGTACGCAGCGCCATGGCGATGTCGTTGGTGACCTGGTCGCCGGCAATCGGGATAACGGCGGTGTGACGGATCGCGCCTTCGGTGAAGATCGCGATATCGGTGGTGCCGCCGCCGATGTCCACCAGGCACACGCCCAGCTCTTTCTCGTCGTCGGTCAGCACCGAGTAGGCCGAGGCCAGTTGCTCGAGGATGATGTCGTCGACTTCAAGGCCACAGCGGCGCACGCATTTTTCGATGTTCTGCGCAGCATTCACCGCGCAGGTCACCACGTGAACCTTGGCTTCAAGACGCACGCCCGACATGCCCAGTGGCTCGCGAACGCCTTCCTGGTTATCGATGACGTAGTCCTGCGGCAGCGTGTGCAGCACGCGCTGGTCAGCCGGGATCGCCACGGCCTGGGCAGCGTCGAGCACGCGTTCAAGGTCGGCCGAGCTGACTTCGCGGTCGCGAATTGCCACGATGCCATGGGAGTTCAGGCTGCGGATGTGATTGCCCGCAACGCCGACGAACGCCGAGTGAATCCGGCAACCGGCCATCAGCTGCGCTTCTTCTACTGCGCGCTGGATCGATTGCACGGTGGACTCGATATTCACCACCACGCCCTTCTTCAGGCCGCGGGACGGGTGAGTGCCAATACCGACGATTTCCAGCGTGCCATCAGCCGCGACTTCGCCTACCAGCGCCACCACTTTGGAGGTGCCGATATCCAATCCGACGATCATTTTGCCGCTTTGCACGTTTGCCATGGGTCCTGCCTCTTATCAATTCTTCGCGACGGCGGGTTTGTCCGTCGTTGGCGCTGCTGCCTGTTCGCGCCAACCAACGGCCAGGCCGTTGTTGTAACGAAGGTCGACTCGCGCAATGTTCGTGATCTGGTCTTTCAGTGTCTTGTCGTAGATGGCGATAAAGCGGCGCATCTTCTCAAGCAGATTGCCTCGTCCCAGCAGCAGCTCCAGGCCTGGGCCTGCACTGCCTGCGCCGGTGGTCAGAAACCAGCTGCCTCGCTCACGCAGTTCCAGGCGAGCGATGGAGAACCCCAGCGGGCGCAACATCTGGCTCAGTACCTGGTACTGCTGCATCACCTGCTGTTGAGCCCGCTGTGGCCCGAACAACTGCGGAAGGTGTTCGTAATTGGCCAGTTCACGCGGGGTGAATGCCTGGCCCTGGTTGTTCAGCAGGGATTGATCGCCCCAGCGCGCAACCGGTAATTGTTCTTCCAGACGGATCACCACCTGATCCGGCCAGACGCGGCGGACCTCGGCGTGGGCGATCCACGGCATTTGCTCAAGCTCGGTGCGCATGCCGGCCAAATCGATGTTGAAGAAGCTGGTCGCCACGAACGGCGCGATCCGCTGCTGCACGGCTTGCTGACTGATGTAGCTCAAGTCGCCCTGCACGTTGATTCGCGAGATCGGCCGGTCGGCGTAAGGCAGCAGACGCTGGGCGGCTTCGTACGTACCAAAACCGAATACCACCAAGAGCACCGGCCACATCAGGCTGCGCAGGAAACCGAAGTTCGGTCGCGACATGCGCGACGACATGGGCTCCTTGGCCACCATGCGGCTGGCACCCCGCGGCACCGGCTTGTTGCGGCCGGTAGCGGATTGCTGATGACGAACCGTTGCGCCGTGCATGATTTACCCTCGCACCTGGACGCTGTCGGCCAGAATCGCTAACACCAACTGTTGGAAATCGAGCCCGGCCGCGCGCGCAGCCATGGGCACAAGGCTGTGGTCGGTCATGCCGGGAACGGTGTTCACTTCCAGCAGCCAGAATTTGCCATCGGCGTCCTGCATGACGTCGGTGCGCGCCCAGCCGGCAATGCCGACCGCTTCACACGCCCGCGCCGTGAGTGCCTTGAGTTCATCTTCTTTGGCTGCATCGAGGCCGCAAGGCATCCGGTACTGGGTATCGGAAGCCAGGTATTTGGCGTCGTAATCGTAAAAACTGTGGGGAGTACCCAGACCGATGGGAGGCAATACCTGCCCACGCAGAGAAGCGATGGTGAACTCCGGACCTTCAATCCATTGCTCGACCAACACTTGCGAATCGTAGGTACGGGCGGCGTTCCAGGCGGCGATCAATTCGTCGACGCCGGTCACCTTGGCCATACCGATACTGGAACCTTCATGGGCGGGTTTGACGATCAAAGGAAAGCCCAGTTCCGTTGCTGCAGAAATACAATCTGCCTCGCTGCTCAGCACGGCATGGCGGGGCGTCGGCAACCCGAGACTCTGCCAGACCTGCTTGGTGCGCAGCTTGTCCATCGCCAGCGCGGACGCGAGTACGCCGCTGCCGGTGTAGGGGATTTCCAGGCACTCCAGCAGACCCTGCATGGTGCCGTCTTCGCCACCGCGACCGTGCAGCACGATGAACGCGCGGTCGATCTTTTCGCTGACCAGCCGTTGCAGGAAATCCTCGCCCACGTCGATACCGAACGCGTCGACGCCTGCGCTTTGCAGGGCTTCAAGCACCGCATTGCCGGATTTCAGGGAAACCTCCCGCTCCTCGCTCTTGCCGCCGAACAGCACGGCGACGCGGCCGAAGCGTTTCGGCTCCAGCGTCGAGAACAGGGCAGACTGCAGGGCGGCTGTCATTTCAGCTTACCTTCGGTTGAGGCCACGATGGCGCCGGTAAACAGCGGGCTTTTCAGCAATTGCGGTGCGAGCCCGGCGATGTCGCCAGCGCCCTGGCACAGCAGAATGTCGCCGGCGCGCAGCAGCGGTTTGACCAGCGGAGCCAGTTCGACACCACGCTCGATGTAGATCGGATCAAGCTGACCGCGCTGGCGAATACTGTGGGCCATCTGACGGCTGTCGGCGCCCGGGATCGGTTCTTCGCCGGCGGGATAGACTTCCATCAGCAGCAGCACGTTGGCGTCGTTGAGGACCTGCACGAAATCGTCGTACAGATCGCGGGTGCGGCTGTACCGGTGCGGTTGGTAAACCATGACCAGACGGCGATCGGGCCAGCCGCCGCGCACAGCTTTGATGACGGCAGCAACTTCGGTCGGGTGGTGGCCGTAATCGTCGACCAGCATCACACTGCCGCCTTCGACCGGCAGCTCACCGTAGACCTGAAAACGTCGACCCACGCCCTGGAAGCCCGAAAGCCCCTGCACGATGGCCTCATCGGTAATGCCTTCGTCGGTGGCGATAGCAATGGTCGCCAGCGAATTGAGCACGTTGTGATTGCCCGGCATGTTCACCGACACATCAAGGGGCTCACGGTCGCGACGCAGCACGGTGAAGTACGTTTGCATGCCTTCCTGACGCACGTTAATCGCGCGTACGTCGGCCGCTTCGTTGAAACCATAAGTCATGGTCGGACGCTTGACCGACGGCAGAATGTCGCGCACCACCGGATCATCGATGCACACCACTGCCAGCCCGTAGAACGGCAGGTTGTGCAGGAACTCAACGAAGGTTTTCTTTAACTTGTTGAAGTCACCTTCGTAGGTCGCCATGTGATCGGCGTCGATATTCGTGACCACAGCCACCATGGGCTGAAGGTGCAGGAAACTCGCGTCGCTCTCGTCGGCTTCGGCGATCAGGTAACGGCTCGTACCCAACTGTGCGTTGGTGCCGGCGGCATTCAGGCGACCGCCAATGACGAACGTCGGATCAAGGCCCCCGGCTGCGAATACCGAAGCGATCAGGCTGGTGGTCGTGGTTTTGCCGTGTGTACCGGCGACAGCGATGCCGTGGCGATAGCGCATCAACTCGGCCAGCATTTCAGCCCGTGGCACGACTGGAATACGACGCTCAAGGGCGGTCGCCACTTCCGGGTTGGACGTGTTCACAGCGCTGGAGACGACCAGCACATCAGCGGGTGCAGCGTTTTCTGCCCGGTGGCCGATGAAAATCTGCGCACCGAAGGATTCCAGACGCTCGGTCACTGCCGAGGTCTTGAGGTCCGAACCCGACACGTCGTAACCCAGGTTCAGCAACACTTCAGCGATACCGCACATCCCCACGCCGCCGATGCCCACGAAGTGGATACGACGGATGCGGCGCATTTCCGGCTGGGGCATGGCGCGTTGATTCTCAACCATGGGCCACCTCCAGGCAGATATCGACGACGGTGTTGGTGGCGTCAGGCTTGGCCAGTTGGCGAGCCGTGACGGCCATGCGGTTCAATTGTTCGGGTTGCATCAAAACCTCTTTCAGGCGAGCGGCCATCTCGGCGGCGCCAGTTGTCGCTTGCGGCATGACGAAGGCAGCGCCCTCGCGAGCCAGATATTCGGCATTGCGCGACTGGTGATCGTCGATCGCGTGGGGCAAAGGCACCAGCAATGACGGCAGTCCGGCAGCAGCCAGTTCACTGACGGTCAACGCACCTGCGCGACAGACCACCAGATCCGCCCAGCCATAGGCTTGGGCCATGTCTTTGATGAACGGGGCGACCTGCGCCTCGACACCGGCGGCGCGGTAACGCTCGGCGGTCACTTCATCGTGATGCTTGCCGGCCTGATGAAACACTTCAGGGCGGATGTCGGCAGGCACTTGCGCCAGAGCTTCCGGCAGCAATTTGTTCAGCGGCTCGGCGCCCAGGCTTCCGCCCAGCACCAGCAAACGAGGCCGGCGACCGATCAGCGTCTGGCGCGGCGTCTCGAAAAACAGCTCGGCGCGCACCGGGTTACCGGTGGTACGGCGCTTGGCCGATGCGGCGAAGGTCTGCGGGAACGCTTCACAGACCCGCGCGGCGAAGGACGCCAGGCTGCGATTGGCCGTGCCCGCCACCGCGTTCTGCTCATGAATGATCAGCGGCACGCCAGCCAGCTTCGCCGCCAGACCGCCTGGGCCTGTCACGTAGCCACCGAAGCCGACGACGCAGACCGGCTTCAACTCACCCACCACCTTGCGCGCCTGCAACAACGCTTTGATCAACATGAACGGCGCCTTCAGCAGCGACAGCCGACCCTTGCCACGCAAACCCGTGACGTTGATCAGGTGCAGCTTCAAGCCTGCTGCGGGCACCAGCTCGTTCTCGATGCCGCGCGGCGTTCCCAGCCAATGCACGGTGTAACCGCGGGCCTGGAACTCACGGGCGCACGCCAGCGCCGGGAAAACGTGTCCGCCGGTGCCGCCTGCCATGATCAACACGTTACCGGCGGCCATGGGTCGGCTCCTCGGCAAAGTCGCTCTCCTGGAACTCGGCTTCTTCACTGCCCATGTTGTTGCGCGATTCCCATTCGATGCGCAGCAACAGCCCCAGACTCGCGCAGCAGATGATCAACGAACTGCCGCCGTAGCTGAGGAATGGCAGGGTCAGACCCTTGGTCGGCAGCAAACCGACGTTCACGCCGATGTTGATCAGGAACTGACCAATCCACAGGAAGGCCAGGCCGTAGGCGGTGTACGCGGCGAAGAACTGCTTGGCGCGCTCGGCCCACATGCCGATGTACATGGCGCGGATACTGACGAACACGAACAGCCCGACCGTAGCCAGTGAACCCACGACGCCCAGCTCTTCGGCCAGTACCGAGAACACGAAGTCGGTGTGGGCTTCCGGCAGGTAGAACTGCTTCTGAACACTGTTGCCAAGGCCGACGCCGAACCATTCGCCGCGACCGAAGGCGATCAACGCCTGGGTCAGCTGGTAGCCGGAACCGAATTGATCGGACCACGGGTCGGTGAAGGTAATCAGACGCGCCATCCGGTACGGCTGGGCCTGAACCAGAACGAACACTGCGGCAACCGCCAGGGCCACCATCAAACTGAAACGGAACAGGCCAACGCCGCCGAGGAACAGCATCGCTGCCGCCGCGCCCATCATCACGACCGTGGCGCCAAAGTCCGGCTCCATCAGCAGCAGGCCAGCCATCGGCAGCAAGACGATGAACGGCTTGAAGAAGCCCATCCAGCTCTCACGCACTTCCTGCTGGCGACGAATCAGGTAACCGGCCAGGAAAATCACCACGAATACCTTGGCGATTTCCGACGGCTGCACGTTGAACATGCCGAAGCCGATCCAACGCATCGAACCGTTCACCTCACGCCCGATGCCGGGCACGATCACCGCGATCAGCAGGCCGAATGCACCGATCAGCATCAGCCAGCCGAGACGCTGCCAAGTGGCGACGGGGACCATCATGGTCGCGACGCAAGCGACGAGGCCGAGCACCAGATAGATCAGGTGACGGGTCATCATGTACAGCGCGTTGCCCGACTGAACGGCGGCCACTTCCGACGACGCGGAAGTGATCATCACCAGGCCCAGGCCCAGCAACGCGAGGCAACCGGCGAGCATCGGGAAATCGACGTCAACGCCACGGCCGCTGATGATCGGCGACGGGTACGGCTTGATCACGCCAAAAATCATGACAAGTCCCCCACGGCCCGGGCGAACAGTTGTCCGCGCTCTTCGAAATTCTTGAACATGTCCAGGCTTGCGCAAGCAGGCGACAGCAATACGGCGTCCCCTTCCTGCGCGATATCAGCAGCACGTTGCACGGCTTCTTCCAATGTAGTGACGCGTACCAGAGGCACCGATTCGCCGAAGGTCGCGGCGAGCAAATCCGCATCGCGGCCCAGCAGGACAACGGCGCGGCAATGGGCGGCAACCGGGGCTTTCAACGGAGTGAAATCCGCGCCCTTGCCGTCGCCGCCGGCAATCAGCACCAGCTTGCCGTCGATGTCGGCGCCCAAGCCTTCGATCGCTGCCAGTGCAGCACCGACGTTGGTCGCTTTGGAGTCGTCGTAGTAATTCACGCCGTTGAGCTCACGCAGCCACTGGCAGCGATGAACCAGACCGGCAAATGTCTTGAGGCTGGCAAGCATGGCGTCAAACGGCAGACCCACCGCATGACCCAGCGCCAGTGCGGCCAGGGCGTTGGCCTGATTGTGGCCGCCACGGATTTTCAGCTCGCGGACCGGCATCAGGTTGTCGAACTGGAAGGCCAGATACTTCTCGCCGTTCTCTTCGCGCAAGCCGAAACCGTTTCTGTCGGGCTGGTTCAAACCAAAGGTCCAGCACGGCACGCCTTCGCCGATCAACGGGCGGGTCAGCGCGTCCTGACGATTGACCACCACCTGCCGCGCGCCACGGAAAATCCGGTGCTTGGCCAAGTGATAAGCCGGCAGCCCGGCGTAGCGATCCATGTGGTCTTCGCTAATGTTCAGCACGGTCGCCACTTCGGCGCCGAGTTGATCGGTGGTTTCCAGCTGGAAGCTCGACAGTTCCATCACATACAGCTCGACGTCGTCGCTGAGCAGGTCCAGCGCCGGCGTGCCGAGATTGCCGCCGACCGCGACACGCTTGCCCGCTGCCGCAGCCATCTCGCCCACCAGCGTGGTGACCGTGCTTTTCGCGTTCGATCCGCTGATGGCCACGATAGGCGCCTTGGCGTTGCGGGCAAACAGCTCGATATCGCCGGACAACTTCACGCCGCGCATGGCCGCTTGCTGCAGCGCCGGGGTCGCCAACGCCAGGCCAGGGCTGACATACAGCTCGTCGGCGCGGCACAGGAATTCAACGTCCAGCTCACCACAGCGCACGTCGACCTGCGGGTAGTCACGGCGCAAGGTCGCGAGTTCTGGCGGATGCTCCCGCGTATCGGCGACAGCAAACGACACACCCCGGTTCGCCAGGAAGCGAACCAGGGACATGCCGCTCTTGCCGAGGCCGACAACGATGCGGAAGTGGTCAGAAGCGATCAGTGACACTCGTTCTACCTCAGTTTCAACGTGGCAAGGCCGACCAACACCAGAATCACGGTGATGATCCAGAAACGGACGATCACGCGCGGCTCGGGCCAGCCCTTGAGTTCAAAGTGGTGATGGATGGGCGCCATGCGGAAAACGCGGCGGCCGGTCAATTTAAACGATGCGACCTGAATGACGACTGACAGGGTCTCCATTACGAAGACGCCGCCCATGATGAACAGGACGATTTCCTGACGGACGATCACCGCGATGGTGCCCAGTGCCGCGCCCAATGCCAGTGCACCGACGTCGCCCATGAACACTTGAGCCGGATAGGTGTTGAACCAGAGGAAGCCCAGGCCCGCACCGATCAGCGCGCCACAGAACACAATCAGCTCGCCCGCGCCCGGCACATAAGGGATCAGCAGGTATTCCGCGAACTTCACGTTACCCGACAGGTAGCAGAAGATCCCCAGCGCGCCGCCGACCATCACGGTTGGCATGATCGCCAGGCCGTCCAGGCCATCGGTCAGGTTCACGGCGTTGCTGGAGCCGACGATCACGAAGTAGGTCAGCACGACGAAGCCGATGCCCAGCGGGATGCTGAAGTCTTTGAGCATCGGAATCAGCAGCGTGGTTTCAACAGGCGATTGCGCCGTCATATAAAGGAAGATCGCCGCGCCCAGGCCGAACACCGACTGCCAGAAGTATTTCCAGCGGCTCGGAAGACCGCGCGAGTTCTTTTCGATCACCTTGCGGTAGTCGTCGACCCAGCCGATGGCGCCAAACAGCAAAGTGACGATCAGCACGACCCACACGTAGCGGTTGCTCAGGTCGGCCCACAACAAAGTCGCGATGCCGATTGCAGACAGAATCAGCGCGCCACCCATGGTCGGCGTGCCGGACTTGGAGAGGTGCGATTGGGGTCCGTCGTTGCGCACGGATTGACCGATCTGCTTGCTCTGCAGGGCGCGGATCATCCACGGGCCCAGGCACAGGGAAAGTGACAATGCAGTGAGCACGCCAAGGATCCCGCGCAGGGTCAGGTACTGAAAGACCGCAAAGCCTTTGTAGAACTGTTGCAGATACTCGGCCAGCAGCAGCAGCATTAATGTTTCTCCAGGCGTGTTCCGCATAAGGCCGCCACGACGTTTTCCATCGCAGCGCTGCGTGAACCTTTAATCAAAATGGTGGTGTTTTTATCGTGCTCGGCGCCGAGCGCTTCGATCAGCTCGGCCTGAGTTTCAAAATGGCGGGCATCCTGCCCGAAAGCCTTGACCGCATGGGCCATCAACGGACCGACGGCATACAGCGCGTCGACCTTGCCGACTGCGTATGCGCCGACGTGGCGATGGCCCTGCTCCGCCCAGGCGCCCAGCTCGCCGATATCGCCCAGCACCAGCACCTTGCGGCCCGGGAACCCGGTGAGAATGTCGGTCGCGGCCGCCACGGACGTGGGGTTGGCGTTGTAGGTGTCATCAATGACGCGCATGCCGTTCGGCGCAAGTTGCGCCACAGTGCGACCCTTGACCGGCTGCACGTCGTTGAGCCCGGCCACGATGCCCGCGAGCGAAACGCCCAGCGCATGGGCGGCAGCAGCGGCGGCCAATGCGTTGGCCACGTTGTGCGTGCCCAGCAGATTCAATTGCACCGGCGCGGCACCGTTCGGGGTGTTCAGCGTGAACGCCGGGCAACCACGGGCATCAATGCCCAGGTCGCTGGCGTAGAAATCAGCGCGGCTGTTTTTGAGCGCGAAGCTCAAGACGTTGCGTGCGCCGGCGCGGGCCACCCAGAGATCGAATGCCTTGTCGTCGAGGTTCAATACCGCGATACCGCGAGCGTCCAGGCCTTCGATGATCTCGCCCTTGGCTTCGACGATCTTTTCCGGACCGCCGAACTCGCCCACGTGGGCAGTCCCGGCGTTGGTCAGGACACAGACGTGGGGCTTGGTCAGGCTGACGGTGAAAGCGATCTCGCCCACGCGGGACGCGCCCAGTTCAATCACAGCGGCATCGAATTCCGGCGCCAGCTCAAGCAGCGTCAACGGGACGCCCAATTCGTTGTTCAGATTGCCGCGCGTCGCAAGCACAGGACCGCGCGTGCGCAGAATGCTCGCGAGCATTTCTTTCACAGTGGTCTTGCCGCTGGAACCGGTGATCGCAGCGACCGGCTTGTCCATAAACGCATTGCGGTTCAGCGCGCCCAGTTGCGCCAGGGCTTTGCGGGTGTCGGTGACGATCAACTGCGGCAACGAACTGCCCGGGATCTCGCGCTCAACCAATGCGCCGACTGCGCCTTTGGCGGCGACTTGATCAAGGTAGTCGTGACCGTCAAACCGCGGGCCGGTCAGCGCCACGAACAACTGGCCGGGCGTGATCCCGCGGCTGTCGATGCTGATACCGGAGAAACTGCAATCATGGCCCACACGACGCGCGTCGAGCGGCACGAGCAATTCGCTGAACGAGAGCGGCTTAAGCATGTGCGGCCTCCCAGGCGTCGAGCGCTTTGGTGGCTTCTTCCAGATCGGAAAACGGCTGACGCTGTCCGTTGATTTCCTGGTAATCCTCGTGGCCCTTGCCGGCCAGCACGATCACATCGGCAGCGGACGCCTGGGCGATGATCTGCGCGATGGCCTGACCGCGCCCGGCAACGAAATCGACTGCTTTCGCCGAGACGAACCCGGCACGGATGTCATCGAAAATATGGGCCGGGTCTTCGCTGCGCGGGTTGTCGTCGGTGACCAGCACTTTGTCGGCCAGACGCTCGACCACTTCGGCCATCAGCGGACGCTTGCCACGATCGCGATCGCCGCCGCAGCCGAACAGGCAGGTCAGTTGACCTTTTGCGTGGGGGCGCAAAGCGGCAAGCACTTTTTCCAGCGCATCAGGGGTGTGGGCGTAATCGACCACCAACAGTGGACGCGAGCCACCGCCCAGACGCTGCATCCGGCCGGCAGGGCCTTCCAGCGTTGGCAGCACCTTCAAGATGTCGTCCAGCGGATAATCGAGACCCATCAACGCGCCGACTGCGGCCAGCACATTGCTCAGGTTGAAACGGCCCAGCAAGCTGCTGCGCAAGACATGACTGCCCTGGGGCGTCAGCAAGGTCGCGCGTACGCCGTCGTCATCGAAATGCGCATCGCGGCAGAACAGATAAGCGCTGCTGTCTTCCTGGCTGTAAGTGATCAGACGCGACGCATGGGGCGCAGCCGCAAGCTCGCGCCCAAAGGCGTCGTCGAGATTGACCACACGGCAACGCAGGTCATTCCAGGCGAACAGCTTGGCCTTGGCGGCCGCGTAGGCTTCCATGGTGCCGTGGTAATCGAGATGGTCACGGGACAGATTGGTCATCACCGCCACGTCGAACGCCAGCGCGGTCACCCGGCCCTGATCCAGCCCATGGGACGAGACTTCCATGGCAACCGCTTTGGCCCCGGCCCTTTTCAGGTCATAGAGGGTCGATTGCACGGAGATCGGATCCGGCGTGGTGTGAATGCCGCTTTTCAGCTCGCTATAGAAGCCGGTGCCCAGCGTGCCGATGATGCCGCAGTGCTGCCCGAGGGTATCCAGCGCCTGCGCCACCAACTGAGTCACGCTGGTTTTGCCGTTGGTGCCGGTCACGCCGATCAGGTTCAGGTTGCGGCTCGGGTCGCCATAAAAGCGCCCGGCGAGGTCGGACAACTGTGCCGCCAGACCCTTGACCGGCATCATCGGGATGTCGGTGATCGGCAGCACCTTGGCGCCTTCGGCTTCATAAGCGATGGCCGCCGCGCCGTGTGCAATGGCGTCGGTGATGTGCTCACGGCCGTCGACCTTGAGGCCCGGAATCGCCAGAAAAAGATCGCCCGGACGCACTTTGCGGCTGTCCAGGGTCAGTTCGCGAATCAGCAGATCGCGGTTGCACTGGGCAAACAGTTTGCTCAAATTCAAAGACATCAGCCACGCCCTCCCTTGACTGGAGCGACAGCGGGCACAGCGTTAGCTTGTTGCTCAGGCGGAACCGGCGCGAGGTTGTCCGGACGCACGTTCATCAAGCGCAACGTGCCCGACATCACCTTGCTGAATACAGGCGCGGAAACCAGACCGCCGAAGTAACCGCCCTTGCTCGGCTCATCGATGACCACAACGACCGCGTAACGCGGGTTGCTCATCGGGCCGAAGCCGGCGAACAGCGAACGGTAGGAGTTTTCGGCGTAACCCTTGGTGCCCACGGACGTCTTCCGCGCGGTACCGGACTTGCCTGCCACGTGATACGACGGAACGCGCGCACGGTAAACGCCGCGCGGGTCTTCGATCACTTGCTGCAACATGCCCTGCACGGTCTTGGCCGTCGCTTCCGGAATGGCCTGAACCGACTCGGCTGGATTATCAGTTTTGAGAATGGTCAGCGGCACAATCTTGCCGTTGTTGGCCAGTGCCGCGTAGGCGTGCACCAACTGCAGCGCCGTCACCGAAAGGCCATAACCGTACGAAAGCGTTGCGGTTTCAGCCTTGCGCCACTCGCGGTAGTTCGGCAAGTTGCCGACGCGCTCGCCCGGGAAGCCGAGGCCGGTGTATTGGCCCAGGCCCACGCGCTGCATGGCATGGAAAATCGCTTCGCCACCGACGTCGAACGCCACCTTGCTCATGCCGACGTTACTGGAGTTGATCAGAATACCGGTCAGGTCGAGGATCGGGCCTTCGGTTTTGGTCACGTCACGGATGGTGTACTTACCGATCTGCAACGTACCCGGATACACCTCGACCTTGTCGCTCGGTTTCCAGCGGCCGCTTTCCAGCGCAGCAGTCATGGAGATCGGCTTCATGGTCGAACCGGGCTCGAACACGTCGATGATCGCGCGGTTACGCATCGCAGCGGGCACCATGGTGCGACGGTTGTTCGGGTTGTAGGTCGGCTGATTGACCATCGCCAGTACTTCGCCGGTTTTCACGTCCATGATCACCAGGCTGCCGGCCTTGGCGTCGTTTTCCTGAATGGCGTTACGCAGCTCGCGGGTTGCCAGGTATTGCAGGCGCAGATCAATAGACAAAGCCAAGGTCTTGCCGGCCTTGGCGTTTTTCTTCACTTGCAGGTCTTTGATCATCCTCCCGCGCCGGTCCTTGATGACCTGCCGCTTGCCGGGGACACCCGCCAGCCAGTCTTCATAGGCCAGCTCTACGCCTTCACGGCCGTGATCATCGAGGTCGGTAAAGCCGACCATGTGCGCGGTGACATCGCCCGCCGGGTAGAAACGGCGGAATTCTTCCTTGCCGTAAACACCCGGGACTTTCAGATCGAGTACCGACTGACCCTGCTCCGGGGTCAGGCCACGGACCAGATAGATGAATTCTTTGCTCGCCTGCTCATTGAGGCGATCCGTCAGCGCCTTGGGATCCTGCCCCAACGCTTGTGCAAGCTGGACCCACTTGGTCTTGTCGGCCTGCATTTCGGACGGGTTGGCCCAAATGGTGGTGACCGGCGTACTGACAGCAAGGGGCTCACCGTTGCGGTCAGTGATCAAACCACGGTGGGCAGGAATTGAAACGGTACGCAGGCTGCGCGCATCACCCTGTTCGATAAGGAAGCGGTGGTCGATGACTTGCAGGTCGACGATGCGGTAGCAGATCGCGATGACCATGACCGACAGCAGGCCGACCACGACACGGAACCGCCACGGGTAAAGCGCCCCTTCGAGTTTCATCATGGCGACACCATCCGGATATCGGCGGCGTTCGGAATGCGCATTTTCAGCTGATCGGTGGCCAGGGCCTCGATACGGCTGTGGGCAGTCCAGGTGCTTTGCTCAAGAATCAGACGACCCCACTCGGCCTGCGCCTTGTCGCGCACGCTGAGTTCACCGTACAGGGAGTTGAGCAGCTGACGGTTCCAGTGCGCGCTGTACGCCACACCGATGGCCGACACCAGCACAGCGATAAACAGCATCAGCATGAAGAAGCTGCCGCCCGGCAGGGGCTTGAAGAAACCGCGGCTCATCGGAGTTTCTCCGCGATGCGCATGACGGCGCTGCGCGAACGCGGATTGGCGCGGGTTTCATCGTCGGACGCGAACTGCGCCTTGCCGACCAGCTTGATACGTGGCTCGAACGCCTGATGACGGATCGGCAGGTTGCGCGGCAGGTTGTCGGCTTCGCCCTTGACCAGCTTGCGCATGAACAATTTGACGATGCGGTCTTCCAGCGAGTGGAAGCTGATAACCACCAGACGGCCGCCCACTTCAAGGGCTTCCAGCGCAGCATCAAGCCCTGCTTCCAGATCGCCCAGTTCGTTGTTGACGTGGATGCGCAGGCCCTGGAACGCACGGGTCGCAGGGTTCTTGCCCTTTTCCCACGCCGGGTTGGCGACTTTCAGCACTTCGGCCAGATCGCCAGTGCGCTCGAACGGTTGCGTCTCGCGACGGGCCACGACGGCACCTGCCATGCGGCGGGAAAAACGTTCTTCGCCGTATTCTTTGAAAACGCGGGCGATTTCTTCGGCGGGCGCCGTATTGACGAACTCGGCTGCGCTGACGCCGCGGGACGGGTCCATGCGCATGTCGAGGGGGCCATCGTTCATGAAGCTGAAGCCGCGCTCAGGGTCGTCCAGTTGTGGCGACGACACACCGAGATCCAGAAGGATGCCGCTGACCTTGCCCGCCAACCCGCGTGCTTGAGCTTCGGCGCCCAGCTCGGCAAAGCTGCGCTGCACAATGACAAAGCGGCCGTCTTCGGCCGCCAGCGTTTGCCCGGTGGCAATCGCCTGGGGATCTTTATCGAATCCGAGAAGCCGCCCCTCCGGCCCCAGGTTCTGCAATATGAGGCGGCTATGTCCGCCGCGCCCAAAGGTGCCATCCAGATAGCAGCCATCGGCGCGCACCGCGAGAGCCTCGACGGCTTCTTCGAGCAGTACGGTGATGTGGGTAAAGCCGCTATTCGTAGTCACAGAATCAAATCACGCAGTTCATCAGGCATAGCGCCCGGTTTTTGAATGGCCGCAAGGTCCGCATCAGCAAGTGCGTTCCAGGCGTCCTCATCCCACAGTTGAAACTTGTTGAGCTGGCCTACCAGCATCACTCGCTTATCGAGCTTGGCGTATTCACGCAAACGTGGAGGCACCAGGAAACGCCCGCTGCCGTCCAGCTCCAGATCCACCGCGTTCCCGATCAACAGCCGCTGCAGACGACGGTTTTCTTCACGGAAGGTGGCGAGCTCACGCAGCTTGGCCTCGATCAGCTCCCACTCGGGAAGCGGATAGATGCACAAGCACGGGTCGACGGTATCGATGGTGACGATCAGTTGCCCTGCGCTACGCGAATCCAACTCGTCACGGTACCGGCTCGGCATAGCGAGACGGCCCTTTGCGTCGAGATTGATTGCGTTTGCACCACGGAACACGGCGCGATCTCCAAATATTATCTTTTCGAGCCTAAAAAACCCACTTCACGCCACTTTCCGCCACTCGCGCACACTATAGGAATGCGCCCACCACACCGTCAAGGCGACTTCACGAGGAAAACCCTTATAGGACGGATATTTAGGAGCACTTACGAAGGAGATGTGGCGGATTTCGGATCGGTCCTACGGATATTTCCTAGGACGAACAAACGGATGGCGTTCGAAGTTAAAGTGATTTGTGAGGTTTAAGATTTTTTTGGTATTACCGGAGGGGATAAATCGTACAAACGAGGGGGAGAAAAGGAGGTGGAGAGTCGATCTGTAAGCCGGGTTCTGTCGAGGACAGTCATTCCTCTACGATGGCCATCACTGGACATCTTTAGCAACCTACCCGGTTCCAGCGCGGGCCACGCCTTGGAACCCTATTTGGTCTTGCTCCGAGTGGGGTTTACCTAGCCACGAACTGTTGCCAGCCGTGCGGTGCGCTCTTACCGCACCTTTTCACCCTTACCGGCACCGAAGTGCTTAGGCGGTTATTTTCTGTGGCACTTTCCGTAGGCTCGCGCCCCCCAGGCGTTACCTGGCACTCCGCCCTATGGAGCCCGGACTTTCCTCCCCCCTTCATTGCAGAACAATGAAAGGCAGCGACTGTCCAATCGACTCTCCGCCGCCAAGGTTAATGGGAGGACGGCTCAAGAACAAGCTTTAATCGGCTCTCGCGCCATTTGCAGCGCTGCCCGCGACATCCCGTCACACGCTTTTCTGTTTATCCAGCGCCACCTGATAAAGCAGGTTTTTGCGTACGCCGGTGATCTCTGCTGCCAGCGCAGCTGCACGCTTGAGCGGCATTTCCGCCAGTAGCAGATCCAGCACCCGCCGCGCTTCGGCGCCAATCACATCCTCGCCTTCGGGTTCGCTCCAACCTGCCACCAGCACAACGCACTCGCCCCGTTGCTGATTACTGTCGCCCTCAACGAAGGCACGCAGTTCGGACAGCGGCAGTCCTTTGAGGGTTTCGAACGTTTTCGTCAACTCTCGCCCGAGCAAGGCGGGACGGTCCGGACCGAAGATTTCCTCCATGTCCTGAAGGCATTCGAGAATGCGATGGGGCGCTTCATAGAAGATCAGCGTGCGCGGTTCTTCTTTGACGAGTTCCAGCCGCGCTTTGCGACCCACGGACTTGGCGGGCAAGAAGCCTTCGAAGATAAAGCGGTCTGACGGCAACCCTGCCGCAGACAACGCCGCGATCAAGGCGCAGGCGCCCGGGACCGGGATCACTTGAATACCGGCTGCCCGGGCCTGACGCACCAGATGGTAGCCAGGATCGGAAATCAGTGGCGTGCCGGCATCGGAAATCAACGCAACGTTATCGCCCGCCAGCAGACGCGTAACAAAGCGGCTGCCCTCCTCGCGCTCGTTGTGCTCATGACAGGCCGCCAACGGCGTCGGAATGCCAAAGTGCTGCATCAGCCGTAACGAGTGCCGGGTATCTTCTGCGGCAATCAGCGAAACATCGCGCAGCACCTTTAAGGCACGGGCGCTCATGTCATCCAGGTTGCCGATCGGCGTGGCCACCACATAAAGCGCGCCTGTAGTGGAATTCGAAACACCCGGAGCAGTCAAAGCGCACACCTCATGTTGTGTAAAAGCCTGCATTGTACAGGCTGCGGCGCACAAAACAGGACGCCGCACCCCGTGAGACCTGAAAACGCAGTTCGAGTGCCAGCATCAGGGCAGCGACCCCGCGAAAGACGTTTCAGCTTGGCTGACACGCCCGGAGACGACCCATATCGCCGCTTTAACGCCTTCAACGTCGCGCCCCGGCCAGTGCTTGGGTACACTTCCACGCTAATTTGCTCGAGTATCAGGAACATACACATGATCGCTTGCCTGCGGCTGTTCTCTGCCCTCTGCCTGGCTGCCCTTCTGGCTGCCTGTGCCGGTTCGCCCTCCTCCAGCCTTGGCGAATTGCCTCGCTCCCCCGATGCCAGCATCGAACAACTGCTCGAACAAGCCGCTGCGGCGAAGTCGCCGGATCAGGCAGCGTTGCTGAAACTGACGGCGGCCGATCTGGCAGCGCGCCAGAACAACCCGAGCCGCGCCGCGAGCATCCTTGAGCAGGTGCAGATGGACCAGCTCAAAACCGACAAACAAATCTACGCCAACACTCTGTCTGCCGAACTGGCACTGGGTCGCAGCCAGCCGAAAGCCGCGCTGACCGCCCTCAACCACCCGAGCATGCAGCATCTGGGCGAAATGCCGGTTGACCTGCAAACCCGCGCTCACACCGTTCGCGCCCGGGCTTTTGAGGCAGATGGTCAGACCCTCGCCGCCGCGAGTGAGCGCGTGTTCATGGGCCCGCTGCTGCAAGGCGACGCACTGAACGCGAACAACGACGCCATCTGGACGCTGGTTGCCGCGCTGCCACCCGAGCAGCTGCAAAGCTCGGCCAACGATGACATGGGCGGCTGGCTGAGCCTGGCCCGCGCGGTCAAAGGTGCCGGCACGCTGGAGCAGCAACAGGCGGCCATCGACAACTGGAAAGCGCAGAACCCTCAGCACCCGGCGGCACGTCAGTTGCCGACTGCCCTCGCGCAATTGCGTGACCTGAAGAGCCAGCCGTTGACCAAAATTGCGTTGCTGCTGCCGCAAGACGGTCCGCTCGCTTCGGTATCCCGCGCGCTGCGTGACGGCTTCATGGCCGCGAACTATCAAGCTCAACAGGCCGGCGAGAAGCCACCTGCGATCGAAGTGTTCGACAGTTCCCGCGTGACGTCGATGGACGCCTTCTACGCACAAGCCAAAGCGGCCGGCGTGCAACTGGTGGTCGGTCCGCTGGAGAAGCCACTGGTTAAACAGCTGAGCGCTCGCCCTCAATTGCCGATCACCACGCTGGCGCTGAACTACAGCGATTCCGGTACCCAGGGCCCTGCCGAGCTGTACCAGTTCGGTCTGGCGGCTGAAGACGAAGCTCGTGAAGTGGCGCGCCGCGCCTGGGCCGATGGAAAGCGCAGTGCGGTGGCCATGGTGCCCAAGGGCGAATGGGGTGATCGCGTGTTGGAGGCCTTCCGTCAAAGCTGGCAAGCCAAGGGCGGCACCCTGTTGGGTGCTGAACGCATTGATCAGCCGGTCGCACTCGCTCAACAGGTTGCCGATCTGTTCCAGCTGCGCAGCAGCGAAGGCCGTGCCCAGCGCGTCCAAAGCGCCACTGGCACGCAGATGGCTGCCCAGCCCTCCCGTCGCCAGGACGTAGACTTCATGTTCCTCGCCGCGACGCCTCAACAGGCGCAGCAGATCAAGCCGACCATGGTCTTCCAGTACGCTGGTGATGTTCCGGTCTACGCCACTTCGCACCTGTTCACCAACAGCGGCGACCCGGCGATGTACAACGACCTGAACGGCGTGCGCTTCTGCGAAACCCCGTGGTTGCTGAACGCTAACGACCCGCTGCGCCAGCAAGTGACCGCTCAATGGCCACAAGCCTCCGGCAGCCTTGGCCGTCTCTACGCCATGGGCATCGACGCGTATCGTTTGGCGCCACGACTGACTCAGCTGAAAACCCTTCCTGACAGCCGCATCGATGGCCTGTCCGGCAGCCTGGCGATCGGTCAGGGCCAGCGCATCGAGCGCCAGCTGCCGTGGGCAGAGTTCGTAGACGGCAAGGTCCAGCGCCTGCCGGACACCGCGCCTTGACCTCAGGCACCACCCGTCAAACAGCAGGGCGCGAGGCCGAAGCCTACGCCCTGCGTCACCTGCAACAGCATGGATTGCAGCTGATTACCCGCAACTGGTCATGCAAACGCGGCGAGCTTGATCTGGTCATGCTCGACGGCGATACAGTAGTATTCGTCGAAGTTCGGTATCGTCGCCACGCCGGTTGGGGTGGCGCACTGGAAAGCGTCGATTTTCGCAAGCAGGAAAAGCTCAAGCTGGCGGCTCAATCCTTTCTGCAAAGCGAGGTGCGCTGGGCCGATTCGCCGTGTCGCTTTGACGTTGTCGCGATCAATGGCGACCCCGGCACGTCGCCTCCGCTTAACTGGCTGACGAACGCTTTCGATTGCTGAAAACGCGATGATTCCGTCGGATTGCAGCGTAAGATCGGCCGCCTTCCCTTTCGTAGGACCGGCTTTAGCTTTGTAGGACCGGCTTTAGCTTTGTAGGACCGGCTTTAGCCGGGAAGCTTCTGGTATTGCGCTTTATCCCTTACCACCCAACGAACCACACTGGCTCTTTTTGCTCTTTGCTTTGCGGGCTGCACAGTTTTGTGCCGGGACGCCGATGACTTATCGGATGCCGCCCCGACCAGCCGCCCCTATTAAGGTTTTCATAGATGGACATGCAATCCCGAATCCGCCAGCTTTTTCAGGCCAGCATCGACACCAAGCAACAGGCGATGGATGTGGTTGCCCCCCACATCGAGCAAGCCAGCCAAGTGATGGTCAACGCCCTGCTCAACGAGGGCAAGATGCTCGCCTGCGGCAACGGCGGTTCGGCGGGTGATGCTCAGCACTTTTCCTCGGAGCTGCTCAACCGTTTCGAGCGCGAGCGACCGAGCCTGCCCGCTATCGCGCTGACCACCGACACCTCCACCATCACCTCGATTGCCAACGACTACAGCTACAACGAAATCTTCTCCAAACAGATTCGTGCGCTGGGTCAGCCGGGCGATGTGCTGCTGGCGATTTCCACCAGCGGCAATTCGGCGAACATTATTCAGGCCATCCAGGCCGCACATGATCGTGAAATGATTGTCGTAGCCTTGACCGGTCGCGATGGCGGCGACGTCGCGTCGCTGCTGTTGCCGGAGGACGTTGAAATCCGCGTCCCGGCAAAAGTCACCGCACGTATTCAGGAAGTCCACCTGCTGGCGATCCACTGCCTTTGCGACTTGATCGACAGCCAACTGTTCGGGAGTGAAGAATGATATCCAAACGTCTTAGCCTGCTGGCCCTGACGCTCTGCCTGGGCATCAGCGGATGCAGCTCGGTGATCAACGCCAGCCGTGAAGCGCCGATCGATGACGATCGCGGTACACGCACCTTCGGCAGCAAGATCGACGACTCGCTGATCGAGACCAAGGTCTCGGTGAACATCGCCAAGGCCAACCCTGATCTGGACAACGCCTCGCACATCGTCGTGACCAGCTTCAACGGCATCGTCCTGCTGGCCGGCCAGACACCGCGCGCCGACCTCAAGCAACTGGCCGAGCAAACCGCCAGCCAGGTGCAGAAGGTCAAGAAGGTCAACAACGAGCTACAGGTCACCGGCCCGTCCTCAATGCTGGCGCGCAGCAATGACGCCTGGCTGACCAGCAAGATCAAAACCGAAATGCTCACCGACAGCGCCATCCCTGGCTCGCGCATCAAGGTCGTGACTGAAAACGGCATCGTCTACCTGCTGGGCCTGCTGACCCAGGCAGAAGCCACCCGCGCCACCAACCTGGTGCAAGGCGTCGGCGGCGTACAGAAGATCGTGAAGCTGTTTGAGTACATCGACTGACGGTGTGGCAAGCGCCAATCAGCACTTACAAAAAAAGGCGATCCCTCGGGATCGCCTTTTTCGTTACTGCAGGCGCAACTTACTTGACCACTTTCAGACTCGGCCGGCCCGTAGGGCGTGGCGGCTCGTCGTTCGGTGGCGGCATGTCGTCTTCGACATCCAGATCTTCGTCTTCGTCCACAGCAGGCTCCAGGTCGAAGACCATGCCCTGGCCGTTTTCGCGGGCGTAAATGCCCATGATGGCGGCAATCGGCACGTACAGGCTGTGGGGAACGCCGCCGAAACGGCCTTCAAAACTCACCGCGTCGTTGTCCATGTGCAGATGGCGCACGGCGCTCGGTGAAATGTTCAGGACGATCTGCCCGTCATTGGCAAAGCCTTGCGGGACTTGCACCGCTGGATACTCGGCGTTGACGAGTACGTGCGGTGTGCAATCGTTATCCACGATCCACTCATACAGCGCGCGGATCAGATAAGGGCGACTGGAGTTCATCAAACGGCTCCTAAGGCCTTAGCGCATGTCGCGTTCGGCACCAGACAGACTTGCCTGAAATGCCTCACGCGCAAATTGGCGCTCCATATAGTCAAGCAGCGGCTTGGCGGGCCGCGGCAATTCGATACCCAGAATCGGCAGGCGCCAGAGTATGGGCAATAGACAGCAGTCGACCAGACTTTGCTCGTCGCTCAGGAAAAAAGGCTTGTCCGCGAACAACGGCGACACGCCGGTCAGACTTTCGCGCAGTTCCTTGCGCGCCTGAACACGTGCAGCTTCTTTGCTGCGCGGGTCCAGAATCAGATCCACCAGACCGCACCAGTCGCGCTGAATCCGGTGGATCAGCAAGCGGCTGTTGGCACGCGCCACCGGATAGACCGGGAGCAGCGGCGGATGGGGATAACGTTCGTCCAGGTATTCCATCACCACCGTCGACTCGTACAACGCCAGGTCGCGATCGACCAGGGTTGGCACGCTGCCGTACGGATTCACCTCGATCAATTTGGGCGGATGACGGCCCTCGACAACTTCAATGATCTCGGCGCTGACACCTTTCTCGGCGAGCACAATGCGCACGCGATGGGAATAGTGGTCGGCGGGGTCGGAGTAACAGGCCAACCGATTGGTCACGCCCATGGCGGTCCTCCTCGCTTGTAGATATTCAAAAAGCAGAAATACGGATGCGCCGCGAGGGCGCTTTCGGCGACGTCCACGATGATCGGGTGTTCAACGCGGGCGACAAGATAGCTCATTTACTCAAGGTAGATTCTGCAATCTTCAGCCCGCCACTATACCTGCTCTTCCCTCATTACCTGAAACAGCTCAGCCGCAAGCGGCGCAGACCCGCGAATCAGACGTCCGCTCAGTGGATGTCTTTCCAGAATTCGCGCTTGAGCAGGTAGGCCAGGATGAACAACACGGCGAGGTAAAGCAGCACGAAGGTGCCGATGCGCTGGTGCTGGAGCTTGTCTGGGTTGGCTGAGTAAGCGAGGAAGGTCACGAGGTTCTTGACCTTCACGTTGAACTGTTCTTCGGTCAGCGTGCCGGTGTTGGGCATGATCATCAGTTGATCGCAGGCTTGATCGGTCAACGGCGAGCCAGCAGGCCCATCGCTTTTTTTGTCGCCTTCGCCACGCGGTACCTGCTGGCAGCCGAGCCTCTGACGCCCCTGAAGCCCTTCCAGCACGTTGGGCATGGCCACGTCGGGGAGAACGCTGTTGTTCACGCCCCAGGGCCGCGTCGGGTCCTCGTAGAATGATCGCAGGTAGCCGTAGAGCCAGTCAGTTCCGCGTACCCGCGCCACAAGGGTCAGATCGGGCGGTGCTGCACCGAACCAGGTTTTCGCATCCGCCGGCTGCATGCCGATGGTCATGTGATCGCCGATCTTCGCTCCGGCAGGCGCCAGCTTTTCCAGCATCAGCTCGTGGGAAATGCCCAAATCGTCCGCGACGCGTTCATAGCGCTGGAAACTGGCGCTGTGGCAACCCATGCAGTAATTGACGAACGTCTGCGCGCCATCCTGCAGGGCCCCCTTGTCGGACACGTCGATATCGACGCTTTCCAGTTCCGCGCCATGCTCACCGGCAAACGACAACGCCGGCAACAGGGCAATGAGCAAGACCAGGCACAGCGTTTTCATCAACCGGTCACCCTGTCCGGCACCGGCTTCGTCCGCTCCATCCGCGTGTAGAACGGCATCAGGATGAAGTACGCGAAATACAGGAAGGTGCAGGCCTGCGACAGCACTGCCCGCCCGGGGCTCGGCGGCAGAACGCCCAGCACCCCGAGCGTCCCGAAGGACGCGCAAAACAGCAGCAGCCAGAGGCGGCTCAGCCAGCCCTTGTAGCGCATCGATTTGACCGGACTGCGGTCAAGCCACGGCAGCACGAACAGCAAGGCGATGGCTGCGCCCATGGCCATGACGCCGAGGAGCTTGTCCGGGATGGCGCGCAAGATGGCGTAGAACGGCGTGAAGTACCAGACCGGCGCAATGTGCTCCGGGGTCTTGAGTGGGTTCGCTAGCTCGAAGTTGGCCTTCTCGAGAAAGTAGCCGCCCATCTCCGGGAAGAAAAATACCACCGAGCAGAAGATCAACAAAAACACCACGACGCCGAGCAGATCCTTGACCGTGTAGTACGGGTGGAAAGGAATGCCGTCCAGGGGGTTGCCGTTCTCGTCCTTGTACTTTTTGATGTCGATGCCATCGGGGTTGTTCGAGCCCACTTCACGCAGCGCCAGAATATGCAGCACCACAAGCCCGACGATCACGATCGGCAAGGCCACGACGTGCAGCGCGAAGAAGCGATTGAGTGTGATGCCTGAAACGAGGTAATCGCCACGAATCCACTCAGCGAGGTCGCCCCCGATGAGGGGAATCGCGCCGAACAGCGAAATGATCACCTGAGCGCCCCAGTATGACATCTGCCCCCACGGCAGCAGGTAGCCGGTAAACGCTTCCGCCATCAGCGCCAGATAAATCAGCATGCCGAAAACCCAGACCAACTCCCGCGGCTTCTGATACGAGCCGTACAGCAGCCCGCGAAACATGTGCAGGTAGATGACGATGAAGAACGCCGATGCGCCAGTCGAGTGCAGCAGTCGCAGGATTGAGCCGTATGCGACGTCACGCATGATGTACTCGATCGAGGCGAAGGCCCCCTCAGCCGTGGGCGTGTAACTCATCGTCAGCCAGATGCCCGTGAGGATCTGGTTGACCAGCACCAGCAACGCCAGCGAGCCGAAGAAATAGAAGAAGTTGAGGTTCTTGGGTACGTAATACTTGCTGAGGTGGTTCTCCCACATCGAAGTCGCGGGAAAGCGCGCATTGATCCAGTCCATGAGCCTGCTCATCACGCTTTCTCCTGATCCACACCAATGACGATGATTGAGTCCGACTCGTAGGAATGCGGGGGCACTGGCAGATTCAGCGGTGCAGGCTGCGCCTTGTAGACGCGTCCGGCAAGGTCGTACCTGGAGCCGTGACAAGGGCAGAAATATCCGCCGACCCAATCTTTGCCCAGGTCGACCGGGGCGACTTCGGGCCGAAACGTAGGCGAGCAGCCGAGATGGGTACAGATGCCGATCAACAGCAGGATGTCAGGCCGGATTGAACGGACAACCGGATCGACATAGGCAGGCTGGATGGAATCCTGTGAATCAGGGTCGGACAGCTCGCCGATAAGCTTGCTCAGACTGTACAGGATCTCGGGCGTGCGACGGACAATGAACACCGGCTGACCGCGCCATTGAGCGATCATCTGCTGGCCCGGCTCGATCTTGCTGATGTTGACTTTGACAGGCGCTCCCGCCGCCCTGGCTTTGGCACTGGGGAACCATGAACCCACAAATGGCACGGCGGCGCCGACCGCTCCAACTGCGCCTACCACAGACGTGGCTGTCACGAGGAAGCGACGCCGGGCCGTGTTTACACCGTCATTGCCCATTGCGCCCTCTCCCGTCAGCATCCGAGATCTCCTTGATCAGGCCCTCGAAATCAATAAACGACAGCCATAAAAGACAGCCATAAAAAAACGCCCAGCTTCGTATAGAAACTGAGCGTTCTTTTTGAACGGAAGCGAATTAACGCTTCGAGTACTGCGGACGCTTACGCGCTTTACGCAGACCGACTTTCTTACGTTCAACTTCGCGAGCATCGCGAGTGACGAAGCCTGCTTTGCGCAGAGCGCCGCGCAGGGTTTCGTCGTATTGCATCAGAGCGCGGGTGATACCGTGGCGGATTGCGCCAGCTTGACCACTCACACCACCGCCGATGACAGTGACGTAGATGTCGAATTTCTCGACAGTCTGAGTCAGTTCCAGCGGCTGACGAACTACCATGCGGGCAGTTTCGCGACCGAAGAACGAGTCCAGGGAACGGTTGTTGATGGAGATGTTACCGGTACCCGGACGCAGGAAAACGCGAGCGGTTGCGGTCTTGCGACGGCCAGTGCCGTAATTTTGAGTCGCCGACATAATGAACTATTCCGTTAAAACTTCAGTTCTTGGGGCTGCTGAGCAGTATGAGGGTGTGCAGCGCCCGCATAGACTTTCAGCTTACGATACATGTCGCGACCCAGCGGGTTCTTAGGCAGCATGCCTTTGACCGCGGTCTCGATCACGCGCTCAGGAGCTTTGGCGATCAGCTTTTCAAAGTTGATCGACTTGATCCCGCCCGGGAAACCGGAGTGAGAGTAGTAGATCTTGTCGGTGGTCTTGGCACCGGTCACACGGATCTGCTCGGCATTGATCACGACGATGTAGTCGCCAGTGTCAACGTGCGGAGTGTATTCCGGCTTGTGCTTGCCACGCAGACGGCTCGCGATTTCAGTGGCCAGACGACCCAGGGTCTGACCAGCAGCGTCGACGACGAACCAGTCGCGCTTTACTGTTTCCGGTTTAGCGGTAAAAGTTTTCATTCTTTATAGCCTCAAAGGCCGCCCTGAAAAATAGACGGCGGAGCATACTCATTAGTACGGTCTTTGACAAGTCAAAGGCCGCCGGGCACGAACGCTATAGGGGGCTCGGGTCAGCGCGTTCGATCGCAGCGGTTTCTTTTGTCGCCGGGCATCACTCCAGCGACAAAGAGGAGCGGAATTATGCAGATTGCGAAAAAAATTTCAACCTGCTTTTATGGCTCTTTTAAACAGGAGAGCCAAATGGACTACCGCCAACTGGGCAGAACCGACCTCAATGTCAGCGCAATCTGCCTCGGCACCATGACCTGGGGCGAGCAGAACAGCCAGTCCGAGGCCTTCGCGCAGATCGAACGGGCCAAGGCCGCCGGCATCAATTTCATCGACACCGCCGAGATGTATCCGGTCCCGCCGAAGAAAGAAACCTACGCCAGCACCGAGACCATCATCGGCAACTGGTTCAAGCAGAGCGGCGACCGCGCTGACTGGATCCTCGCCAGCAAGATCGCCGGTCCCGGCAACGGCATCGACTACATCCGTGACGGTCAGCTGAAATTCAACCGCGATCACATCGTCGCGGCGCTGGATGCCAGCCTCAAACGCCTGCAGACCGATTACCTCGATCTGTATCAACTGCACTGGCCTGAGCGCAGCACCAACTTCTTCGGCAAGCTGGGTTATAACCACAGTGAGGAGCAGTTCACCCCGCTGCTGGAAGTGCTCGAAGCGCTGGACGAGCAGGTCAAGGCCGGCAAGATCCGCCACGTCGGTCTGTCAAACGAAACGCCGTGGGGCACCATGAAGTTTCTTGCTGAGTCCGACGCCCATGGCCTGACGCGCCCGGTGTCCATTCAGAACCCCTACAACCTGCTCAACCGCAGCTTCGAGGTGGGTCTGGCGGAAGTGGCGATTCGCGAGCAGTGCGGCCTGCTGGCCTATTCCCCTATGGCGTTTGGCATGTTGTCCGGCAAATACGCCGACGGCGCCCGCCCTGCCAAGGGCCGCCTGAGCCTGTACAGCCGCTTCACGCGCTACTTCAATCCGCAATCGGAAGCGGCCTGCGCGCGCTACGTTGCGCTGGCGCGTGAGCACGGTCTTGATCCCGCGCAAATGGCACTGGCGTTCGTGACCAGCCGCAGCTTCGTGACCAGCAACATCATCGGTGCAACGACGCTGGAGCAGCTGGAAAGCAACCTGGCCAGCGCGGAACTTGTGCTGTCGGATGAAGTGCTGGCGGGCATTGAAGCGATTCACAAGGATCAGCCGAATCCTGCGCCGTGATCGGTGATTGCCTGATAGCTGATTGACTTGTGGGAGCGACCGGAGTGGCGCTCCCCCTTGCTCGCGAAAGGGCCGATACATCCGCTGCTTTCCAACAGCTGGTATACCGTCTTCGTGAGCAAGCTCACTCCCACAGGGGCCGTATGCGCTGTGAGACCGAGTAGGGTCTGAAAGCCGAAGGTTCTCTCAGGATCAGTCCCGACTTCACAGCGACCGGGCAATGATCTCTTTCATGATTTCGTTGGTCCCGGCATAAATCCGCTGCACCCGCGCATCGGCCCACGCCCGGGCGATCGGGTATTCCCACATGAAGCCGTAGCCGCCATGCAGCTGCACGCATTCGTCCAGCACCTTGCATTGCAGGTCAGTTGACCAGTATTTCGCCATGGCCGCCGTGGGCACATCCAGCTTCCCTTCCAGGTGCAACTCCAGGCACCGATCAATGAACGTACGACCAATCTGAACTTCAGTGGCGATTTCGGCCAGTTTGAAGCGGGTGTTCTGAAAATCGATGATGGCCTTGCCAAACGCCTTGCGCTCCCGCGTGTAGTCGAGCGTCCATTGCAAGGCCGCTTCGGCGGAGGCAATGGCGCCGATGGCGACCGTCAGGCGCTCCTGCGGGAGCTCCTGCATCAAATACGCGAAACCCATCCCGGCCTGACCCAGCAGGTTCTCCTTGGGCACTCTCACGTCCTGGAAGAACAATTCCGACGTGTCCTGCGCCTTCATGCCGACCTTTTCCAATCGCTTGCCCTTCGCAAAACCGGGCGTGCCCGCCTCCACGACAAACAGGCTGGTGCCCTTCGCGCCTGCACCGGGATCAGTCTTCGCGACGACAATCACCAGATCAGCGAGAAACCCGTTGGTGATGAAGGTTTTCGAACCATTGATGATGTACTCGTCGCCATCCAGCACTGCGGTGGTCTTGACCCCTTGCAGGTCGGACCCCGCGCCCGGTTCGGTCATCGCGATGGCGGTCACCAGCTCCCCCGACACCAGCTTGGGCAAATATTGGAGCTTCAGCGCCTCACTTCCGTAGTGGAGGATGTACGGCGCGACGATATCCGAATGCAGAGAGAACCCGATACCGGTCAGGCCGAGGCGAGAGATTTCCTCGATCACCACCGTGGTGTAGAGGAAGTCCGCGCCCATGCCGCCGTACTCTTCCGGCAGGTGCGAACACAACATGCCCTGCTCCCCCGCCCGGTTCCACAGCGTACGGTCGATGTGGCCCTGCTTCTCCCACTGGGCATGAAACGGCACCGCGTGCTGTTCGAAGAACTTGCGGACGCTGTTACGGAACAGTTCGTGTTCTGAGCTGAAGAGTGTTCTGGCGAGCATGGCTGCACCTGGCGCGAAGGATTGTCGGACAAAACTTCAGCAGAGCGTAGGCGCAGCCGGTTGACGGCGACACTGGACACATCCGACAAAAAATAAGACGATCACGCCGTTGCTTGACCACTTTCCCATATAAGAACAAAAGACTATGTCTATCCAACCCAACACGCCATTGCGGCGTGTCAGCATTCTTGCGATTGATGGCATTTTTGCGTCCACGCTCATGCAAGCCAAAGACTTCTTTCACCTCGCCAGCCTGCGCTACGGCAAGCAGTTGGGACAGGGCTTCAAGCCGGCCTTCGAAACCCGACTGGTCAGCCCGGACGGAAAGGAAGTTCGCAGTTTCAGCGACGTCGTGATCCCCGTAGACGGTGTGCTTGAACACAGCGACATCATCATCCTTCCTGCTTTCGTCGAAGACTTCGACACCCTGCGCGAGCGCTATCCGCAAATCCTGCCGTGGCTGCGCGAGCAACATGCGCGCGGCGCTGTGCTCTGCGGTGAGGCCAGCGGTGTGTTCTGGCTTGGGGATGCGGGGCTGCTCGACGGCAAGGAGGCGACCACCTACTGGCGGTTTTTCAACGAGTTCGCCGAGCGTTTTCCGAACGTGCTGCTGAATCAGGAAAAGCACCTCACCGACGCCGATAACCTGTATTGCGCAGGCGGCACGATCTCAGCGTGTGATCTTTATATCTACCTGATCGAGCGCTTCTGCGGCGCCCATGTTGCGCAGACCGTCGCCCGCGACATTCTCTACGAAGTGCAACGCAGCTACGCACCGGGACGGATTGGTTTTGGTGGGCAAAAGCTGCATCAGGACGTGATCATCCTGCAGATCCAGCACTGGCTCGAAGAACACTTCGCCGACAAATTCCGTTTCGAGGATGTAGCCCGCGAGCACGGCATGAGCATCCGCAACTTCATGCGCCGCTTCCAGACCGCAACGGGCGACAAGCCGCTGCATTACCTGCAACGCCTGCGCATCGAAACCGCGAAGGGCTTGCTGTCAGGCTCACGCAAGAGCATCAAGACCATCAGCTACGAAGTGGGCTACGACGACGCCAGCTTCTTCGCACGGCTGTTCCGTCAACACACCGACCTGTCGCCGAATCAGTACCGCCAGCAGTTCCAGCAGGCGGCCTGACAGCAGCTTCATGCGGCAAGCTTCAAGCTGCAAGTGAGCGATATCTCCTCTTGCAGCTTTCCGCTTGAAGCTTGCAGCTCCCGCCTAGGGCTTATGCGCCCGCGACAGAAATTCGTGGGACTGCATTTCCAGCAATCGGCTGAGCGTGCGCTGGAACTCAAAGTTCAGGCGACCGCCGGTGTACAGGTCTTTCAATTCGACTTCCGCCGAGATGATCAACTTGACGTTGCGGTCGTAGAACTCGTCGACCATGTTGATGAACCGACGCGCGATGTCGTCCGTGGTCACGCTCATCTGCTCCACGCCGCTGAGCAGCACCGCATGGAAGATCTTGCCGAGTTCGATGTAGTCGTTCTGGCTACGCGGGCCATCGCACAGCTCACGGAAGTCGAACCACGCCACGTCGTCGCAGGTACGGATCGCCTTGATCTGCCGATTCTCGATGATCAGCACATCGTTCTCGATGGCCTTGGTGCATTCCGGGGTCAACGCACGGAAGCTCTTGCGCAGGCTCTCCTCTGCCGCTTCGTTCAGCGGGAAGTGGAACAGCTCCGCTTGCTCAAGATGGCGCAGGCGATAGTCGACGCCGCTGTCCACGTTGACGATCTCGGTGTTCTGCTTGATCAGCGCAATCGCGGGCAGGAAGCGCGCACGCTGCAAACCGTCCTTGTACAGGCCGTCGGGAACGATGTTCGACGTCGCGACCAGGGTCACGCCGTTCTTGAACAGCTCTTCCATCAGCGTGCCGAGGATCATCGCGTCGGTGATGTCCGATACGAAGAATTCGTCGAAACAGATCACCCGCGCTTCCTCGGAAAACTGCTTGGCGATCAGGGTCAGCGGATTCTTCTCGCCCTTGAGGTTTTTCATTTCCTCGTGCACACGCTTCATGAAGCGGTGGAAGTGCGTGCGCGTCTTGTCTTCAAACGGAAGCGCTTCGAAGAAGGTGTCGACCAGGTAGGTCTTGCCCCGGCCCACACCGCCCCAGAAATACAGCCCCTTCACAATCGGGGTTTCTTTCTTGCCGAACAGCTTGCCCAGCAATCCCGGCTTGCGGTCATGGGCGGCGACCAGATCGTCGTACAGACGCTGCAGATGGCGCACAGCATTCTCTTGCGCGGCGTCGTGGAAAAAGTCCGGACGCTTCAGGTCAGCTTGGTATCGTTCTAGAGGGGTCATAGTCGCTTGCAAGGGAGCAAAAACGGGCCGTCACTGTAGCGACGGCCCATTGGAATGGCAATTAATCCTGTTGTGGCGCGAGCGCCAGTTTCAGGCTCTCGATCGCGGCGTCACGGGCGGCGGCATCGGCGAACGCCGGGCTGTCGGCGACACAGGTGTCACTCAGCCACAAGGTGAAGGCATCGCCTTCGGGCCGAATGTCCAGCTCACCGCCCTGCTGCAGCTGTTTGGTCACGGCGCCGGCCGCCTTGCCGTCTGCGAAGTGGCGCGACAGCAGCAGTTGCTCGCCATCGGCCGCCAGCAACCGGAAACGGAAACTGCCGTCGTCTTCACGGAAACTGACGAAGCGCGGGCCTTTGCCGGCCTTCTTCTTGGTCGACGTGACGGTTTGCGCGGCGGTGCGGAATGAACGCAGGCCGACCGCTTCACGCAGTTCGCCCAGAAACGGCGTGGCCACACGACGGGCCTTCTCGGCGCCCGCTTGCAGGATGTCTTCCAGGTCGGCGGGGCGCTCGATCAGGCGATGGTAATGCTCGCGGGCTTCGCCCAACTCCGCGTCCAGCAACTGGAACAGGCGTTGCTTGGCGTCGCCCCAACCCAACCCCTGCAACAGGTCGGTGCGGAACTCGTCGCCTTGCTCTTTACTGGCGAATGCCTGGTACAGCGTGAACAGGTGCGACGTGTCCGGATCCTTGGCTTCGCCTGGCAGACGCGAGTCAGTGACGATGCGCGAGATCGCGTCCTTCATGTCTTTGGCGCTGGTGAACAGCGGGACGGTGTTGTCGTAGCTCTTCGACATCTTGCGACCGTCCAGGCCAGGCAGCGTCGCGACGCTTTCTTCGATAAGCGCTTCCGGCATTACAAAGAACTCTTTGCCGTTACCGAACAGGTGATTGAAGCGCTGACCGATGTCGCGCGCCATCTCGACGTGCTGGATCTGATCGCGGCCGACAGGCACTTGATGGGCGTTGAACATCAGGATGTCAGCGGCCATCAGCACGGGATAGCTGAACAGGCCCATGGTAATACCGGCGTCCGGGTCTTCGCCGGCTTCGACGTTCTTGTCCACCGACGCCTTGTAGGCATGGGCGCGGTTGAGCAGGCCCTTGCCGGCCACGCAGGTGAGCAGCCAGGTCAGTTCGGGGATTTCCGGAATGTCGGACTGGCGATAGAACGTCACGCGCTCGACGTCCAGCCCTGCCGCGAGCCAGGTCGCGGCGATTTCCAGACGCGAGCGCTGAATGCGCAGCGGGTCATCGCATTTGATCAGCGCGTGGTAGTCAGCCAGAAAGTAGAAAGAGTCGGCATCGCTTTGGCGGCTGGCAACGATGGCCGGGCGGATGGCGCCGGCGTAGTTGCCCAGGTGCGGTGTGCCGGTGGTGGTGATACCGGTCAGGATACGAGTGGTCATGGCTAGTCGCTTATTTTGGGTGCTGCGATCAATTCGAAAGGCGCGGCAGAATCAGATCCTTGAGATCGGTCAGCTTGCCGTGAAAAAAGTGCCCGCATTCTGCCACTTTCAGCAGCTCATGGGGGCGCTGAAGCGTGTCAGACCACGCGTACACACGTTGTGGGTCAACGACTTCATCGGTGTCCGGTTGAATAAGCGTCAGCAGACCCTTCTGCGGCAATGCTTCCACACTGGCGATGCGCATCACGGCTGGTGCGACCATGAACAGATGCTTCAGGGTTTCGCCCTTGGCCTCAAGACGCCCGCCCAGGGTAGCCGCCACGAAACCGCCGAAGGAAAATCCGAACAACGTCATGGGCAGGTCGGGATGTTTGTCGCGCAGCCAGTTCGCCGCCGCCTGTGCGTCGTCGACTTCGCCCTCCCCCATGTCCGAGCTGCCGGCGCTCGCGCCAACGCCACGATAGTTGAAGCGCAGGGTGATAAGACCGGCATCGCGCGCGGTGCGCTGCAGGGTCGAAATCACTTTATTGAGCATGGTGCCGCCCTGAACCGGGTTAGGATGGCATATCAGGGCGATGCCTCTGGCCTCGTCCAGATCGAGGTACAACGCTTCAAGTTGGCCCGCCGGGCCGTCGATGAATACAGGGGTCTCACGCATGAGCAAGAATGAACTCCGTGACCTTCAATTGGGTCGACTCGTCTAGCTGATTGTCTGTGGCTGGCAGGCTGGCGACACGTCGCCGCTATACAGCGCAGGTTCGAGCCGTTAACGTAAAGCAAAGCCGTTTATAGAGGAAGGACTCGTGGATTACTCGCTCTTAGTTTGGTTGCTGCCGACCATCGCCCTGGTGGTTGGTGTGATCATCGGTTTCTTCGTGGCGCGCGCGCTGCCCAATGCCGTGCCTAACGGGACTCAGCGCCAGCTGGATGACGTTCAGGAGCGTTTCGATACGTATCAGAACGAGGTGATCACTCACTTCAACAGCACCGCCAATCTGGTGCAGAAGCTGTCACAAAGCTACCACGATGTTCAGGAGCATCTGGCCGAAGGCGCCAACCGCCTGGCCACCGACGACATCACCCGTCAACGCCTGCTGGCCGCGCTGCACCCGGACGCGCTCCATCCACACCGCGATCNCCCAAGTCGCCTGACTCCCCCGGCATGCTGGATGAGCATTACGGTTTGAAAAAATAACGCGACTCGAAACACCAAAAGCCCGCCGTTGCTAACCAACGGCGGGCTTTTTTGTGGGCAGTCGGTTGGCGGCGACGGGTAATGGAGGGAAACAAAAAACCCGCCATCATCGGCGGGTTTTTGTACAGCGAACAGCGTTTAGATCGCGCCGCGAGCTCGCAGCAGATCCAGCACTTGCTTGACGCTTTCTTCGACATTCAGCGACTGCGTGTCGATGACCAGGTCGGCGTCCAGCGGGACGTCATACGGGAAGGATTCACCCGGGATGTTGTCCTTGTCGGCAGCGTAGAGCCCTTGCGGGTCACGCTCGCGGCAGACTTGAGGCGACGCCTGTACGTACACGGTGATCAGTCGATCATCGCCGATCAGGGCCTTGGCATTCTGCCGACCGCCGGCGTCCGGCGCGACGAACGCCGCGAGGGTCAGCAGGCCGGCTTCGTTGAACTGACGCGCAACGTGGGCGGCACGACGCCAGTTCTCGGTGCGGCCGGCGCGATCCTGCGGCAAGCCCTTGTTGAGGTCGTGACGCAGGTTCTGGCCATCAAGGACGAACACCGCACGGCCCATGTCGAAAAGCTTGCGCTCCACGGCATACGCCAGCGTGCTCTTGCCTGCACCCGACAAACCGCTGAACAGCACGGTGGCCGGCTTCTGGCCGAAGCGCTGAGCGCGCTCTTCTGTCGAAACATGGGCCAGCGCGCCGTGAGGACTCCCGCCGCCCGCAACCACCGGTTTGGCGATGATCATGCCGGCCGCCACGGTGCCGTTGGTCAAACGGTCGATGACGATGAACGCGCCCGTGGTGCGGTTGCTGTCGTAGCCGTCGAGGGCAATCGGTGCGTCCAGTGCGATCTTCACGCGGCCGATTTCATTCAGCTGCAGCGAACTGGCCGGGCCTTCTTCCAGCGTGTTCACGTCAACACGATGGGTGATGCTGGCAATCGAACCCGGCACGTAGGACGTGGCGCGTTTGATGTCGTATTTCTTGCCCGGCAGCATCGGCTCTTCGGCCATCCACACCAGCATGGCGTCGAAGGCGTCGGCCACCTGTGGGACATTGTCGGCATGCACCAGAAGGTCGCCACGGGAGATGTCGATTTCGTCTTCCATGGTCAGCGTCACCGCCTGACCCGGGCCCGCATGCTCCAGCTCACCTTCGAAGGTGACGATGGATTTCACGCGGCTGCTCTTGCCGGACGGCAGCACAACCACTTCGTCGCCCTTGTGCACGATGCCGCTCGCCAGGGTGCCGGCGAAACCGCGGAAGTTCAGGTTCGGACGGTTGACGTATTGCACCGGAAAACGCAGGTCAGTGAAATTGCGGTCGTTGGCGATCTCGACGGTTTCAAGAATCTCCATCAGCGACTTGCCGGTGTACCACGGCGAACGCTCGCTCCGGTTGACTACGTTGTCGCCCTTGAGGGCCGACATCGGCACGAATTCCATGGTGGTCGGCTTCAGCGCAATGCGATCGGCGAACGCCAGGTAATCGGCCTTGATCTGCTCGAAGATGGTCTCGTCGAAGCCATTGAGGTCCATCTTGTTGATGGCGACCACAATGTGCTTGATGCCCAGCAACGAGGCGATGTAGCTGTGGCGCTTGGTCTGGGTCTGCACGCCGTAGCGGGCGTCCACCAGAATGATCGCCAGGTCACAGGTGGAGGCACCGGTGGCCATGTTGCGGGTGTACTGCTCATGGCCGGGGGTGTCGGCGATGATGAACTTGCGCTTGGCAGTGGAGAAGTAGCGGTAGGCGACATCGATGGTGATGCCCTGCTCGCGCTCGGCCTGCAGCCCGTCGACCAGCAGCGCCAGATCGACCTCATCGCCGGTGGTGCCGGATTTCTTCGAATCGCGGGTGATGGCTTCCAGGTGATCTTCGTAGATCATCTTGGAATCGTGCAGCAGACGCCCGATCAACGTGCTCTTGCCGTCGTCGACGTTGCCACAGGTCAGGAAACGCAGCATTTCCTTGCGTTCATGCTGGCCCAGATAGGCGAGGATGTCCTCGCTGATCAATTCAGATTGATGGCTCATTGGGTTCAAGCTCCAAGCTGTAAGCTTCAAGCGGCAAGCTCGTCGGCATACAGCTAGTCAAAATTCTTCCGGTTCAAGTGAGCTTCAGCGTTTCGGCTTGAAGCTTCCAACTTGCTGCTTGCAGCTTGCAGCTAGAAGTAGCCTTGGCGTTTCTTTTCTTCCATCGAGCCTGCGCCATCGTGGTCGATGACCCGGCCCTGGCGCTCGGAAGTTCGCGTCAGGAGCATTTCCTGAATGATGTCGGTGAGGCTGGTGGCCTCGGACTCGACAGCGCCCGTCAACGGGTAGTCGCCCAGTGTGCGGAAGCGGACCTTCTTCTTGACGATGCGCTTCTTGTCCTCGTCGGACAGGTGATTACGCAGGCGGTCGTCGTCGATCATGATCCAGGTGCCGTTCATCTCGATGACTTCGCGCTCGGCGGCGAAATACAGCGGGACGATCGGAATGCCTTCGAGGTAGATGTACTGCCAGATGTCCAGCTCGGTCCAGTTGGAAAGCGGGAACACGCGGATCGACTCGCCTTTGTTGACGTTGCCGTTGTACACGTTCCACAGCTCGGGACGCTGGTTTTTCGGGTCCCAGCGGTGCTTGGTGTCGCGGAAGGAATACACGCGCTCTTTGGCGCGGGATTTCTCTTCGTCACGGCGGGCACCGCCGAACGCGGCATCAAAGCCGTGCTTGTCCAGAGCCTGCTTGAGGCCTTGGGTTTTCATGATATCGGTGTGCTTCGAGCTGCCGTGGGTCAGCGGGTTGATACCCTGCGCGACGCCGTCCGGGTTCACGTGCACGATCAGATCCAGGCCCATCTCCTCGACCATCTTGTCGCGGAAGCGGTACATCTCCTGGAATTTCCAGCGTGTGTCGACGTGCATCACCGGGAACGGCAGCTTGCCCGGAAAGAAGGCCTTGCGCGCCAGATGCAGCATCACGGCAGAGTCTTTACCGACGGAGTACAGCATCACCGGGTTATCGAACTCGGCAGCGACCTCGCGGATAATGTGGATGCTTTCCGCCTCCAGCTGTTTCAGATGCGTCAGTTTGTCGACCATGGTTACTCACGGATAACGTACGTGTGTGGAGAGCCTGCGGGCTCTATCGAGCGAGGCACTTTATCATGGCGCCTGCTTCTATTCAGCGGCGGGGATAGATCGAAACGATCTATCCATATAGCTCAGGCTTTGGACCTCAGGACGGTTTAGATCGGGTTCGGACAATCGATAAACAGATGTTCAAGGGCAAAGCGCCGCGCCAGATAATCGCCCAGGGCCTGCACACCATACCGCTCCGTGGCGTGATGGCCGGCGGCGATGAAGCTGATACCGTTTTCCCGGGCGCTGTGAAAGGTCTGCTCGGACGCCTCCCCGCTCAAATACAGGTCCACGCCGGCCAGAACGGCCTGATCGATGTAGCCCTGCCCGCCTCCGGTGCACCAGCCGACCCGACGGATCATCCCTTCACCCTCGATCAGCAGCGGCTCGCGCCCCAATGCAGTCTGCACGCGGTGGGCGAAATCCCGTGGCGTGATCGCCTCGCTGAGTGAGCCGACCAGCCCGACGATGCGTGGATTGTCCGGGTCCAGCGGGCCTTCGACGGTGATCTCCAGTTGCTGGGCCAACTGAATGTTGTTGCCCACGTCGGCGTGAAGGTCGAGGGGCAAGTGATAGGACAGCAGGCTGATGTCGTGCTTGAGCAGCGTTTTCAGCCGACGCTGTTTCATGCCGGTGATGCAGGGATTCTCGCCTTTCCAGAAATAGCCGTGATGCACCAGCACCAGATCGGCATTGGCCTCCACCGCCGCGTCCAGCAGCGCCTGACTCGCGGTGACGCCGGAGACGATTCGCCTGACCTGCGGCCGACCCTCGACCTGCAGGCCGTTCGGGCAATAATCCTGAATCCGCGCGCTACCGAGATAGAGGTCCGCTTCTTCCACCAGGGTGCTCAGGGCAACGGCCATAAAACTCTCCTAAATATGCAGTCCAGACCGTGTCGGTCCTCGTATAATGCCGGCCATTATGGCGCAGCTAGGCGCTTCTACCTTCAGGACTCCGCTCAATGTTCAAAGCGCTGCGTTTTCTCGGCTGGCCCTTGCTCGCTGGTGTGCTTATCGCTTTATTGATAATCCAGCGCTATCCCCAGTGGGTCGGGCTTCCAAGCCAGGACGTGAACCTGCAACAAGCGCCCCAGCAGACCTTTGTGCAACAGGGCCCGGTATCGTACGCGGACGCCGTCAGCAACGCCGCCCCCGCCGTGGCGAATCTGTACACGACCAAGATGGTCAACAACAGCAATAAACCCAACCATCCGCTGTTCGACGACCCGCAGTTTCGTCGTTTCTTCGGCGACAACCTGCCTAAACAAAAGCGCATGCAGTCGAGCCTGGGATCGGCCGTAATCATGAGTCCGGAAGGCTATCTGCTGACCAACAACCACGTCACCTCCGGTGCAGACCAGATTGTCGTGGCGCTCAAGGACGGCCGCGAGACGATCGCCAAAGTCGTCGGCAGCGATCCGGAAACCGACCTTGCGGTCCTGAAGATCGACCTCAAGAACCTGCCGTCCATTACCCTCGGCCGTTCCGATGCCATCCGCATCGGCGACGTTGCGTTGGCCATCGGTAACCCGTTCGGCGTGGGCCAGACCGTGACCATGGGCATCATCAGTGCCACCGGGCGCAATCAGCTGGGCCTCAACACCTACGAAGATTTCATTCAGACCGACGCCGCGATCAACCCCGGCAACTCGGGCGGCGCACTGGTGGACGCCAATGGCAACCTGACCGGGATCAACACGGCGATCTTCTCCAAGTCCGGTGGCTCCCAAGGCATCGGTTTTGCGATTCCGACCAAGCTGGCTCTGGAGGTGATGAAGTCGATCATTGAGCACGGTCAGGTGATTCGCGGCTGGTTGGGTATTGAGGTACAGCCGCTGACGGAGGAACTGTCGGAATCCTTTGGCCTTAAGGACCGCCCAGGGATCGTGGTCGCCGGGATTTTCCGCGATGGGCCGGCGCAGAAGGCCGGATTACAGCTGGGTGATGTGATTTTGAGCATCAACGGCGAGCCGGCGGGCGACGGGCGCCGCTCCATGAATCAGGTGGCGCGCACCAAGCCGAGCGACAAGATCGCCATTGAGGTCATGCGCAACGGCAAGGAACTGAAGCTGAGCGCCGAGGTGGGCGTGCGTCCACCGCAGACAACGGCGCCTGCGGCGGAGGATTGATCGGTTGCGATGAAGCAGCCGTCAACTTAGCTCGACAAGTCCCCCAAGGCATCCACCAGCGCCTGATTCTGTTCAGGCGTGCCGATGGTGATGCGCAGGAATTGCGCGATGCGCGCCTGTTTGAAGTGGCGCACGATCACGCCCTGCTCCCGCACCTTTGCCGCCAGACCCGCTGCGTCATGCTGAGGGTGGCGGGCAAAGATGAAATTCGCGGCCGATGGCAGCACCTCAAAACCTTTGGCTTCCAACTGCTCGACGAGCGCTTCACGGCTGGCGATCACGCGCTGGCAGGTGCTCTCGAAATACGCGCGATCCTCGAAGGCCGCTGCTGCGCCGACAATGGCCATACGGTCCAGGGGATACGAGTTGAAGCTGTTCTTGACCCGTTCCAGCGCCTCGATGAGGTCCGGATGCCCCACTGCGAGGCCCACCCGCAGCCCAGCGAGGGAGCGCGATTTGGACAGTGTCTGAGTGACCAGCAGGTTCGGATAGCGATCCACCAGGCTGATCGCGGTGTCGCCGCCGAAGTCGACGTACGCCTCGTCGACGATCACCACTGAATCCGGGCTGTTCTTGAGGATCTGCTCGACGGCATCGAGGGCCAACAGGCAGCCGGTGGGTGCGTTCGGGTTCGGGAAAATGATGCCGCCATTGGAACGCGCGTAATCTTCGGCACGAATCTGAAACTGTTCGTCAAGCGGCACGGCTTCGTAGTCGACGCCATACAGGCCGCAGTACACCGGATAGAAGCTGTAGCTGATGTCCGGGAACAGCAACGGTTTGGCCTGTCGGAAGAACGCGTTATAGGCGTGGGCGAGCACCTCGTCCGAACCGTTGCCGAGGAACACCCGACTGGCGTCGACGCCGTAATAACGCGCCACCGCGTGCTTCAGCAGATCGCTGTTGGGATCGGGATACAGACGCAGTTCATCACTGACCGCCGCACGCATGGCATCGATCGCCTTGGGCGACGGGCCATAGGGGTTTTCGTTGGTGTTGAGCTTCACCAGTTTGGTCAGCTTGGGCTGCTCGCCCGGCACATAAGGCACCAGGTCGTTGACGAAGGGACTCCAGAATTTGCTCATGCTCAGTTGCCCTCTTGTTCGGTGTCGACGATGCGATACTCGGCGCTGCGGGCGTGGGCGGTCAACGACTCGCCGCGTGCCAGCACCGAAGCCGTTTTGCCCAGTTCGGACGCGCCCTGCTCCGAGCAGAAAATGATCGATGAGCGTTTCTGAAAATCGTACACGCCCAGCGGCGACGAGAACCGTGCGGTGCCCGAAGTGGGCAACACGTGGTTGGGACCGGCGCAGTAGTCGCCCAGCGCTTCGGAGGTGTGGCGGCCCATGAAGATCGCGCCGGCGTGGCGGATCTGCGGCAGCCAGGCCTGTGGATCAGCCACTGACAACTCCAGGTGCTCCGGCGCAATCCGGTTGGCGACCTCAATGGCCTGAGTCATGTCGGCCACTTTGATCAAGGCGCCGCGGCCATTGATCGAGGTCTGAATGATTTCCGCGCGCTCCATCGTCGGCATCAGTTTGGCGATGCTGGCCGCGACCCGGTCAAGGAATTCGGCATCCGGGCTGACCAGAATCGCCTGGGCGTCCTCGTCGTGCTCGGCCTGGGAGAACAGGTCCATGGCAATCCAGTCCGGATCGGTCTGGCCGTCGCACACCACCAAGATCTCCGACGGGCCGGCGATCATGTCGATGCCCACCTGACCGAAGACGTGGCGCTTGGCGGTGGCCACATAGATGTTGCCCGGGCCGACGACCTTGTCCACCTGCGGCACGCTTTCAGTGCCATAGGCCAGTGCCGCAACCGCCTGCGCGCCACCGATGGTGAACACGCGATCGACGCCGGCGATGCAGGCCGCCCCCAGTACCAGCTCGTTGAGCTCACCGCGCGGGGTCGGCACGACCATGACCACTTCGCCCACGCCAGCAACTTTGGCCGGAATGGCGTTCATCAACACTGAAGACGGGTAAGAGGCTTTACCGCCCGGCACGTACAGGCCGGCGCGGTCCAGCGGGGTGACCTTCTGGCCCAGCACGGTGCCGTCGGCCTCGGTGTAGCTCCAGGAGTCCTGCTTCTGCCGCTCGTGGTAACTGCGCACGCGGTCGGCCGCTTTTTCGAGGGCCTGGCGCTGGGCGGGCGTGATGCGGGTCAGTGCCAGCTCAAGACGCTCGCGCGGCAGAATCAAGTCCGCCATCGACGCCACGTCCAGCCCGTCGAAGCGGCGGGTGTATTCCACCAACGCCGCATCGCCGCGCTCGCGCACGTTCTTGATGATGTCCAGCACACGCTCATTGACCGAGTCGTCAGACACACTTTCCCAGCTCAGCAAATGATCCAGATGACGGGCGAAGTCCGGATCGGCAGCGTTGAGTCGGCGAATAGCGTTGGGAGTGGTCATAGCGTGGGCCTCAATGATGGCGATTTCTCAGGTGGCGATTTCAGTTGCAAGGATAGGCAGATGCCTAAGCTAGCAAGCCATCCGCGCGGGCACCTGAGAAATTTGGCTATGACACGGATAGCTGGGCGTGATCCTGTTGAGGGTCACGCGATTCAGTCAACCGCGGTGTCGCGACTCCACGGCTGTGCGCAGGGTGTCGATCAACGACTGGATACGGGCGTGCTGCATTTTCATGGATGCCTTGTTCACCACCAGACGGGAGCTGATGTGGGCAATCATGTCCTGGGGTTCGAGGCCGTTGGCACGCAGCGTGTTGCCGGTGTCGACGACGTCGATGATCTTGTCGGCCAGGCCCACGAGCGGCGCGAGTTCCATGGAGCCGTACAGCTTGATGATATCGACCTGACGGCCCTGTTCGGCATAATAGCGCTTGGCAACATTGACGAACTTGGTCGCCACACGCAGCCGACCCTTGGGTTCGACGGCGCCGACTGCACCTGCAGTCATCAGCTTGCACTGGGCGATTTGCAGGTCGAGGGGCTCATAAAGCCCCTGACCGCCGTATTCCATCAACACGTCCTTGCCCGCGACGCCGAGATCCGCAGCGCCATGCTCGACATAGGTCGGCACGTCGGTGGCGCGCACGATCAGCAAGCGCACGTCGGCCTGGGTCGTGGGGATGATCAGCTTGCGGCTCTTGTCCGGATTCTCGGTCGGCACGATGCCCGCCGCAGCGAGCAGCGGCAAAGTGTCGTCGAGGATACGGCCCTTGGACAGTGCGATGGTCAACATGGGAAACGTCAGTCCTTATCAGCAGCGCGTGCCGGGTCGCAACTGGCGCCCGACAACCTCCGGCTCAAAAAGCCGAAGTGAAACGAATCAGAAAGTCTTGGCCCTTGGGCCAGACACGTCGCCCGAGTAGATCAAATCGACCCGGGCAAACGCGCAGCAGCTGACTAGCCCGGAACGCGACGGATCTTCGCGCCCAGCATCTGCAGTTTTTCTTCGATGCACTCGTAACCACGGTCGATGTGGTAGATGCGGTCGATCAGCGTGTCGCCTTCGGCAACCAGCGCCGAAATGACCAGGCTCGCCGAGGCACGCAGGTCGGTCGCCATCACGGGCGCGCCCTTGAGCTTGGTGCAACCGGTGACGATTGCGGTGTTGCCTTCGACCTGAATCTGCGCGCCCATGCGGTGCATTTCATACACGTGCATGAAACGATTTTCGAAGATGGTCTCGATGACCGTCCCGGTACCCTCGGCAATGGCATTCAGCGAGATGAACTGCGCCTGCATGTCGGTCGGAAACGCCGGGTACGGCGCAGTGCGCACGTTGACCGCTTTCGGACGTTTGCCGTGCATGTTCAGCTCGATCCAGTTGCTGCCCGTGGTGATCTCGGCACCGGCTTCACGCAGCTTCTCGAGAACCGCTTCGAGAATCGTCGGATCGGTGTCCTTGAGTTTCACACGGCCGCCGGTTGCCGCCGCCGCCACCAGATAGGTGCCGGTTTCGATACGGTCGGGCATCACGCGATAGGTCGCCGAACCGAGACGTTTAACGCCATCGATGGTGATGGTGTCGGTGCCGGCGCCAGAGACTTTACCGCCCATGGCGTTGATGAAGTTCGCCAGGTCGACGACTTCAGGTTCACGCGCGGCGTTTTGCAGGACGCTGCGGCCGTTGGCCAGTGCAGCGGCCATCATGATGTTCTCGGTACCGGTGACGCTGACGGTGTCGAAGAAGAAGTGCGCGCCACGCAGGCCGCCTTCCGGCGCCTTGGCCTTGATGTAACCGCCTTCGACGTCGATGATCGCGCCCATGGCTTCAAGACCACGGATATGCAGATCGACAGGACGCGAACCGATGGCGCAACCGCCAGGCAGTGCCACTTCGGCTTCACCGAATCGGGCAACCATCGGACCCAGCACGAGGATCGACGCACGCATGGTTTTCACCAGTTCGTACGGAGCGACCAGGGTCTTGATGGTGCGCGGATCGATTTCGACGCTGAGCTTCTCGTCGATGATCGGCTCGATCCCCATGCGACCGAACAGCTCGATCATGGTGGTGATGTCGTGCAGGTGCGGCAGGTTGGCGACGGTCACAGGACCATCAGCCAGCAGCGTGGCTGCGAGAATCGGCAGAGCGGAGTTTTTCGCCCCGGAGATGCGGATTTCGCCATCAAGACGAATGCCGCCAGTAATAATCAGTTTATCCATTGGAATCTCGACGCCGTTTTGGCTCAGGTGCGCTCGGCCCATGCAGCGCGGCTGAAAAATTTCATGGTGACCGCGTGGATGCTGCCATCGGCGATCCATGGGTTCAAATGCGTGTAGATCTGCTGCTGGCGCTTGACCGGGCTCAGTGCGGCCAGTTCGTCGCTGATCACGTTCAGCTGGAAATTACAGCCTTCGCCTTCAACTTCGACCTGGATATCTGGCAACTTAGCTTCCAGGAAGCTTTTAACTTCTACGGCCTGCATGCTTAACCTCTATCGGCGCCCTACGCGCGCGGGTCGGCCATCATACAAAAAAGCCCTCTCGTTGCGAACCCTACTTTGCAAGGGGCGGACGAGGGGCTTGATCGATGAAAGCAATTAATGGTGCTGCAACAGCTCGGTGAGCTCAGAGACTTTGGCGATTTCCTGCATGTCTTCTGGCAACGCCCGGACGGTGAGTAACTTGCCCGCCGCCTGAGCATCGCGCATGAATGCGAGGAGCAATGAAAGGCCGACACTGCTGGATTTTTCCACGCCGGAGCAGTCCAGCGTCAAAGCCGCTTCGGTGCTGGCCTTAATGAGCGCCGCGCCCTGCTCGCGCAAGGCGGGCCCGGTCCGATAGTCGACCACGCCGGAGAGCATCAGCTCTCCGCCGCCAGCGGCAGTAACGGACGCTTGACTCATTTGACGACCTTGTCGCTGGAGGCTTCCGAGGTCTCTTTGGCCTTGGCGACTTCGCCAGCCCAACCGTCGATGGTTTTGTCCAGGTTGTTACCGTTGCGCTGCATGGCGTCAGCGAACTGATCGCGGAACAGCTTGCCGATGTTGATGCCGTTGATGATCACGTTACGCACTTTCCACTCACCGCCGATTTTAACGAGGGTGTAGGAAACAGGGTAAACCGCGCCGTTGTTGCCCTTGACCGACATGTCAACGGAAGTGCGATCAGCACCTTCCTGCTTGGCAGGAGAAACAGTGATGCCCTGGTTGTTGTACTCAAGCAGTGCGTTGCCATAGAACTGGATCAGACTGCGCTTGAAGTTTTCCTGGAACCGCTGCATCTGCGCCGGGGTGGCGTTGCGCGAATACTTCACGGTCATGATGCTTTTGGAAATGCCATCGGCGTCGATGACCGGGCCGACGATGCCATTGAGTGCATCGTAGAACGCTTGTGGATTGGACTTGTAGGTTTCCTTGTTGGCGGACAGGTCAGCCAGCAATTGCTTGGTGGTGCGATCAACCAGGTCGTGGGCGGAAGCATCGGACGCCGCTGCATTAGCAAACAATGGCAGGGCGGCCAGCAGCACCAGAAGGCCACGGCGCAGAATCGAGATCATGAAAAAACTCCTCATTTGGCGTCTTTGCCCACTGAATTGAGCAGGAATTTACCGATCAGGTCTTCGAGTACCAACGAGGACTGGGTGTCATGGATGGTGCCGCCGTCTTTCAACAGCTGGTCATCACCACCGACACTGATGCCGATGTATTTTTCACCCAGCAGGCCCGCGGTCAGAATGGAAGCGGTGGAATCCGAAGGCAGGTTATTGACCCGTTTGTTCACTTCCATCGTCACACGACCGGTGAAGGTATCGTGATCCAGATCGATTGCAGTGACCTTGCCAATGTTCACACCGGCCATGGTCACTTTCGCTCTGACAGTCAAACCGGCGATATTGTCGAAATTTGCGTAAAGTTTATAAGTGTCGGTGTTGGCGCTGGCACTCAGACCGCTGACGCGCAGGGCGAGCAGGAGCAAAGCCAGGATACCGGCCAGCAGAAACAGGCCTACACCGGTTTCGAGGGTGCGGTTTTGCATCAGAAGTCTCCAAACATCAAGGCGGTCATAATAAAGTCCAGGCCCAGTACGGCCAATGACGCGTAGACCACGGTCTTGGTCGTGGCGCGACTGATCCCTTCGGACGTCGGCTCGCAGTCATAGCCCTGAAACACGGCAATCCAGGTGACGACAAAAGCGAACACGACGCTCTTGATGACACCGTTGAGTACATCATCGGTAAACGAAACGCTGTTCTGCATGTTGGCCCAGAAGGAGCCTTCGTAAACGCCCAGCCAGTCGACCGCCACCCACGAACCACCCCAGATGCCAACCACGCTGAAGATCAGCGCCAGCACCGGCAGCGAGATGAAGCCTGCCCAGAGACGCGGCGCGACGATGTATTTGAGAGGGTCAACGCCAATCATCTCGAGGCTGGAAAGCTGCTCGGTGGATTTCATGTTGCCGATTTCAGCGGTGAGCGCAGAGCCTGCACGACCGGCGAACAATAGAGCGGTAACGACCGGACCGAGTTCACGCAGCAGCGTCAGGGCAACCATCTGCCCCACCGCCTGCTCGGAGCCGTACTTGGCGAGAATGCTGAAGCCTTGCAGCGCCAGCACCATGCCGATGAACACGCCGGACACGACAATAATGGCCAGAGACATGACGCCTACCGAGTGCAGCTGACGCAGCAGCAGCTGAAAGCCGCCGCCGATTCCGCCACGCCCGAGCAACGCATGAACCAGAAAAATCCCTGAACGACCCAGCACTGCAACTATATCGATCGCCGAACGCCCCATCAGGCGTACGCGATCCATTAAAGACTTTCTGCGCATCAGCGCTTCCCCAAAAGATCGTCGCGATAATCCGGTGCCGGATAATGGAAAGGCACCGGCCCGTCGGGATCGCCCGTCATGAACTGACGTATACGAGGGTTATCCGACTCCATCAGTTCCTGCGGTGTGCCCTGCCCCAGCACCTGACCGTCACCGACGACATAGAGATAGTCGGCGATGCTCGCGGTCTCGGCGAGGTCGTGGGACACCACGATACTGGTGATACCCAGCGCGTCATTCAGCAGCCTGATCAGCCGTACCAGCACGCCCATGGCGATAGGGTCCTGGCCTACGAAGGGTTCGTCGTACATGAGGATCTGGGGATCCAGCGCGATGGCACGCGCCAGCGCAACACGACGCTTCATGCCACCCGACAGCTCGTCGGGCATCAGATCAACGGCCCCACGAAGCCCGACCGCCTGCAGCTTCAGCAGGACGATGTCGCGGATCATGTCTTCAGGCAGTTTGGTGTGAACCCGCAGCGGAAACGCCACGTTTTCGAAAACGTCGAGGTCGGTGAACAGTGCGCCGCTCTGAAAGAGCACGCCCATCTGCTTGCGCGCGTCGAAAAGATCGCTGCGCGAAAGCTTGGGCAGATTCTGGCCATTGACCCAGACTTCGCCAGCGCTGGGACGCAGTTGTGCTCCCATCAATCGCAGCAGGGTGGTTTTACCACTGCCGGACGGCCCCATGATGCCGGTGACTTTGCCCCGGGGGATGCTGATGTCCACATTATTGAAGATGCTGCGCGCACCGCGCTTGAAGGAAACGCCCTTCAGCTCGACCGCGTAGGCGTTATCGGCACTCATCTAAACTCCTTGCGATGCAACCTGTCTCTCAGATGCCGCGTTCTTGACGAACGACACACTTTTGGAGGGGCCGAACAAGCGGCGGACTATACCACCGCTCTCGCACGCCGCCCAAGCTTCAACGTGTCAAGTCGCAAACAAAGAAGGGTATTAAGGACGGTGTGGAATTTTCGTACCCATCGCCAGCCTTTATCACGCAGTTGCTGAAGGACGTGTCCTTTCATTAAACAAACAGCAACGATGAAGCGTGAGGCTTTTGAACATTGCCGCTATAATCCCCGGCTTTTGACCAAGCGACCCCTTCCGATATGTCCAATGCGCGCAATCTGATTGAATCGGCACAGAGCACCATCCGCCTTGAAATAGAAGCCGTGGAAGGTCTGCTTGCGCATATCAATGCCGATTTCATCAGCGCATGCGACATGATCCTGGGCAGTCAGGGCCGCGTGGTCGTGGTCGGCATGGGCAAGTCGGGCCATATCGGCAAGAAGATCGCCGCGACCCTCGCCAGCACCGGCACTCCCTCGTTTTTCGTGCACCCGGCCGAGGCCAGCCACGGCGACATGGGCATGATCACCAGCGCCGACATCATTCTGGCCCTGTCCAACTCGGGCACGACGGCCGAGATCGTCACGTTGCTGCCGCTGATCAAGCGTCTGGGCATCAAGATGATCAGCCTTACTGGCAACCCGGACTCAACGCTGGCCAAAGCCGCCGACGTCAACCTTAGTGCGCGGGTCGAAAAAGAAGCCTGCCCGCTGAATCTGGCGCCCACCTCCTCCACCACGGCGGCGCTGGTCATGGGCGACGCCCTGGCCGTTGCACTGCTGGACGCCAGAGGCTTCACCGCCGAAGACTTCGCCTTCTCCCACCCGGGCGGTGCGCTGGGTCGTCGGCTGCTGTTGAAGGTCGAGCATGTGATGCACACTGGCGCCAACCTGCCGCAGGTTGCGCGGGGCACGCCGCTTCGCGATTCGCTGATGGAAATGACCCGCAAGGGGCTGGGCATGACCGCCATCCTCGAGAGCGACGGACGCCTTGCCGGTATCTTCACGGACGGTGACTTGCGTCGCACACTGGATCGCCCGATCGACATACGCCTGGCCACCATTGATGAAGTGATGACCGTCCATGGCAAGACTGTACGGCCGGAAATGCTCGCGGCCGAAGCTTTGAAAATCATGGAAGACAACAAGATCGGCGCACTTATTGTGGTCGACGAGAACAACCGCCCGGTTGGCGCGTTCAACCTTCAAGACCTGCTTCGCGCAGGCGTCATGTAAATGAGCGCCGATATGAATGACCTGATGCAACGCGGCAAGAACATCAAACTGGCGATCTTCGACGTCGATGGCGTACTCACCGATGGGCGCCTGTATTTCCTCGAAGACGGCAGCGAGTTCAAGACGTTCAACACCCTCGACGGCCAGGGCATCAAGATGCTCATCAACTCGGGCGTGACCACTGCCATCATCAGCGGGCGCAAGACCCCGGTGGTTGAGCGGCGAGCGAAGAACCTCGGCATCGCGCACCTTTATCAGGGCCGCGAAGACAAACTCGTGGTCCTCGACGAGCTTTTGCAGCAACTGAATCTAAGCTACGAGCAGGTCGCGTATCTGGGTGACGATCTGCCTGATCTGCCGGTCATTCGCCGGGTCGGCCTGGGCATGGCCGTTGCCAATGCTGCCAGCTTTGTCCGCGAGCATGCCGATGGCATTACCCAGGCACGTGGCGGCGAAGGCGCTGCCCGCGAATTCTGCGAGTTGATCTTGAAGGCTCAGGGCAACCTCGAAGCGGCTCATGCCGCCTACCTATAGAAGTGCATTTATGCTGAGCAAAAAGTTTCGTTCGTTTCTGCTGTTCGGTGTGCTGGCATTGCTGCTGGCAGCGGTCGGCTACTGGAACATCAGTCCGGAAAGCTTCCTCGATCAACCCAAGGCTGCCGTGGATGAAAGCGCTGTCGATTACTACGCGACCAACGCCCACAGCATTCAGTACCTGCCCGACGGAACCATGCAGTACGACATGACCGCCGACAAGGTCGAGCACTTGAAAGCCACCGACGTCACCCTGATGACCACGCCGGTGCTGCAGATGTATCGAGGTTCGACCTTCCCGTGGCACGTACAGAGCGTTCGCGCCGAAGTGTCGCCGGGGGGTGATCACGTCGAGCTGATCGACTCGGTGCGCATCAACCGCACCGATGAAAAGAACCGCACCACCATCATCACCAGCAGCCGCATGACTGTATTCCCGCAGAAGCAATATGCGGAGACTGCCCAACCCGTTAGAATCGACGGCCTTGGCGGTGTAACGACCGGCAAGGGTATGAAAGCGTATCTGAAAGAAAGCAGGATGAACCTGCTATCCAACGTAAGAGGACAGTATGAGGCTCGTTAAAACCCTTCCTTTTTTGCTCGGCCTGGGCGCAGCACTGGGAAGCGCGAGCGCCTGGTCTCTGCCGACGGATCGCGATCAACCCATCCACATCCAGTCGGATGACGCGCAACTGGACGACAAGCAAGGCATCGCCACTTACAAGGGCAATGTCATCATCACCCAGGGCACGATGAAGATCACCGGCAACACCGTGACCATCACCCGGACACCGCAAGGCGACGTGGACGTGTTCACGTCCGTGGGCAACCTGGCCTATTACGAGCAGAAGCCATCGGTGGACAAACCGATCGTTCAGGCTTGGGGCGTCACCATCCAGTACTTCGCGGCTCAGAACCGCATCGTGCTGATCGACAAGGCCAAAGTAGTCAACGACGGCAACACGTCCGAAGGCGAGAAAATCGTCTATGACACCGTCAAGCAGGTCGTGAACGCCGGTCGTGCCAATGGCACCAAGGTCACCGCCCCACGCCCTCGTATCGACATGGTCATCCAGCCGAAAAAGAAAACCGACCAGCAGAAGGCCCAGTAATGGCAACGCTGAAAGCCCAACATCTGGCTAAGGCCTATAAAAGCCGCCAGGTCGTACGTGACGTCAGCCTGTCCATCGAGAGCGGCCAGATCGTCGGCCTGCTCGGCCCCAACGGCGCCGGCAAGACCACCTGCTTCTACATGATCGTCGGCCTGGTTCAGGCGGATCAGGGTCGCGTCCTGATCGACGACCAGGACGTCAGCCACCAGCCGATGCACGGCCGCGCACGCGCCGGTATTGGCTACCTGCCACAGGAAGCGTCGATCTTCCGCAAGCTCTCCGTCTCGGACAACATCATGGCGATTCTGGAGACCCGCAAGGAGCTCGATCGCACTGCCCGTCGCAAGGAGCTGGAAAGCCTGCTTCAGGAATTCCACATCACCCACATTCGCGACAACCTGGGCATGAGCCTGTCGGGCGGTGAACGTCGCCGCGTGGAAATCGCACGCGCCCTCGCCACTTCGCCGAAATTCATTCTGCTCGACGAACCTTTTGCCGGTGTTGACCCTATTTCCGTAGGCGACATCAAGCAGATCATTCACCACCTCAAGGCCAAAGGGATCGGCGTGCTGATCACCGACCACAACGTGCGTGAAACGCTGGATATCTGCGAAACCGCCTACATCGTCAACGATGGGCAGCTAATTGCCGAAGGCGACGCCGAATCCATCCTGGCCAACCAATTGGTCAAGGAAGTGTATCTGGGTCACGAGTTCCGCCTGTAACCGCAGTGATGACACGAGGTTGTGCGGTACGCCGCAACGCGCCCTATCGCCGACCTCGTTTTTTAATTGTCATCACACTCTAGGCAAACCCTCCAGCTTCAGGCATATAATTTGCTTAAGTTGGCGCCCTCGGCGCCCTGGTAGTAAATGGCGCGCAGTGCGCCGGCGAATAAGGTGTTAAGCCCTGCCATGAAACCTTCGCTAGTCTTGAGAATGGGCCAGCAGCTGACGATGACGCCTCAGCTGCAACAGGCAATCCGCTTGCTTCAGTTGTCGACGCTGGATCTCCAACAGGAGATTCAGGAGGCGCTGGAGTCGAACCCGATGCTGGAACGGCAGGAGGAAGGCGACGATTTCGACAACGCCGACCCCTTGGCGGATAACGTAGAGCAAAAGCCCAACGCTGATGTTCAGGAACCCACCTACCAGGAATCGGCGCCTACCGTCGACAATCTGGATGAGGGCGACTGGAACGAGCGCATCCCCAACGAGTTGCCTGTCGACACCGCGTGGGAAGACGTCTATCAGACCAGCGCCAGCAGCCTGCCCAGCAATGACGATGACGAGTGGGATTTCACCACCCGCACCTCCGTTGGCGAAAGCCTGCAAAGCCACCTGCTCTGGCAGCTCAACCTCGCGCCGATGTCGGACACCGATCGCCTGATCGCCGTGACGCTGATCGACTGCATCAACAACCAGGGCTACCTCGACGAAACACTGGAAGAATTGCTCGACGCTTTCGATCCTGAGCTCGATATCGAGCTGGACGAAATCGAAGCCGTTCTGCACCGCATCCAGCAGTTCGAGCCTGCGGGCATCGGCGCTCGCAACCTGAGCGAATGCCTGCTGCTGCAGCTCCGTCAGTTGCCGGCCAAAACCAGGTGGCTGGCGGAAGCGCAGAAGCTGGTCAGCGACTACATCGATCTGTTGGGCAGCCGCGACTACGCGCAGCTGATGCGCCGCATGAAGCTCAAGGAAGACGACCTGCGGCAGGTCATTGAACTGGTCCAGAGCCTCAACCCGCGCCCCGGCTCGCAGATCGAGTCCAGTGAAGCCGAATACGTTGTGCCTGACGTCATCGTGCGCAAGGACAACGAGCGCTGGCTGGTGGAGCTGAACCAGGAATCCGTGCCGCGCCTGCGGGTCAATCCGCAGTACGCGGGGTTCGTGCGTCGTGCCGATACCAGCGCCGACAATACGTTCATGCGCAATCAGCTGCAGGAAGCGCGCTGGTTCATCAAGAGCCTGCAAAGCCGTAACGAGACGCTGATGAAGGTGGCGACGCAAATCGTTGAACACCAGCGCGGCTTCCTCGAGTACGGCGACGAGGCCATGAAGCCGCTGGTTCTGCATGACATCGCTGAGGCCGTCGGCATGCACGAATCGACGATTTCCCGGGTCACCACGCAGAAATTCATGCACACCCCACGCGGGATCTACGAACTCAAATATTTCTTTTCCAGCCACGTCAGCACCTCGGAAGGCGGCGAATGCTCGTCCACGGCGATTCGCGCGATCATCAAAAAACTGGTCGCTGCGGAAAATCAGAAAAAGCCGTTGAGTGACAGCAAGATCGCTGGTTTACTGGAAGCACAAGGCATTCAAGTGGCCCGTCGCACAGTCGCCAAGTACCGTGAATCCCTTGGGATCTCGCCGTCCAGCGAACGCAAGCGACTGATGTAAAGGTCACACGTCAAAGTGTTCCAGTGGCAGGCATTACGCCTGCCTCTTAATGCACTGGCAACGAAGGAGAAGCTGTATGCAAGTCAACATCAGTGGACACCAGCTGGAAGTGACCGAACCTCTGCGTACCTACATCGGCGAGAAGCTCGCCCGACTGGAACGCCACTTTGACAAGATCACGAATGTGCAGGTCACGATGGAGGTCGAGAAGCTCAAGCAGAAGATCGAAGCCACCTTGCACGTTCCTGGCGCTGAAGTGGTTGCCAACGCCGAACACGACGACATGTACGCAGCCATTGACCTGCTTGCCGACAAGCTTGACCGCCAACTCAAAAAACATAAGGAAAAACAGCAAAGTCTGCTGCAAGGCGCGACTGCTCGCTGACACTCCCCACTCATGATCCGACTTGAAAATATTCTGACCCCTGGCCGTTCACTCGTGAACGTGCCAGGCGGCAGCAAAAAAGCCGTACTCCAAAACATCGCCAGCATGATCGGCAAGCAAGTGCCCGATCTTGATGAACAGGTGGTGTTTGAAAGCCTTATTGCCCGTGAAAAACTCGGCTCCACCGGTTTCGGTAATGGCATCGCCATTCCCCACTGCCGCCTGAAGGGCTGTACAACGCCTGTCAGCGCTGTGCTGCATCTCGAGAAACCCATCGATTTCGACGCCATCGACGGCGCGCCGGTTGACCTGCTGTTTGTGCTGCTGGTCCCGGAAGCGGCCACCGATGCTCACCTGGAACTGCTGCGCCAGATCGCCAGCATGCTCGACCGTGACGATGTGCGTAAGCGCCTGCGCGCCGCCAAAACCGACGAAGAGCTTTACAGCGTCGTGCTCGACGTCCAGAACGGTCACTGATCATGCGCATGATCATCGTCAGCGGCCGCTCCGGCTCCGGCAAGAGCACGGCCCTCGACGTCCTTGAAGACAGCGGTTTCTACTGCGTCGACAATTTGCCCGCCGGCCTGCTCCCGGAGCTGGCCGAGCGCGCACTGATCAACACCGAATTGGCCGAGCCTTTACTGGCGGTCTCGATTGACGCGCGCAACCTGCCCAGTCACCTGACCCGATTCCCACGCATGCTCGCCGAGGTACGCGCCCGCCACATCCAGTGCGACGTGCTGTTCCTCGATGCAGATGAACCTACCCTGCTCAAGCGTTTTTCCGAGACCCGTCGCCGTCATCCGTTGAGCACGGCAACGCGCTCGCTGGCCGAAGCCATTCGTGACGAGAAGACCCTGCTCGGCCCGATCATCGATCTGGCTGATCTGACGGTCGACACTACGCACCTGAATCTCTATCAGCTGCGCGACATTCTCAAATTGCGCCTGCTGAACAAACCCGAACCGGGCACTGCCTTCCTCATCGAATCCTTCGGCTTCAAGCGTGGCATGCCCGTGGACGCCGACCTGGTGTTCGACGTGCGCTGCCTGCCCAACCCGTACTGGAAACCCGAACTGCGCGAGCAGTCGGGCCTCGACAAGCCGGTTGCCGAGTACCTCGCAGCACAACCCGACGTCGAAGAAATGTTCCAGGACATCTTCTCGTATCTCAATAAGTGGTTGCCGCGCTTTGCCGCCAGCAATCGCGCCTACGTCACTATTGCCATTGGCTGCACCGGCGGACACCACCGCTCCGTCTACCTGACCGAACGTCTGGGTCAGGTCCTGCAGCAATCGCTCAAGAATGTTCAGGTCCGCCACCGCGACCTAAGCTGAAAGGACCTCCATCGCGATGCCCGCTCTAGAAATCACCATCATCAACAAGCTGGGTCTGCACGCCCGGGCCGCCGCCAAGTTCGTGGGTGTTGCCGGCAAGTACCCGTGTCAGATCAGGGTCGGCCGCACCCCGGAAACCATGGTCGATGGCAAAAGCATCATGGCCGTCATGATGCTGGCTGCCGGTAAGGGCACCCTGATCCATCTGGCCACCGAAGGTGAAGAAGCCGATGCGGCGCTGGCGGGGCTGGTGGAACTGATCAACAACAAGTTTGACGAAGGCGAATAAGCCCTACCGCCGCACGACGCCTCCATTTCCCCGTCAGAGATGATCGATGCCACTGACAGCCAAGCCTCCATTCTCACGAGGGATCAGATCCGGTTCCGAGAAGATGCTGATGCTGGGCAGCGCCGTGGCGGTGGCCGCCATACTCGCCATCGTGACCTGGTTGTTGTTTCGGGAGCTGGGGACGGCCAACGAAGCCGCTGTGCGCTCGGCAAACAATGTGGTGCAGTTGATCGACGCTGACGTGCAGCGCAATGCCGAGCTGTATGACACCTCCCTATTGGGCCTGATCGCGGCCTGGCGACGGCCCGATGTCATGACGATCTCTCCGGAATTGCGCCAGCTGGTGCTCTTCGACCGGGCCACGGCGGCGCCCTTCAAGGGCGATGTGGTGCTGCTGGATGACACCGGGCGCATCGTCGCCGACTCCACCTCGCTGACGCCTCGGCTGGACAACTTCTCAGACCGGCCAGGCTTTCAGAAACACCGGGACAGCGGCTCGCTGGCGCTGGTGGTCGACGGGCCCTTCCTGTCGCGCTGGGGCTTCAAGGACCTGTGCATCAGTTTCAGTCGCCGTCTCCCCTCCGACAACGGCCAGTTCGTCGGCATTGCCAGTGCATCAATGCGCCTGTCGTACTTCGATCAACTGTTTCGCACGCTGGACATCGGTCCCACCAGCACCGTCAACCTGCTCAGTGCGGATGGCGTGATGCTCGCCCGGCAACCCGACGACAACAACCGGACCTTCATCGGCCAGAACTTCAGCATGCGGCCCAACTTCAAACGCATTCTGAGGGAGGTCAACGGCAGCTTTGCGGCGATATCCGAACTCGACGGTGCTCAGCGGCTTTACACCTTCTCACGGGTGGGTGACTTGCCATTGATCGTCGTGGTCGCTCAATCCCGGGACGACGTCTACGCGCTGTGGAAACGCAACGCGCTGCTGGTGGCAAGCGCGACCGGTTTGCTGTGCCTCGGGATCCTCTCGCTGTCCTGGCTGTTGGGCCGCCAACTGCGCCTGCGCCAGAACGCGAGCGTGAACTGGCCGGGCTGGCGTCCACAGATGGGCTGACCGGCCTGGCAAACCGGCGCAGGCTGGATCAGGTGCTCAAGCAGGAATGGGCGCGGGGCATGCGTTCGGAAAGGCCTTTGGCACTCCTGATGATTGATGTGGATCACTTCAAGGCCTTCAACGATCGACACGGGCATCATGGTGGCGACGTCGCATTACGCAGCGTTGCCCAGACCCTGACCGCCAGCATCCGCAGGCCGGGTGACCTCGCCGCGCGCTATGGCGGTGAGGAGTTCATGGTGGTGCTCCCGGAAACCGACAAGGCAGGTGCCTGTGTGATCGCGGAAAAGCTGCGTCTGGCGATAGAAGCACTTCCGCTTTTTGCCGAGGACACAGTGCCCATCACCGTCAGCATCGGCGTGGCCACGCACCTGCCGGCGACCCACGATCTGCCCGAGCCGCTGTTTCACGCCGCGGACCGGGCCCTGTACCGGGCCAAGAAACTAGGCAGGAACCGCGTGGAATTCGAACCCTATGTAGCGCCCTCTGCCGAATCGCAGGCATAAAAAAACGCCAGACTGGCTGGCGTTTTTCGACGTTACCGCGAATTACTTGTTGGCAGCACGAACGGTGTCACGCAGGGCTTTAACCTTGTCGTGGTTCGCTTGCACGCCCTGCAGCTGACGCTGGATCAGGGTAGTGACGTTAACTGGCAAGTTCTTCTCGGTAGCTTCCTGGGCAGCCTTTTTGTAAGCCTTCAGCGCGTGGTCTTCACCGCTTTCGACTTCGTTCAGGACCGCTTCGTCGTTCTTGCCGCTCAACGCGCTTTTCAGGTTGACCCACAGGCGGTGTGCGCCGCCAGCGATGCTGGAGGAATCTTCTGGATCGCCGCCCAGTGCACGTACTTCAGCTTGAAGCTCGGCAACCGACGTCTTGCAGCCAGAAGAACGGGAGAGCAGGTAGGCCTTGATTTCCGGGTTCTTGGCGTCTTCAGCAGCAGTGTGAAAACCTTTCTCACCGTCAATGCTGGTCTCGATCAAGTCATTCAGGATAGAGATGGCTTCTTTGTTGATATCCGACATTTTGCGGTTCCTTTTTGGCAGGTTTATCAAAGGTCTGGTTAACGAAACACTCGATAGAAGGAATATTGCACTGTGCGTGCCAGATTTTGCCGATAATAAATAGTGTTATTTTTCAATAGCTTATGAATATCAAGGGACAGTTCATCCGCGCTTTCTGCATGATCTGTGTGTTTGCGTAGTTGCAGAATGCACGTATCGTCTGAGTTCACTCGAACGGATAAGCGGCTTTTGGATGAACCCGGAAAGACTCAAACTGTTGGTGACTCGCGAAATGCCGTTCGGCAAGTATCAGGGGAGACTGCTGGCGGACCTGCCGGGCGATTACCTGAACTGGTTTGCTCGAAAGGGTTTCCCGGCAGGGGAGTTGGGCAGCCTGCTGGCACTGATGCACGAGATTGATCACAACGGCCTGTCGGCGCTGCTGGATCCTCTGCGCACCCGCCCTCGCGAACCGCTGCGCCCGGGCCCGTCGAAAACACCCATACGCTTCAACTAAACATCCATTGATAAAAGCGAGCCGCCGGATGAACAGCACTGCATGCGCAATAACGGAATGGGCGGATGAACAGGCTCGGGACGAAGCGTTCTGGCAGCAGGTCGCGGCGCAGTTCGACGTCGAACCGGGGCCGGTGAATTTCGAATACGGCTATTTCGGCCGCATGACCCGCGCAGCACTCAAGGATTACGAGCAGAACCTGGCGTACGTCAATCGCAGCAACTCGGTCTACGTGCGGCAGAAGTTCGATACCGAAGACAGCGAGATCATCCGCGCCGACCTCGCCGATCTGCTGAACGTGCCGGCCCGCGAAGTGGCCCTCACCCGCTCCGCGTCGGAGTCGGTGCAAGCGCTGATTCGCAACTACAACGGCCTTGTGGCAGGCGACCAGGTCCTGGTCAGCGACCTGGATTACAACAGCGTCCAGACCGGCATGCGCTGGCTGGCGAAGAACCGTGGCGTTGAGGTGATCGAAGTCACTCACCAGCATCCCGCGAGCCACGAAGGGCTGCTGCAGACCTACCGCGAGGCGTTTGCTGCACACCCACGGCTCAAACTGGTGGCGCTGACGTACGTCACCCACCGAACCGGGCTGGTGATGCCGGTGAAGGCCATCGCCGAGCTGGCCAAGGCCCACGGCATCGAAGTCATTCTGGATGGCGCTCATGCCTTGGGCCTGCTGGATTTCGAGCTTGCTGACCTTGGCGTGTCGTTCGCCGGCTTCAACCTGCAGAAATGGATAGGCGCGCCGCTGAGCCTGGGCTTTATTTACGTGAAGCAGGAACGCCTGAGCGCCATCGACCCCGACATGGCAGACGAGCGCTACGGTGCGGACGACATCCTCGGGCGCGTGCCTTACGGGACGCCAAACATCCCCGCCCTGATGACCCTGCCCAAAGTGTTCGCAGAGCATCGCGCCATGGGGGGCGCACCGGCCAAGGGTGCACGTTTGGCGTATCTGCGAGACCTGTGGGTCACTCAGGCGCTCAGTATCGAAGGCATCGAGGTGCTGACGCCGGACGACCCGCGACTGTATTGCGGGATCACGTCATTTCGGTTCAGCCGTCACGCAGATCAGGAACTCATGGTCAAGCGCCTGCTCGATGAGCACGGCATTTTTGCAGTAACGCGGGAAGGCTCGGCCTGCGGGACGTGCATTCGCATCACGCCGGGATTTACCACATCGGCAAAGGACGTTGAACAGCTGGTCGCGGCACTTCGCGCATTGGCGTGAGCCCTGCTCTATAGGCTGCACCGGGATCAACGCCCCTGACAGGATCGTGGAAAAAAGACGGCGCCTTCATGACGAAGGCGCCGTAAATCCATCGAGAAACGAACTACAAAGGAGCGGCAAAGATAAGCGCTCCCGCCGCTGCCTGTGCGGTACATATGTATTGCGTGTAAACGACGCAAAAAAAAACGGCGTTCCCGACCAAGGAACACCGTAAAAAAGCCATGCAACAACGACTTCTGCAGCAACGCCCCGCGGGACGCTATAAACGGATCATGCTCAGCAGTAGACCAGCCCCCAGTTGAACGGGGGCTGTCCAAACGTGCGCCTGAACCGGCGAATCCAGACTCAGTCGAACAACGCGATGGCTTCGGCAGTGGCGTCGGTAATCCGCTGCCAGTCGCCGTTCTTCACCCACGCGTTATCGATCATCCAGGTGCCGCCGACGCACATCACGTTGGGCAGCGCCATGTAGTTTTTCAGGTTGGCCGCACTGACACCGCCGGTGGGGCAGAAACGCACTTCCGGGAATGGACCGCCCAGTGCCTTGATTGCACCGACACCGCCACTGATTTCCGCCGGAAACAGCTTGAAGCGACGATAACCCAGCGCGTAACCGATCATGATTTCCGAAGCGCTGCTGATGCCTGGCAGCAGCGGCAATTCGCTCAGTGCGGCAGCTTCCAGCAGATCCTGAGTGCTGCCCGGGGTGACGATGAACTGTGAACCCGCCTCCTCCGCCGCCTTGAGCATGTGGCGGTCGAGAATGGTGCCGGCGCCAACGCTCAGCTCAGGCCGCGCATCACGCAGCATGCGGATGGCTTTGAGGCCGAATTCCGAGCGCAGGGTGATTTCCAGCGCGTTCAGGCCACCCGCGGCCAGGGCATCGGCCAGCGGCAGGACATCCTGTTCGCGGGCGATGGTAATGACCGGCAGAATCTTTGCTTTCGCGCAGAGTGCGTCGATCTGGGCAATCTTGCTCGCCATGCTATTCAACGGCTGTTTCACTTGGGTATTTTCCATGGCGGCTGATCCTTTGCTTATGGGCACCAGTAGATCTCTAGGGACGGGTTGAGGAACGCGCGTACCGGCATTTCGGCAAGGTCATCGCCTGCCAGTGCCGCGCGCAATGTGTCGAGTTTGGCCTGACCGGAGACGGACAGGATGGTGGTCGCTGCGCACGCCAGCACCGGACGCGTCAGGGTCAGGCGCTGATGAGGAACGGTCGGTGCGAGCATTGGCAGGCAACGACGGTCGCTGTTGAGGTCCAGCGCTTCCTTCAGATGCGGGCTGTCGGGGAACAGCGACGCGGTATGCCCGTCGTCACCCATGCCCAGAATCAGCACGTCGATCTTCGGCAGCGCCTTGAGCGCCTCGTCCGTTGCAGCTGCGGCCTCATCCACTGTGGTGGTCGCACGGTACAGGCTGAAGAACCCCGCCTCGGCCGCCGGGCCCTGAAGCAGAAAACGCTTGAGCAGGCCTTCGTTGCTGTCGGCGTGCTCGGTCGGCACCCAGCGCTCGTCAGCCAGACTCACGCAGACTTTCGACCACTCGAGCGGCTTCTGCGCCAGCGCCTTGAAGAACGCCACCGGGCTTTTGCCGCCCGACACCACCAACGTGGCCGTGCCGTGGGGGTTGCTGGAAATCGCAGCCGTCAGCCGCTCGGCCACCTGATCAGCCAGCGCGTTCGCCAGCACTTCGGGGCTATCGAATTCGTGGGCTTTCAGGCCCGCCGGAAATTCAAGTTCACATATCGCCATACCAGGACCTCCCGTCACGCGTAATAAGAGCAATGGAGCTCATCGGCCCCCAGGAACCGGCCGGGTAAGGCTTGGGCGCATCGCCCGCCTTTTTCCAGCCAGCGATCAACTGGTCGCACCATTGCCAGGCGTATTCGATTTCGTCTTTGCGCACAAACAGGTTCTGATTGCCACGCATGACCTCCAGCAACAACCGCTCGTAGGCGTCCGGCACACGGGCGCTGCGGTAGGCGTCGGAGAAGCTCAGCTGCAAAGGGTTGCTGCGCAGCTGCATGCCTTTGTCCAGGCCCTGATCCTTGGTCATCACTTGCAGCGAGATGCCTTCATCGGGCTGCAGGCGGATGATCAGTCGGTTGCTGATCTGCAAGCGCTGCTCCGGCGCAAAGATGTAATGCGGCGGCTCTTTGAAGTGGATCACGATCTGCGACAGCTTCTGCGGCATGCGTTTGCCGGTCCGCAAATAGAACGGCACGCCCGACCAACGCCAGTTACGGATGTCGGCACGAATGGCGACGAACGTCTCAGTGTCACTCTGGGTGTTGGAGTTTTCTTCCTCCAGATAACCCGGTACCGGCTTGCCGTCGCTGTAACCGGCGATGTATTGACCGCGCACCACCTGGGTGGCCAGACGCTCCGGCGTGAACGGCGCCAGTGCCTTGAGCACTTTCACCTTCTCGTCACGGATGCTGTCGGCCGACAGGTCGCTGGGCGGGTCCATCGCGATCAGGCACAGCAGCTGCAGCAGGTGATTCTGGATCATGTCGCGCAGTTGACCGGCCTGGTCGAAATAGCCCCAACGCCCTTCGATGCCGACCTTCTCTGCCACGGTGATTTCCACATGGGAGATGTGGTTCTGGTTCCACTGCGTCTCGAACAGGCTGTTGGCAAAACGCAGGGCAATGAGGTTCTGCACCGTGTCCTTGCCCAGGTAATGGTCGATCCGGTAGATGCGGGTTTCAGGCAGGAACTTGGCAACGGCGTCATTGACGCGACGGGACGACGCGAGGTCATGGCCGATGGGTTTTTCCAGCACCGCCCGGGTGCGATCGGTAAGGCCGACCAGCGCGAGGTTTTCGCAGATGGCGCCGTAGACCGACGCCGGCGTCGCGAAGTAGGCAATCATGGTCGGCGTGTCGCCCACGGCTTCGGCGAGCGCGACGTAATCTTCGCCCTTGAGGAAGTCCACGTGCAGGTAACTCAGGCGGGCCTGAAAACGCTCCACGTGCTCAGTCTCAAGCTGCGCCTCGGGGACGAAGCGACGCAGGCTTTTATCAATGTAGGCCAGGTGCTCCTCAGGAGTTCCCGGCTCACGGGCCAACGCAATAATTCGGGTCTCGGCATGCAGCAGTCCAGCTCGATCAAGCTGGTACAACGCAGGAAACAGTTTGCGTACCGCCAGGTCACCCAAGGCGCCAAACAACGCAAAAGTGCACGGTTCAACCGTAATCGAGAGCATAATGTTGGTTCTTTTATCAAGTTAAGCTACAAATACCTTTTTTAAAGGCGTTACTCAAGGCCGAATGTAGTAATAACCACAACATTCCCACTGGAACCACATTAGAGTGGTGATCACCACAGGCCCTCAGTACGATAGGCCACCTTTGCGACAGGCTAAAGGCCCAATTCCCACTCTTCAAATAAAGGCCTGTTCACCCGCCTGTCGACGTTTCATCAGAAGGACAAACAATGGACCGCGTACGCAATCTTCTGGAGCAGATCCAGAGTCGTCTGGAAGAGCTGAACAAGGCCGAGCGCAAGGTCGCCGAGGCGATTCTGAGCAATCCGCAGCAGGCCACCCGGTTCAGCATCGCTGCGCTGGCCCAGGCCGCCAAGGTCAGTGAGCCGACGGTCAACCGCTTCTGCCGCTCATTCGATGTCAGCGGCTACCCGGAGCTGAAACTGCAACTGGCCCAGAGCCTGGCCAGCGGCGCCGCCTACGTCAGCCGCGCGGTGGAAGCCGATGACAACCCGGAGGCCTACACCCGCAAGATTTTCGGCAGTGCCATCGCGTCCCTCGACAGCGTGTGCCAGGTGCTTGACCCCAACCTGATCAGCAAAGCGGTCGACTTGTTGATTCAGGCGCGGCAGATTCACTTCTTCGGCCTCGGGGCTTCGGCGCCGGTGGCACTGGACGCGCAGCATAAATTCTTCCGTTTCAATCTCGCCGTTACGGCCCACGCCGACGTGCTGGTGCAGCGCATGCTGGCCTCGGTGGCCCACACCGGCGAGCTGTTCGTGATCATTTCCTACACCGGACGCACCCGCGAGCTGGTGGAAGTGGCGCGCATCGCCCGTGAAAATGGCGCGTCGGTGCTGGGACTGACCGCTGCCGACTCGCCACTGGCAAAAGCCAGCACGCTGAGCCTGAACATTCCGCTGCCGGAAGACACCGACATCTATATGCCGATGACCTCGCGGATCGTCCAGCTGACGGTGCTGGATGTGCTGGCGACCGGCATGACCCTGCGTCGGGGCGTCGATTTCCAGCCGCACCTGCGCAAGATCAAGGAAAGCCTGAACGCGAGCCGTTATCCGGCGGACGATGAATTGAACTGATCGACAGACGGGACCCTGTCAAGGCAGGCGTCGGAACAGGTCAGTGAACCAGACTGGCCTGCAGGCTCAAACTGGCGTGCTGCCCGGGGGCCAGGCTCAGGCAATCATCCACACCTGACGCCGCCTCGACCCGCAAAAAACCCATGGCTTCATCGCCACCCACGCCCAGCAACGGTCGGTTGCCCGGGTGCCAGACCACCGTGCTGTCGCTGTCGCCGGTGTCGATGTTCAAACGCCGCTGCCAGGCGTCGTCCTGCAACTCAAGCATGCCGGCGTGCTCGAACACCCGCTGACAACTGCCCTGTACCCGCAGCTCGCCCCGCTGCTCGCAGGCGCTGCGGCTGAGTTCGTCATAGCCGTGGGCACCGTCGAGCCCACGCAATGCGACGTCCGCCACATCGCTGATGCGCCAGTAGGCGTGCAAGCCATGGCCGAAGTGACAAGGCTCGCTGTCGTCGTGCCGCGTTTCAAGGCGCAGGTCCATCGCCTGGCCGAGCTCGGCGTAGAGATCCGCCTGCCAGTCCCACAGCTTGAGTTGCCAGCGCAATGTCACGCCCGCCTCGTGCTCGTGGCTTTCGACCAGCTTCCAGTCAAGCAGCCGACCCCAGCCATTGGCCGGCCAGCCGCTCTCGCCGGGATGACGCCCGACCCAAGGCCAACTGACCGGCACGCCGCCGCGGATCGCGCCGACCAGAGGCCAGTGCGCGGCGCACCACAGCCAGGGTCTCTGCCCGGCAGGTTCGAAATGCAACAGCTGAGCGCCCTGCCGGCTGAACACGGCCTGGCACTGCGCATGATTGATCACCAGCACATCACGCTGTTGGTAGCGTTCCCACTGAAAGGTCGGTTGCGGTCGCACCGAGGTGAAGAAACGCTGGAGAGGATGCTCGGTTGAGCCGGGATCCCTGAAGGGCATCGTTGTAGCGCTCCAGATAGCGGTCACTCGTCACGCGAGAAAAAATGCTCCGAATGCGGAGCCATTGCTGCGGAATAAATAGCGGAAAAAAAACGGGCAGCCAGGCTGCCCGTAAAGCACACACGACCCTTGATCGTTTGTGGAGCGCGGAGGAGCGTCCGCTTTAAGTTAGAACTTCGATTGAATCTTGATGCCGGCAACCAGTGCGTTCTGGACGTCGTCCACACCGCCCGGGCTCTTCACGTACTGCAGGTTGGGACGCACGGTCAGCCAGTCGGTGACGTGCACACCGTAGTAGATTTCCGAGTTGTATTCGGTCTTCTGGATCGGCAGGTAGCCTGGGTTGTCGTAGTCTTCGATACCGTTGACGGCGTTGACCAGACGACGGTTGTCCTGGGCATCATCGTTGACGTGGATACGCGCGACGCCGATACCGATGTCATCCTTCGGACGTGCATCGAACGGGCCTTTGTAGACGAAGCCGACCTGCTGGTAGTTGTCGACGAAGTTGGTGGCTTTGTCATGCACAGTCGCGTTGGCGAAAATGCTCAGACCACGGGATGCGTCGCCGTTGTGAGCGGTCAGCTGTTGCTGAGCCACGACCCACCAGCCGTGCTTGTCTTTGTGGGACTTGAAGTCACCGCCAGCGATTGCCTGAGGCTGACCGTTCTCGTTCTCGTAGAGATCGTCGGCGCTCGGGTTGCTCACGTAGTAGCCCAGACGGTATTCGCCGGGCAGCGAGTTGACGTTTGGCGACCACACCACTTCAACCGGTACGACGGTGCCTTTCGAGCCGCTGCCGCTGAGTTTGAAGCTGTTGCCGGTTTCGAGGTACGAAGGGTTCTGCTCGTAGACGCCGATCTGGGCGAACAACTCAGGCGTGATGTTGTACTTCACGCGTGCAGCCCACTGGCTGACAGGCCAGTTGTACCAGGTGTTGACGTAGTTACCGACCTGCGAGCCGCAGAACGAAAGGTTCTGGAAGTCGCAAGGGAAGCTGTTGAAGTCTTCGCCTTCGCCGAAACGGCCGACCTTGATGTCGAGCTTGCCGTCGAAGTACTTCTGCTTGACCCACATCTGGGTCAGACGCCAGGTCTGGCCACGGCCCCAGACTTCCTGGGAGGAGCTGAGCGTGCCGGCACGCGGATCACCGATACGATCGTTGGAGATGTTGTTGCCACTACGCTCGGTGATCGCAAGCTTGAACTCTGCGTCGTGCCAGCCGAGGATTTTTTGCAGGTCCATCTGAACGCCAAACGCAAACTGATCGCTGTAGCGGCCCGTCCGGTCGTCGTTATAACCACCGTTGAGGTTGGAGGCGGCTTCGCCCACGTACTCGATCGGGAAGTCGTAACCCTTGTCGTACAGCTCTTGACGCAGACCACCCCAATCACCGGTCATGTGCTCGCTGGCTTTGAAGGGCTCCATTGCAAACGCCGTTCCGGAAACCGTCAACGCGCTCAGGACAGACAACCCACCGATCAGCTGAAACTGGTTAAGCGACTTGTTACGTACCTTTTTCATCCCTTGGATCCTCGTTTTATTGTTATTAGCTTTTGAACAGCGTTGTAACCACGTACATCGTGTGCATGACGGGTTTTGTACAGCAGACATCCACCCGTCACAGGTGCTCGTTTGTGCAGTGCTCCTGCACGTCGGGATCAGCTGCGGTTGAGCCGCGTGACATTTCCCATGCTCTCCACCGACTGACTCGGTGCCAGCACGCCCAGGCGCTCGCCGGTTTTCGCGTCGAACAGCAGAACCTTCGCCGGATCGAACTGCAGCGTCAAGGTCTCGCCCACAGCAGGTGCAATATCCGGCGCCAGACGGCAGCAGACCTTGCTCTCGTTGAGGGTAACGAATACCAGCGTATCCGGGCCAGTGGGCTCGGTCACCTGGACTTCAGCGCGAATCGTCGGCAGAAGACCTGCAGCATCACCGGACGCTAGCACGATCTGCTCGGGACGCAGGCCCAGAATCACCTCACGGTCCTCGAGACCGGCGTCGTTCATGCTCATCGGTAGCTCGCAGCGGGCCTGACCGCTGTCCAGCAGTGCGACGAGGCGACCGTCCTTGCGCTGCAGGCGCAGCGGGATGAAGTTCATTGGCGGCGAGCCGATGAAGCTCGCCACGAACAGGTTGGCCGGATCGTTGTAGATCTGCTTCGGCGTGCCGAACTGCTGAATGATGCCGTCCTTCATGACCGCCACTTTGTCGCCCAGGGTCATTGCTTCGATCTGGTCGTGGGTCACGTAAACCGTAGTGGTCTTAAGGCGCTGGTGCATCAGCTTCATTTCGGTCCGCATCTCGACGCGCAGTTTGGCGTCGAGGTTGGAGAGCGGCTCATCGAACAGGTAGATTTTGGGACGACGGGCCAGCGCCCGGCCCATGGCCACGCGTTGTTGCTGACCACCGGACAGTTGCCCCGGCTTGCGGTTGAGCAGGTGTTCGATCTGCAGCAGCTTGGCAACCCGCGCCACTTCCGCATCGATGTCAGCCTGAGGCATCTTGCGAATCTTCAGCCCGAATTCGATGTTCTCGCGCACGCTCATGGTCGGGTACAGGGCGTAGGACTGGAACACCATCGCGATGTCGCGATCCTTCGGGCTCATGCCGCTGACGTCCTGATCACCAATCATGATCGCGCCGCCGGTAATGTTTTCCAGCCCGGCGATGCAGTTCATCAGGGTCGACTTACCGCAGCCCGAAGGGCCGACCAGAATCAGGAACTCGCCTTCTTTGATGGAGAGTTCGATGTTCTTCAGGGTGTCCGGCAGACCGGCCCCGTAAGTCTTGTTTACATTGCGTAGTTCAAGCGTTGCCATGATTACCCCTTGACTGCGCCGGCCGTCAGCCCGCGCACGAAATACTTGCCTGCGACCACGTAGACCAGCAGGGTCGGCAGCCCGGCGATCATCGCCGCCGCCATATCAACGTTGTATTCCTTGGCGCCCGTACTGGTATTGACCAGGTTGTTCAGCGCGACCGTGATCGGCTGCGAATCACCACTGGAGAACACCACACCGAACAGGAAGTCGTTCCAGATCTGAGTGAATTGCCAGATCAGGCAGACCATGATGATCGGCGTCGACATCGGCAGAATGATCCGACGGAAGATGGTGAAGAAGCCGGCACCGTCAAGACGTGCAGCCTTCACCAGTGCTTCTGGGATGCTGACGTAGTAATTGCGGAAGAACAGTGTGGTGAACGCCAGACCGTAGACAACGTGAATGAACACCAGCCCCGTCGTGGTATTGGCCAGGCCCATCTTGCCAAGGGTGAAAGACGCAGGCAGCAGGACGGTCTGAAACGGCAGGAAGCAGCCGAACAGCAGCAGGCCGAAGAACAACTGCGAACCGCGGAAGCGCCACATCGACAGCACGTAGCCGTTCAGCGCACCAATGGTGGTGGAAATCAGCACCGCGGGAACGGTGATCAGGAACGAGTTCCAGAAATAACCTTTTACCGTCGCCCAGGCTTTGATCCAGCCGATTGCGGTGACTTCGGTCGGCCAGCTGAGCAGGTTGCCGCTACCGATATCCTCCGGCGATTTGAAGCTGGTCAACAGCATGACCACCAGCGGCACCAGATAAAGCAATACGGCAACGATCAGCACCGCATAAATGGCGACGCGGCTCAGGCTGAGGGCGGGCTTATTGGCGAGACTAGTCATTGCGCTTGGCCCTCAGCTCGGAATACAGATAAGGCACAAGGATGGCGAGAATCGCGCCCAGCATCAGAATCGCGCTGGCCGAACCCATGCCCATCTGGCCACGGCTGAAGGTGAACGAGTACATGAACATTGCCGGCAGGTCGGATGAATAGCCCGGGCCACCGGCCGTCATGGCAGCGACCAGGTCGAAGCTCTTGATGGCGATGTGCGCCAGAATCATGACCGCACTGAAGAACACCGGACGCAGGCTTGGCAGCACGACCTTCCAGTAGATTTTCGGCATGCTCGCACCGTCGATCTGCGCGGCGCGGATGATCGACTGGTCGACGCCGCGAAGGCCCGCCAGGAACATCGCCATGATGAAGCCCGACGCCTGCCACACGGCAGCGATCACCAGGCAGTACACAACACGGTCCGGATCGATCAGCCAGTCCAGGCGAAAGCCTTCCCAGCCCCAGTCACGCAACAGTTTGTCCAGGCCCATGCCTGGGTTGAGCAGCCATTTCCAGGCCGTACCGGTGACGATCATCGAGAGCGCCATCGGGTACAGATAAATGGTGCGGATAAAGCCTTCGCGGCGGATGCGCTGGTCCAGAAAGACCGCCAGCAGCACGCCCACCACCATGCTGATGCCGATGAACATGCCACCGAACACCGCGAGGTTTTTGCTCGCTACCCACCAGCGGTCGTTGTCGAACAACCGCGCGTATTGCGCCAGACCCACGAATTTGTAGGTCGGCAGGAAAGTCGAGTTGGTGAACGACAGAACGAACGTCCACAGGATATAGCCGTAGAAGCCCACCAGTACGATGAACATGCTGGGCGCCAGCACCAGTTTGGGTAGCCAGCGCTGCAGTGCATCAAACGGCGAGGCTTTGCTGAACACAGCAACAGAACTCATGGTGAAAATCCAATAAAAAATGAAAGCGGCCGCAAGTCGCAAGCCTCAAGCTGCAAGTCAGAAGCCAATCATGGATCAGCTTGAGACTTGCAGCTTGCCGCTAGTCGCTAGTCGCTGGCCTTTATTTGGCAGACTTGATCGCAGCGCCCAGCTTCTTCGCCGCGTCGGCCGGATCGGCTTTCGGGTCGTTGATGAAGTTGGTCACGACGTCAAAGAAGGCACCCTGAACGGCCAGCGTAGTGGCCATGTTGTGCGCCATGCTTGGCTGCAGGCCGCCGGTTTTGGCGTCAGCCAGGAAGTCCTTGGCAGCGGTCTGGGCGCACGAGTCGAAACCGTACTTGCCCATGTCAGCCAGCATGTCGTTGCGAACAGGGATCGAGCCTTTGTTGATGCTGAAGACTTTCTGGAAGTTTTCACCCAACACGACCTTGGCGATGTCCTGCTGACCGGCAGCAGTGCCCGCGTCTTTCTGCTTGAACACAGCCAGGGAGTCGATGTTGTAGGTGAACGCCTTGTCGGTGCCCGGGAACGCTACGCACTCGTAGTCCTTGCCGGCGACTTTCTTGGCGGCGGTCCATTCACTCTTGGCCCAGTCACCCATGATCTGCATGCCGGCCTTGCCGTTGATGACTTTGGCGGCTTCCAGGTTCCAGTCCTGGCCTTTGCCGTCGGCATCCATGTAGGTCGCGACTTTCTTCAGCTCAGTCAGCGACTTGACCATTTCAGGGCCCGTCAGCGCAGCGTTGTCGAGATCGACCAGTGCCTTCTTGTAACCATCGGCGCCCATGACGGACAGAACGACGGCTTCAAAAACAGTGCTGTCCTGCCAAGGCTGGCCACCGTGGGCCAGAGGGATGAAGCCGGCCGCTTTGAGCTTGTCGCCCGCTGCGTAGAATTCTTCGAGGGTGGTAGGGGCTTTTTCGATACCGGCTTTCTTGAAGATTTCCGGGTTGATCCACAGCCAGTTGACGCGGTGGATGTTCACCGGCACGGCCACGTAATCACCGTCGTACTTCACGGTATCGGAGACTTTCTTGTCCAGCAGGCTGTCCCATTTCTCCTCTTTGGAGACGGTTTTCAGCACGTCGGTATCAAGCAGGCCAGTGGAGGCCCATTCCTGAATGTCCGGGCCTTTGATCTGGGCAACGCCAGGCGGGTTGCCAGCAACGGCGCGGCTTTTGAGCACGGTCATTGCGGTTGCACCACCGCCGCCTGCGACAGCGCCGTCTTTCCAGGTGAAACCGTCTTTTTCAACTTGCGCGCGGAGCACATCAACAGCGGCTTTTTCGCCACCGGACGTCCACCAGTGCACCACTTCAACCGTGCCTTTGGCATCAGCCGCCATGGCGCTCAGAGGGAACAAGGAGGCGAGGGAAATAAGTGCAGCGAGACGGGAAATCGAATTCATATCTGACCTTTCTTGTTGTTATGCATGTGCAAGTCGTGGCGCTTGCGCTGCGTGGATTCTAACCAAGGGCCCGGAGCGGACGGTAACGAAGGGATGCGCGAATGTCACAAGGCTGTGACATTCAACAAAGGGACTGGATTACTCAACGCCACGCGGCAGATAGAGCGTCACCCGCAGGCCGCCCTCGCGCATGTTCTGTAACGTCACTTCGCCGCCGTGACTATGGGCGATATTGCGGGCGATGCCGAGCCCCAAGCCGTAGCCCTGTTGGTGTTTGCCGGCCAGCCGGAAGTGCGGTTCAAAGACCTGTTCCATTCGCTGCTCCGGCACACCCGGCCCCTCGTCTTCGACATGCAGGATGAACGCGTCAGCGTCGTCTTCAACGGACAGGTGCGCACGGTCGCCGTATTTGATGGCGTTATCGATGAGGTTGCCCATGCAGCGGCGCAGTGCCAGGGGCTTGCCGTAGTACATCGACATCGCCTTGCCCTGCAACGTGACCCGGCCCGCGCCGTCAGGGGCAAGATAGGGCTCGATCAGGCAATCCAGCGCGTGGTTGAGGTCGACCGGCTCGATGTTCTCGTGAATGTCGGTGTCCTTCACGCACTGCAATGCGCCTTTGACCAGCAGCTCCAGTTCATCCAGATCCCGGGTGAATTTGGCCTGCATCTGCTCGTCTTCGAGCAGCTCGACGCGCAGTCTCAAGCGAGTGATCGGGGTGCGCAGGTCGTGGGAAATTGCACTGAATAATTGGCCGCGCTCGGTCAGGTAACGGCTGATGCGATCGCGCATGGTATTGAACGCGCGGGTCACTTCCACCACTTCACTGCCGCCGCCCTCCACCACCGGTTCGACGTCGGCCCCCAACGACAGATCCCGCGCAGCATGGGCCAGACGCTTGAGCGGGCCGCTCTGCCAGTGCACCAGCAGGCCGATGAAGACCAGCAGAAAGAGACTGGTCAGCGCGATGAACCAAACTTGCTGCGAGGGCAGACCTTCCGACTCGAGCATGGTGTAGGGCTCGGGCAGCAGCGAGGCGATGTACAGCCATTCGCCGGGCGACAGTTCGATCTGCGTGACCAGCACGGGCGGGTTCACCGGTTCGAGGGTCAGCGCGTAATGGGCCCACGAGCGTGGCAGCTCATCGAGCCTCAAGCCGCTGTTGAAAATACGCAGGTCTTCGGGACGCACAAAGCGCACGAGGATGTCTGGGTCGGCGCCGAGGTTCTGCCGCAGCACCTGACCGACCACATCGATAACCGCCGTCTTGCGCGCAGTAGGCTCAAGCACCTGCATTTCCAGCGGACGATCATTGAGCGATACGAAGAACCGCGTGCCGCCCATGCTGCGCAACTGATCGAGCACCAGCGGCCGAAACGCGACAGGCAACGAGCGAAAGTAGCTGACGCTTGCCGCCATGGAGAAACCCAGACTGCGGGCACTGGTGACCAGCCCTTCCATCTGCGTGGCGCGCAGTTGCGAGAGCCAGATCAGGCTGGACAGGGTTTGCGCCAGCAAAACGGCGAGCAAGGTCAGCAACAACATGCGCCCAAGCAGCGAGCGCGGCACCGGCAGGCGGCGCTTCTTGTCGGTCACCATCAAGGACTAGTAGCCGTTGCCGGCTTGCGGCAGCACATTGGCTGCCAGCAGGTAACCGCTGCCTCGTACGGTGCGGATCAATCGCGGTGCCTTGCCGGTGTCGCGCAAGCGCTGACGCAGACGACTCACCGCCATGTCGACGATGCGCTCCAGCGGCATCAGCTCACGGCCACGGGTGGCGTTGCCGATGGTGTCGCGATCAAGGATCTGCTGGGGGTTGTCGAGAAACAGCTTGAGCAGCGCGAAATCGGCGCCCGACAAAATCACCTCTTCGCCGTCGTTGTGGAACAGCCGGTGACTGACCATGTCCAGCCGCCATTCATCGAACACCAGCACTTCACCGCCGCTGCGCTCCTGGCCGAACTGGGCACGACGCAACAGGGCCTTGATCCGGGCCTGAAGTTCACGGGGGCTGAAGGGTTTGGCCATGTAGTCATCGGCGCCGAGTTCCAGACCGATGACGCGGTCGGCTTCGTCGGAGCTGGCGGTGAGCATGATGATGGGAATATGCGGCTGACGCGGATGTTGCCTGACCCAGCGACACAGGCTGAAGCCGTCTTCGTCGGGAAGCATGACGTCAAGGATCAGCAGGTCGCTGGCCTCTGCGTTAAATGCCTGTCGAAACTCGGCCCCATCGCCAACCGTGCGCACCTGAAAACCGGAACGGCTCAGGTAGGCTTGCAGCAACTCGCAAATCTCCTGGTCATCGTCGACCACCAGAATCGATTTACTGACAGCGTTCACATGGTCGTCCTTGTGAGCAATGGTTGGGTATGGCTGCTTCAAGCTTCAAGCTTCAAACTCAAAGCGGCCAGCGTGACGTGCGCGGTCTTTGCTTGCCGCTTATAGCTTGCCGCTAGCGCTCGCCGCATATTGATCCAGCGCCACGCCTGCGCCCATCAGGCCGGGATATTCGGCCGTGACCAGCCAGACCGGCACGTCCTTGAAATAATCCTTCATCAAGCCCTTCTCGGCGAACGCCTTGTTGAAGCCGCTCTGCATGAAGAAGTCGACGAACCGCGGGATTACGCCCCCGGCAATATACACGCCGCCGCGTCCGCCGACAGTCAGTACGTTGTTGCCGGCCACGCGACCGAGGAACACGCAGAACTGCTCAAGCACCGCGCTGGCGACCGGATCGCCCTTGAGCGCCGCCGCGGTAATGGCCGCAGGCGACTTGAGTTCAGGCTCGATTTCGTCCAGTCCGCAGCTGACTTGATACAGCAGCAACAGCCCGGCGCCACTCAGAATCGTCTCGGCACTGACGTGCTCATGGGTCGCCATCAACCGCATCCACAGCAGGGCTTCGCGGGGCGTGCCGATCGGCAGATCGACGTGACCGCCCTCGCCCGGCACCGCAGTCCAACGCGCTTCGCCGCTGCGGATCAAGGTGCCGACGCCGAGTCCGGTGCCAGGCCCGATCACCACCCGCGCACCCCGAGGATCGCCCTTGCCATGACGCACGGTCAGGTACTCGTCGTCCTTCAGGCGGGTCATGCCCAGGGCCATGGCAGTGAAGTCGTTGACCAGGATCAGGTGGTCGATCTTCAGCTCGGCGCAGAACGCCTGCCGATTGATCTTCCAATGACTATTGGTGAAGTGGAAATCGTCGCCGGTCACCGGCCCGGCCACGGCCAGGCAAAGGGAGGTGACATCACCGCACTGCAATTCCAGGTCCTGCAGATAGACCAGCAAGGCCTTTTCAGGACTGGCGTAATCGACCGTCGCGAACACCCGGATCGAATGCAACTGCTCGTCTTCCCAAATGGCAAACCGCGCATTTGTGCCGCCGATATCACCCACCATCGCCAATGTCACTTGAGCGTCTCCAGATTCGAAGTAAAGGCGCTGGCGCCCTTCTCTGCCGAGCTGAAGGCCATGCGCATGAAACCAAACAGTTCGCGCCCGCTGCCCACGTTATGGGACAAGCGACCGACTGCCGGCTCTCTGGCGGCCAATTCTGCCGGTTCGACCAGAACTTGCAACGTTCCTTTCACGCCATCGACACGAATGAGATCCCCATCACGCACCAACGCCAGCGGGCCGCCGTCAGAAGCTTCCGGGCAAACGTGAATCGCAGCGGGGATTTTCCCGGACGCGCCGGACATGCGCCCGTCCGTAATCAGCGCCACTTTGAAGCCACGGTCCTGCAGCACGCCCAGAAACGGCGTCATCTTGTGCAGTTCAGGCATACCGTTGGAACGCGGCCCCTGGAAGCGCATGACCGCGACAAAATCGCACTCCAGTTCGCCGGCCTTGAAGGCGTCGGCGAGGTCCTGCTGGTCTTCGAATACTTTGGCGGGGGCCTCGACGATCTGGTGCTCCAGGGCAACGGCGGAGACTTTCATCACGCCACGGCCAATATTGCCTTCCATGACCCGCAGACCGCCCTCGGCCGAAAACGGACGCGCGATCGGGCGCAGGACGTTTTCGTCCAGGCTTTCGACCGGGCCATCGCGCCACACCAGCTTGCCTTCTTCCAGGAAGGGCTCCTGGATGTAGCGACGCAGGCCACGGCCCATGACCGTGTTGACGTCTTCGTGCATCAGGCCCGCGTCGAGCAGCTCGCGGATCAGGAACGACATGCCGCCGGCGGCCTGGAAGTGATTGATATCGGCTTTGCCGTTCGGGTAGACGTGGGACAGGGTCGGCACGACTTCCGACAGATCGGCCATGTCCTGCCAGGTCAGCTGAATGCCCGCGCACTGGGCAATGGCCGGCATGTGCAGCGTGTGGTTGGTAGAACCGCCCGTCGCGTGCAGGGCAACAATCGAGTTGACCAGCGAACGTTCGTCCACAATCTCTCCGAGTGGGATGAAGTCGCCGCTTTGTTTGGTCAGACGCGTGACCTGGAACGCCGCCTCGCGTGTCAGGGCATCGCGTAGCGGTGTGTAAGGATTGACGAAAGAGGCGCCCGGAAGATGCAGACCCATGACTTCCATAATCAACTGGTTGGTGTTCGCCGTGCCGTAGAACGTGCAGGTACCCGGGCCGTGGTAGGACTTCATCTCCGAGTCCAGCAGCTCTTCGCGGGTCGCCTTGCCTTCGGCGTAGCGCTGACGCACGTCGGCTTTTTCCTTGTTGGAGATGCCCGACACCATCGGCCCGCCCGGCACAAAAATCGTCGGCAGGTGACCGAAACGCAGCGAGCCCATCAGCAAGCCCGGAACGATCTTGTCGCAGATGCCCAGCATCAGTGCGCCGTCGAACATGTTGTGGGACAACGCCACCGCCGTTGCCATCGCAATGACTTCTCGGCTGGCGATACTCAGTTCCATGCCCGGCTCGCCCTGGGTGACGCCATCACACATAGCCGGAACGCCACCGGCAAACTGCCCCACCGAGCCGATTTCACGCAGCGCTTTTTTAATCTGTTCGGGGAAGTGTTCGTACGGCTGATGCGCCGAGAGCATGTCGTTGTAGGAGGAGACAATGGCGATGTTGGCCGCATTCATCATGCGCAGGCTGTTCTTGTCTTCGGGACCACATGCCGCAACGCCGTGGGCGAAGTTGGCACATTGCAGCTTGCCGCGCATCGGCCCGTCGCTCGCCGCACCCCGGATCAATTGCAGATAGCGTTGACGGGTTTCACGGCTGCGAGCAATCAGCCGTTCGGTTACCTCAAGGACGCGGGGATGCATGTCATGGACTCCAGGCTAGCGGATGGGGTCACCCGTTCAGGCGCTTTCACCAGGCTGCGATCAAATCCGGGCTCGGTCGGGAGCGGCGGCAAACACTTGATTTTGAGCCAGTTGTGACGGCCAGACGGGTTTCTATTTGTAGATAAAACAAAATACTGCCACTAAAAGGGGTTGTTTTCTATTTTTATGAGAATAATCTTGTAATTCCAACAACAAATTCTTGAGGACGGGTGTATGACTCTCCGCATCGCAATTAATGGCTTTGGCCGAATCGGCCGCAACGTCCTACGCGCACTTTATACCCAAGGCTACCGCCAGGACCTGCAAGTCGTCGCCATCAATGACTTGGGCGACAGCGAGATCAACGCCCACCTGCTGAAATTCGACACTGTGCACGGGCCGTTCGACGGCACCGTCGAACACGACCAGGAAAGCCTGACCGTCAACGGTGACCGAATTGCGGTCAGCGCCATCCGCAACCCGGCCGAGCTGCCGTGGAAATCCCTGAACATCGACGTGGTGTTCGAATGCACCGGTCTGTTCACCGACCGCACCAAGGCCGCCGCGCATATCACCGCCGGCGCCAAAAAAGTCATTATCTCGGCTCCGGCCAAAGGCGCCGATGCGACGATCGTCTACGGCGTCAACCATGACGTGCTGCGCCAGTCCCATCAGGTCATCTCCAACGCCTCCTGCACCACCAACTGCCTGGCGCCGGTTGCCCAGGTGCTGAACCGTGAGCTGGGCATCGAGAGCGGTCTGATGACCACCATCCATGCTTACACCAACGACCAGAACCTGATCGACGTCTACCACACCGACCCGTACCGCGCGCGTTCGGCGACGCAGTCGATGATCCCGAGCAAGACGGGCGCTGCAGAAGCGGTCGGTCTGGTGCTGCCGGAATTGGCGGGCAAGCTGACCGGCATGGCCGTGCGTGTGCCGGTGATCAACGTGTCGCTGGTCGACCTGACCATTCAGCTCAAGCGCGATGCGACGGCCGAAGAGGTCAACGCGATCATGAAAGAAGCGGCGCAGCATTCGAAAATCCTCGGTTACAACACCCTGCCGCTGGTTTCCCACGACTTCAATCACAACCCGCTGTCGTCCATCTTCGATGCGAACCACACCAAAGTCAGCGGTCGCCTGCTGAAGGTGCTGGCGTGGTACGACAACGAATGGGGCTTCTCCAACCGCATGCTGGATAACTGCCTGGCGTTGATGAACGCCGAGTAAGTAACGGGATCTCCCTATGTAGGAGCGAGCTTGCTCGCGAAGTCGGAATCCAATCCGCTGGAGAGTCAGCGGATTTACCCAGCTCTTCGCGATCAACTCCCTCCCTCAGTCATGACTACCGTCCCCGGACAACGCCCTTACAAACTGTGCAAATCCCTGCCTTGACCTGACCTCTAGATGATAAGCATTATCATCTGCTGAATTCTGGTCGGGTGCCCCCGTGACTCAGTCGCATTTCAATACTGTCTTTCTCGCCCGGCGAACCATGCTGCTGCGAACGCTTCAGCGTATGGTCCGCAGCCACAGCACCGCCGAAGACCTGCTTCAGGAAACCTACCTGCGTGTCACCCGCGCGCTCTCCGAGCGAGCCATCGAGCACCTCGAACCCTTCCTCTTCCAGACCGCGCGTAATCTGGCGCTGGATCATCTGCGCGCCAGACGCATTCATGCGCGGACCATCGTCGATGATGCGCCGATCAGCGATATCCATGATGTCGTCGCCCCCGACGCCGCGCTGGAGGATGCCGCCCACGCCAACCGGTTGCTTGAAAGCCTCAGCGCGAGCCTGGAAACCCTGACGCCGCGGCAGCAGAAAATCTTCACCCTCAGCCGGCTCCACGGCGCGAGCTATCTGGAGATCGCCAAACAGCTGGGGGTGTCCACCAGCACCGTGCAAAAAGAACTGAAGCTGATCATGACGGTCTGCTTGAGTGTGGCCGCGCGTCTGGATCACTGAGCTTCGCCCGTCAGAATCGTCAGCTGGTGCTACAGAGTGACGCTACACTGCCGCCCAAACCGTGGACCCGAGGACGCTGCTTGACGGACGCCCAATCACCCCGCCGCGCTCAAGCCGATGCGGCACGCGCCGAGACGATGGATCAAGCCCTGACCTGGCTGATCGAACTGGACATTGCCGATGCCGAAACGCATGGGCGCTTTCTGGAATGGCTCGACGCCGATCCTTCCCACCACGAAATATTCGCCAGCGCCGAGGCCGTGTGGCATTCGCAACCGGTGTTCGATGCCGCAGCGCTGCTGGCCGCGCGGAAAAAAACATAGCGCCGGGTGATGTGCTGGCAAAGCAGCATGCAGTTGCTCAATACCTGATGCTCTGGCACTCACCCTAATTATTTTTACGCGATAGCCGCGACCCGTACGTCTAGTCATAGCCAATGCAACTGATTCCTATTTGAATCATCTCGCAACAACTATGACGACCCGCATGACAGGGAGCGCTATCCATGCTGTCCAGTTTCAACCCCGCACCGCCCGCCTCGCCCAGAGCCACACACGACGTCGGGCTTTCGCTGCTGACCATCGCCATTTTCGCCGCAAGCCTGCACAGCCCCACCATCGCTGCCGCCGAGCAGGATCATGCCCTGGAACTGGAGCAGATTACGGTCAGTGCCACGCGTCAGGCGCAGTCGGTGGATTCGGTGCCCGGAACGGTGACGGTGCAGGACCGCACGGCACTGGATCGGCGCAACGTCAACAGCATTCGCGATCTGGTACGCGACGAGCCCGGTGTCTCCGTGGGCGGAGCCGGCCAGCGGGCGGGCACCAGCGGCTATAACATCCGCGGCATCGACGGCGACCGCATCCTGACCCAGGTGGATGGCGTGGAAGTGCCGGACAATTTCTTCCAGGGCCCTTTCGCCAACACCCATCGCAATTATGTTGATCCGGAGATCATCAAGCGCGTCGAAATCCTGCGCGGACCTGCGTCGGCGTTGTATGGGAGCAGCGCCATTGGCGGCGCCGTGAGCTATTACACCCTCAATCCCGAGGACATCATCAAGCCGGGCAAGGATGTCGGCGCCCGCCTGAAGACCGGCTACAGTTCGGCGGACAACAGTTGGCTGAATTCGTCTACGGTTGCCGGCCGCGCGGGGGATGTCGACGGTTTGCTGCACGTCAGTCAGCGCAACGGCCACGAGACCGAGTCCTACGGTGAGCATGCCGGCACGGGGCTTTCACGCACGAAGGCGAACCCGGAAGACGCCCGCGCCACCAATGTGCTCGCCAAGCTGGGCTGGAACTACGGCGACAATGATCGTCTGGCGTTCACTTACGAGAAGTACAAGGACGACACCCATACCAATCAGAAAAGTGTGGTGGGCGGTCCTTTCATACCGGGCGTCGGTGCGTCAGGAATGTACCGAAGCCGCGAGGGCAACGACGTCATCACCCGAGAGCGCTTCGGACTGGAAAACACGTTCGCGCTGTACAGCGTGCTGGCCGACAACGCCAAGTGGAGCTTGAACTACCAGATTGCCAAGACCGATCAGAATACCTTCGAGCGTTACGTGCCCGGCAGTCGTGACGTCTGGCGCAGCCGCGACACCCATTACAAGGAACGCCAATGGATCCTCGACACACAGCTGGATAAGGCGTTCGACATCGGCGACACCCAGCACCTGCTGACCTACGGCACGACCCTCAAGCAACAGAAGATAACAGGGCTTCGGACAGGATCAGCCACCTGTGCGTCGGTCGTCGGAACCTGCCGCACCCTCGGTGCAGTCAGTGCCAGCGCGAACGACATCGTGGCACCCACCAACGACTTCCCGAACCCGACGATCACCTCCTACGCGCTGTTCGCCCAGGATCAGATCAAATGGGGCGACTGGACCTTCATGCCCGGCGCCCGCTACGACTACACCACGCTCGAACCAGACGCCACAGATTCATTCCTCAAAAGCGTCAACCTGAAAAGCAAGAGCGAGTTCGACGACAGCACGAAAAAATGGCATCGCCTGTTACCCAAGCTGGGGCTGACGTATGCGTTCAACGACGCCTACACCTGGTACGGCCAGTACGCCGAGGGTTTCCGCACACCAAGCGCCAAGGCGTTGTATGGCCGGTTCGAGAACACCCGGGGCAATTACGTCGTGGAGCCCAATCCCGACTTGAAACCGGAGACGAGCAAGAGCTACGAAACCGGCCTGCGAGGTCACTTCGACGAAGGCACGTTTGATGTTGCTGCGTTCTACAACACATACCGCGACTTCATTAATGAGGACGCGGTGATTCCAGCCAACTCCACCACCACGACCTTCCAGTCCAACAACATCAAGCACGCCACGATCAAGGGCGTCGAGCTCAAGGGTCGTCTGAACCTGGACAGCTTCGGCGCACCCGAAGGCCTCTACACCCGAGGCTCGCTGGCCTATCTATACGGCCGCAACAATGACAACGGCCAACCCATCAACAGCATCAACCCGCTGACCGGCGTATTCGGGCTGGGTTATGACCACAACACCTACGGCGGCTTGCTGAACTGGACCCTGGTCAAGCGCAAAACGCGGGTCGACACCCGCAGCTACTACGCGCCGGATGGCGCCACCCGGTTCAAGACGCCGGGCTTCGGTCTCGTTGATCTGACGGGTTATTACAAAGTCACCAATGACGTCACGGTCAGCGGCGGCCTGTACAACGTCGCGGACAAAAAATACTGGCTGTGGGACGACGTGCGCGGCTACGACAACGTCGGCGACGCAGGCGCCACCGCCCCCGCCAACCTCGACCGCCTGACTCAGCCAGGACGCAATTTCGCCGTCAACGTGGTGTGGGACATCTGACCGATCCCCGTTGCGGGAGCGTGATTTTTTACGCGCCTGCGACGTTCGTTCGTTTTGTTATCAAGCGCCTCATTTAACAAGGAAGACCCCATGACCGATAACTCGCTTCGTCGTTCGCAACGACTGAACCAGATCACCCATGCCCCCCATGAACAACTGGACAAGGCGGTGAAAGCCAACGCGCCGTTCGAAACACTGGCCAGTTACAGCCGATTCCTCAGCGCGCAGTACCTTTTTCAGGAAGAGCTGAAAACGCTGTACACGCACCCACAGTTGGTCGCGCTGATTGCCGACCTGCCCGATCGATGCCGCGCCGAACAGGCCAAGGCTGATTTGCTTGATCTTCAGGCTGGCATCCCCGGCCCTGTCGCCGGCGCCGTCGAGGAGCCCAGCCTTGCCGAGGCACTGGGCTGGCTGTTCGTCTCGGAGGGTTCGAAGCTGGGTGCTGCGTTTCTGATCAAACGCGCCGTGGCCCTGGACCTCAGCGAGACCTTCGGCGCCCGCCATCTGGGAGAACCGTCGGGCGGTCGCGCCGAAGGCTGGAAGCGCTTTATCCGGGTCATTGACGATCTGCCGTTCAACGCTGAGCAGGAGCGCGCGATAGACCGCGGAGCAGTGGCGGCCTTCGAGCGTTTCAATGTGCTGCTGCAACACGCGTACGCTCCAGCGTCTGAAGCGGAACCCGCCTGACGCCGGGCCTTTTGCGCCCGGCACTGATAAGCTGAGCGCCTTTGCGGGACGTGAAAATCCCGCAACACCTGCTCACTCTGCATTACCGAGACCATGACCAGTACACCACCCGGCAGCAAACTGTCCCGCATCCTGTTTGGCATTCTCGCCTACGTGAGCCTGACGATCGGCATCATCGCGATTTTCATTCCGGGCCTGCCCACCACCGAATTCATTTTGCTGGCGGCATGGGCGGCGACGCGTAGCTCGCCGCGCCTGAGCGCGTGGCTCGAGAATCATCGGGTGTTCGGACCGATGCTGAGCAACTGGCGAAACGGCAAAATGATCGCGCGCAGGGCCAAGATCAGCGCCACGGTCACCATGCTGATTTGCGCGGTGATGATGCTGGTAGTACTGAAACATAATTGGTGGATCTATTTCGCGGTGGCCGGCATGGTGCTGGTCAATCTGTGGATCTGGTCACGGCCTGAGCCTTCGCGGGTTCACCCGGAGAAGTGAGGTGTAGGACTGGCTTTAGCCGGGAAGAGGCCGGTTTGAACACCCTCTATTCTGAGGTGTGACGTCTGACGCATTCCCGGCTGAAGCCGGTCCCACCAACAGCACTCGGTATATGAACCTGAACCCGAGGCGGTCCCATGGGTCTGTCCCTCTAGGTCCAATCACTTTCCCAGGAGCCACCGCCATGTTCGAGCCAGGTCATCTGCACATCGTCCACCCCGCTCTGCAACCACACGACGTCGGCTACGACCTTCATATCCGCTACGAGGTCAGCCAGACTGATTCGGGGCCGGGCATGCAGTTCAGGCTGGAAGGTGACATCAGTGGCCAGAGTGTCAACGAAACCTTTGAGCTGCCGAAGGACAAGGCGTACAACTTCGCCAGCGAAGCTTCCCGCAGACTTGAGAAGCATGGGCTGCCGAGAACCACCGACCTGCACGCGATGCACGGCGAGTACGACCAGATGTTCGAAGACATCCGTCACAAGCTCGACATGAAATCCGGCGACTCGGTTAAGCCAGAGCATCTGGAATAGCCCGCCCGCTTTCACGGTCTCGGGATGGGCAATGAGATTACTGGCATAATTGCCCCCCTCACTCCCGCGAACCCTTTCCCTCCCCATGCGCATTCACGTCACGTTCATTGACCGCGTCGGCATCACCCAGGAAGTGCTGGCCATCCTCGGCGCGCGCAACCTGAACCTCGATGCCGTGGAAATGGTACCGCCCAACGTCTATATCGATGCACCGACGCTGAGCCATGACGTGCTTGAAGAACTCAAGGACCGGCTGTTTCGCGTGCGCGGTGTCGAAGCGATCACGGTGGTCGACATCCTCCCCGGCCAGCGCCGTCATCTGCAACTTGACGCCTTGCTGGCAGCGATGACCGACCCGGTGCTTGCCCTCGACAGCGCCGGCCATGTGCTGCTGGCAAACCCCGCACTGGTTGCGTTGTATGGCCGGGAGCCGGCGGGCGAATCGATTGGCGAGCTGTTTTCCGATGCGGGTCTGCAATCGGCGCTGCTGGAAAACGGCTTTCGTCTGCCGCTGCGGGAAGTCACGCTCAACGGCGAAGCGCTGCTGCTGGACGCTACCCCCATCACCGACGCGGGCGCGCTGCTGACCCTGTACCTGCCCAGCCGGATTGGCGAACGCCTGTCGGCACTGCACCACGATCACGCTGAAGGTTTCGACGCGCTGCTGGGGGATTCCGCGCCGATCCGCACCCTCAAGGCGAGGGCGCAACGGGTCGCTGCACTGGATGCGCCGCTGCTGATTCAGGGTGAAACCGGGACGGGCAAGGAGCTGGTGGCGCGGGCCTGTCATGCAGTGAGCGCGCGCAACGGGGCGCCTTTTCTTGCGCTGAACTGCGCGGCGTTGCCGGAGAACCTCGCTGAGAGTGAACTGTTCGGCTATGCCCCCGGCGCCTTTACCGGTGCCCAGCGCGGCGGCAAACCCGGCCTGATGGAGCTCGCCAACAAAGGCACGGTGTTCCTCGATGAGATTGGCGAAATGTCGCCGTACCTGCAGGCCAAATTGCTGCGCTTCCTCAATGACGGCAGCTTTCGGCGGGTCGGCGGCGACAAGGAAGTGCAGGTCAACGTGCGTATCCTCAGCGCAACCCACCGTGACCTGGAGAAAATGGTCGCCGAGGGCACCTTCCGCGAAGACCTGTTCTATCGCCTGAATGTGCTCAATCTGGACGTACCGCCGTTGCGTGAACGGGGTCAGGACATCCTGATGCTGGCACGCTATTTCATGGAGCAGGCCTGCACGCAGATTCAGCGACCGGTCTGCCGACTTGCGCCAACCACGTACCCAGCCCTGCTTGGCAATCGCTGGCCGGGCAACGTTCGTCAGTTGCAGAACGTGATCTTCCGCGCTGCCGCCATCTGTGACAGCTCGCTGGTCGACATCGGCGACCTGGACATCGCCGGTACGTCGGTGGCGAGGGGCCGTGATGGCGAAGTCGAAAGCCTCGAAGGGGCGGTCGAGGATTTCGAAAAGTCGCTGCTGGAAAAGCTCTACAGCCAGTATCCCTCGACGCGCCAATTGGCCGCGCGGCTGCAGACGTCACACACCGCAATCGCCCATCGGCTGCGCAAGTACGGGATCCCGGGCAAAAGCTAAAGAGCCCAAAGATGTTGGGAGTGAGCTTGCTCACGAAAGCGATATGTCAGCCGCTGGAGATTTAGCGCGTGAACGGGCCTCTTCGCGAGCAAGCTCGCTCCCACAAATCCGCGTACGTCCATAACATCCAAGGCATCACTACCGTAACGATACCGCAACACTGTATTGAAAACATTCCACAGCGCAGACTCAGCGTCCTATAACGCCGCTGCGGCGGAATCCCGCTCTTGCCTCAAAGCTCCGTATCGATTTCGTTCCAGCAAGTGTCGAATTCCAAGCCACTTGAACCGCCACCGCCCAACGTTTACGCGCCCTTCTCGACCTTGGCCGCAAACTTGCTATGCACTCCTCCCATCACGCCCGGGCATAACGGGCGATTTACCATCTGGGGAGATTCCATGAGCGAGTTGCGTTTTACCGAAGACCACGAGTGGCTGCGCGCCGAAACTGACGGCAGCGTCACGGTCGGTATCACCGCCTTTGCGCAGGACGCACTGGGTGACGTGGTTTTCGTGCAACTGCCGGAGCTGCAGTCCTACGACAAGGGCGCGGAAGCGGCCACCGTCGAATCGGTCAAAGCCGCCAGCGGCGTGTACATGCCCCTCGATGGCGAAGTCGTCGAAACCAATCCCGCGCTGGACGCCAACCCTGAACTGGTCAACGAAGACCCGCTCGGCCAAGGCTGGTTCTTTCGCTTTATTCCTTCCAATCCCGATGCTGTCGGCCAACTGCTGACCCAAGACGCCTATGATCGTCTGATCAAAGCCAACGCCGAAGCCTGAGGAGCGCGCAATGACTGACCGTATTGAATTGAGCACCGCCAACGAGTTCATCGCCCGCCACATCGGCCCGCGTGCCGCTGATGAAAAAGCCATGCTCACCACCCTGGGCTATGACTCCCTCGACGCGCTGACCGCCAGCGTCATCCCTGAATCCATCAAGGGCACCAGCGTTCTCGGCTTGTCCGCCGGGCAAAGCGAAGCCGACGCGCTCGCCGACATCAAAGCCATCGCCGGCAAGAACCAGCTGTTCAAAACCTACATCGGCCAGGGTTACTACAACACCCATACCCCGGCGCCGATCCTGCGCAACCTGCTGGAAAACCCGGCCTGGTACACGGCTTACACACCGTATCAGCCAGAAATTTCCCAAGGCCGTCTGGAGTCACTGCTGAACTTCCAGACTCTTATCAGCGACCTGACCGGCCTGCCGATCGCCAACGCCTCGCTGCTCGACGAAGCCACTGCCGCTGCCGAAGCCATGACCTTCTGCAAACGCCTGAGCAAGAACAAGAGCAGCAACAAGTTTTTCGCCTCCGCCCATTGCCACCCGCAAACCCTCGACGTGCTGCAAACCCGCGCCGAGCCGCTGGGCATTGAAGTGGTCGTTGCGGACGAAGCTCAACTGACCGACGTCAGCGAGTTCTTCGGCGCGCTGCTGCAATACCCTGCCAGCAACGGCGACGTCTTCGACTACCGCGAACTGGTCGAGCGCTTCCACACCGCCAACGCCCTGGTCGCCGTGGCCGCCGACCTGCTGGCCCTGACCCTGCTCACCCCACCGGGCGAGTTTGGCGCTGACGTGGCCATCGGTAGCGCGCAACGCTTCGGCGTGCCGCTGGGTTTCGGGGGGCCGCACGCGGCCTACTTCTCCACCCGAGACGCCTACAAGCGCGACATGCCCGGCCGACTGGTGGGTGTGTCCATCGACCGCTTCGGCAAGACCGCCCTGCGTCTGGCCATGCAAACCCGCGAGCAACACATCCGTCGCGAGAAGGCCACCAGCAACATCTGCACCGCGCAGGTGCTGCTCGCCAACATCGCCAGCATGTACGCCGTCTACCACGGCCCGCGCGGCCTGACCCGCATCGCCAACCGTGTGCATCACCTGACCGCGATTTTTGCCGAGGGCTTGAATCAGCTGGGCTTGAAGGCCGAGCAGTCGTTCTTCTTCGACAGCATCACCCTGAACACCGGCGCCAAAACGGCCGACCTGCACGCCAAGGCCCGCGCACACGAAATCAACCTGCGTGAAGTAGACGCCGAGCGCCTGGGCGTTTCCCTGGACGAAACCACGAAGCAAGCCGACGTCGAAGTGCTGTGGTCTCTCTTCGCTGCCGAAGGCCAGGCCCTGCCTGACTTCGCCGCGCTGGCGGACAGCGTGGAAGCGCGCCTGCCTGCCGAGCTGAAGCGCCAGTCGGCGATCCTCAGCCATCCGGTGTTCAACCGCTACCACTCCGAAACCGAGCTGATGCGCTACCTGCGTCGCCTGGCGGACAAGGACCTGGCACTGGACCGCACGATGATCCCGCTGGGCTCGTGCACCATGAAACTCAACGCCGCCAGCGAAATGATTCCGGTGACCTGGGCCGAGTTCGGCAACCTGCACCCGTTCGCCCCGGCCGAGCAGAGCGCCGGTTATCAGCAACTGACCGATGAACTGGAAGCGATGCTCTGCGCTGCCACCGGCTATGACGCGATCTCCCTGCAGCCGAACGCTGGCTCCCAGGGCGAGTACGCCGGTCTGCTGGCGATCCGTGCTTACCACCAGAGCCGTGGCGACGAGCGTCGCGACATCTGCCTGATTCCATCATCGGCCCACGGCACCAACCCGGCGACCGCCAACATGGCCGGGATGCGCGTGGTCGTGACCGCTTGCGACGCCCGCGGCAACGTCGACATCGAAGACCTGCGCGCCAAGGCCATCGAGCACCGCGAGCACCTCGCTGCACTGATGATCACCTACCCGTCGACCCACGGCGTGTTCGAAGAAGGCATCCGCGAAATCTGCGGCATCGTGCATGACAACGGCGGCCAGGTGTACATCGACGGCGCGAACATGAACGCCATGGTCGGCCTGTGCGCACCGGGCAAGTTTGGCGGTGACGTGTCCCACCTCAATCTGCACAAAACCTTCTGCATCCCCCACGGTGGCGGCGGCCCGGGCGTTGGCCCGATCGGCGTGAAATCCCATCTGGCGGCGTTCATGCCAGGTCACGCCCGAATGGACCGCAAGCAAGGCGCGGTCTGCGCGGCGCCGTTCGGCAGCGCGAGCATCTTGCCGATCACCTGGATGTACATCCGCATGATGGGCGGTGAAGGCCTCAAGCGCGCCTCGCAACTGGCGATCCTGAATGCCAACTACATTTCCCGTCGCCTGGAAGAGCACTACCCCGTGCTGTACACCGGCAGCAACGGCCTGGTCGCCCATGAATGCATTCTCGACCTGCGCCCGCTGAAGGAAACCAGCGGCATCAGCGTGGATGACGTCGCCAAGCGCCTGATCGACTTCGGCTTCCACGCCCCGACCATGTCTTTCCCGGTCGCGGGCACGTTGATGATCGAGCCGACCGAGAGCGAGTCGAAGGAAGAGCTGGATCGCTTCTGCGACGCGATGATCAAGATCCGCGAAGAAATCCGCGCCGTCGAAAGCGGCGTGCTGGACAAGGACGACAACCCCCTGAAAAACGCGCCCCACACCGCCGCTGAACTGGTGGGCGAATGGAGCCATCCGTACAGCCGCGAGCAGGCCGTGTACCCGGTGGCGTCGTTGATCGAAGGCAAATACTGGCCACCGGTGGGCCGTGTCGACAACGTGTTCGGCGACCGCAACCTGGTCTGCTCCTGCCCGTCGATCGAAGACTACGCTTAACCAAGCCACGAGCTTCAAGCCGCAAGCTACAAGTGAAAGCCGCTCAGCTTTTACCTGCGGCTTGTAGCTTGCTGCTTGTTACTGCTTCACTTCCCGGAACCCCATCATGTCGCTGAGCGTATTTGACCTGTTCAAGATCGGCATTGGTCCCTCCAGCTCCCACACGGTGGGCCCAATGCGGGCGGCGGCGCGGTTTGCCGAAGGCTTGCAGCGCGATGGCCTGCTGGAAACCATCATCTGCGTCAAAGTCGAGCTTTACGGCTCACTGGGTGCTACCGGCAAAGGCCACGGCAGCGACAAGGCTGTGTTGCTGGGCCTGGAAGGTGAGCACCCGGACACCGTCGACACCGAAACCGTCGCGGCTCGCCTGCAGCAGATCCGCAGCACTGAACGCCTGAAACTGCTCGGCCGGCACAGCATCGAATTCATCGAAAAGCATCACCTGGCGATGATTCGCAAACCCTTGGCCTTCCACCCCAACGGCATGATTTTCCGTGCCTTCGATGCCTCCGGCCTACAGGTGCGCAGCCGCGAGTACTACTCCGTCGGCGGAGGGTTCGTGGTCGATGAGCAAGCCGCTGGCGCAGACCGCATCGTGGAAGACCAGACGCAGCTGCTATATCCCTTCAAAACCGCACGGGATCTGATGGCGCACTGCACCGCGAGCGGCCTTTCGATCAGCCAGGTCATGCTGGCCAACGAAGCCGCGTGGCGCCCCGAGGCCGAAACCCGTCAGGGCCTGCTGCACATCTGGCAGGTCATGCAGGACTGCGTCGAAGCGGGTTGCCGCAACGAAGGCATCTTGCCGGGCGGCCTGAAGGTCAAGCGGCGTGCGGCAGCACTGCATCGTCAACTGTGCAAAAACCCGGAAGCCGCGCTGCGTGATGCCTTGTCGGTGCTCGACTGGGTCAATCTGTACGCGCTGGCGGTCAACGAAGAAAACGCTAACGGCGGCCGTGTGGTGACCGCGCCCACCAACGGTGCAGCCGGGATTATCCCGGCGGCGCTGCATTACTACATGCGCTTCATCACCGGGGCCAACGAAGACGGCGTCGTGCGTTTCCTGCTCACGGCGGCGGCGATCGGCATTCTCTACAAAGAGAACGCGTCGATCTCCGGCGCCGAAGTCGGTTGTCAGGGCGAAGTCGGCGTGGCCTGCTCCATGGCCGCCGGCGCACTGTGCGAAGTCTTGGGCGGCAACGTTCAACAAGTGGAAAACGCCGCTGAAATCGGCATGGAGCACAATCTCGGCCTGACCTGCGACCCCATCGGCGGCCTGGTTCAAGTGCCGTGCATCGAGCGCAATGCAATGGGTTCGGTGAAGGCCATCAACGCAGTGCGCATGGCCTTGCGCGGCGACGGCCAGCATTTTGTCTCGCTGGATAAAGTGATCCGCACCATGCGCCAGACCGGCGCCGACATGAAAAGCAAATACAAGGAAACAGCCCGTGGCGGGCTGGCCGTGAACATCATCGAGTGCTGACATCAGCCCCCATTCATAGGGTTCCCTGCCCTTCGCGGGTACCCCGGAACCGCTTTCAAGGAGTGACCCATGACCACCGAATTGCTGAAGACCCCGCTTAACGCCCTGCACCGTGAACTCGGCGCGAAGATGGTTGAATTCGCCGGCTACGACATGCCTGTTCAGTACCCCGCCGGCGTCATGAAAGAACACCTGCACACCCGAGATCAGGCCGGCTTGTTTGACGTTTCGCACATGGGTCAGATCCTCTTGAGCGGCGCGAACGCAGCGAAGGCGCTGGAAACCCTGGTGCCGGTGGACATCATCGACCTGCCGGTCGGCATGCAGCGCTACGCCATGTTCACCAACGAAAACGGCGGCATTCTCGACGACTTGATGGTCGCCAATCTGGGTAACGATCAGCTCATGCTGGTGGTTAACGCCGCCTGCAAGAACCAAGACCTGGCGCACCTGCAGCAGCACATTGGCAGCCAGTGCGATATCACGCCGCTGTTCGACGAACGTGCATTGCTCGCGCTGCAAGGTCCGCAGGCCGTTACCGCACTGGCGCGGCTGGCCCCGGACGTCGCGAAAATGACCTTCATGCAGTACACCTCGACCAAGATCGACGGCATTGACTGCTACGTCAGCCGCTCGGGCTACACCGGTGAAGACGGTTACGAGATTTCGGTACCGGCGGACCACGCAGAATCCCTGGCGCGTCGTCTGCTCGCGGAGCCGGAAGTGGCGCCGATTGGCCTGGGCGCGCGGGACTCGCTGCGACTGGAGGCCGGCCTTTGCCTCTACGGCCACGACATGAATACCGAAACCACGCCGATCGAAGCCAGCCTGCTGTGGGCGATGTCCAAGGTGCGTCGCGCCGACGGTGCGCGTGCCGGCGGTTTCCCCGGTGCCGACTCGATCTTCGCCCAGCACCAAAGCGGTGCGGCGCACAAACGTGTAGGCCTGTTGCCACAAGAGCGTACGCCGGTGCGTGAAGGCGCTGAAATCGTCGACGCCGAGGGGACGACCATCGGGACGGTCTGCAGCGGCGGCTTTGGCCCGACCCTGAGCGCGCCGTTGGCAATGGGTTATGTCGACGCCCGTTTCACCGCGCTGGAAACACCTGTCTGGGCAATCGTCCGCGGCAAGAAAGTCCCCATGCAGGTGACGAAAATGCCTTTCGTTCCGGCACGTTACTTCCGCGGCTAAGTAACATCGTCAAAAAATGCGGCACCGCAACAGTGCATTAAACTGTGCGGATGCCGCAGTCCGGCGCCAGCGTTAAGTGCATTAAAACTGTCAAAATATTGAACTTCGACAACCCTCTAAACATTAAAAACTATCGATCTTGCGAACGTGGTTAATGTTTTTAAAAAACCCGAAAACCCCTATGAATACTGGCCCAAACGGGGCTTGTTTTTTCGCCGAGAGTTAGCGTAGAGTTTCTCGACTGTGTTTGCATGGGTCGCTGGGATCGTGACCCGGGCAGTAGCGCCAAAAGCAATGCTACATCCCGTTCTACGTTTCTTCTTCCTGCAACCAGCCCCAGTACTCTTTCGTGTGAAAGAGACTGTCATTAATTTAATGCTTCAAGGAATAAGAAAATGTCTACACGTCAGAGCGGCACCGTTAAGTGGTTTAACGATGAAAAGGGTTTCGGTTTTATCACCCCTGAAAGCGGTCCGGATCTGTTCGTCCACTTCCGCGCTATTCAAGGCAACGGCTTCAAAAGCCTGAAAGAAGGCCAGAAAGTGACGTTCGTCGCGGTGCAGGGCCAAAAAGGCATGCAGGCTGACGAAGTACAAGCCGAGGCCTGATCAGCCGACGCAAAGAGCCCCTGATGGCCAACATCAGGGGCTTTTTTGTGCCTGCGATTCCGTAAACTGCCCGCCTCCGATTAAACGAGCGCCGCCATGATCCGACACGTTTTACGCCCCCAGGGCGAATTTCCTCCCGTGGGATTGGGCCGGCGCATGGCTGCGATCAGCTACGACGCACTGCTGTGTGTGGCACTGATGATAGTCACCGCCTTTCTCTACAAACTGGTCTGGATGGGGATTGTCGGCGAAACCAGACTGCGCCAGCTCTCCGAGTCGGGCGCGCTCGACGCCGACCCGTTGCTGTCCTCGATTCTGCTGATCACGCTGTTCGGCTTCTTTGCCCATTTCTGGACACGCGCGGGCCAAACCCTCGGCATGCAGGTCTGGGGAATACGCGTGCAGAACGCCGACGGAACGGCCATCGGCCTGTGGCAGGCGCTGCTGCGCTTCATCGTCGCCATCGCATCGTGGCTGTGCGTCGGGCTAGGCTTCTTCTGGAGCCTGTTCGACAAACAGAAACGCTGCTGGCATGACCTGTATTCCGAGACGCAATTGGTGCGAGTGCCCAGAATCAGAAAATGAACCTCGGTAAGCCGCCCACAAAAAAGCCGACCCTGGGGTCGGCTTTTCATACTCAGCAGGTATCAGCCCGCGCGACGCAGCAACCAGATGCCCGCCAGGGCGCACACACCCGCCGGCACCAGCACAGCAAAGAGTGGCGAGAAACCGAACACGAGGCTCGACGGGCCCAGCAGATCCTGAGCGATGCGGAAGGTGAAGCCCACCAGCACGCCCGTGAACACACGCTGCCCCAGCGTCACCGAGCGCAACGGCCCGAAGATGAAGGAGATCGCCATCAGCACCAGCGCCACCGTCACAAGCGGCTGAAGAATCTTGGTGTAGAACGCCAGCCAGTAACGACCGTTGTTCAGCCCCTGATCGGCGAGATAACGCGCATAGCCGTAAAGCCCGGTCATCGACAGCGATTCAGGCGGCAGCACCACCGTGCTCAGCAGCTGCGGGCTCAACGCAACGTTCCAGCGTTCTTCAGGGGCGGTGACCACTTCGGTGCGACCGTCGTGGAAGACCGTCGTGGTGACGTCTTTCAGCAACCAGTAATCGGTCTTGAAGTTGGCCTGCTTGGCGAAGCTCGACGTCAGCATGTGGCGCTGGTCGTCGAAATGGTAACGGGTGACGCCATACAAAAGGCCGTTCGGCTGCACCGTGTTGATGTGGATGAACTCCTCACCCTGACGGTGCCACAGGCCGTGCCTGGCGCTCTGCGCGTCGCCGGTGCCTTGGGCCAGCGAACGTGCGGCCTGGGCCGAGGCTTCGGTCACCGGCGCGACGTATTCGCCGATCAACAACCCGGCCACCATCAACACCAGCATGGGCTTCATGACCGCCCAGACGATACGGCCGATGGACACACCGGCGGCCCGCATGATGGTCAGTTCGCTGCTGCTGGCCAGTGCGCCGAGACCGATCAGGCAACCGATCAGCGCGGCCATCGGCAGCATGTCGTAGAGCCGGCGCGGCGCGGTCATCAACACGAAACTGCCAGCGTCCCAGAAGGTGTAGGTGTCGCTGATGTCAGCCATCTCGTCGATGAAGGCAAACAGCGAGGCCAGCCCGAGGATGATCCCCAGTACCGCAAGGATCGCCATGAACACGCTTTTGCCGATGTAGCGATCGAGCTTAACCATGAGCCACCCCCGACACGCTGCGGCGACTCGCAAGCTTCAGGCGCAGAGGCTCCCAGTAGAGCAAGGCCAGTCCGATGGAGAGGAACAGTGCATGCACCCACCACAGGCCGAGCCCCATCGGGATCTTGCCCTTCTCCAGCGCACCGCGCGCAGCAATCAGGATGGTGAGATAAGCCATATAAAGAAGAATCGCCGGAAGAAGCTTGAGGAAGCGGCCCTGACGCGGGTTGACCCGGGCCAGCGGCACCGCCATCAGCGTCACGATGAACACCAGAATCGGCAGCGAAACCCGCCATTGCAGCTCGGCACGGTTGCGCAGGCTGTCTTCGCCGGTCAGCAGTTCGCTGGTGGAGATGGCGTCGCGGTCGGTGACCTCATCGCTGATGTCCGGCTTGGGCAGCAAGGCGCCGTAGGTGTCGTATTTGATGGCGCGGTAATCGGCCTGACCGGGGTTGCCGTCGTAGCGATAGCCATTGTCCAGAATCAGGTAGCGCGTGCCATCGGGCTTGATTTCCTGCCGGCCTTTTTCCGCCACCAGCACGGTGATGCCGTGGTCTTTCTTCTCGTCGAGTTTCTTTTCAGAGATGAACACGCCGCCCAGGTTGATGCGGTCGTCGCTCATGGTTTCGGTGTAGGTCACGCGGCTGCCGTCACGCAGCAGCTGGAAGCGACCCGGCACGAGCGTGTCGAATTCGGTCATCGCGTCCTGCTTGTTGATCAGCAGCTGGAACTGGGTCGCGCCCTGGGGGGCGAGGCTGAAGCTGAGCCAGGCCACCAGCAGTGACACCAGCGCAGCCGGCGCCAGGGTGATCAGCAACAGACGTTGCTGGCTCATGCCGGTGGCGGCCAGTACGGTCATTTCGCTTTCGAGGTACAACCGGCCGTACGCCAGAAGAATCCCCAGGAATAACCCCAGCGGGAGGATCAGCTGCAGGAAGCCCGGCAGACGGAAACCCATGATCAGAAACAGCACACCCGGATCGAGTGCACCCGATGCAGCCTGGGCCAGGTATTTGATGAAGCGGCCACTCATGATGATTACCAGCAGCACAGCACTGACAGCGCTCAGGGTAACCAGCACTTCTCGGGACAGGTAACGGAAGACAATCAAACCAGACACTCCAGGGTTGTCACGCTAAGGCGGCATGACAATGAAATGGATCAGCCATGATGCGCGCGACGGCGAACCACCAAAAAAATATGCGGCATTATCCTGTGATTGGGTGTGTCTGTCACTGCGCGCGCGGGATACTTCTGTAACCGGCACACCGGCGCACCCGGACGGGGTTGTCATCCATTGGCTCGCAGGGTCAAACTGCGGGCCTTGCCGCAGGCATGCCGGTGTAAATACCTCTGCGCCGCTGCCGAGCCGTGTGCTCAAGTGCGATAACTCACAGTTTATTCGGGGACCCCGACATGGAATTGGTTGTTAAAAGCGTCAGTGCAGAAACCTTGAAGACCGCCACACTGGTGGTCGCCGTCGGTGAAGGCCGCACGCTGAGCGACACCGCAAGCACCCTCGACACCCTGAGCGGCGGCGCCATCAGCGCTGTCCTCAAACGCGGCGACCTGTCGGGCAAGATCGGCCAGAGCCTGTTGCTGCACAGCCTGCCCAACCTGAAAGCTGAACGCGTACTGCTGGTCGGTTCGGGTAAAGAGCCGGAATTGAACGATCGCCAGTTCCGCAAAATCATCAGCGGCGCGCTCGGCACCCTGAAAAGCCTGGGTGGCGTTGATGCCGGCTTCGACCTTGACCAGCTGAACGTCAAGAATCGCGATGTTTATGGCAAGAACCGCCTGCTGGTCGAAACCCTGGCCGATGGCGAATACGTCTTCGATCGCTTCAAGAGCCAGAAAGTCGATCCTCGCGCCCTGAAAAAAATCACCCTGCTGACCGCCAAAGCCAACGTCGCCGACGTTGAACGTGCGGCCAAACACGCACAGGCCATCGCTGCCGGCATGGCGGTGACCCGCGACCTGGGCAACATGCCGCCGAACATCTGCCACCCGACCTATCTGGGCGAGCAGGCCAAGGCGATGGGCAAAGCCAACAAGGGCCTCAAGGTCGAGATCTTCGATGAAAAAGACATCGAAAAGCTGGGCATGGGCTCGTTCCTGGCGGTCGGTCAAGGCAGCGCTCAGCCGCCACGCCTGATCGTCATGCAGTACTCCAACGGCAAGAAAAGCGAAAAGCCTTTCGTGCTCGTCGGCAAGGGCATCACCTTTGACACCGGCGGGATCAGCCTCAAGCCGGGCCTGGGCATGGACGAAATGAAGTTCGACATGTGCGGCGCGGCGAGCGTGTTCGGCACGTTGAACGCCGTGCTCGAACTGCAACTGCCGATCAACCTGGTGTGCATCGTCGCGGCAGCTGAAAACATGCCGAGCGGCAACGCAACCCGCCCGGGTGACATCGTCAAGACCATGAGCGGCCAGACCGTCGAGATCCTCAACACCGACGCCGAAGGCCGTCTGGTGCTGTGCGACGCGCTGACCTACGCCGAACGCTTCAAGCCACAGGCCGTTATCGACATCGCCACGCTGACCGGTGCTTGCGTCGTCGCGCTGGGCGGTCACACCTCGGGCTTGCTGGGCAACAGCGACGCCTTGATCAGCCAAGTGCTGGAAGCCGGCAAACGCGCCGACGACCGTGCCTGGCAGCTGCCGTTGTTCGATGAGTACCAGGAGCAGCTGGACAGCCCGTTTGCCGACATCGCCAACATCGGCGGCCCGAAGGCCGGCACCATCACCGCGGCCTGCTTCCTCTCGCGCTTCGCCAAAGCCTATGAGTGGGCGCACCTGGACATCGCCGGCACGGCATGGCTGAGCGGCGGCAAGGACAAGGGCGCAACGGGCCGTCCGGTTCCGCTGCTGACCCAATACCTGATCGACCGCGCCGGCGTTTAAGCCGCTGCCAACGCGCTGGCCTCCCCGGTCGGCGCGTTCAGCGTTCTGGAATCACCCATGACCCAAGTCGATTTCTACATTCTGCCGAGTGCCGACCCTGTCGCGCGCCTGGACTTCGCCTGCAAACTCACCGACAAGGCCTGGCGCCTCGGCCATCGGGTGTACCTGCATTGCAGCGATGCCGGGCAACGCGAGGAGCTGGACGCCCGACTGTGGCGCTTCCGGGGCGAAGCGTTCGTGCCCCATGGCTCGGTCGAAGACGATCAGGACGCTCCGGTGGCGCTGGGTATCGGCAGCGACCCCGGCCAACATCAGGATCTGCTGGTCAATCTTGACCTGCGCATCCCGGAATTCTTCAAACGATTCGCGCGTGTCGCCGAGATCGTTGTCGAGGATCCAGCCATCCGCCTCGCGGCACGCGAGAGTTTTCGCTTCTACCGCGAACAGGGCTATCCTCTGCAAGATCACCGGCTGCAGCGTCTTTGAGCACACGATGGATAATTCAAAACACCTGAAAGATTCAGCGCACCTGCTGGATGACCTCGAATCGATTCGCCAGCTGTTGGGTGATGATCCGGCCCAGCCTCCCCTGCTGACCGAGTCCGTGCACAACGACGAGCAGATCCCGCTGCTGTTTGACGTGGTCACCGGCCAGGTCGTGACGCTCGATGAGCACGAAGCCAACCTGAATGACATTCCCCTGCTCACGCCCGAGCCCGTCGCGGCGGTTACACCTGCCGCACCTGCGGCCAACGCTTCGAGCGCCAAGGCGCCGAACGCTGACGCGCTGCTGCACCTGGATGGGGAGCTGCGTGCCGCTGCGCAGTTGATCATGCAAGACGTGATCGACGACTTCGCCCCGCACATCGAGAACGAAATCAAACGCCGTCTGGATGCGCGGATGGAAAGGCTGCTGAGTCAATACAACAGCTGAACCCGTGTTTCTTTCCCGACCCGGGATCGCGGGCAAGCGCAGTCCTACAGGTGCCCGCGACGATTCCGGGCATCACCGCTCGTAGCACCCGACCTAGCGCTTGTAGCTTGACGCCGCCTTGAAAAGCTATACTCGTCGGCTTTTCCGACTCAAAGCAGATCAGGTTCCCGCCTCGCATGGACAAGACCTACCAGCCGCACGCCATCGAAACTTCCTGGTACCAGACCTGGGAGTCCGAAAACTATTTCGCTCCGCAAGGCGCGGGCGACTCGTACACCATCATGATTCCGCCGCCGAACGTCACCGGCAGCCTGCACATGGGCCACGGTTTCAATAACGCGATCATGGACGCCCTGATCCGCTTCCGCCGCATGCAGGGTCGCAACACCCTGTGGCAGCCGGGCACCGACCACGCCGGTATCGCCACGCAGATGCTGGTGGAGCGCCAACTCGAAGCCTTGGGTCAGAGCCGTCACGATCTGGGTCGCGACAAATTTCTCGAAAAAGTCTGGGAATGGAAGGATCAGTCCGGTGGCAACATCAGCCGCCAGATCCGTCGCCTGGGCTCGTCGGTCGACTGGAGCCGCGAGCGCTTCACGATGGACGACGGCTTGTCCGAAGCCGTTAAGGAAGCCTTCGTGCGCCTGCACGAAGACGGCCTGATCTACCGTGGCAAGCGGCTGGTCAACTGGGACACCAAGCTGCACACCGCAATCTCCGACCTCGAAGTGGAAAACCACGACGAGAAAGGCCACCTGTGGAACCTGCGCTACCCGTTGGCCGATGGCGCGAAGACCGCTGAAGGTCTGGACTATCTGATCGTCGCGACGACCCGCCCGGAAACCATGCTCGGTGATGCGGCCGTTGCCGTGAACCCGAACGATGAGCGCTACAAGGCGCTGATCGGCCAGTTCGTTGAGCTGCCGCTGGTAGGCCGTCGCATCCCGATCATCGCGGACGACTATTGCGACCCTGAGTTCGGCACCGGCTGCGTGAAGATCACCCCGGCCCACGACTTCAACGACTACGACGTCGGCAAGCGACACAACCTGCCGCTGCTGAACATCTTCGACAAGAACGCTGCCGTTCTGCCCGCTGCCCAGGTATTCAACCTCGACGGCACGCTGAACGACACCGTCGATGGCACCCTCCCCGCCGAATACGCCGGCCTCGACCGCTTCGAAGCGCGCAAGCAGATCGTGGCTGCGTTCGACGCCGCCGGCCTTTTGGTCAGCGTCGACGACCACGCCTTGAAAGTACCGAAGGGCGACCGCTCCGGGACCATCATCGAGCCGTGGCTGACGGATCAGTGGTACGTGTCGACCAAGCCGCTGGCCGAACCTGCCATCGCCGCCGTTGAAGATGGCCGCATCGCCTTCGTGCCCAAGCAATACGAAAATATGTACTTCTCTTGGATGCGCGACATCCAGGACTGGTGCATCAGCCGTCAGCTCTGGTGGGGCCACCGCATTCCGGCCTGGTACGACGAGTCCGGCAAGGTCTATGTCGGCCGCGACGAAGCCGAAGTCCGCGCCAAGCACAACCTCGGTCCTGATGTTGCCCTGCAGCAGGACAACGACGTGCTCGACACTTGGTTCAGTTCCGGCCTGTGGACGTTCTCCACCCTGGGCTGGCCGGAGCAGACCGATTTCCTGAAAACCTTCCACCCGACCGACGTGCTGGTTACCGGTTTCGACATCATTTTCTTCTGGGTCGCCCGGATGATCATGCTCACCATGCACCTGGTGAAGAATGAAGACGGCACGGCGCAGGTGCCGTTCAAGACCGTGTACGTTCACGGTCTGGTGCGAGATGGCCAAGGCCAGAAGATGTCCAAGTCCAAGGGCAACGTCCTTGATCCCCTGGACATCATCGACGGCATCGAGCTTGAAGCCCTGGTGCAGAAACGCACCTCCGGCATGATGCAGCCCAAGCTGGCCAAGAAGATCGAGAAGCAGACCCGCGACGAATTCGCCGACGGCATCGCCAGCTACGGCACCGATGCCCTGCGCTTCACCTTCTGCTCGCTGGCTTCCACGGGCCGTGACATCAAGTTCGACATGGGCCGCGTCGAAGGCTATCGCAACTTCTGCAACAAAATCTGGAACGCCGCGCGCTACGTCCTCGACAAGGGCGAGGACTGCGGTCAGAACGACGAGGCGTTCGAGCTCTCGCTGCCGGATCGCTGGATCATCTCGCAGCTGCAACGCACTGAAGCCGAAGTAACCCGCCAGCTGGATCAGTTCCGTTTCGACCTCGCGGCGCAGGCGCTGTACGAGTTCATCTGGAACCAGTATTGCGACTGGTACCTGGAGCTGTCCAAGCCGGTTCTGTGGGACGAGACGGCGCCGATCGAGCGTCAGCGCGGCACCCGTCGCACGTTGGTGCGCGTGCTGGAAGTCGCACTGCGTCTGGCGCATCCGTTCATGCCCTTCATCACCGAAGAAATCTGGCAGCGCCTCGCGCCGCTGGCGGGCGTTGAAGGCAAGACCATCATGCTGCAACCGTGGCCGGTGGCGAATGAAGCGCGCATCGACGTCGCAGCAGAAGGCGACATCGAGTGGCTCAAGAGCCTGATGCTCGGCGTGCGCAATATCCGTGGCGAAATGAACATCGGCCCGGGCAAGCCGCTGCAGCTGTTCCTCAAGAACGTCAGCGCCGAAGACCAACGCCGCCTGAACGAGAACGAGCACCTGCTGAAGAAGCTGGCCAAGCTTGAATCGTTCACCGTGCTGGAAGCCGGCGCTGAGGCACCCCTGTCGGCGACCGCACTGGTCGGTGAGATGGAAGTGCTGGTGCCGATGGCCGGCCTGATCGACAAGGACGCCGAACTGGCGCGTCTGGACAAGGAAATCCAGCGTCTGCAGGGTGAAGTGCAGCGGGTGGGCGGCAAGCTGTCCAATGCCGCGTTCGTCGACAAGGCGCCGCCTGAGGTGATCGCCAAGGAACGCGCGAAGATGGCCGAAGCGGAACAGGCGCTGGGCAAACTGGCAGAGCAGCACGCGCGGATCGCGAGCCTGTAATCCGATCAGATCAGCCGGCCTGAATTGCAGGCCGGTTGACGACCATCACCCCTGTAGGCGTGAGCTTGCTCGCGATATCGGTCTATCAGCAACCCAACCGTTGACTGACACACGATGATCGCGAGCAAGCTCCCGCCTACAGGGGTTGTGCTTTCATGAGAATGCATCACCGATGACCAGCCCCGACGCCCCCAAACCGCCACGCAATCCCCCGCGCAAGAAAGCCAAACCTGCTCAGCAGGCCAAGCCTTCCACGCCACGCGAGAAAGCCACTCTGCACCCGCGCAACCGCCATCAAGGCCATTACGACTTTCCGCGCCTGATCAAAGGCAGCCCCGAACTGGGCACATTTGTGATCCTCAACCCCTATGGCAAAGAAAGCATCGATTTTGCCAACCCGGCAGCCGTGAGGGTGTTCAACCGCGCCTTGCTTAAAGCGTTCTACGGCATTGCCCATTGGGATATTCCGGCGGACTACCTTTGCCCGCCAATCCCGGGACGGGCGGACTACCTGCACTTTCTCGCGGATCTGCTGGCGGAACGCAACGACGGGGTCATCCCGCGCGGGGCGTCCGTCACTGCGCTGGACATTGGCACCGGCGCCAACTGCATCTACCCGCTGATCGGTCAAGGCGAGTATGGCTGGTCGTTCCTGGGCTCGGACATCGACAAGGTCGCCCTTGCCTCGGCAACGACCATCGTCAAAGCCAACGGCTTGAGCAAGAGCATCAGCTGTCGGCATCAGACTGACCAAAAGCACATCCTGACCCACTTGCTGCAGCCCGATGAGCGCTTCGACATCAGCGTGTGTAACCCGCCCTTCCACGCTTCCGCTGAGGAGGCGTTGAGCGGCAGCCAGCGCAAATGGCGAGCCCTTGGCAAGGCAGATCCCAAACGCAAATTGCCGGTGCTGAATTTCGGCGGTCAGGCGGCGGAGCTCTGGTGTGAAGGGGGCGAGGCGCGCTTTGTGACCCAGTTGATCAGCGAAAGTGCGCACGTCGCGAAACAGGTGCTGTGGTTCAGCACGCTGGTGTCCAAAGCGTCGAATCTGCCGCTGATTCAGAGCGCCCTGAAAAAAGCCGGTGCGGTTGAAAGCCAGACGGTCGAAATGGGGCAAGGGCAGAAACAGAGTCGCTTCGTTGCCTGGACCTTCCAGGACAAGCCGCAGCAAGCCGCCTGGCGGGCAACGCGTTGGGTTTCACCGCGCTAGGTCGCCGACGACCGAAGCGATAACCGAATCGCAGGCACAAAAAAACCGTGTCCGGATCGCTCCGTCACACGGTTTCCTCAACCAAGCAGCGTTTTCGCTTACTTGTTGACCGAGTCAGTCAGTACTTTGGCTGGTACGAACTTGACCACTTTCTTGGCGGCGATTTCGATGGCTGCGCCAGTCGAAGGGTTGCGGCCAGTGCGTGCTGGACGCTCGGTGACTTTCAGTTTGCCGATGCCTGGCAGAGTGATTTCACTACCGTTTTCCAGTTGGTCAGCGACGATTTGACCCAATTGGTCGAGAGCGTTGCGCGCGGTGGTTTTCGGCGCGTCGATTGCTTCTGCGATATCGGCGATCAATTGGTCTTTAGTCAGAGCCATGGTGGTGTTCCTTCCCTATCAAATTCGAATGGTTTGCAGAGTGTGGTACAGACGCGAAATGTAGATACTGTAAACGGCCTTTGGTTCGGCCGAACGCCCACAAACTGCACGCCTGGCGCGCTTGGGCGCTCAGGACCGGGCAAAACTAGCACAGCGCAACGCAAATATCCGCCCCTACCTACCCATTTGGTCAGCTTTATCGCCCGAGAGGCGTAAAAAAGTCATATTAATGGGCTCAGGTCAGCGTTTTCGGCCCTTCCAGAGCGTTCCGCACCCCGTCTGCGGTACACTTGCCGACTTTCGCACGGGCCTGGTCTGGTCCCGTTCAGTTCCACTTCAGCCGCCGAGAATTCCATGCCGATCCGTCACGCCATCGTCCACCTGATCGACAAAAAACCTGACGGCACGCCCGCCGTGCTCCATGCCCGGGACTCGGAACTCGCCGAATCGCAGGCCATCGAGAACATGCTGGCGGACCTTAACGAGAGCTATAACGCTAAACAGGGCAAGGCCTGGGGTTTATTCCATGCCGAATCCGGCGCGCACCCGTTCAGTGGCTGGCTGAAGGAATACCTGGATCAAGGCAAGGATTTCACCCAGTTCAGCCGCATCGCGGTCGAGCATCTGCAGAAGCTGATGGAAGAGTCGAACCTGTCGGTCGGCGGCCACGTACTGTTTGCGCACTATCAACAAGGCATGACCGAGTACCTGGCAATCGCGTTGCTGCACCACAGCGAAGGCGTGGCGGTAAACGAGGCGCTGGACGTGACGCCGTCCCGGCATCTGGAACTGGGTCAACTGCACCTTGCGGCCCGTATCAATATTTCCGAGTGGCAGAACAACAAAGCGTCCAAGCAGTACATCTCGTTTATCAAAGGCAAGAACGGCAAGAAGGTTTCCGAGTACTTCCGCGACTTCATCGGTTGTCAGGAAGGCGTCGACGGACCGGGCGAGACCCGCACACTGCTCAAGGCTTTCAGTGATTTTGTCGAGAGCGAAGACCTGCCGGAAGAATCGACCCGCGAGAAAACCAAGGCGCTGGTCGACTACGCGAGCAGCCAGAGCAAAATGGGCGAGCCCATCGCCCTGGAAGAGTTGTCTGGCCTGATCGACGAGGATCGCCCGCGGGCTTTCTACGATCACATCCGCAACAAGGATTACGGCCTGTCGCCCGAGATCCCGGCGGATAAGCGCACGCTGAACCAGTTCCGTCGCTTCACTGGCCGCGCCGAAGGTCTGTCGATCAGCTTTGAAGCGCACCTGCTGGGCGACAAGATCGAGTATGACGAAGAGAAAGGCACGCTGATCATCAAAGGGCTGCCCACTCAGTTGACCGATCAGCTCAAACGCCGCTGACCCCTGCCAAGGAGCCGAGACCCGCATGTTCGTTCGTACCCTGAAGAAGTGCTTGCTCGTCATGCTGGTGGTGGTCGTCTACCAGAACTGGGGCAAAATCGAAAACCTGGTTCACCCCTCCTCCGCGTTGTCGGAGCAGGCGCAGGCCAATGCGAAGGTGACGTTGTACGCCACGGACTGGTGTGGCTACTGCAAACAGACCCGGCGCTTTCTCGACAGCCAGGGCATTCGCTACACCGAGTACGATATCGAGAAAGACGCCGCAGGGCGCAAAGCCTATGAAGCACTGGGTGGCCGCGGCATTCCCCTGATCGACGTGAATGGCACGTTGATCAGGGGGTTTAGCGAAGAGCAGATTCTGGCGGCGTTGAAGTAGGCGCGCCAGGCTGAATCGGGCGTCTGCGCCAGTCTACTGATATCTCAGTCCTGAAAGACGTTGGGAAGCCGATACAGCGCCTCATTTTAATACGCTTCCCACATAGGCCCTCCAGCGACAGCGGCAATCGCCGTTCGCTATAACATTCAAGCTGAATACTCTCGCCAGCGCCGCAATCGTTAGTTTATTTCGCGATGTAAAGCCCACGCCTATAACCCTGCCGCTGCCACAAACACGCAACGTCGAAATCAACAACCTTACTTGTAATCGCCAATAGCGATTAAAAGGCAGCTCACGGAAACTCACCCTCCTGTCAGCGGGCATTCGGTCTTAAATGACAGATTTGACAAACATCCGGAAGATTACTTAATTCAAATAAATCTTACTCTGATGGATCAGACGTCATGAAGACTCTTCCCGGCGCACTCGCCTTGCTTTTATCTTTTTTAGTGGGTTGCAGTACCGCCGTGCGTCAAGCCGACCCCCCTGAAGCCAACGTCCCTCAAACCAACAGAAGTGTGGCGCCTCGTGTGGCTAGCACCTATATCTACAACCCCCCCCTTGCGCCATCGGTGGGCTTGCCTCTACTGAATAAAAACTACAATGACAACTCAACAGCGTGCAGCGGAAACCAGCCGTTATTTCGATGCTCAGGCGTGTTTTTAAGAACTGTCGATAACGGCAACTTCGACCCCTGGACTGCCAGCGCGAGTGCCAATGCGCTCGGTTCCTCATCCTTCACCTGGCTGAGGCACGACCTGAGTACCAAAACCCTTTATCACCGCGCCGGATACATCCGGATGAACCCCGACGACATCAATAAGTATTACTCCGACGGACAGGCCAACTGGTCCGGGGTCAATTGCCTTTATCCTTTTGACGCCTACACGGTCAGAAAACCCCGAAACTATAACGGGTGTGACTTTGAGCGCGCACCGGGTGCACCCGGCACCCCCAACCCAGCCCATTACATTGTATGGGGCTCATGCGACAACAAACTCGGCTATACCACCGCTGCCCAATGGAATGCTCACTATCAAAGCAACGGCCAAACTGAGTATTCGCAGTGTTCCTGGTCGTCCGGCAAAGCCAGCAACTGGATGGCGATGATTGCTTCCCATGAAAGCTTTCCGGCCAAAACATCGTGGAACGAGATTCTGGTGCCGACGGTTGGAGTCATCGAAGATGTTTTAGTGATGGCGTTTTTCTACGACGTCAATAAACCCGGTGCGCGCGATGACGCCCGGGCTTTCCAGTCCAAACTGGCAAGCAAAAAAGCCAGGCGTGTGCCCATCTACTCCATCAACTTTAATGCCGCACCCTCGAGTCGTTTCGGGTACTCGGCGAGTGACCAGATTGCTTATCCGTGAAGGCAATGACGTTATCGAACGCTGAGCAACTTCATGCACGGCGCTCATTCCACATACCAGGACTATCAACGCGCTAGAAGGATTCCGGCCATGATCCGTCAATTAACAAGTCGCTATGTGTTAATGCTCACGCTGATACTGAGCGCTTGCTCCAATCAGCCCCTTCCCCCGATGGAGCCACCACCGCCTGCGCCATCAACAACACAGGCGCCGGCCTATGCTCCCCGCGCACAGTTGCAGAAACCCGAGCAAGTTCTCGCCGACGTCAATAAAAACTACAAAGAAACCATCACGGATTGCCGTGAATACGGCACCAACAAACCACGTGGCCATTATTATTGCAGCGGCGTAACGTTGCGGACGGTGGACGACGGTAATTTCAATCCCTGGATGTACAGCTCAAACGCCCTGGCGATAGGCGCGACTTCTTATTCATGGCTACGCAGAGGCGTGATTCAGACCCGGTTGTACCATCCTGCAGGGTTTATCCTGCGCAACCGCATTGATGCCATTGCATACGGTCTGCCGGGGCTGGAATCCGGCTTTATCTGTCTGTATCCCTATGACGCGTCGACGTCGACCGCCAACGGCCATAAGGGCTGCGGCTACCGGGGCAAGCAGTACCCGCCCAGCGCACCAGCGAAGCCTGACGATGATAATTCTGCTTACGCGTGGGGTTCTTGCGAAGGCATGAACATCACCACCGCAACCCAATGGGATCAACACTTTCAAAGCGTTGGCCAACAGATGTACAGACAGTGTTCCTGGAACATCGACAGTCAGCACGGCTGGAACAACATGATTGCCTCCAGAGATGACTTCCCTCAACACCAGTCAGTCTGGAATGAAATTTTGCTCAACAACTTAGGTGGCGGCGAGCAGATGCCAAAGTACATCGCCGCCTATTTTTATGACGTGAGCAAGGCGGGAGGGCTGGCCGCCGCCCGAAACTTTCAGGTGAAGATGAATAACGCCGGCTATAACGTGCCAATCCTGCGGCTGAACTTCGCCAATGCCGGCGGGGATATCTTCAGCTACAGCGCTGCGGACCAGGCCGTTGCGCAGTAGCTGAAACACCCCGGCTCATGAATGACGAGCCGGGATCTGTTTTCAGGCGGCTTTGATTTGAAAACCAACGCGCGGGAAGTGCACATGCACGGTACCCGCGCGTTCATCTTCACGACGCAGGATGATCTCTTCGCGCCCGCTGAACACCAACTCTCCCGCCACCGCGTCAACGCCGTAATCCACGGCAGACACGGTGACCTGCTGGCCGACGGTAAAACCGTTGGGGTCGCTGAAATCTTCGTTGGGCACCGACGCCGGGGTCGCCGCGCGCGCGATTTCAACGGCATCGCCCGAACTCAACTCGCTCGGTGCACCATGGCCGAATCCAATAACGCGCTCGTACCAGCTCAACACCGCCGGGTAGGCGTCCACGAGCGGGGATGTGACAGGCGTTTGCTTCAGGAACCACAGGGTGTGGGCCACCGAGAAATCGGCAATCGAGGGCGCGCCCAAGAGGAAATCATCGTTGCGCTCCAGCTGGGTTTCCAGACGCGCCATCAGCGTCGGCCATTGATGCTGAGCCACTTCCAGCGGCACGCGATTGGCGCTGCCGCCATCGAACAGCGTGGCACGGTCGGCAACGAATGCCTTCACAGCCTCAGGCGGGACTTTGGCGAAACGCACAGCGAGGGAGGCCGGTTGAAACACCAGGCTGACAGCGTGCAGGAACAGCACCGAATCCGCCCACGCCGCCAGGCTCGCCGCAGTGAACTCCTGGCCTTCGGGATAAAAGGTCGGCGAAGACTTTTCCTGCTCCAGCCGGCGCGCGATCAACGCGGTGTCGCAGTAGATGTCGGCGCCCACTTGCAGGACCGGGGTTTTGCGATAGCCGCCGGTGAGGGGCATGAGGTCGGGCTTGGGCATGATCGACGGGATGATGACCGAGCGCCATGACAGGCCTTTGAAGCCCAGCATCAGTCGGGCTTTCTCGGCGAACAGGGACATTGGATAGTGATGAAGAATCAACTCAGACATGCTTCGGGCCATCCGCAGGGGGAAAGCCCCAGCTTAGCCTCCTGCACGCTTACGGCATACCCGCTCGGCCTGATGGCGCGGCATCACTCGGCTGGATATAGTTGGCAGCCAGGCATTCCTTGGCGCTTTTACGCAGCTTTTTGATCAGGCGCTCCTGCCGCAATGCGTCGCCTTTGTCGCGACAGGCCTCGACGTAAACCAGCGCCACCGCCGGGCTGGAGCTGAAGAAACGCGCGCCTTTGCCGCTCTGATGTTGAGCGAATCGGCGCTGCGGGTCGTTGCTGATACCGCAGTACAAAGAACCGTTGGCCGCGCGCACCAGGTACACGAACCAGGATTTGACCGGCACGGCTTCGGGCACAGGTGCGGTGGCGGTTTCGGCGTCAGACATGCAGGACCGTGGCGCATTAGCGAGGGGAGCGGATTTTAACAAAGCGTCAGCGACTGGCCTGAAAAGCCTTCAGCCCTTTCTGGCCCTGTGCACGGATGGCGTTTTGCACAAACGGCGCCCAGCCCAGTAATGCTCCTCGCGTACCGAGGGCCTGACGCGCCCAGCGCCACAGATCGAACTGATCGTGGTGTTCGCAGATCTTGCCGTCGCGAAAAACAAACCGCGCCTTAATGTCGTTGACCACCGTGCGGCCGGTCTGGCTGAACAGATAGGTCGCGACCCAGTGGGCAGCGCCCGTCGTGGCATCGGCACGGACGTGATCGAACACCACCGAGAAGTCACGGGCGCGGGAGGTCAGCATGCGCCACATGTCGCCGGCATCCCGCCCGTGCAACTCGCCAAACACCGGGTCGGAGAACACCACGTCCTCGCTGTAGCACGCGGCCATCGTCTCGGCGTCCAGACGACTGAACGCCTCGTAGAAGCGCGTGATCAGCGCGCTGTTGTGTTCGCTGTTAAAGGTCTCGCTCATGGGAACGCCGTCCGTGGAAAGTGGATGCCTGCACGATAAGCGGCCGCAGCGCGTTTTGCCACGGGCATTCGCAGGGGAAATGCCGGCCCTCAGACTTTCTCGCTGGTGACGCCTACGTACAGGGCGCGCCCGGCGCCAAGGCCAGCGATGATTGCGGCGATGCCGATGATGCCGAAGATCCAGCCCACCGAGTCCCAGTTGCCGGTCCAGTCATGCACGACGCCCACCGCGAAAGGCCCGAGCGACGCCAGGGTGTAGCCGAAACCCTGGGCCATGCTCGACAGGTTGGCGGCGACGTGGGAGTCCCGCGAGCGCAACACGATCAGGGTCAGCGCCAGGCTGAACGTCCCGCCCTGGCCCAGCCCAAGCACGATGGCCCAGGCCCACAATTGCTCAAGCGGTGCATACAGACAGCCGAACAGACCGGCCAGGGTCAGCAGCATCACCAGCACAATCGCGACCCGCTGATCCTTGCCTCGCGTTGCCAGCCATGGTGCGGTGAGGGAGCTGACCAGTTGCACCATGATCGAACCGGACAACAGCAGCCCGGCTTCAGTGGCAGTCAGTCCGCGCCCGATGAGGATCGACGGCAGCCAGCCAAACACGATGTAGGCCAGCGACGACTGCAGCCCCATATAAAGGGTGACTTGCCAAGCCAGAGGATCGCGGCGCAAACCGCGCACCCGGTAGGCCACCTGATGCTGACCATGACGCTGACGCGTCTGCGGCCACCAGAAGATCGCGGCGAGAATCGCCGGGACGATCCAGAAGCCCAGGCCTAAGGTCCAATCGCTGCCATTGCCGTTACCCAGCGCCTCGCTCAACGGAACCGTTGAACCCGCCGCAACGGCAGCGCCCAGGCACAGCGCCATGGTGTACACGCCCGTCATGGCGCCGGCCTGTCTGGCGAAGTCGCGTTTGACGATGCCGGGCAGCAATACCCCGATGATGCCAATGCTGGCCCCGGCCATGATGCTGCCCGCAAACAGACCGAACTCGCCGAGCGAGCTGCGCAGAACGATCCCGCACGCCAGGGTCAGCAGAATGCCGAGTACCACGCGCTCGCTGCCGAACCGTCGCGCAAGAATCGGCGCAAGCGGTGCAAACAGGCCCAGACACAACACCGGCAGCGTGGTCAGCAAACCGGCCGTGGCCGCAGAAAGCCCCAGGCTTCGTGACACTTCGCTCAATAATGGCGCCATGCTCGACAACGCCGGACGCAGGTTCAGCGCCACCAGCACCAGGCCCAACAACAGGAACCACGGGCGCTTCAGGACGGGGTGTCGCTGCTGAACTTGCTCGTCATCGGCTTCTGCATCAATCAGCATCTGGTCGATGTCGTGAGGGGTCGAAGCATTGGAACGGGAACTGCTCGCCGTCGGCGCCTTGGTCGTCATGGGATTCTCGTGGGGGCAGGAGGATGTAACAGCGCATTGCGCAAAGCAGTAATCCTGTTGGAGATCGGCAGAGAACACAAGTTTTACGGGGATTGGGTACAGTTTTGCGGTGTCGTAAGCCCACTCCCCTCAAACATGATGACGCCGCTGATCTATCTGCCAGCAATCTCCCACAAAGTAAAAACCCGGGCACTTGGGCCCGGGCTCTTTGTGAAGCGGCTACTGACTCAGTGCAGAATCTGACTCAGGAACAGGCGCGTACGATCACTCTGCGGATTATCGAAGAAGTCGTTTGGCGCGGCTTGCTCGACGATTTCGCCTTTGTCCATGAAGATCACGCGGTTGGCCACGGTGCGGGCGAAGCCCATTTCGTGGGTCACGCAGAGCATGGTCATGCCCTCTTCCGCCAGGCCGACCATGGTGTCGAGCACCTCTTTCACCATTTCCGGGTCGAGGGCCGAAGTCGGCTCGTCGAACAGCATGATCTTCGGCTTCATGCACAGCGCGCGGGCGATCGCCACACGCTGTTGCTGACCGCCAGACAGCTGGCCCGGGTACTTGTGTGCCTGCTCGGGAATACGCACGCGCTCCAGATAATGCATGGCGATTTCTTCGGCCTTGCGCTTGGGCATCTTGCGCACCCACATCGGCGCCAGCGTGCAGTTCTGCAGGATGGTCAGGTGCGGGAACAGGTTGAAGTGCTGGAACACCATGCCGACTTCGCGACGAATCGTCTCGATCTGCTTCAGGTCCGAGGTCAGCTCGGTGCCATCCACCACGATGCGACCCTGCTGGTGTTCTTCCAGACGATTGAGGCAGCGAATGGTCGTCGACTTGCCCGAACCCGACGGACCGCACAACACGATGCGCTCGCCCTGACGCACGTTCAGGTTGATGTCTTTCAACACGTGGAACTGGCCGTACCACTTGTGCACGCCTTCCATCCGGATCATGCCTTCGGCGCCCAGAGGCTTACTGATAGCTTCACTCATCACAAAACTCCTAACGCTTGTGGCCTGTGTCCAACTTACGCTCCAAATGCATGGAGTAGCGGGACATGCCGAAACAGAAGATCCAGAACACCAGGGCCGCGAACACGTAACCCTCGGTCGCCATGCCAAGCCACTTGGGGTCGGCGGCAGCTTGTTTGACGCTGTTGAGCAGGTCGAACAGGCCGATGATGATCACAAGGCTCGTGTCCTTGAACAACGCGATCACGGTGTTGACCAGACCGGGAATGACCAGCTTCAAGGCCTGCGGCAGAATCACCAGCCCCATGCGCCGCCAGTAACCGAGACCCATTGCCGCAGCCGCTTCGTACTGACCTTTCGGAATGGCCTGCATGCCGCCTCGAACCACCTCGGCTACGTACGCCGACTGGAACAGGATCACGCCGATCAGTGCGCGCAGCAGTTTGTCGAAGTTCATGCCTTCAGGCAGGAACAACGGCAGCATCACCGACGACATGAACAGCACAGTGATCAGTGGAACGCCTCGCCAGAACTCGATGAACGTCACGCACATCACGCGGATGGCCGGCATTTCGGAGCGACGCCCCAAGGCCAGCACCACACCCAGCGGCAACGCGCCGGCGATACCCACCGTGGCGATCACCAGGGTCAGCATCAAGCCGCCCCACTGGCTGGTGGCGACCTGATCCAGGCCGAACACGCCGCCATGCAGCAGAAAGTAGGCAATGATCGGGTAGATGAACAGAAACGACAGGCCATAGATCGCCTTGCGCGGCATCACTTTGATGAACAGCGGCGCCACGCCGATGATCGCCAGCCAGACGGTCAGATCAACCCTCCAGCGCAGTGCCTGCGGGTAGTAGCCGTACATGAACTGGCCGAAGCGCTGTTCAATGAACACCCAGCAGGCGCCGGCCTTGGTGCAGTCGGCGCGCGTGGTGCCGACCCAGTTGGCATCGAAGATGGCCCAGCTCAGCAGCGGTGGAACAACCAGCCAGATCAGGTAGATCGCGAACAGGGTCAACAGCGTGTTGATCCAGCTCGAGAACAGGTTCTGGCGCATCCATGCCACCGGGCCGAAGACTTTGCTCGGCGGTGGCATGTCGGGTTTGAAAGTATGGGATGTCATGCGCGTTTCCTCACCGCTCGATCAGCGCAATGCGCTTGTTGTACCAGTTCATCAGCAGGGAAATGCTGATACTGATCGCCAGGTACACGCTCATGGTGATGGCAATGACTTCGATGGCCTGACCGGTCTGGTTGAGCACGGTACCGGCGAACAGCGAAACCATTTCCGGGTAACCGATACCGGCGGCCAGCGACGAGTTCTTCGCCAGGTTCAGGTATTGGCTGGTCAATGGCGGGATGATCACCCGCAGCGCCTGCGGAATGATGACCTTGCGCAGCGTCGGGCCTGGACGCAGGCCCAGCGAGCGAGCTGCTTCAGTCTGGCCATGGCTCACGGACTTGATGCCCGAGCGCACGATTTCAGCGATGAATGCCGCCGTGTAAACCGTCAGCGCCAGCGTCAGCGCCAGCAGTTCAGGGATCAACACCCAGCCGCCCACGAAGTTGAAGCCTTTCAGCTCAGGCAGTTCCCAATGCACCGGTGCACCGAAGATCAGCGCGCAGAGCGCAGGAATCACGATGAACAGCCCAAGGCCCGCCCAGAACTTGTGAAACGGCACGCCCGTGGCCTCGAAGCGCTTGTTCGCCCAGCGCGTCATGAGCACGATGGCGACAATGGCCAGTACCACGCTGATCACGAACGGCCACGCCGCATCGGTGGCAATCGCGGCCGGCATGTTCAGGCCACGGCTGCTGACGAAGAACGAACCGAGAAACCCGTGGGCCGCCCGCGGACCCGGCAGGGTCAGGAACACCGCGAAGTACCAGAACAGGATCTGCAGCAGCGGCGGAATGTTACGGAAGACTTCAACGTAAACCGTTGCCAGTTTGTTGATGATCCAGTTGTTGGACAAACGCGCGACGCCGACGATGAAGCCCAGCAGGGTCGCGAGGATCACGCCGATGAACGTCACCAGCAGCGTGTTGAGCAAACCGATCAGGAAAACCCGCGCGTAGGTGTCCGACTCCGTAAACGGAATCAGGTGCTGCGCGATGCCGAAGCCGGCACTGTTTTCAAGGAAACCGAAACCTGAGGTGATACCCCGGTGTTGCAGGTTGGTCTGGGTGTTATCGAACAGATACCAACCCATCGCGACTACGGCGACAACCGTAATTATCTGAAATAGCCACGCACGCACTTTAGGGTCGCTGAGGCTGAGCCTCTGCTTGGGTGCGCTGATTTGATTTTGCATGGAGTGCCCCGGAAGAAATGCAACAAAGCGCCCGGCTGCGATTCACGCAGCCGGGCGCAGGTCAATCAACGCACTGGTGGTGCGTATTGAATGCCGCCAGCGTTCCACAGAGCGTTCTGACCGCGAGCAATCTCCAGAGGAGTGCCTGCGCCCAGGTTCTTCTCGAACATTTCGCCGTAGTTACCGACTTGCTTGACGACCTGCACGACCCAGTCTTTCTTCAGCTTCAGCTGAGTACCGTAGTCGCCGTCGGCACCCAGCAAGCGGGCCACGTCAGGGTTCTTGGTCGACTTGGCTTCGGCTTCAACGTTTTTCGAGGTGACGCCTGCTTCTTCCGCGTTCAGCAGCGCGTAGCCGACCCAGCGAACGATGGTGCTGAAGTCTTCATCGCCACGGGCGACAACCGGGCCCAGCGGTTCTTTGGAGATGGTTTCAGGCAGAACGACGTAGTCCTTCGGCGAGGCCAGCTTGGAGCGCTGTGCGTAGAGCTGGGATTTGTCGGAGGTCAGTACGTCGCAACGACCGGATTCCAGCGACTTGGCGCTTTCATCGGAGGTGTCGAACGTGATCGGGGTGTACTTGAGGTTGTTGGCGCGGAAGTAGTCCGACACGTTCAGCTCAGTGGTGGTACCGGCTTGAATACAGATCGTCGCGCCGTCCAGCTCCTTGGCACTTTTCACGCCCAGCTTGCTGTTGGCCAGGAAGCCAACGCCGTCGTAATAAGTGACGAAGCCCGGGAACACCAGACCCATGCTCGCGTCGCGGGAGCTGGTCCAGGTGGTGTTACGCGACAGAATGTCGATTTCGCCGGACTGCAGCGCAGTGAAACGCTCTTTGGCGTTCAGCTGGCTGAATTTGACCTTGGTCGCGTCGCCAAACACTGCGGCAGCAACAGCGCGGCAGAAGTCGGCGTCGATGCCCTGGATCTTGCCGCTTGCGTCCGGAACCGAGAAGCCTGGCAGACCGTCACTGACGCCGCACTGAATAAAGCCCTTCTTCTGAATGGCGTCCAGCTTGGCACCCGCTTGAGCGAACCCGGTCAGACCGAGCGCTGCAGCGGCGGCCACTACAGCCAGGGTGGATTTCAACATCTTCATTCGAACCTCCAGTTTGCTCTTTGTTGTGTAGGAGCCTCAGCCCCGTCGCACCCTTGTGAGGCATTCATAACCCGTGCTGGCTTGTTTTTGGGTCATGCGACGTCGAACCCGTTTACCGCCACCGACGCCAGGCATCTGGTCATCGCGTGTTCGGCATGTGGCGAGCCCAGCAGACTGAAGCCCCATGATGTCCTTGAACCCCGAGGTTCAAAGCGAATCGTGCCGGGAATCCTGTTCGATGATTCCTTGCTGCCTCTGACGCAACACTCGGCTGTCTGCTTGATAGCCTATTAGTGTTACCGCCCAAGGTGAGCGCCTTCACTCCGCGGGTTGTGTAGCAAAGCCCGTACCACCATGCTGGCAATGTCGAATTAGCGACAGGTCAAGATCAAAACTTGTAACCTTGCGACATCTTTCAAACGCCGCCAACAGCCCGACGCACCGCCTTAAAGCGCTGCGCCGACGGCATCGCACACTAATGGAGCACACATGTCTGAACCGTTGATCCTCGAACCGGAATTGGCAGTCGATGCCTGCGTGATCTGGCTGCACGGCCTGGGGGCTGATCGCTACGATTTCCTGCCGGTGGCAGAGATGCTGCAGAAGACGCTGAAGACCACGCGCTTCGTACTGCCGCAGGCACCGACCCGGGCCGTGACCATCAACGGTGGCTACGCAATGCCCAGCTGGTATGACATCAAGGCCATGAGCCCGGCCCGCGCCATCGACAGCGACGAGCTGGAAGGCTCGGCGCAAGACGTCATCAAGCTGATCGAACAGCAGCGCGACAGCGGCATCGACCCGGCCCGAACCTTCCTGGCCGGGTTTTCCCAAGGCGGCGCCGTGGTGTTGCACACCGCCTTCCTTCGCTGGGAAGGCCCCCTTGGCGGCGTGCTCGCGCTGTCCACGTACGCACCGACGTTCGGCGACGAGATGAGCCTGTCCGCCAGCCAGCAACGCATCCCGGCCTATTGCTTGCACGGCAGCAATGACCCGGTGGTGTTGCATGCCATGGGGCGAGCCGCCTACGAGCATTTGAAGGCTCAGGGCGTCACCGTGACATGGCAGGAATACCCAATGGAGCACGAAGTGTTACCGCAGGAAATTTCCGACATAGGTGTCTGGCTCGCGGATAAGCTTCGCTAGTCCACTCATTTGATCCTTCCAATTGCGCTGCGGATTTGCTAGGACACTACGCTGCGCCGGGTTCTTGCTTTACACTCCCCGGCGTACATTCCTAAATCAATCGATGAGATCACCGTGCTCAAAGCACTTAAAAAGATGTTCGGAAAAAGCGAGGCTGAGCCGCTCGCGCCGGCTGCTCCCCTCCCCGTCCCCCAGCGCCAGACCGAAACTGTCTCGCGGGAACCGTCAGCAGCAGAAGTGCACGCGCCAGTGCCAGAGCATTCGGCAGCCGCTGCGCCGGTCGTCACTTCGCCTACCAGGACAGAACGCCCGCGCCGTGAACGTGCGCCCAAGCCCGTCGTCATTCCCTGGAAACCCGAAGACTTCGTCGTCGAACCCCAGGAAGGCAAAACCCGCTTTCACGATTTCCCTCTCGCCCCCGAACTGATGCACGCCATCCAGGACCTGGGTTTCCCGTACTGCACGCCGATCCAGGCGGGCGTTCTGGGTTACACCCTCAAAGGCCGCGATGCCATCGGCCGCGCCCAGACCGGCACCGGCAAGACCGCCGCGTTCCTGATTTCCATCATCACGCAGCTGACCCAGACACCTCCGCCGAAAGAGCGCTACATGGGTGAACCCCGCGCGCTGATCATTGCGCCGACTCGCGAGCTGGTGGTGCAGATCGCCAAGGACGCCGAGGCGCTGACCAAATACACCGACCTCAACGTGATGACGTTTGTTGGTGGCATGGATTTCGACAAGCAGCTCAAACACCTCGAAGCGCGCCACTGCGACATTCTGGTCGCCACGCCTGGCCGTCTGCTGGACTTCGCCCAGCGCGGCGAAGTGCACCTGGACATGGTTGAAGTCATGGTGCTGGACGAAGCCGACCGCATGCTCGACATGGGCTTCATCCCTCAAGTGCGCTCGATCATTCGCCAGACCCCGCACAAGGGCGAGCGCCAGACGCTGCTGTTCTCTGCCACTTTCACCGACGACGTGATGAACCTGGCCAAGCAGTGGACGACAGAACCGGCGATCGTCGAGATCGAGTCGCTGAACGTCGCCAGCGATACCGTCGAGCAACACATTTATGCCGTCGCCGGCGCCGACAAATACAAGCTGCTGTTCAACCTGATCAACGACCACGGTTGGGAGCGGGTGATGGTCTTCGCCAACCGCAAGGATGAAGTGCGGCGTATCGAGGAGCGCCTCGTGCGTGACGGCATCAATGCCGCGCAGCTCTCAGGCGACGTGCCCCAGCACAAGCGCATCAAAACGCTGGAAGGTTTCCGGGAAGGTAAGATTCGCGTGCTGGTGGCCACCGACGTCGCGGGTCGAGGGATTCACATCGACGGCATCAGCCACGTGATCAACTTCACCCTGCCGGAAGTACCGGACGACTACGTACACCGCATCGGCCGGACCGGTCGTGCGGGTGCAGATGGCGTGTCGATCAGCTTCGCCGGTGAAGACGATTCGTATCAGCTGCCGTCGATCGAAGAAAAGCTGGGTCGCAAGATCAGCTGCGAAACGCCATCGACCGTGTTGCTGCGGCCAGTCGTGCGCGTGCAGCGGGCGGTTCCTGCGGCGGAGTAAGCCGCAAAAAAAAAGCGCAACCCTGGAAGGGGTTGCGCTTTTTTTGTGCCTGATCGGTGTCAGTCAGTGCCGTAACGAGGCGAACGCGGGCCATATAACAGACCTGCGGGTTTGCCGGCCGAGAGCAAACGCTGGCTGGCGATACCGGCGATAGGATGGCCTGCATCGGTTGAGCTGTTGATGATCTGCTTGACTGCCGCAGTGATCAGCATGCCAACCAAGCCGCCGCCGCTATTGTTGCCGCCTTCGTCACTGGACGCACTGGCAGTGCCGGTCCACAGCGTCGTTCCGCTGCGCAGGTCGACCAGCTTGGCGGTGGCCGCCACGATCGTTTGACTGCTGATGACCATGTAACTGGTGCCGTACTGCGTCACCTTGACGTACATCGCCGCATCCGCACCGAAGATTTCCCGCAGTTTGGCCGGGGATGTTTCCTGAATCTCGTTTGCGCTGGTCAGGCCGTTCTGCTTGAACGTCTCGTCGACCAGTGCCACTGGCAAGACGTAGTAACCGGCCTCCGCCAGCGGGAACGTGACTTGGGACAGCAGGCTGTATGTCGCCTTGACGTCGGGTGACTCGTTAACCGGTGGCAGCACCAGGATCGAGCGGGGTTTGCTTTCCTTGAAGGCCGAATAATCGACGGTCTTCGGCGCTACGCAGCCGCCCAGCAGGGTGGCTGCAAGCAGGCTGGCGGCCAGCGTCAGATAACGTGCGCTCATTTGGAGGCGACTCCTGTCTTGACGTTTCTAAGCAGAAAATCCATGTAGGTCGCCGACTCGGGGAACAGCCCCTTCTCGGTCCGAAACTCCTGCACCATCTGATCATCCTTGCCCAGACTGCCGTACAACATGCCCAACTGAGCGTGGTAGCCCGGTGGCGGATTGCCGTTGGTGGAACGTATCTTCTGCAGGTCTTCCTCCAGCTTGGCGACTTGCGCCTCTTTGGATTCACCCTTGAAGTATTCGTAGACCTCGGGCTGATAACTGCCCCACTGGTACAGGGTTTTGGGTTGTTGAGCGCAGCCGGCAAGCCACAGGCTTGCTGCCGCCATCGCGATCAACCGGAACTGACGGGTACTGTTTTGCATGTGAAACGAACTCCCTGTAGTGATCAGTTGGCAACCGGCTTCCAGCCACCGGCATCAATCGCCCGCACCATGTTGTTGACGGCTTCGCGCATGGCCAGATCCAGCACCTTGCCGTTGAGCGTCGAGTCATAGCTGGCAGTCCCGCCGAAACCGATGACCTCGCGGTTGGACAACTGATACTCGCCCGCGCCCTGAGTGGAATACACCACCTCGGACGTGCTGATGTTGACAATATTCAAGGCGACCTTGGCGTAGGCGATCTGGGACTTGCCACGACCCAGCAAACCAAACAGTTGCTGGTCTCCTACTTCTTTACGGCCAAACTCTGTGACGTCACCGGTCACCACATAATCAGCCCCACGGAGCCGCTGCGTTGTCTTTTTGATCGCCGCTTCCTGGCCGATCTCGGCCATGTTGTCGCGGTCCAGCACGTTGAAGCGATTGGTCTGCTGCATGTGGGTGATGAGAATGGTTTTGGCCTGTCCGCCAAGGCGGTCAACGCCGTCGGAAAAGATCCCGCGCATGTAGCTTGAACGGTTATCGAACTTGCCCACCGCGATCGGCGTACGTACGCCGGCGTAGGGAGTGTTGTAACTCTCGACCTTTTCCACCGGCATCGCCCGCGAGCTCTCCGTGGCGCAACCACTGACTACAACCAGCGTTGCCGCTGCCATCCCTGAAACGAACACCTGCTGCAATCGGTTCACACCCACACTCCGTATTTTCAGATTCATGTCCGTCCGTTGGCCTCAACTGCGCCTGCACAGGCACGGTTGATCGCCCGCAAGGTGCGGTGATTTGGGGCAAACGGAAGGGTTTTGACGAGATTGACGCGCAGGAACCGGAATGCGGTTCCTGATAGACGAGCTCATTCCCTGAGGGATATCACAGTGATATCAATCCGGCCGCAATGCTAAGACGCCAGCTTACTGGCGTCAACCACTCTAAACAGCGCCTGTTTAACGGGCCTCTCAAACCGGCTTACTTCCAGCGATCCGCGGCCTTGTGGTCACTGTCGCGGCCCTCGACCCAACGTGCCCCTTCTGACGTGTTTTCCTTCTTCCAGAACGGCGCTCGGGTCTTCAGGTAGTCCATGACGAAGTCGCAGGCTTCGAATGCCGCCTGGCGATGGGCGCTGGCGGCCGCGACGAACACGATAGGCTCGCCCGGTTTCAATTCGCCCACCCGGTGAATCACTTCCAGCTTGAGCAGCGGCCAGCGCTGCTGCGCTTCATCGACGATCTTGAGCAGCGCTTTCTCGGTCATGCCGGGGTAGTGTTCAAGGAACATCCCTGCCACTTCACGGCCGTCGTTGAAGTCGCGGACGTAGCCGACAAAGCTGACCACCGCACCCACGCCGACGTTGGCGTCGTGCATGGCATTCACTTCCGCGCCGGGATCGAACGCTGCGGCTTGCACTCGCACGCCCATATCAGCCTCCGGTGACGGTCGGGAAGAACGCCACCTCGTCGCCCGGCTCTACAGGCGTGTCCAGGGAGCACAGCTCCTGATTACGGGCGCACATGATGCCATTCTCGCTGAGCACCTCCCACACACCACCGCGCTCGAGCAAATGCTGGCGCACGGCGTCGACGGTGGCGAACGCACCTTCGAGCGTCTCACTCTCGGTGCCGAGGGTTTCGCGAAAACGCGCGAAGAACTGGACTTGCACGTGAATGATCATTGGGCGTTCACCTGCTCGTCGGCGATGAAATGTCCGCTTTTGCCACCGAGTTTTTCGAGCAGTCGCACGTGCTCGATGGTCATGCCCCGGTCCACGGCCTTGCACATGTCGTAGATGGTCAGGGCGGCGATGCTGGCGGCGGTCAGCGCTTCCATTTCCACGCCGGTCTGGCCGGAGAGTTTGCAGCGGGCAAGGATATGCACGGTGTCAGGGCTTTCGGCGGTGAGTTCGACCTTCACGCCCGTGAGCATCAACGGGTGGCAGAGGGGAATCAGATCGCTGGTTTTCTTCGCGGCCTGAATGCCGGCGATGCGTGCGACGGCAAATACATCACCTTTGGGGTGCGCGCCGTCAACGATCATTTGCAGGGTTTCGGGCAGCATGCGCACGCGCGCTTCGGCCACGGCTTCACGGAACGTCACGTCTTTTTCAGTGACGTCGACCATGTGGGCGCGACCTTGGGAATCGAGATGAGTGAGCACGGGATGACTCCTGAACAGGAGCGGGGATTGTAGGGAGTTAGGGCTAGAAGCCACAAGCTGCAAGCTGCAAGCTAACGACCTTAAGCGGACGTCGGCTTGCAGCTTGAGGCTAGAAGCTTGAAGCTTGAAGCTGATGTCACGTTACAAATGGCTCTCCGCGTATTCAGCCAGGATCGAGCGTGGAACACCTTGCAGACTGATGTGCACGCCGTTGGGGAAGTCCTTGAAACGCTCCGTCAGGTAGGTCAGCCCCGAACTGGTGGCCGACAGATAAGGGGTGTCGATCTGCGCCAGGTTGCCCAGGCAGACCACCTTTGAACCGGCGCCGGCACGGGTGATGATGGTTTTCATCTGGTGCGGCGTGAGGTTCTGGCATTCATCGATCAGGATCAGGCTCTGCTGGAAGCTTCGGCCACGAATGTAGTTGAGGGATTTGAACTGCAGCGGCACCTTGCTCAGGATGTAATCGACGCTGCCATGGGTGTTTTCATCGTCCATGTGCAACGCTTCCAGGTTGTCGGTGATCGCGCCAAGCCATGGCTCCATCTTTTCTGCTTCGGTGCCGGGCAGAAAACCGATCTCCTGGTCCAGCCCCTGCACGCTGCGGGTGGCGATGATGCGGCGATAACGCTTGCTGACCATGGTCTGCTCGATGGCAGCGGCCAGGGCGAGAATGGTCTTGCCCGAACCGGCCGCGCCGGACAGGTTGACCAGATGAATGTCCGGATCGAGCAGCGCGAACAGCGCCAGGCCTTGATAGATGTCGCGCGGCTTCAGCCCCCATGCTTCCTGATGCAGCAGCGGCTCTTGATGCATGTCCAGCAACAGCAACTCATCAGGCTTGACGCCTTTGACCCAACCGACGAAGCCTTGCTCATCGATGATGAATTCGTTGATGTGCACAGACGGAAGCTGCTCGATCATCTGCACTTTGTGCCAGGTACGGCCGTGATCCTGGCGGGTATCGACCTTGCTCACCCGGTCCCAGAAAGAGCCGGTCATGGTGTGGTAGCCGCGGGACAGCATCGACACGTCGTCGACCAGTTGGTCGGTGCTGTAATCCTCGGCCTCGATGCCGCAGGCACGTGCCTTGAGGCGCATGTTGATGTCTTTGGTGACCAATACGATGCGCGTGTCCTTTTTCCGCGCATGCAGGTCAATCAACTGATTGATGATGATGTTGTCGTTGAGGTTGTCGGGCAGCACCCGGTTGGGCTCTTGCCGCTTGTTCATGAGGATGGACAGATAGCCTTTGAAAACACCTGTACCGCGATCGATCGGTACGCCTTTTTCGACCTCCTCCGGGGTCGCTTCGCCGAGTGTCTTGTCAATCAAACGGATCGCCTGCCGACATTCGGCAGCCACCGAGTGCTTGCCCGCCTTGAGCTTGTCCAGTTCTTCGAGGACCGTCATGGGGAGTGCAACGTGGTGTTCTTCGAAATTCAGAAGCGCGTTTGGATCATGGATCAATACGTTGGTATCGAGCACGTAAAGGATTGGCTGGTTAGAGGAAGGGGTGCGTCCGTGGTCATCCATACTCGCTCACCTTTGTAGTAGCCGGGTGGCGCAACACACAGCGATGTTGCGTCACGAAAAGGCCGCCGAGGCTTTCCCCTTGAGGCAGGAGAAAATTGCGCAAAGTGGGGTCTGGAATGACGCCACCTGTGTTGCAGGGTTCGGCGGTCTGTTGTCGTAATACCGCAAAACCGATGACATAAAAACGCGTTTCAGCGCTTTTTGAACTTTATTTTTCAGGGGGCGAATTAGGCCTTGGCGGATGGGGCAACCGCGTTTAAAGTCGGAAGTCCGGTCTGGGATAAATCCTCAGAAATTTCCGACATCTCCCCCTCTCTATTCCTTTTCTTTCGCGGCCGGCGCCGTCTGATCTGTCGCTGCACCCGGCTGCTCGGCGGGCTCTTCTGCGGCGTCATCGTCTGGCGTGTCATCTTCCTCATCCGGCACATCTTCTTCGTCCGCCAACTGCTGCGGATAAATATGGCAATCCTCCCAGATCACACCGCTTTGCGCGGTATTGGCCATCAGCCATGGGACCGCCTGTTGCGGCTTGTCCGTGCTGTCATGAAACACCACATTGCCGCGCCGCCACAGCAGCATCAGCGTCAGCACCCGGTTGGCAGCCTGCTCGGCGCTGATGCGTCCGGTGCTGTCCTGGGAATCGATGTTCCACAGCGACACCCGCAGCTGCTGATCGCGGAAGAACGGCGCGCTGTCGGCACGACGATGCCCGTAAGGCGGACGGAACAGCGGCACGAAATTGTCCGGCAACACCTGCTGAATCAGCGCGGCCGTGCGCTGGATGGAGTCTTGCCAGTCGCGCCAATGGGCATGGGACCTGAACTCCCAGCCTTGCAGGCCGACGCATTGCTGCCGGTAGACGTTTTGCAGCGCTGGCGCTGAAGTGCTGTCGAGACGACTTTGCAGGCTTTTGCCCAGGACGAAGAACGTCGCGGTGATCTTCTGTTGGCGCATGAAGTCAGCCAGCCAGTCCGTGGCCCCATCAGCAACCGTCGGACCGCTCTCGAAATTGAGCAGGAAGGTCCGGTCCGGCATTTCTTCGCCGCTGAGTTCGTCGGAGTTATAGCGCTCGATCTCGCTGCTGGTCTGCGGGAACAGGGCGGCCATGCGCAACAGTTCGTTGAGATAACGCTGGCTGAAGGCATCGGCCGGCGCCGCCCACTGCGCATAGAAGGAATCATCGGCCACTTTGTATTCGGCGGCGCGCTGACGCAGCATCGGCACGTCGTCGACCAGCACGCAGAACGAGGCGTCGGCTTCACAGGTTTTTTCAGCGAATGTCCAGTTCTCGAACAGGCGCGTCCACAACCGTGTGCGGATCAGGTTCACCGTCGGCAGGTTGATCTGGCGCAGCCCCAGGCGCGCACTCAGCTGGGCATCGCTGAGCTTTTCGCTTTCCAGCAACTGATGGGCGAAGCTGAGAATCTGGGCGCGAGAAGCGACGTCGAACAGCTGCGGCGTTTCCAGAGCCTCCGGCCAGACTGCGCGATCCAGCATCGCGATATCCCCCGTGGCCGCCTGTGCGTTGAGCCCCAGCAAACAGGCTCCGATCAATAACAGCATGCGCAAAACGACGTGCTCCCAATCCTTGATAAAGAGGCCGAAAACCGGCGAGGCACTATAGCGGATTTGCCCAGGGCCAGATGGCCGGATTCGGGCACGGCTTCCGTAGGATTGCGCCTATCGACACCATAGCTGGAGTGAACCGCACGCAACCCCTAGAATCGCCCGACGATTAAAGGAGACCTGCCCATGCTGATGGTGATTTCCCCAGCCAAAACCCTCGATTTCGAAACGCCGCCTACCACCAAGCGCCATACCCTGCCGCAATTTCTGGATCATTCTCAGGAGCTCATCAGCCAGCTGCGCGACCTGACCCCTGCGCAGATCGGCGAGCTGATGCACCTGTCCGACAAGCTCTCGGGCCTCAATGCCGCCCGCTTCGGCAGCTGGGATCCGGCGTTCACCCCCAAAAACGCCAAACAGGCGCTGCTGGCATTCAAGGGCGATGTGTATACAGGGCTCGACGCCGACACCCTGAGCGGACCCGATCTGACTTACGCCCAGAAGCACCTGCGCATGTTGTCCGGGCTCTATGGGTTGCTGCGCCCCCTGGACCTGATGCAACCGTATCGGCTGGAAATGGGCACAAAACTGGCGAACGCCAGGGGCAAGGATCTTTATGCATTCTGGGGCGACCGCATCAGCGAGTGGCTGAACGATGCGCTGAAAGAACAAGGCGACGACGTGCTGCTTAACCTCGCGTCGAACGAGTACTTTTCGGCGGTCAAGCGGCCGGCACTTAATGCCCGCGTGATCGAAACCGAGTTCCGCGACCAGAAAAACGGCCAGTACAAGATCATCAGCTTCTATGCCAAGAAAGCACGGGGCATGATGACCCGCTTCGTCATTTCCGAGCGCATCAGCAAGCCCAAAGACCTGGCCCAGTTCGATGCCCACGGCTATCGATACAGCAAAGAACTGTCCTCCCCGGACAAGCTCATTTTCCTGCGCGATGAGCAAGATGCCTGACTGGCACCTGCCCTTTCCTGCGACCAAATGCCTGCCCGTCTTCAACCAATGACGGGCATCGCGACGCCATTTCATCCCTACTTCAGTGCACTGCTCAGCGCACATTTCTCGTGATTTTAGTGCGAGCAGGCAAACACCATCATTCGAATGCGTCTGTCCATCCAACCGAAAGCAAACAAAAACAGTGACTCTGTTCGCAAATTCCCAAACTTACTTAGTTCATAAGCTACAGTTTGCACGGACGAACGGTAGTGCTGACAGCTAATTGGCGCCAACGAACAGTCGAAAACTAACGGTTCTTTTTTTTCTCAAAAAATTAACAACTTTTTTTGCAGATTTCGGGTCGTGAATTTGAACTAGTGACACCCCACCCTGCAGGCCGGCCAAAGCCTTATAAACTAAGGCTCAAACCTTGATCGCCAGCACGCTGGATCCCGCCAGAAAGCACCGAGTGTTACGAAAAATCTCAAAAAGAGGACGAGCGGCCCGGAACTTATGGGGATTGCCCACGCTCCTACATCCCGTAACAATTCTCGTCCCCCATGTAGGACATCTCTTACATGGCACATGGACAGATCTGGAAGTTGCTTCTCAACGAAGTTAGACCCATGGGTCAAGTGGTACGTACAAGGAGTCACGCACCAAACTAGTTGAAGTGAATTGAGCTAGCACCATTCGGGTGCCCGCAGTCGTGAATCGGGGCAGATTCATCGGGAGACGGCCAAAAGCCTTGTACCTGATCGCCTGAGCACGACGCGCAAATCATCCGTCGGAGTGCCTGCCACATCCCAGATCGGGAACCTATATAAATATGTATGGGCTACTCGACACTTTTGATCTGTAACATTCGGGTTTACCTTTCATCCAGGTAACTCACCCTTAATTCTGCCTGTGCTTGTCACGCGACATTCATTTGCCGTGCGTACGAGTGCGCGAAAAATTGTAAGACAGTTTTTATATTCGGCCAACTAATGGCGTAAACATTGAGGAGATTACTATGCGTATCAGCATCTTTGGTTTGGGCTATGTCGGTGCAGTCTGCGCAGGCTGCCTCTCGGCGCGTGGTCATGATGTTGTTGGCGTGGACATCTCCGCTGCCAAGATCGATCTGATCAACAAAGGCAAGTCGCCAATCGTTGAGCCAGGTCTGGGCGAGTTGCTGGAAACCGGCATCAAGACCGGCAAACTGCGTGGCACCACCGACTTCTCCGAAGCGATCCGCGACACTGACCTGTCGATGATCTGCGTTGGCACGCCAAGCAAGAAGAACGGCGATCTGGAGCTGGACTTCATTGAATCGGTCTGCCGCGAAATCGGCTTCGTACTGCGTGACAAGAGCACCCGTCACACCATCGTCGTGCGCAGCACCGTTCTGCCAGGTACGGTCGCAAACGTTGTCATCCCGATCCTCGAAGACTGCTCGGGCAAGAAAGCCGGCGTTGACTTCGGTGTCGCGGTCAACCCGGAATTCCTGCGTGAAAGCACCGCGATCGCTGACTACGACCATCCTCCGATGACCGTTATCGGCGAATTCGACAAGGCGTCCGGTGACGTTCTGCAATCCCTGTACGAAGAACTCGACGCACCGATCATCCGCAAGGACATCGCCGTTGCCGAAATGATCAAATACACCTGCAACGTATGGCACGCGACCAAGGTCACTTTCGCCAACGAAATCGGCAACATCGCCAAGGCAGTCGGCGTCGACGGCCGCGAAGTGATGGACGTGGTCTGCCAGGACAAGGCTCTGAACCTGTCGCAGTACTACATGCGCCCAGGCTTCGCTTTCGGCGGTTCCTGCCTGCCGAAGGACGTGCGCGCCCTGACCTACCGCGCCAGCACTCTGGACGTTGAAGCACCTCTGCTCAACTCCCTGATGCGCAGCAACGTTTCCCAGGTTCAGAACGCTTTCGACATCGTTGCTGCCAGCGACACTCGCAAAGTTGCCCTGCTGGGTCTGAGCTTCAAGGCCGGTACCGATGACCTGCGCGAAAGCCCACTGGTCGAGCTGGCAGAAATGCTGATCGGTAAAGGCTACGACCTGAGCATCTTCGACAGCAACGTCGAATACGCTCGCGTTCACGGCGCCAACAAAGACTACATCGAGTCCAAGATCCCGCACGTTTCGTCCCTGCTGAACTCGGACTTCGACGCGGTCATCAACAACTCCGACGTGATCATCCTGGGTAACCGCGACGAGCGCTTCCGTGCACTCGCCAACAACGCGCCAGCCGGCAAGCGTGTGATTGACCTGGTGGGCTTCATGAAAGGCACCACCACCGAAAACGGTCAAATCGAAGGTATCTGCTGGTAACACACAGCGAGCTGCAAGCCACGAGCTGCAAGTTTCAGGCTTCATCCCTCCCGTCCCGGGCGTCAGCGCCTGCGACGGGAGGTTTGAAGCTTGCGGCTTGAGGTTGCAACTGACTTAGGGATACACACTATGCAAAGGCTGAAGCACGGCTTCCTCCAGGCCGCAGGTTGGCTGTTTTATCTAACTTTGCTGGCTGCCATTGCCATGGCGCTGCCTGCATCGCTGTTTGACTCGCACTCCAAAGATTTCATTTTCCTGATCGGTATCGTCGGCATCTGGCGCTACTCGATGGGCGCAACGCACTTCGTGCGCGGCATGATCTTCCTGTACATCGTCTACCCGCACCTGCGCCGCAAAGTGCGCAAGCTGGGCAAGGCCGCCGATCCGTCCCACGTGTTCCTGATGGTCACCAGCTTTCGTATCGATGCGCTGACCACCGCTCAGGTGTACAGCTCGGTGATTCGCGAAGCCATCAACTGCGGTTTCCCGACCACCATCGTGTGCTCCCTGGTGGAAATGTCCGACGAGCTGCTGGTCAAGGCACTGTGGGCCAAGTACAACCCGCCGGAGCACGTCAAGCTCGACTTCGTGCGCATCGCCGGTACCGGCAAGCGTGATGGTCTGGCGTTCGGTTTCCGCGCCATCTCCCGCCACATGCCGGACGACCGCTCCGTGGTTGCGGTGATCGACGGCGACACCGTTCTCGCTGAAGGCGTGGTGCAGAAAACAGTTCCGTGGTTCCAGCTGTTCGGCAACGTCGGCGGCCTGACCACCAACGAATTCTGTGAAGTACGCGGCGGCTACATCATGAGCGAGTGGCACAAGCTGCGTTTCGCTCAGCGTCACATCAACATGTGCTCGATGGCGCTGTCCAAGCGCGTGCTGACCATGACCGGCCGTATGTCGGTGTTCCGCGCCACCGTGGTGACGGACCCGATGTTCATCGCTGACGTGGAAAGCGATTCGCTGCAGCACTGGCGTCTGGGCCGCTTCAAGTTCCTGACCGGCGACGACAAGTCCAGCTGGTTCAGCCTGATGCGCCTGGGCTACGACACGTTCTACGTGCCGGATGCCGCCATCAACACCGTTGAACACCCGCCGGAAAAGAGCTTCCTGAAAGCCAGCCGCAAGCTGATGTATCGCTGGTACGGCAACAACCTTCGGCAGAACTCCCGTGCGCTGGGTCTGGGCTTCGGTCGTCTTGGGGTCTTCACCAGCATCGTGCTGTTCGACCAGCGCGTATCGATGTGGACATCGATCCTCGGCCTGACCGTTGCCATGCTGGCAAGCCTCAAGTTCGGCATCGAATACCTGCTGGCGTACCTGCTGTGGATCGGTATCACCCGTCTTATCCTGACCCTGCTGCTGTCGTGCAGCGGGCACAAGATCGGGCCGGCGTATCCGATGATTCTCTATTACAACCAGATCGTCGGCGCACTGATGAAGATTTACGTCTTCTTCCGTCTCGACCGACAGTCCTGGACCCGACAGGACACAAAACTGAGCCGCGACATGGCCAGCTTCCAGGGTTGGTTCAACACCTGGTCGTCGCGGACCATGACTTTCTCGGCTGGCAGCATCTTCGTTGCCGTGCTGCTGACAATGGTCTGACCGGGCCTTTGACCGAAACAATGGATCAACTCGATTAATCAGGAATTACCACCATGAATACAGCCGTGAATGCCAATGTCGTACATGAATCCGAAGCCCAGCGTCAGCACGCACGGGTCAAGATCCCGGCCAAACTGCGACTGCTCAATGGTCAGCCGAACGCCCCGCTGGTGCGTGTCGAAGACCTTTCCGCAGGCGGTCTGAGCTTTGTCGCTCCTGCCAACCTGCGTCCAGGCGTCGGTGAAGTCATCAAGGGTCGTCTGCAGTTCCTGATCGACAACCTCGGTCTGGCAATGGACGTTGACCTGCAAGTGCGCACCATCGATTCGAGCACCGGCCGTGTCGGCTGCCAGTTCCAGAATCTGGAATCCCAAGACATCTCGACGCTGCGTCACCTGATCACTTCGCACCTGTCGGGCGACCTCATCAGCATGGGCGAAGTGCTGGCTACCCTGCAGCGCGACAACTTCACCAAGGCCCGCAAATCCAAAGACGGCGGCAGCGGCCTGAGCGCCTTCGGTCGCCTGCGCGCCGTGACCTTCAGCGTCGGTATCTTCGCTGTCGGTTTGATTGCGTTCGGCTTCGTCGCGAAATCGGTCTACGGCATGTACTTCGTCAGCCACTCCACCTCGGGCCTGGTCAGCGTCCCTAGCCTGGATGTCACCATGCCTCGTGAAGGCACCGTGACCAGCCTGGTAACGCCAAACGGCAACGTCGCCAAAGGCGCTCCGCTGGCGACTTTCAACACCAGCATGCTGGACATGTTGAAAGGCAACCTGGACCCGGACGAAATGCAGCCGGCCAAAATCGAAGAGCTGTTTGGTCGTCAACTGGCCGGCACCATGACCAGCCCGTGCGATTGCGTCGTGGCCAAGCAACTGGTCGCCGACGGTCAGTACGCAAGCAAAGGTCAGGTCATCTTCCAGATGGTCCCGCGCAACGTTGCCGCCAATGTCGATGCTCGCTTCACCTACCGTCAGTTCGCCGATGTACAGCCGGGCGCTCGCGTGACCTTCCAGGTTGCCGGCGAAGACGGCGACCACAGCGGCAAGATCGTCAGCGCCACGGCTCTGAGCCCTGCTGACCTGTCTTCCGACATCCGCGTTCAGATCCAGCCTGACGAAGCCATCAACAGCAGCCTGGCAGGTCGTCCGGTTGAAGTGGTAAGCACCCGCGGCCCGTCGCTGAACTGGTTGATCGATAAAGCCACGGCGGCAGGTTTCTAAACATGGCTAGCCCACTACGAAGCTTGTCAGCCCCTACAGTGTTGAGCCTGGCGATCGCTATCGGTTTGGGCGGCTGTGCCGGCCTGCCCGATCAGCGCCTGGCCAACGAAGCCCTGAAACGCGGCGACACCGCGATGGCGGAGCAAAACTATCGGCAACTGGCGGACCTGGGCTATAGCGATGCGCAGGTCGGCCTTGCGGACATCCAGGTGGGTACTCGCGACCCCGAGCTGATCAAGCAGGCCGAGGCGACGTATCGCGCTGCTGCCGCCACTTCGCCTCGGGCGCAATCGCGTCTGGGCAAGTTGCTGGCGGTCAAGCCGAACTCCACCGAAGCCGAGCAACGTGAAGCCGAAGGTCTGTTGAAGAAGGCCTTCGCCAATGGCGAAGCCGGCACGCTGATCCCGCTGGCGATGCTCTATCTGCAGTACCCGCACACGTTCCCGAACGTGAATGCGCAGCAGAAGATCAACGAATGGCGCGCGACCGGTTACCCGGAAGCGGGTCTGGCGCAGGTGCTGCTGTATCGCACCCAGGGCACCTACGACCAGCATCTGGCTGAAGTCGAAAGCATCTGCAAGCAAGCGCTGCGCACCACTGACGTTTGCTACACCGAGCTGGCGACGGTCTATCAGAAGCGCGGCGAAGCCGACAAACAGGCGGCGCTGATCGAGCAGATGCAAAGCGGCTACGCGATGGGCAGCGTGCCTGCCATGCGGGTCGACAGCGTCGCTCGCGTGCTGGCGGATTCGACCCTCGGCAAGCCGGACGAAAAGACCGCGCAGTCGCTGCTGGAGAAAGTTGCCCCTGGTTACCCCGCTTCCTGGGTCAGTCTGGCGCAATTGCTGTACGACTTCCCCGAGCTGGGTGACGTCAACAAGATGATGGAATACCTGGACAACGGCCGTGCTGCGGATCAACCCCGCGCCGAGCTGCTGCTGGGCAAGCTGTATTACGAAGGCAAGCTGGTCTTGCCGGATGCGAAGAAAGCCGAAGAGCACCTGACCAAGGCGGCTGCGACGCAAATCTCCGCGCATTACTACCTGGGTCAGCTGTATCGCCGGGGCTATCTGGGCCATCCAGACCCGCAGAAAGCGGTCGACCAGTTGCTGACCTCCGCACGCGGTGGCCAGAACAGCGCCGACTTCGCCCTCGCGCAGTTGTTCTCGCAAGGCAAAGGTATCAAGCCTGATCCGGTCAACGCATGGGTCTTCGGCCAGCTCGCACTGGCCCAGGGCACACCGCAAGCGACGGATCTTGCGCAACAACTGAACGAACAATTGCCGCCTGAGAAGCGCGCCCAGGCGCAGAGCCTTCTCCAGCGAGAACAGCAGGTCCGCGGCACAACCGCGCAAAACGCGTTGGCCTTGCAGACACTGCAAGAAGAAAAAGACGGCGGGGACGCACCTCTATGAAGCTTAAGTTGAACCCTCTGATGGCGGCCGGATTCGGCCTGGGCTTCTCCCTGATCTGGGCCACGCCGACACTGGCCGCCCTGACCGACACTCAGAATTTCGGCATCGAAGTCAAAGCGACCGGCCAGATGGAAGACGACCGTGACCTCGGCACCCGCAGCGGTGGCGACGTCAACGGTGTCGGTCTGGATCTGCGTCCGTGGGCGTATGGCGAGTGGGGCAACTGGAGCGGTTACGCGATGGGCCAGGTCGTCACCGCGACCGACACCATCCAGACCGACCCGCTGGACCAGCAGGTCACCGACGCAAACGGCCAAAGCGCCCAGCGCTCGCGCAGCACGTCGAACAGCCGCAAAGTCGATGACAGCTACGCGGCCCTGCGTGAGTTCTGGATCGGCTACAGCGGTTTCACGCCCTACCCCGGCGAGATCCTGAAAGTCGGCCGTCAGCGTCTGCGCAATGACGATGGTCAGTGGCACGACACCAACATCGAAGCGGTGAACTGGACCTTCGACACCACCCTGCTCAAGGCAGAAGTGGGCGCCGCCCAGCGCTTCAGCGAATACCGCACCGACCTGACCGAACTGTCGGCACAGGACAAGGATCGCTCGCACCTTTATGGCGACGTGGAATACCAGTGGACGCCGGGCCAGTGGGCAGGCGTTCGTGCGCACCACAGTCATGACGGCGGCAGCCTGAAACAACAGGGCTCGGCCATCGACGACCTGGACAAGACTTCGCGTGGCGACCTGACCTGGCTGGGTCTGCAGGCCAACAGCGATGCGTACAACTACCGCAACCTGAACACCGTCAACTATTGGGGCAGCCTGACCTGGCTGACCGGCGATCGTGACCGCATCGGCACCACCTATGACGCCATTGGCGATCAGTACGTGGCCGGTGAGAAGAACAGCGAAAACGTCAACGGCTGGGCGACCGACCTGGGCCTGCGTTTCCGTCTGGATCCGATGTGGCAAGTGGGCGGCGCCTACTCCCGTGCCAGCAAGAACTACGAGCAGAACGGTCTGGAAAGCAACCGCTCGAACTGGACCGGTACCCGCTCGCGCGTGCATCGCTTCGGTGAAGCGTTCCAGGGCGAAATGGCCAACGTAGAGTCCGGCTCGCTGTTCGCTTCGTGGCAGATGCAGGACGAGTACGACGCCTCGCTGATCTACCACAAGTTCCGTCGTGTCGACGGCCATTCGGGCATCGGCGGCGCGGGTATCAACCCGGCTCAGGAAAATGTCGACTCCGATGGCGTCAGCACATTCGCCTCGCTGCCGCTCGAAGACGGCCGCAAGGACCTGGGCCAGGAAATGGACCTCGTCGTCACCAAGTACTTCAAGCAAGGCCTGCTGCCTGCTGCGGTGAGCCAGTCGTTCGACGAACCGTCGGCGCTGATTCGTCTGCGTGCAGGCGTGTTCAAACCGGGCGATGCGTATCACAGCGGTGTAGATGATTACATGCACCGCGCCATCGTCGACGTCATCTGGCGCTTCTGATGCAAGCCGCGATAGGAGTGCAATGAGATGAACAGTCAAGCAAGCAGATTGCGTCACCGGGCATGGCCGCATGCCCTGCTGGAAAGCTCTGTGCTGAAATGCGCAGTGTTGAGCAGCGTCATGCTGCTCTCCAGCACTGCGGCCATGGCCAACAACCCGTTGCCGGTTCCTGCCCCTGCGGCGCATCCGGCGGATGACAAGGAAGTGGTGGTCAAGGGCCTGCATCAGGCCAAGACCTACACGATCAGCAGCCCGCCCATCGAACCGCTGTTGATGGACAAGCCCAAGCTGCCTGACCTCTCGGGTTACACCCAGCAGGCCATGCAGAAGAAGATCGTGCGCAGCAAGCCGGGCAAGGTCGCGATCAAACGCATGATGCAGGAAGACTCGCTGAAGGAATTCATCGGCGGTGACAACAAGATGGCCGAATGGGTAGCCCGTCAGCACGGCATTCCCCAGGCCATCTTCATCGAAGACGGCTACATGACGTTGCAGGACCTCGCGAAAAAGGTGCCTAAACAGTACCTGAGCGAGACCTCGCCGGGCGTGTTCCTGGCTCGTCTGCCGATCGTCGTGGGCAAGAACGGCATCCTCGAGGTCGACAAGAAAACCACCGAACTGCGCCTGTCTCAGGACGCCGGTGCGTTTCTGGTCAACGACAACCTGCTGTTCATGTCGGACACCAAACTGACCGGCTGGAGCGAGAAATCCAACGGCCCGTCGACGTTCAAGGCGCCGAAGGAATTCCGTCCGTTCCTGCTGTCCTGGGGCGGTACGCAGACCTACATGTTCAACACCAAAGTGGCGAGCCTGGGTTACAACAACAGCAAGTCGTACGGGATCAGTATTTCCCAGTACACGCCGAACATGAAGGCTCAGATGAACCGCGCCGAGCCAACCGGCTGGATCGTCAACTCTGAATTCTCGGACATGTGGTACGGCTTCTACTGCTATGAAACCCGTGACTTCGTGGTCAAGGGCAGCACCTACCACGACAACATCATCTACGGCATCGACCCCCATGACCGTTCCCACGGTCTGATCATTGCCGAAAACACGGTGTACGGGACCAAGAAAAAGCACGGGATCATCGTCTCCCGTGAGGTGAACGACAGCTTCATCATCAACAACAAAAGCTACGACAACCACCTGTCCGGCATCGTCCTTGACCGTAACAGCGTGAACAACCTGGTGGCGTACAACGAGATCTACCGCAACCACACCGACGGCATCACCTTGTATGAGAGTGCCGACAACCTGCTGTGGGGTAACCGTGTGTTCGCCAACAAGCGTCACGGCATCCGGGTTCGCAACAGCACCAACATCAAGCTGTACGAAAACCTGGCCATCGGTAACGGTTTGATGGGCGTTTACGGCCACATCAAGGACCTGTCTGACACTGACCGCGACATCAAGCTCGATCCATTCGATGCCGAAGTCTCGCTGATCATGGTCGGCGGCGAACTGACCTCCAACGGTTCAGGCCCCCTGTCCATCGACTCGCCTCTGAGCGTCGAGCTGTACAAGGTGTCGATGCTTGCACCGACCAAAGCCAGCGGGATCAGCTTCAACGGTGTACTGGGCGATCGTCAGGACGAAATCCTCGATCTGCTGGTGCGCCAACAGAAAGCCGTGTTGATCGACCCGGTCGAAAGCCAGAAACAACTCCGGGACTGAGGAAGATATTTCTATGCACGCACATTTGATCAAACTGCTCAGCCTCTCGGGTCTGACCGCTGCACTGTTCGCCGCCAGCAATGGCGCGTATGCAGCGGACACCACAGCCCCGACCTTCACTGCCGAGCCTTGCTGCAGTCTGTGCCCAGAAGCGCATGACGAAAAAAACTACGTCAGCCGCTATCAGCAGAACTTCACCACGCTGGTTCAGGCCCAGGGCGACTGGCTGTTCCGGACCCGTGAAGACCTGCGCACCGAATTCGACACCACGCCTGAAGGCTATCGCCGCATGCAAATGCTGCACGACGCCTTCAAGAGCAAGGGTGTAGAGCTGGTGGTCGTGTACCAACCCACCCGCGGGCTGGTTGATCGCAACAAGCTGTTCCCGGCCGAACGCGACAAGTTCGACTACAACACCGCACTGCGCAACTACCAGGCCATGCTCGGTCGTTTCGCAAAAATGGGCTACACCGTGCCGGACCTGTCGCCGTTGACCAACGAGCAACAGGCCCACGATTTCTACTTCCGCGGTGACCAGCACTGGACACCGTACGGTGCCCAGCGCACGGCGAAAATCGTCGCTGATTCCGTGAAAAAGATGCAGGCCTTTGCCGGCGTTCCGCGCCGTGAATTCGAGACCCATTTGTCAGGTCGCATGGGCAAGAAGGGCACTCTTCACAATATGGCCGGTCAATTGTGCGGCACGAGCTATGCCATCCAGTACATGGACCAGTTTGAGACGGAACCCAAAGGCGAAGCAGCCGACGGCGACCTGTTTGGTGACTCCGGCAACCCGGAAATCACCCTGGTCGGTACCAGTCACAGCGGCAAGAACTACAACTTTGCCGGCTTTTTGCAGGAATACATTGGTGCTGATGTGCTGAACGTCGCCTTCCCGGGCGGCGGCCTTGAAGGTTCGATGCTGCAGTACCTGGGCAGCGAAGACTTCCAGAAACACCCACCGAAGATTCTCATCTGGGAATTCTCGCCGCTTTATCGCCTCGATCAGGAGACCATCTATCGCCAGATGATGTCGCTGCTGGACAACGGCTGTGAAGGCAAGCCGGCAATCATGAGCACTAGCACCACCCTCAAACCAGGGATCAACGAGTTGCTGGTCAACGGCAAAAACGGCATCAAGGATGTGCGCAACGGCAGTAATCAGATCGACATCAAGTTCGCCGACAACTCGGTGAAAACCCTTCAGGCGCGCCTCTGGTACATGAACGGTCGCCACGAAGACTTGAAGATCGAAAAACCTGAAACATCTGAAACCGACGGGCGCTTCTCCTTCGAACTGCGCGATGACAAAGACTGGGCTGACCAGCAATTGCTCGCACTGGAAGTGCAGGGTCCGGAAGCGGGCACTGCGCCACAGCAGGTCGAAGCGAAAGTATGCAAACGCAACGTGTTCCCGAATGTCGCGCATCAAACCGCGCAAGCCGGGTTATGAGGCTCCTATGCACACTCCAAAACTGATGCTCCCTACCCTTCTGTCGCTGGCGATGATGTCCTCGGCACTGTTCGCCACCGGCGCCAGCGCTGCGTCGACACTCGTGCCGCCGCAGGGTTACTACGAAGGTGTTGAGAAATTCAAGACAGGCCAGGGCAAGTTCAGCTGTGACTCGATCCCGCAGCCTTACACCGGTCCGCTGCAGTTTCGCAGCAAATACGAAGGCTCGGACAAGGCCCGCGCAACGTTGAACATGGTTTCGGACCAGGCGTTCCGTGATGCGACCAAAGACATCACCACCATGGAGCGTGCCACCAGCAAGGTGGTGATGCAGTACATGCGTGACGGTCGCCCGGAACAGCTCGATTGCGCGCTGAACATGCTGACCACCTGGGCCAAGGCCGATGCGCTGGAGTCCACCGACTTCAACCACACCGGCAAGTCGATGCGCAAATGGGCACTGGGCAGCATGTCGTCCGCTTATCTGCGCCTGAAGTTCTCCGAGTCGCACCCTCTGGCTACCCGCCAGCAGGAGACGCAGGTCATCGAAGCCTGGTTCAGCAAACTGGCGGATCACGTGGTCAGCGACTGGAACAATCTGCCGCTTGAGAAGACCAATAACCACTCGTACTGGGCCGCCTGGGCCGTGATGTCCACGGCAGTGGCGACCAATCGCCAGGACCTGTTCGATTGGGCCGTGAAGGAATTCAAGATCGGCGCCAACCAGATCGACCCGCAAGGTTTCCTGCCGAACGAGCTCAAGCGCAAGCAACGCGCGCTGGCCTACCACAACTATGCGCTTCCGCCGTTGGCGATGATCGCGAGTTTCGCCCAGGCCAACGGTGTCGATCTGCGTCAGGAAAACAACGGTGCGCTCAAGCGTCTGGGTGATCGCGTCCTGGCTGGCGTGAAGAATTCGGGAAGCGAATTCGCAGCACGTGACGGCGAAAAGCAGGACATGACGGACCTGAAAACCGACATGAAATTCGCCTGGCTGGAACCGTATTGCTCGCTGTATGACTGCGGCCCGGATGTGCTTGAACAGAAACACAAGATGCAACCGTTCAAGAACTTCCGCCTCGGCGGCGACCTGACCCGCACTTATGACCCGACGCACGACAAGGGTGACAAGGGCGGTTCCTGAGAGCAGAGATTCCGGCCGGGTTTGCCATGGTGTGATCCACAGCAAACCCACTGTAGGAGTGAGCTTGCTCGCGATAGCGGTTGATCAGTCAGAGCGGCACCGACCGGGCTGACGTATCGCGAGCAAGCTCACTCCTGCAAAGAGTCGGCAGATGCATGTTTCACCCCTCCATTTTTCGTGGGGGGTTTGGGGGGGCTTCGGCCCTTGATGTTGGACAAATGGAGAGGTAAAGGATGGTTTTCTCATCCAACGTGTTCCTGTTCCTGTTCTTGCCGGTGTTTCTCGGCTTGTACTACCTGAGCGGGCAACGCTATCGCAACCTGCTGCTGCTGGTCGCCAGCTACGTGTTCTACGCGTGGTGGCGAGTGGACTTCCTGGCACTGTTCGCAGGTGTGACGCTGTGGAACTACTGGATCGGCCTGCGCGTAGGCGCTGCCGGGGTCAGAACCAAACCGGCACAGCGCTGGCTGCTGCTCGGCGTGGTGGTCGACCTGGGCATCCTTGGCTACTTCAAGTACGCCAACTTCGGCGTGGACAGCATCAACGCGATGATGACGTCGATCGGTCTTGAGCCGTTCATCCTCACCCATGTGTTGCTGCCGATCGGTATCTCGTTCTACATCTTCGAGTCCATCAGCTACATCATCGACGTCTACCGTGGGGACACCCCGGCGACGCGCAACCTCATCGACTTCGCAGCATTCGTGGCGATTTTCCCGCACCTGATCGCAGGACCAGTGCTGCGTTTCCGCGACCTGGTGGACCAGTTCAACAACCGCACGCACACCCTCGACAAGTTCTCCGAAGGCTGCACGCGGTTCATGCAGGGTTTCATCAAGAAGGTCTTTATCGCCGACACGCTGGCGGTGGTCGCCGACCATTGCTTTGCCCTGCAGGACCCGACCACGGGTGACGCCTGGCTCGGCGCGCTGGCGTACACCGCTCAGCTGTACTTCGACTTCTCCGGCTACAGCGACATGGCCATCGGCCTGGGCCTGATGATGGGTTTCCGCTTCATGGAAAACTTCAAACAGCCCTACATCAGTCAGTCGATCACCGAGTTCTGGCGTCGCTGGCACATCAGCCTGTCCACCTGGCTGCGTGACTATCTGTACATCACGCTGGGCGGCAACCGTGGCGGCAAAGTCGCGACCTACCGCAACCTGTTCCTGACCATGCTGCTGGGTGGTCTGTGGCACGGCGCCAACATCACTTACATCGTCTGGGGTGCCTGGCACGGTGTGTGGCTGGCGATTGAAAAAGCCATCGGCCTTAACACTGCGCCACGCACATTCAACGTCGTTCGCTGGGCCTTCACCTTCCTGCTGGTGGTCATGGGCTGGGTCATCTTCCGCTCGGAAAACCTGCACGTTGCCGCCCGCATGTACGGCGCCATGTTCAGCTTCAGCGATCTCGGTCTGTCGGAGCTCAACCGCGCCAGCCTCACCGGCCTGCAAGTAGCAACGCTGGTCGTGGCATACATCACCCTCGCCTTCTTTGGCCTGCGTGATTTCTACCGCAACCGTGCGCCGGCCAAGCCGACCGACAAAGCCGTGCAGGCCGATGGCCCTGCCGCTGCCGAGCCTGGCCTGATCAAGGCCGTGCCGGGCGACAAGCCGGGCAGCATTCATCAACCGGGTTACATCGTCGGCACCGAAGCGCAGGTTCAGCCTGCCTACTGGACCGCCGACTGGTCGCGCTATGCCATGCGCGCCCTGATCCTGCTGATGTTCGTTGCATCGATCCTGAAACTCTCGGCGGCCAGTTTCTCGCCGTTCCTTTACTTCCAGTTCTGAGGAGCCTGACATGACCCGTTCATTACGTTTCCTCTACATCTTCCTGTTCCTGGCGATTCTGCTGGTGCTGGGTCTGTGGTCGCTGCGCAGCTTCGTCGGCTTCTCGACGTCGAAGGAGACCACCGTGCTGAATGGTCACTGGACCAAGGCGGTGGAAACCCACTACGACGAAGCATTTCCGATCAAGCGTCTGGGCACCAACCTTTGGGCGGCGCTGGACTACAAGCTGTTCAACGAAGGTCGTCCGGGCGTGATCCTGGGCAAAGACCAGTGGCTGTACACCGACGAAGAGTTCGACGCCGTTGCCAACAGCGAGCAGAACGAAGCAGACAACCTGGCAATCATTCAGGGCGTGCGTGACACCCTGAAAAAGCAAGGCACGCAACTGGTGCTGGCGATCATTCCGGCCAAGACCCGTCTATACCCGGAGCACGTCGGTGACAACAAACCGGCCACGCTGCACACCGATCTGTATCAGCAGTTCCACGCTCAAGTGAATCAGGCCGGCATCCTTGCCCCGGATCTGCTGACGCCGCTGCAAAGCGCCAAGGAGAAGGGCCAGGTGTTCCTGCGCACCGACACCCACTGGACGCCGATGGGCGCGGAAATCGTCGCCCAGCAGTTGGGTGACGTGATCAGCAAGCAAGTGCCGCTGAACGTTGAACCGCAGAACTTCGTCACCGAAGCCAAGACGACCGAACCCTACAAGGGCGATCTGACCAACTTCCTGCCGCTGGATCCGCTGTTCACCAACCTGCTGCCCAAGCCGGATGACCTGCAGCAGCGCAGCACCAACCCGGCTCAGGCTGGCGCCGAAAGCGATGACGCCCTGTTCGCGGACAATTCCGTTGCAGTGGGTCTGGTCGGCACCAGCTACAGCGCCAACCCCAACTGGAACTTTGCCGGTGCGCTTAAACAGGCCCTGCACGCAGACGTCGTGAATTACGCCGAAGACGGCCATGGCCCGATCCTGCCGATGCTCAAGTATCTGCAGACCGACGCCTTCAAGAGCAGCCCACCGCAGGTGCTGATCTGGGAATTTCCGGAACGCTACCTGCCCGCTCACAACGACCTGACCGAGTTCGACCCACAGTGGATCGCTGAACTCAAAAAGGCCCGTGACCCCCAACAGAATCTGGCGGACAACGCCAACAACTCCAAGTCGCCCACCCGGGCGCAAAACTGAGAGGACTCTTTGACTATGACTTCGCAGAACCCGATGCCAGTTCGTTCGAGCAAAACCAACCTGCTGAAAACCTGCGTGCTGGCCGCGAGCCTGGGCTTCGTCTCCCTTTCCGCCTTCGCCGGTGGCGATGCCGCCCTGTATGGCCCGACCGCTCCGAAAGGCTCGACCTTCGTGCGTGTTTACAACGCCAGCAGCAGCGAAATCTCGGCCAGCGTCGGCAACACCAGCCTCAACGAAATCGGCCCATTGGCCAGCAGTGACTTCGGCTTCATGCCACAGGGCGACTACACCGCCAAAGTCGGCAGCCAGTCCCTGCCGGTGAAATTGGCCAGCGATCACTACTACACCATCGTCAACAACACCTCGGGCGCACCTCAGCTGGTTGAAGAGCCTCCGTTCAAGAACAAGCAGAAGTCCCTGGTTCGCGTACAGAACCTGAGCGACAAGGCGCTGACCCTGAAAACCGCTGATGGCAAGACCGACGTGGTCAAGGCTGTGTCTGCCAAGGGCACCGGCGAGCGTGAAATCAACCCGGTCAAAGTCAGCTTCGCGCTGTTTGACGGCGACAAGAAAGTGGCTGACCTGAAGCCGGTTGCACTGGAGCGCGGTGAAGCCGCCGTTCTGTACGTGACCGGTAGCGGCAGCAGCCTGTCGCCAGTCTGGGTCAAGCGCCCGACCGGCACTCAGTAACAGATTTGAACCTGGCCGAGAGGCCGCAGGCAGCGCGCGGGGTTACTCGCGCGCTGCCACGGATTTACGGGATTAAGCGTTCGGCGTCAGGCACTGCGGAGCAAGCAGACCGCCAGGAGGACGCCGGCGATGCAAGACAAAAACCAGAAAGACCGAAAAGACCTACAGCCCATTCGAACGATTTTTGCTTAACGGAGAAACAAAATGATTCCAGTGATCTTGTCAGGTGGTAGCGGTTCCCGACTCTGGCCTCTTTCGCGTAAACAGTTTCCTAAACAGTTCCTGGCGCTGACCGGCGAACACACCCTGTTCCAGCAGACCGTCGAGCGCCTGCAATTCGACGGCATGCAGCACCCTGTCGTGGTCTGCAACAAGGACCACCGCTTTATCGTCACCGAGCAGCTCGGTGCGCTGGGTCTGGAAACTCAGGCCGTGATCATGGAACCGTTTGGCCGCAACACTGCGCCAGCCGTTGCCATCACCGCGATGATGCTCGCCAACGAAGGTCGCGACGAGTTGATGCTGGTCCTGCCAGCCGACCACGTGATCGATGATCAGAAAGCCCTGCAACGCGCACTGGCTTTGGCCACCGTCGCTGCAGAGCGCGGCGAAATGGTGCTGTTCGGAATCCCGGCGACCAAGCCTGAAACCGGCTACGGCTACATCAAGTCCACCGCCGATGCCTTGCTGCCGGAAGGCGTCAGCCGCGTTCAGCAGTTCGTCGAGAAGCCTGATGAGCAACGCGCTCAGGAATTCGTCCAGGCCGGCGGTTACTACTGGAACAGCGGCATGTTCCTGTTCCGTGCCAGCCGTTATCTGGAAGAGCTGAAAAAGCACGATCCGGACATCTACGACAACTGCCTGCTGACCCTCGAGCGCAGCAAGCAGGAAGGCGACAGCATCTCCCTGGACGAGGCGAGCTTCGCCTGCTGCCCGGACAACTCCATCGACTACGCCGTCATGGAAAAAACCCAGCGCGCGTGCGTCGTTCCGCTTGATGCAGGCTGGAGCGATGTCGGCTGCTGGTCGTCCCTGTGGGACGTGCACGCCAAAGACGAGAACGGCAACGTTGCCAAGGGCGACGTCGTTATCCAGGACAGCCGCAACTGCATGATTCAGGGCAACGGCAAACTGGTCACCGTGATCGGCCTGGACAATATCGTTGTCGTCGAAACCAAAGACGCCATGATGATCGTTCACAAAGACAAGGTTCAGGGCGTCAAGCAACTGGTCAACACGCTGAACGAGCAAGGCCGCAGCGAAACCCAGAACCACCTCGAAGTCTATCGCCCATGGGGCTCGTACGACTCCGTGGACATGGGCGGCCGTTTCCAGGTCAAGCGCATTTCCGTCAAGCCGGGCGCCAGCCTGTCGCTGCAGATGCATCACCACCGCGCTGAGCACTGGATCGTCGTATCGGGTACCGCTCAGGTCACCTGCGACGACAACGTGTTCCTGCTGACCGAGAACCAGTCGACCTACATCCCGATCGCCTCGGTTCACCGTCTGCGCAACCCGGGCAAAATCCCGTTGGAAATCATCGAAGTTCAATCGGGTAGCTACCTGGGCGAAGACGACATCGAGCGTTTCGAAGACGTCTACGGCCGCTCCACCCCAGGCATCGAAGCCGGCGTGAAGACCCAGACCATCGCCCGTTAATACCGCTTCACCCAGTAGTACTAGCCCCCGTCAATCCTCTGCGTATTCCCCATCCGCAGAGGGTTTTCGGGGGCTTTTTTTATGATCTTTGCTGCACCCGTCGGAGTATTCGCCCCCATCGTTATCGCCAATTCATCTTGGTACTGTCATTTGTAACAGTATTCAGAAGGTCGGATGGGTCGTACTTTAAGGACGATGTCAATTCACACTCAAATGCAATTACAAGGATGATGAATCATGAGTGCTAACAGCAAAGCATACCCAACGCCCGTCTTCGACCGGCCAAATTACACGCTTGTTCGCGGTGAGGATGTGGAGGCCGTTTTCCCGCCTTACCCGACCAAGGCTCAAAATGAAATTACCCACATCAACTTCAAAGCGCTTGGTAAGGGCGATTCTGGTGAGTACGATGTCGGCCCTACGATTCTCCAGCCTTTTAATTCCAACGGGGAGACAAGGGCAAGATTTCCCGCAAGCTCCTTCGATATTATTAAAGGTAAAGAAGTGTTTTTGACCGCAGAGCCGACTAACGCCACTGGCCACGGCACCGTCACGAACGAAAAACCTTATTTGTTCGACAAGTAACTTGTGGTTGCGGAGACTGCGCACGCTGAGGTGCCAGTCTCCATCACCATGTTGACCCTGCCAACACGCATGCTTTCAGATACTCCGTTGTGAGGGTCAAACCGGGTTCGCCATCGAGCCGGCTCCTACGGATCAAGGTTGAAACATACAAACCATCATTAGCTCAAGCCCCTCCCCTTTCGGTACGATACCCTCATCTGCAATCGCAAGATCGACACGATGATTTCCGGCGCCGTATTCCTTCCTGTTCACCTGGCTGGTCCTGCTTCTGCGTTATCCCTCCAAAGCGTTGCCCCGTTTCCCTGCCAACTGCACACGAACATGCCTGAGCTGACCGGCCTCAGTCACGCCAAATGACTGAATGTTGGCCTATTTGTCAGACCTGCCTGCGCGACCATCTTTCAGGAAATCGGGTGGCGTTGACCAACGCGGGAAAAGTGTCTGCATTCATCCGTAACAGCGAGGATCTCACGCTCCCATTGCCCACAAAGGTGGCCTTGCGTTGATGCCGGTTAGCCGCGTCATCTGTTAAACCTTGCATGCTGGTCTCGTATACAGGAGCACTGCCATGCTTCTCGTAAGGACCTGATCTGACAACTCGCGACAAGGACCTTCTTATTTGTTTGCTCCAGCCTCCGACAGCCTCAGGGGTAGCATCGGCCTCGAGTCTCGGCTGCTCGTAATAATGGCTATCAACGGTGAAATTGACTGCATGAGAAGTTTCATGGATCAACGTCCAGGCAACATTGAGCACATGATCCTGCTCAAGATGGGTGCGTGAAACTCCGAAGCTCTTGACCACATCTTCGAACTCTCCCGCCAGTAAAGTACGTCCCTTAAGCCTGGATGGACCGTCAAAAAGCTCGATATCAAGGTCCGCGTGCGGCTTACCGAATGCCGTCAACATGTTCCTATAACTGTCGAGGCTTTCTACGACGGCCTCTATCGTGTCAGCGCGAATGGGTGCCGGCAGTTCACCAAACGTCGCGTCGAAGGCCTTGACTACATCCTGGCGGGGTGACGCTTCGCGAAGTTGATCACGCGTTCCAGCCACCAGATAACTTGCAGCGTCCAGCGCCTGCCTCATCTTCGCCTGCTGTGGCGGGCTGAAATCCCCCATTCCTGCGGCTACCACCACGACCTGAGGAACATCGTATGGGGCTGCGCCTTGGGAGTCGCGATAGCGGATCGGTGAGTTACTGCAAAAGCAAAACAGATTCACCCCGCCTTGTTCACCCGTCGGATCCGGATTGATCCAGCGCATCAGCCACGGTGCGTAATACCGCAGGCCATAGTAGTAAAGCCCGGTCGCGTCCCGCTCTTTTCCTGAATAACGCACGGTTTTGTAGTGCGCTTCAATTTGGCATCGGCCTGCCCACCAGGCTGTGCCTCCAAAGGGGTAATAACTTTCCTGACTGATCAATCGGCATTGCTGATCCAGCTCCATCAGGCTTGACCCCAAATGATCACTCAGCGTGTAGCGCGTCTGATCGTTATCTACCGTCTCCGGTTTGCCCTCTACCCAATGCAGAACCCGCACCGCGTTGCGTCCGCCGGGAGCGGTGATGACGTGCAGCGTTTCGCCAGTCGCGCTATTGGCGCGGATTTCCAGGCCCGGCAGATAACGTACGTCGTTCACATGGACGACATTTTTAGCCTGAACCGTCCGAATCTTGCGCACACGCAGGCCGGTTGCGTCATAGACGTAAACCTCACTGTCATCCCCTCCCGAAGGCCTGGCCACCAGGGTTACCCTGCGCAACTGGTTACGCGGGTTCCACTCAATGTTTTGCCCGGGCGCCAGCCGCTGCAAATTACCGTTGGCATCGAATGCGGCAGCAATCTCGGCGTCAGTTGGCGGCGTGTCAGTCAGTTGAGCCAGACACCGGTTGCTACCGTTGGCCGCCGCCAGCCATTGCGAATGATCTTGCACGCCGACGTGACTGCGCTTGAGCAAATTGCCGCCCGCATCGTATTCGTAGTTCTGTCGGTAATTCGTCAGTCGGGAGGGGTCGATCGGCGATTGGAACACCGCGAGAACCGGGCCTCGATTGACCGACGCCAGCTCCCGACCGGTGGCCTCGATGAGCCGATACAGCGTGTCGTACGTGAATGTGCTGATGGACTTGGTGAGCTGATTGACGAAATGGCTTTGAGGGAGCGAAGCATCTGCAATGCTGATCACGTTGCCGACCGGATCGTAGGCGTAACGCAGATCCTGCCGTCTTTCTCCATCGGGAAGCGTCGACTGGACGTTCACCAGACGAGCGTCTTGTGTTGAATAAGCCGCAGAGGTGACGACGCCATTTCCGGCGGTTTCTGAAACCGCGCGATTGAAGGCGTCGTATTGAATATCGCCCACCAGCGTTTCCGCTGGCAGGCCGGCCAGCTGCAAGCGGGTTTGCTTGAGCAGCCCGGCGACGGTCTGGGCAAAAAACTGTGTGTTTCCCATGGCATCGCGCTGTTCGGACATTTCGCCTGTGGGAGCGAATCGCCAGGCCATCCGGGCGCCGTCTCCGGGTTCCAGAAGCTGGTCGCAAGCTTCGGCGGCGTCCGGCCAACTGGACATGTTCGGATCATTGAGAAAACGCCGCGCCTGCGAGAGCGCATTCCGGTTTATATCGAACGACGTATTGCACAGCGAGCCGGCCGGATCGTAATGCCTGACGATTTGATTGCATTGGTTGGCGTGATGCTCATCAGGCCCTCCATAGCTCAAGCGCTCGACGCAGGTTCGCGCCGTACCGTCCCGTGCGCCCTGCTCTTCAAACAAGGCAGTCGGCCGCAGCTGCTTGTCGTATTCGACCCGCTGAACCACTCCGCGTCCGTCCCAGCCCCCGTCACGCTGCCCGCCTTCCCCCACTGATTGAAGGCGCCACCCCGCATCGACGCTCTCATAAAGCAGCCGCTCCCCGCTGAGCGAGAAGACCACACTCACATTGCTCGCCGCGTCCGATGCCAGATCGGCGGCAGCCCATAGTCGTGGGTCCCAACGCGCCGTTTGCCTTCCTGCGGGGTCATAGGCAAGGCGGTCAACCCGCGCGGTCATGGGCGCATCCGTTTGAGCCACATGGAAGGACACCGTACGAACAGGTAGCCTGCGCGGCTCTATTACCGTGAGTGTCGGAGTATGGGTATGTAGCGAGCAGGAATGAGCCATGACCTGTGCAATCCGTTGCAGGAAATACCCTAAGACTAGTTTGGCTCCGGATTTCTGACTGACCGCCGGTCCGGCTGGACGGTTGCGCTGAGCGGTTCGGTTGAGCCCAATCCATTAGCCCAACCCTCTCCCCTTTCGGTACGATGCCCTCATCTGCAATCGCGAGATCGACACGATGATTTTCGGCGCCGTACTCCTGTTCACCTGGTTGGTCCTGCTTCTGCGCTATCCCTCCAAAGCGTTGCCTGTTTCCCTGGCTGCTGCAGTCGGGCTGGGCGTCGTGGCGGCGTTTGTGGTCTGGGAAGACAGCCGCGACGAGCAGCGCCTTGAGCGCCTGCAATTGCGCGTGGACTATGCGCCGCAACAGTGTCCTACGGGGCGTCCGCTGCTGGTACTGATCGATAACGGCAACACCGTTTCGCTCAGCGAACTGCGCTGGAAAATCGCGGCCTACGCGCCGGGCGATACCGTCAATCTGGCCGAAGACACGTACACCGCGCCGCGTTATCGCGGGCCGGGCGATTTGTTGCCCGGCAGTCAGTGGCAGGATTGCTTGCCGATGCCGCCGCTGCGTCCGGGTTACCGGCCGCAGACTCTGGAGTTTCGTGCCGAACGCCTGCAAGGCACGTTCTCCGGCTGAGCGCCGCCCTTCTCTTTTTCCAAGGACTGAACCATGTCTGTGGTGTTGATCACCGGTTGTTCCAGCGGCATCGGCCGCGCCATGGCGAATACGTTCAAAGCGGCAGGCCATGATGTCTGGACAACCGCACGCAAGCCGGCCGACGTGCAGGCGCTGACCCTGGCAGGTTTTCGTGCCGTGGCCCTGGACGTCAATGACAGCGCTGCGATTGATCGACTGGTCTCTGAGCTTGATCAACACGGCAAAGGGCTCGACGTGCTGATCAACAACGCAGGCTACGGTGGCATTGGCCCGCTGCTGGATGGCTGCGTTGATGCCATGCGCAGGCAATTCGAGACCAATGTGTTTTCCGTGGTCGGCGTGACGCGCGCGCTGTTTCCAATGCTGCGCCGCAACAAGGGGTTGGTGGTGAATATCGGCAGCGTTTCGGGCGTGCTGGTCACCCCATTCGCGGGCGCGTACTGCGCGTCAAAAGCCGCCGTTCATGCCATGACTGAAGCACTGCGCATGGAACTGGCCCCCTTCGGGATTCGGGTGATGGAAGTCCAGCCCGGCGCTATCGATACCCACTTCGCACAAAACGCCAGCCACGAGGCCGAGCAGGTGATTCACCAGGATTCGCCGTGGTGGCCGTGGCGTGAAGGCATCCGCGCCCGGGCCAATGCGTCACAGGGCAACCCGACACCCGCTGCCGACTTCGCCCGCGACGTGCTCGACGCCGTGCAACGCAGCCATCCACCGCGTCTATTGCGCTCCGGCAACGGCAGCCGCGCGCTGCCCCTGATGGAACGGCTGCTGCCCAAGGCATTACTGGAGTGGATTCTGAGCAAGCGCTTCAAGCTGGATAAAAAAGGCTGACCACCACCGCGGGCTTCTGTAGGAGCGTGGCTTGTCCCGCGAACTGGCGCGAAGCGGCAGCAAGACCAAGCGCCCCGGTTATAACTGATGCACCGCAATCACTGTTATTACTGTCGCTGCGCAACAGATCGCGGGACAAGCCACGCTCCTGCATCCTCCGGCGCGACACATCTGGCGTACCGCGCAGCTCAACGTGCTATCGCGTTGAATCTTGCGTTTCGGGATTCACAATCACCGTACATGTAATCCCCGCCGCCAGCACCGCCCCTTCCGGCACCTGATCCAGGTGGATGCGCACGGGCACGCGCTGCGCCAGTCGTACCCAGTTGAAGGTCGGGTTGACGTCGGCGATGAGCTCGCGGCTCTCCGGGTTGTCGCGGTCGTAGATGGCGCGGGCGATGCTTTCGACGTGGCCCTTCATCACCTCGCCGCTCATCAACTGCATGTCCGCCGGATCGCCAATCCTGACGTGGGGCAGCTTGGTCTCTTCGAAGAAGCCGTACACCCAGAACGAGTTCCTGTCGACGACGGCCATCTTCGCTTCGCCGATGCGCGCGTAGTCGCCGCGATGCACGTTGAGGTTGGTGACGTAGCCGTCCACCGCGGCCAGCACCTTGGTGCGTTGCAGGTTCAATTGCGCAGCTTCAAGCTGCGCGACCGCCAGTTGATAATCCGCTTGGGCGGAGGTGGCGACATTGCCGGCGTCTTCTCGACTTTCGGCGGAGATCACCAGGGCGTCCATGTCCTTGCGCCGATTGGCGTTGACCTTGCGCATCTCCCACGTGGCCTTGCGCGACGCCACCATAGCCTCGGCCTGCTTCACTGCCAGCTGATAATGCTCAGGGTCGATCTGCATCAACAGGTCGCCTTTTTTCACCGGCTGGTTGTCCTTCACCGGCACATCGATCACCACGCCGCTGACATCGGCGGCGACGTTGATCACGTCGGCGCGCACCCGGCCGTCGCGGGTCCACGGCGTGTCCATGTAGTGAATCCACAGCAGCCGGCCGATCCAGATGGCCAGGGCCAGAATCAACAATGTCGCGATCAGACTGAAGAGCTTTTTCATCTCAACCAACATGCCTCAACGGTAAACAGTGAGCGCCATGGCGCCGAAAATGCAGCTGAACAGGCTCAGACGCAGCAGCGCCGGATGCCAGAAGAAACGGTAGAGGTCGAGCCCGGACATGAACCGGTCCAGCGCCCAGGAAAGCACCATGGCGACCAGAAACATGACGGTCACCGTCGGCATGTAAACGCCGTGGAAGGCGAGTTCACGAGGCATTGAGTTGTCCTTGCGGCGAGGCCACAGACGCCGGCTCTGACGGAGCACCTGCCACCGGCGATTGCGAGTCCAGCAGGCAGGTGCGGATGAAGTGGAGGTAGCTTTTCACCCGGCGCAACGCCGAGGTGTCGAAGTGCGGAGCAAAGGGCTCGTCGGTGTTCTGCACGCAGATGATGGCGTGATCGACAGCCGACAGGCTGCGCGCCAGATTGTGGGGATCGGGCTGGATGAACAGACGAATCAACGAGCGGCCCATGGCGCGAATCGCCTGCCGCCAGGGTTGCCATTCGGCGTAACTCGGGTGCACCGGCAGAATGTCCTGCTCGCGGCGCAGCTCGATGATCGCGTGGCCGATCTCCAGCACCACGAACATCCAGCGCAGCAGGTTGCGTTGCACCTCGGGCTTACCGGCGGCCAGGCCGTAGGCCTGATGCATCAGATCGCGGGTGCGGCTTTCGAAACTGGAACGAATCCCGCGCAGTGGCGCGCTGATGGCGAAACTCACTTGTCGGCGCAGGTTGCCTTCCAGCCGCTGCCACAGCCAGCGACTGTTCGGCGGCAGAATGATCGCCCCCGCCGCCGCACACAACAGCATGCCAAGGACCATGGCGATGTAGTCATTGATGAACGCATAGGGGTTGTAGACCGTGAGGTTGTCCGGCGCCGAACCGATGCTGAAGAAAATCAGCAGCCCCAGACCATATCCCACCCACTGCGGCCTCGTGGTCAGGAACGTGCCGAACACGAACACCGGCGCCAGCACCATGCACAACAGCGGAAAACCATCGATGCGCGGCAGCACGAAAAAGGTGATGAAAAACCCCACCAGCGCACCCAGAAAGGTCCCACACGCCATCTGAAACGACATGCGCCTCGGGTTCGATGTCGTCGCGGAAAGCGCCACCGTGGCGGCGGACACCAGGGTCATCGACGCGCCGCTCGGCCACGCCGTGGCCACCCAGTACACCGACATGACCGCGAGAATAAAGGTCGCGCGCACGCCGGAGGCCAGCGAAGACAGCCAACTGGTGGTGGACACGAAGGGCTCGACCCATTTCTCCCGCGCATGGCGGTGATCGGCCAAAGACGCATGGGTCTGGGCGTAGTCGTGCATGTCGTCGACGAAGCGATACAGCAACTCGTAAGCGGTATGGAAATCCAGCAGGTCGGCGTCGCTGGGCTCGGTCTTGACGAACTCGGCCCGCAGGCTGCGCACGTGGTCGGGCAGGTCGGCCTTGTACACGCTCAATCGATTGGCGAGCAGTGCGGCGTCGGCGTTGGTCAGCGCGCGCCCGGCAAAGGGCTCCAGCAATCCAGTCAGCGCATTCAGGCCAGGCTCGATGGCCTGAACAGCTGGCGTCACGCCCCGCCGACGGAGGCGTTCGAGCAACTGATGCAGGGCGTTGAAGCGCGTGGTGATGGTCATGAATTCGCTGTTCAGGCGATTCAATCGACCGTTGCGGCGGCGCATGTGCGGGTCTTCGAACACGGTGACCGCGCGCAGGCCTTCGAGCCCTACGGCATCGGCGATGAAGCGCACGTTACTGGCCTCGAACGACGCCGGATCGCTCTCGCCGCGCAGGCCGGTGATGACGAACTGAGCGAAGGTGCCAAAGCGCTGATACAAGGTGTTGCGCATCGCCGCGCCGGCGCTTTGCGGCAGGATCGCGGCGCTGACCAGTGTCGAGCAGACGATGCCGAGGGAGATTTCCAGCACCCGCCACATGGCGGCCATAAACGAGGTGTCCGGGTGAGCGAGCGCTGGCAGCCCGGTCATCGCGGCGGTGTAGCCGGCCAGCACAAAACCGTAGGCGCGGAAGTTGCGATAGCGCGCCGCCCCGGCGCAGCAGAAGCCGACCCAGATCGCCAGACTGCCGAGAAACAGCTCGCTGTTTTGCGCGAACAGCGCCATCAGCGTGACCATGACCACGGAGCCGGCGAGCGTGCCGAGCAAGCGGTAGAAACTCTTGGCGAACACCTGACCGCTCTGGGGCTGCATGACGATGAACACAGTGATCATGGCCGTGCGCGGCTGCGGCAGCTCCAGGCGCATGGCGATCCAGTAGGTCAGGAATGCCGCAGTCAGCACCTTGCTGATGTAGATCCACGTCACGCCATCGCTGCGCGCCCAATCGTTGAGGCCCCGACGCCACTCCAGTGATTTGAGCCAGTTAAAAGCGGCGTTCATCGCCAGGCCCTGCCGGAGCGTTTCATTGATCAAACACCGCCAGCGACGCCGGCGTTTTCGGCACGGCGGTTTTCTCCGGTGTGGGGGAATCATTGCCGGCCATCAACCCGCCGCCCAGCGCCACCACCAGCTCAGCATGCACCGTCAGGCGTTCGGCCTGGACGTGTTGCTGCACCTGTTGCTGATGGAACAACAACGTCTGCGCGTTGAGCACATTGAGGTAATCGGTCAGGCCGCGTTTATAGGCAACCATCGCGATGTCGTAGGTTTTCTGCGCGGCGGCCACTGATTGATCGGCGAACTGCTGTTGCTTGTCCATCGACTCACGACGAATCAGTTGATCGGAGATGCTCTTCAGCGCCATCACCAGGGTCTGGTTGTACTGCGCGACAGCTTCGTCATAGCCCGCTGACGCCACGCCCAGCGCCGAACGCAAACGTCCGCCGTCGAAGATCGGCAAGGTGATCGCCGGGCCCACGCTGTAGTTGAATTTCTTGCCGGCGAGGAATTCCAGCATGCCGCCGCCGGTGGCCATGTAACCAAGGCTGCCCATCAGATCAACGTTCGGATAGAAGCCGGCATGGGCCACATCGATGCCTCGCGCCTGCGCCGCCACTCGCCAGCGGCTGGCGACCACATCCGGACGCTGCCCCAGCAATTCGGCGGGCAGCGCGGAGGACAACGTCAACGCCGCGTTCAGTGACAGCGTCGGCCGCTGCAGACGTGCGCCCTCGCCCGGTCCTTTGCCCGCCAGCGCCGCGATCTGATTGCGGCTCAGGGCAATCGCCTCGTCCAGGGCGTCAATCTGACGATGGGTTTCGGGCAGCGGGGTTTGCGCCTGGCTGACTTCGAAATGGGTGCCGATGCCGCCGTTCAGACGACGCTGGGCCAGATCAACGATCTGCTGCTGTTGCGCGAGGGTCGCTTCGGCGATGTCGCGCTGGGCGTAGTTGAGCGACAGCTGGATGTAGGCGCGGACGATGTTGTCCTGCAATTCCAGCTGCGCCTGACGCTCCTGGGCCGCGCTCAGGTGCGCCATGTCCAGCGCCTGTTCGGAGTGATTGCTTTCCTGGCCCCACAGGTCAAGGGAATAACTCAGGCCCAGCGAAGCGTTGTTGTCCCACGTGCTGGTGTTCGACAGCTCACCCGGGCCGTAGAACTGATCCGTCGGCCAGTTGTGTCGTTTCAGGCTGCTGTCGCCGGAAACGTGCAGGGATTCCGCCGACTCCGCGATGCCCGCCATGGCCTTGGCCTGACGCACTCGCGCGGCAGCGATCGCCAGGCTGGGGCTGCCCATCGCGGCCAGTTCGATCCAGCGATTGAGTTGTTCGTCGCCATAGGCACGCCACCACTGACCGGCCGGCCAGTGGGCGTCTTTATCGGCCGCCTTGATGGCGTCGTCGGTGGCCAGCGCGTCGGGCGACAACGCTGTGCCTTGTGGGGCGATTCCGCCAGTTCCGATGCAGCCGCTGATGAGTAACGTTAAAGCGCACACACTGAGGGATTTGAGCCCTCTGACGAGACGACGCGGCACTGCTGCAATTACCTGAATGGAGGGGGAATCGATGATGCGGCGATTCTAGGGGGCGTCTAGCCCGGCGATAAGCCGGGACTTCTGCGAATCTTTGTTACGGAACCGGAGATAATCCTTTGGTATGGCTGACATGGATCAGTTACTTCATGTCACAATTTGCTATCTCATCTGAGAACGGCCAATGGACACTCTGCAAAACATGCGCGCCTTTACTTGCGTGGCGCAAGCGGGCAGCTTCACCGCTGCCGCCGCTCAACTGGACACTACCACCGCAAACGTTTCGCGCGCTGTCTCCAACCTCGAAGCCCACCTGCAGACCCGGCTCCTCAACCGCACCACGCGACGCATCGCCCTGACTGAAGCGGGCAAGCGTTACCTGCTGCGCTGCGAGCAGATTCTCGGTTACGTCGAAGAGGCGGAAGCCGAAGCCAGCGACGCCCATGCGCGTCCGGCCGGGCAGCTGAAAGTCCATTCGATGACCGGCGTGGGCCAGCATTACGTCATCGACGCGATTGCCCGCTACCGGCGCAATCACCCGGACGTCTCGTTCGACCTGACCATGACCAACCGCGTCCCGGACCTGCTCGAAGAGGGTTACGACGTGTCCATCGTGCTCGCCAGCGAGCTGCCGGATTCGGGCTTCGTCTCCCAGCGACTGGGCATCACCTACAGCATCGTTTGCGCCTCGCCCGCCTACATCAAGGCGTTCGGCATGGCCCACCGGCCGGCTGATTTGCTCAATCATGCCTGCCTGCGCCTGGTCAGCCCGGTGTTCCCGCTGGAAAAGTGGGCCTTCGACGGCCCCGAAGGCCAGGAAACCGTGACCATCGGCAACTCGCCGTTTCTGGTGAATTCGGCCGACGCCATGCAGGCGGCGATCAGCAGCGGCATGGGCATCGGCATTCTGCCGATCTACTCGGCCATCGAAGGCTTGCGTAACGGCTCGCTGGTGCGGGTGTTGCCGCAGTACCGGTCCCACGAGCTGAACCTGTACGCGATCTACCCGTCGCGGCAGTACCTGGATGCGAAGATCAAAACCTGGGTCGAATACCTGCGCGGCTCGCTGCCGGAAATCATGGCCGCCCATGAAGCGGACCTGCAGACCCATGTATTGCCGGAGACGGTTTAACCCTCCGCCCCACCTGGCAACGTATCCATCCACCTCGCCAATCCCTCGGCAAGAATGTTAGCGTGCTACGCAATGCCCTTCTGAACTGCCGAGAGAAGCTATCCGATGAAAAAGACCGTCCTTGCCTTCAGCCGCGTGTCTCCGGAAATGGCCGAGCGCCTGCAGCAAGACTTCAACGTGATCATCCCCGACCCGAAAAAGGGTGATCTGAACGCGCAGTTCAACGAAGCCCTGCCCCACAGCCACGGCATGATCGGCGCTGGCCGCAAGCTGGGGCGCGAACAACTGGAGAATGCAAAGCAGCTGGAAGTGGTGTCGAGCATTTCGGTCGGTTACGACAACTACGACGTCGACTACCTCACCGAACGCGGCGTCATGCTGACCAACACCCCCGACGTGCTGACGGAAAGCACGGCAGATCTGGGCTTCTCGTTGATCATGGGCAGCGCCCGCCGCGTCGCCGAACTGGACGCCTACACCAAAGCCGGTCACTGGAAACGCAGCATCGAGGCGCCGCATTTTGGCACCGACGTCTACGGAAAGACCCTGGGCATCGTGGGCATGGGCAATATTGGCGCGGCAGTCGCACGGCGGGGTCGTCTGGGCTTCAACATGCCGGTCCTGTACAGCGGCAACAGCCGCAAGATCGCCATCGAGCAGGAACTGGGCGCGCAATTCCGTACGCTGGATCAGTTGCTGGCCGAGTCGGATTTCGTCTGCCTGGTGGTGCCGCTCAGCGAAAAGACCCAGCACATGATCAGCACCCGCGAGCTATCGCTGATGAAGAAGAGCGCGATTCTGGTCAACATCGCCCGCGGCCCGATCGTCGACGAACCGGCGCTGATCAAGGCGCTGCAGGACGGCACGATTCGCGGCGCCGGCCTGGATGTCTACGAGAAAGAGCCGTTGGCTGAATCGCCGCTGTTTGCGCTGAGCAATGCGGTAACGCTGCCTCACATCGGCTCGGCGACAGACGAAACCCGTCAGGCCATGGCCGACCGCGCCTACGCCAACCTGCGCGCCGCGCTGTTGGGCGAGAAGCCGCAGGACCTGGTGAATGCGCAGGTGTGGAAGGGCTGAGCTCACTGTGACGATCGTTCCCACGGTCCCAGTGGGAACAATCAAAGGTTTCAGCCCGCCTTAAGCCAGCTTCGCCCCCACAGGCACGATCACCCTGGGCTTCCTGAACACCAGCACGTTCCCCGCCATCACCAACACCAGCCCCATCAGCGCGGGGGCGGTCCATTGGTAGCCTTCGGCAAACGCCGACACATTCAACGCCACCACCGGGAACAGCACCGTGCAATACGCCGCGCGCTCCGGCCCCATGCGGCCGACCAGTGTGAGGTAGGCGGTAAAGCCAATCACCGAACCCGGGATTACCAGGTACAGCAACGAGCCGATGTACCGCGCGTTCCATTCAAACGCGAACGGCGTGCCGCTCAGCACGCAATACACGCACAGCATCGTGGCGCCATACAGCATGCCGTAGGCATTGGTGGTCAGCGGGCGAAGTCCGGCCTTCTGTTGCAGGCTGGAGAGCATGTTTCCCGCCGAGAAACACAGCGTGCCCAGCAGGGTCAGCGCCAGACCGATCAAGGTCTCGCGGCTGGCGCTGTGCCCGGCCAATTCCGGCCAGAATAGACACGCCAGCCCCATCAGCCCCAGCGTGCCGCCCAACACGACGTTGCGCGCGATTTGCTGCTTGAAGAAGATTCGGGCGTTGAGCGCGTTCCACAATGTCGCAGTGGAAAACACCACCGCCACCAGACCGGTCGGAATCCACTGGCTGGCGGTGTAGAAGCACATGAAGTTGACGCAGAACAGGCACAGCCCTTGCGCCAGACAAATGAGCTGCCCGCGCCGATTGACCTTCTGCAGTTTCCCGGTCGCCAACAACAGGGCGAATATGATCAGCGCCGCGAGGCCGAAGCGGTAGACGATCGACACCGGAATGGCGACTTCGCCCAGTTGCAGTTTCAAGGCAATCCAGGTCGTGCCCCAGATCAAAACGGTCAGCAGATACAACGTGATGTTCATGTCGAGCTCCCCAGTGAGGCCTCAGTCTGGCGGCGCGGGTCTGCCCTCACTTGCAGAAACTTGCGCATTTGATCGTCACCCCGCTGGCAGGGGGCAGCGCTCGGAGTAGGATGCGAGGCGCAGAGGAGTCCTTATGTCGTCACTTGAAACCATCCAGGTCTTTCAATCCCTGAACAGCTCGCCCCACGCGCAGCTGGAGAAGAGCGCGCCTCTGGGCGACGGGGTGATGGCGGCGCTGTGGAACAACCGTCATGACGCGCAGAATTACCACGCGCCGACGCACCACACGCTGTCGTGCTACATCGACGGCGGCACGGGAACATTCCGCCGCGATCAGCCTGGCAAGAAAGGCGCTCCGGACAAGATCTGCACGCTGCCCGCCGGCCATCAGTCCTCCTGGGTGGTGAACGGTGAAATCCGTCTGGCGCATTTGTATATCAGCCCCGAACAGTTCGCCCTCAACTGCGTCACGCTGCTGGATCGCGAGCCACGCCAGTTGGCGTTGCAGGAGCATACGTTTCTGGATGATCCGCTGCAGGCCGAGCGTTTTCATCGCCTGATCCGCATGGATTGGCGAGAGCCCGGCGAGCGCATGCTCACCAGCAGCCTGGCCCATGAGCTGCTCGACCACATGGTTCTGCGCCAGGTCGGGCTGCGTGAAGGGTTGCGCTTGAAAGGCGGACTGGCGCCGCACCTGCGACGGCATTTGGTGGAGTTCATTGAGCTGAACATGGCCGAGCCCTTAAGCCTCGGGCAATTGGCGGGCATGTGCGCGTTGTCGGAATACCACTTCGCGCGGATGTTCCGCGAAAGCTTCGGCCTGCCGCCCCATCAATACCTGCTCGCCCGACGCCTCAACCGAGCCCGCGAACTGCTGCGCTCGACTCGCAAGCCGTTGGGCGAGATTGCCCTGGAATGCGGCTTCGCCAGTGCCAGCCATTTCAGCAACCGGTTCAAACAGTCAGTCGGCGCGACGGCGGGCGAATACCGGGCTGCGTTTGAGTCGCGTTAAAACTCCAGCGTCGTCGCCATCACCACCTGCCGCGAATCCCCCAGGGACACGAAATAACGGCTCACCGCCGAGCTGTAGTAGGTGCGATCAAAGAGGTTTTTCACGTTCAGCTGAAACTTCAATTTCTGCCCGTCCAGACGGGTTTCGTAGGTCGCGAAGGCATCGGCGACGGTGTAGCCCGGCAGATCAAAATCATTGTCCGGATTGCCCGGGCGTTCGCCGACGTAGTGGGCGCCCGCTCCCGTCCGCAGCCGATCCGCGCCCAGCACCGCGCCAAAGTCATACACCGCCGAAACCGAGCCGCTGTGCCGGGGTACGTTCTGTAAGCGGTTGCCCTTCAGGGTCGGGTCATCAACCACCCAGGCATCGGTGAAGGCATAGCCGCCAATCAGACTCCAGCGATCTGACAGCTGCCCGCTCACGTCCAGCTCCACACCCCGCGAGCGCACCTGACCCGCCGTGGTGTACACCGTGTTCGCCGTCAGCGAGTCGAAATTCGCCACCAGCACGTTGCGCTTTCTGATGTCGAACAGCGCCAGCGTCGCACTGACGCCATCGGAGGAATCCCACTTGGCACCCAGCTCCCACGCTTTCGATTCTTCGGGCAGCGTCGCCGAATCCAGCACGGTGCCCCCCGCCAGCGTAGCGATGCTGGAGTTGGGCTTGAACGCCTCGGTGTAACTGCCATACAACGAAAGCTCATTGCTGTAGCGGTAAACGAGGCCCGCTCGGGGAATCCACTTTTGCCCGTTCAAATCGGTATTGCGCGTGAACGGCGAGCCTTTGCCAGCCTGCTGATCGAACACTTGATAACGCGCGCCCGCGACGAAAATCCAGCGATCGGTGAGGTGCACGGAGTCCTGAGCAAACACCGAGTCGCTGCGCAGGATATCGAGCTGATGGCTGTCCGCCGCACTGACCTGAGTGCCCTCCGCTTCCTGGCCATACACCGGATTCACGTAGCTGAACGTGCTCTGGCTTTTCTGGCGGATCAGCTCACCGCGCGCGACTTTGCGGTATTCGTCGTCGACGCCCATCAGCACCTCGTGCCGCAAGCCCGCCAGCGAGGTGTCGCCGCTCAACGTGAGCGTGGTGAAGCGATCGGTGCTCAGGGCGTTGCCGGTCCCGTCGATGGAGCGGGTCAGCGTGCCGGTGGCCGGATCGACGGCGGTCACGCGCACCTGACTGGCGTCGTAGGTCTCGCGGTTGTAGCTGTAACCGAGGTGGCCTCTCCAGGTGTCGTCGAAGGTGTGATCGACCTCGAATCGATACAGGTCCGAGCGCCCTTCCATTGTGTTGAAGGGCTCGTCCAGACGCCGGGTCGCGGGGATGTTCAACGGACGGTTTGTGCGAGGATCGATTGCCGTGCCGCGATCAAACGGCGAGAGAAATTCCCGGTGTTCGTAGGACGCCAGCACCTCGGTGTCATCGCCATACCAGGCGAGCGATGGCGCGATCAGCGATTCACGGTGTACGCCGTAATTGCGCCAGTAATCTTCGTCTTCGTGGTCGACGATCAAGCGGTATGCCAGCCCGGTGGACGCGCCTTCAGCGCCATCAATCGCGCCGGTGCTATCGAACGTTCCGCCACTGCCGTTTTTGCCTGCGCCGTAGCTTGAACCTCGCGCCGTCAGCGAGTTGGCCGACTGTAACTGCGGACGCTTGCTGACCACGTTGATCACCCCGCCGGGGTCCTGAATGCCATACAACAGCGACGCCGGGCCCTTGAGAACTTCGACGCGCTCGGCGGTGACATTGAGGTTGCGGCCCTGGACCACCGGCATCCCGTCGCGCATGATCGAACCGTCGCGATTCTCGCCAAAACCGCGCTTCATCAGCGTGTCCTGGGTGCTGCCGAGGGTGTTGCCCTGGGTTACGCCACTCACGTTGGCCAGCGCATCATCGAGATTGCGCGGCGCCTGATCCCTCAACACCTGCGCCGGAACAACGCTGACCGCCTGCGGGGTTTCAAGGCGCGGTGTCGCGCTGCGCATCACCGATGTCACTGCAGGCGGCTGATAGCTGTAAACGGCACTGAGAGTGGAGTCGATCTGCGTCGCGCCAAGGGTGACCGCACCCTCGACGGGGCGGGATTGCAGCGTGAAGGTGTCGTCTGTGGCACGGCGGAATGTGAGGCCAGACGTGCCCAGCAGAATGCGTAACGCCTGTTCCGCACTGAACAAGCCCATCAATGCCGGGGCATCCACCGCGTAAGGCACGACCTGGGTGTAAATAACCCCCTGCCCTGTGACTCGACTGAAATCCCTGAGCGACTGGGACAGCGGTTTGGCCGGAAGCGAAAAGTCGTAGGCCGGCGCGGCTGCCTGAGCGCAGGCGCTCCAGACCGCTACCACCGAAAAGCCAAACCCACTTCTCACATCGATCACCCCGTTTGAATGCGATACACCTCAACAACTCGCCTGCGGTCAACGGATCACAATGACCCGCCCGAGCGCTTCGTATTGCTCAAAACCAACCACGGATTTCAACGCCGCCAGCACGGCCTGCGGATCGCGGCTCGGGAAGCTGCCGCTGATGGTCTTCGCGGCCAGTTGGTCGTTGAGCAAAATGATCCGGCCCGGGTAATAACGGTTCAGGTCGCTGATCACATCAGCGAGGGGGGCGCGGGCGTAATTGAGCCAGCCCTGACGCCAGGCCAACTGGCTTTCGCTGTCGACAGACTGCGGAGCGCCGGTTTGCTCACGGTCATAACGGGCCCGCTGACCTGCCGTCAGGATCCGCTGCGGGGCATCGGCGGCCGCTTTGACGCCAACGCGCCCCGACAGCACAGTGATTTGCGCGCCGGGCGGCTGCAGCCGTACTTCGAATTGCGTGCCCAGCACCCGGGTTTCGCCACGTCCGCCATCGACCACAAACGGCTCGCCGGTGTGGGTAACGTGAAAGAATGCGGCGCCACGGCGCAACTCGACGTGCCGCTCTCCGTCGCCAAAATGCACGGCGATTGCGCTGTCGGCGTCCATCGTTACCTGCGACCCGTCTGACAGGATCAACGTCCGGACCTGCCCCGGCGCCGACACATAATCGGCATTCAAGTCCTCTGCCCAGCGCTGGGGATTCCAGCCCAGCCCCGCGCTGATCATCAGCACCAGACACGCCGCCATCGCCAGCGCCGCTCCCCTGCGCGGCAGCCTGCGCGGCTTGGGTGCGTTCATTTTCCGCAGCAAGGCATTGAGTGCGGCGGCGTCTTCGCTGGCCAGTGTGGCGGCAGGCTCTTCGCTCAGTTCCCACACGACCTGAGCCTGGGCGTACGCTTCGGCATGAGCCGGATCAGCGTGCAACCAGCGGCTGAAGCGCGCCTGATCGGCAATCGTCGGCTGGTTGTGCAACACACTGAGCCAATTCAGGGCCATGGAATGGGGATCGGCAGTCGGATCAGGAACGGCATTCATCGGCGTATGCCCCCGGATTTCCCGGCAAGCGGCGCAACCCGAGTAACGTCCTGATTGATGCTCGCCTTGCAGACCTGCAGGGCGCGCATCATGTGTTTCTCCACGGCACTCTGCGAAAGGCCCATGGCCTTGGCGATTTCGGCGTACTTGCGCCCGTGGATTCGGTTGAGCAGGAAAATCTGCCGGGTTTTCTCCGGCAATCCGCGCAACGCCGCTTCGATGTGGCGCAGATCGTTGCTCGCTTCCAGCGCCGCCTGGGGTTCGTCAGTCTCGGTCCAGTGCGATTCCGGCAGCCGCTCATCGCTGAGCCGGGCGCGGGTGCTTTCATTGCGCAGATGGTCAATGGCGATATTGCCAGCACAGCGCAGCAGGTAGGTGTTGAGCTCCTCGACCTGCACCAGCGGACGTCGCCAGAACCTGAGAAACAAGTCCTGCACCAGATCCGCCGCCGTCGCCCGACAACCCACCCTTCGGCTGACCAGCGCCTCCATTTGCGGACGCTGGGACAGAAACACCTCCAGAAACCGCGCGCGTGCAGCCTTCGGAGTCTCGTGGTCGAGGTCCTGGCACACTGAGTTCAAGGACGGAGGCGGATCGATCATGATTCAGGCACGGGCTGGGGGAGGATGCGAGGCGCGATATTAATGATAAATATTCTCATGCGCAAAAGATGTCCGACGAATCTCGCAACAAATCTGCAGCGGCCGAAGGTTGCCCCCAAAAAGGCGCGGCCCAGCAAAACTGGACTTGCCGGTCGAGTTCCCCCTTTCGCGAAATATATTCTCGGTTCCAAGGGGTTGAATTGTTCGTGGATCGGCGCCAACACTGTGAATGAGGGCAGACGAAAAACACCTCGTCCAGACTCTCCCGAGCAAGCCAAAGTAAGGGAAGAACTATGCAAATCCAGGTCAACAGCGATAACCACATCGAAAACAGCGTCCGTCTGGAGGAGTGGGTACGAACCACGGTTGAAACTACGCTCGAACGATACGAAGAGGATCTGACCCGCGTTGAGGTCCACATCAACGACGAAAACGGCGACAAGCCAGGCCCGCATGACATCCGCTGCCAGATGGAAGCCCGGCCAAAAGGACACCAACCCATTTCTGTGACCCACAAGGCCGATTCGATCGATCAGGCAGTGGATGGCGCAGCGGTCAAACTGGACCACGCCCTGGAACATCTTTTCGGAAAACTGCGCGGCAACAAACGCGGCGCGGCTCCGGTGATTGAAAGCGATCTGGATGACGAGCCGGTCAGTGCTGACGCGTTGCTCGAAGAAGAATTTCTCGAGAAGGACGAAGCGTTGCACGGCTGATGCAGCAGCTCTGAGACACTAAACGACTGAAAGAGTGGCGAGCCTGGAAACGGGCCCGCCCTTTTTTTGCGCCGTCGTTAGGCAACCAGCGCTTGAATGGTGAGCCGCGCTAAACGGGTGGCCGATTCAAGTGGCCGACCTTTCGCACACAAAGAACGCATGAGGCGCGCAAATGGTGCCGAGCGGGAATGGGCCAAGCCCTTGGCCAGTACAAGACGGACGCTGAAACCATGACCTGCTTCTCGTTTCCGGGCCCTTGGGTCCAGCGATCGGGACCATTTACACCTTTCGTCCGTTGTGGCCCAAACCCTGCAAGCTTTGTATCGTCGAGCTTACACCTCACCTGCACGCCGCAGGCCTGCTGGCCTCGGACGCAGTGACTCGCTCAATACGACGACGTTTCAACGGACCACTGATGGAAATCACCGCGATTTCAGCGAGCGCGGCCAGGGCAGGAATCATTAACCGTTGATCGGCTTCGAGAACTAAAGGGATTCACCCCCAGTCAATTCATGCAGATCGTTAACAGGTAACAGGCCATGGATAACCCTTTTCAACTGATCACCGACGCCTTCCATCCCGACTACCGGGTCAACCTGAGTATCCAGGGCCTCGACGGGACCATCATGCTGACGCTGTCGAATGAGTCAGGTGTGGTCGCCAAACGCCTGATCAGCGCCGAGCAACGCAACTCGCCCAAGCGGCTGCGCCGTTTGATCGAAAGCATCCAGTTCGGCATCGCCATCGAACAAGGCCATAGCGCCATCAAGATCTTGGCGGCCATGACGGATGGCGACCTCAAACAACTCTCGCCTCCGCCTACCCGAACCCGCTTCCTCGGCCGTCCGCAGTTGACTGCCGGCCTCTGATTTTTTGATGCGCAGGGCATGAGGCGATAGTGATTGCCTCTCCAGCGCAGTCTTTTCGCCGCATCATTCTCGACCCGCTCCGTCCCCCGCCGACGATCGCCAACGTCCCTGTAATGCCCGCCGATTCAGCCCTCAGACAGAAAGCACCTGCTACAACAAACCTGTAGCAACAAACCTGTAGCAAGCCGGCTGCCCCGTTACACAACAACGGCGAGCAGCAGAGTCTGGACAAGTCTGAGGTGACGATATGTCTCTACGATACATAGCGCTGATTGGCGCGCTGGCGCTCGCGACCGGCTGCGTGGAAGAAAGAGTGGTGCACGAACGCCGAGTGGTCGACCGACCCGCGCCCCGCGCCGAATACGTCGAAGTCGTCGCCCCGCAAGCGCCGCCCGTGCGCGTCATCGAAGAAGAACCGGCTCCGCGCCCGGGCTATGTCTGGTCCCGCGGCTACTGGCGCTGGAACGGCAACCGCTACGTCGCCGAACACGGCCACTGGGAAGCGGTACGGCCTGGCTATCGTTATCAACATCCGTACTGGGAAAGTCGAGGCGATGGCTGGCATTACCATGTTGGGGTGTGGGTGAACTGACCGTTCTTCGCACATGAAAATGCCCCGCTGAGACGGGGCATTTTTTGATTGGATCACCGATGGTCTGGCTCTGACTCAGTAGATGGCTTACTCCACTTTCTCCTGCACCGACGGATACCTCGACGAGGAATACCTCACCACCAAAATCGAGAACGCCAGCAACAGCACGCCGCCGCAGACATAAATGATCCCCAGATCTGGCGCTTTGTGATGGGACACGTCGCTGATCAGCAAGCGAATCAAAGCGGTCACCCCGATGTAGAGCAAGAAGCGCAGCGGCATGTGGTTGGTCTTGAAATAGATGCCGACCATCGCGCCCAGTTCGAGGTAGATGAACAACAGCAGAATATCGTCCACCGCGATGTAGTCCTGCCCGAGCATGCCGATGAACGCTTTTATAGCGGCGTATGCGGTGACCGCCCCAATACCGAACAGCGCCAGATAGTGAAACGCTTCAACGGCCAGATTACCCAGGCTGTTGGCGCCGCCGTGAAGCTTCGCCCGCATTCGATCTGCCCATCTCACACCAGCCATCCCTCACCTCCCCTGACCAAAACAAAAGTGTTCATAACGAGCGCTGCGATTGAGCGCAGCGGTGGATCTGTCGACGCAGGGCGTTGGCCGCGTTGATGTTCACGATGTACTTCCTTGGGTGATCCGGACGGGATGATGCGCCGCGCGCATGACGATTTGCCCGTGCGCAGCCTGGTTGTAGGCAAGCATTAATAGGGCCATCGGCTAAGGTTGAGAACGTGACCAGATGTCGCAAGGCTGCGCCTGGTAAAAAAAGTGAGCGCTCACCCCCTACCCAAGCCGAGGCGATTCACCTATGCTGCGCACTGTATAAATACACAGTAAAAAGACGGAGCACGCTGTCTTTGCATCATCCGTCGGCCGAAGCGTTGAGCGCCCGGGCTGATCCCTTACAACTCTGGAAATGACGACGAGGCCAACAATGGCTGTTGAAACCCTTTACCGCAGTACCCGTGATTTGGAGACTACGTTCGTGGACCGCAAACTCGCCGATGCCCATGATCAGATGCTGGAACTGGCAGAGCTGCTCACCGATGTGCTGATGAAGAACGTCGCCGGGCTCTCCGAAAAACACGCTGAAGACGCCAGTATTTTCATGGCGAAGAACCGCGCCATCTTCGCTGCCGCTTTCAAGAGCAACGCCCTTGCCCTCAACGAGCTGGCACCCGCGGCGGAGCAGGCTGAGTAATCAGCCCAGCGACTTTGGCTTCAGCCAGTTGAGGCAGATTTGCCACGAAGGCGATTCACTCCATGTCCAGCAGCCGTTCTGCCAGCTCATCCGCCACCCGCGCGGGTGAGCGCTTTTCAGCTTGCGCATGGGCGAACACCTCGGTCAGCCGCGTGCCGATCTGAGACAGATGCGCGGTGATGTTGCCCGGGCTTTGCCCCTGATGATGCAGTGCGACATAGATCAGGCCACCGGAATTGATCACGTAATCCGGGGCATACAGAATGCCGCGGGCTTCCAGTTGGTCGGCGATCGCGGCACAGCTCAGCTGGTTATTGGCGCCACCCGCGACGGCGGCGCAGCGCAACTTGGTGACACTGTGGCTGTTGAGTACGCCGCCCAGCCCGCACGGCGCAAGGATGTCGCAAGGCGTGCTGAGCAACGCTTCGCTGGCAATCGGCTTGGCGCCCAATTGCTCCATGGCGAGTTGCACCTTGCCGCTGTCCAGATCTGCGACCAACAGCTCGGCGCCCGCCCCATGGAGCTGTTCCGCGAGCGCATAACCCACATGCCCCAATCCCTGAATGGCCACGCGCAAACCTTCAAGGTTATCGCTGCCCAGCCTGGCCATGGCCGTGGTCCGAATCCCCGCGTACAAACCCAATGCGGTGTGCGCAGAAGAGTCGCCGGCCGCCGTGGTGCCGGTGACATGCTGAGTGGATTGGGCTATGCAGTCCATGTCCTCTCTGGAAGTGCCACTGTCCATGGCCGTGACATAACGTCCGTCGAGGGTCTGCACGAACCGTCCGAACGCCTCGAACAGGGCAGCGCGATCAGGCACGTGGGCCGGGCGCATGATCACGGCCGTTCCACCACCCAATGACAATCCGGCGAGCACGGCTTTGTAGCTCATGTTCCTTGCCAGCTGGATGGCGTCCTCTATGGCGCTCTCTTCGTTTGGGTAGGAGAGGTAGCGACAGCCCCCCATCGCCGGACCTTTCTGGCTGCTGTGGATCGCGATCACCGCTTTCAGGCCGGTGCGCGGCTCAACCATCATGTGCAGTGATTGCACGCGTGAGCTTTGCATGAGAGCGAACATGGGCACTGCTCCCCTTTTTCGTACTGGCGAGTATAGGCGCTGAATGAAAAAAAGAAGGTCGGGCCGAGCGGATCCGGACGACGGACTGCCGTTGGCCACGCGCGATGAATCAACGCTGGACGAAGGCAGCGGCCAAGGCTAAAACAGAGTCATCCTTTAATTCTTCTCAGCCGTCTTATCCTGCCGGAGAAGTCGATGAATCCGCACCAGCAATGCATTGCCTGTCTAGAACGAAACCCGCCCTCCACATTCGACGCTGCGGTATGGATCGCTGCGGAGCACGACGGGGAGGTTGATGTTCAGGTTATTCGCGATCAGCTCGCCGCACTGGAGCGCAGTGTCAGTGCGGCATTACCTTTATTGCCGGTCGCCGAGCTTGCCCAGCCCTTGCTTCGGCAACTGGCGACGCTGGGGTTCCAGCAAGACGATGCCGCTCAGCCCAAACCCCAGGCTGCCTTGATTCACAAAGTGCTTGAACGTCATCGCGGCCAGCCGCTGGGGCTGGCGCTGGTTGCGCTGGAGATAGCGAGGCGACTGGAGATTCCCCTCGAAGGCGTGAACTTCCCGGGGCATTTTCTGCTGCGGGTGCCCGGCGCCGACCATACCCTGGACCCATGCGGCGGACGCAGGCTCTACCCCAAGGACTGCCGTGAGTTGCTCCTGCGTCAGTTCGGCGCGGACATGCCGCTCAAGGCCGAGCACATGAAAACCGCGACGCCTGCAGCCATGCTTCAACGCCTCTCGCGAAACCTGCGCTATCTGCATCAGTTAAACGATGATTTGCTCGCGGCACTTAAAGACGCAACCCGCGTGATGGAACTGGGCCAGGCCAGCACCAGCGATTACCTCGCCCGTGCCAGCCTGTACCAGCATCTGGACTGCCCCCAGGCCGAACGTTTCGACCTGGAGCATGCGTTGATGTTGAGTGATGACCCGTTGCAGAAGTTGCGCCTGACGCAGCGTCTGCAGTCTCTGCCGAGTGGGCGCGCCATCCATTAAACGGTCTGGGCTGCCAGTTTTTTTACCGCCCACTGACCGACTTTGATGACCAGTGCCTGATCATGAGTCAGGACTGTCTTGACGCCGGTGCCTCCCAGTATTGATCCAAAGACAGCAGATCCAAAAAACCAGGACGCGGTCGCGCGGTCTCCGTCGTGATAGGCGAGCAAGCCTCGTTGTATATCGATGGCGGTGTGAAGCACTGTCCATGCAAGCGCTCCACCGGGAAACGGCATCAGCAGCACGGAGCCGAGTAACCTTACAACCGAATAAACCTTCTCGACCCAGCGCTCCGTCCGGCTTTTGGTCTGAGCATCGACATCGGCAATGATGCGACTGATTTGTTCGTTGTAAAGATCATGGATGTCAGTGATTCGATCGGTATTCTGGTGCTCCCTGTTTTCAACGCGGACCCACTGCACCGGGAGATTGCGGTCCATGGCATCGAAACGAGACCCCACACTCGGCTGCCCTTTGTAGGGAACACGAAGGTAGTAATAGTGGCGCATGTCAGGCGAGCGCATAAGTTGCACGTAGTCGGTCACCTTTCGGAAGCTGACGCCATCGGGAGCATCAGGGGTATATAACAGATTGAAGTCGCCATCCGAGGAGCTGAAATCCCGGAGCATATAAACGCCTTGAACGATGTAACCGGCAAAGCGGAACATTGAAGCGCTGCTGCGGCTGATACGGCGTTGCAGCCCCTCGTTTTTGTCGAGCACCTGCTTATCCAGCGAAACAATCAATGGCACCAACCATTGATATTGCGCAGTGGATAAATTGCCTTTCAAAAATTCTCGCATCGCCGCTGAGCGCATATCGAACTGCAGACGCCTGCCAAATAACGCCCTGCGATAGCGATACTGCTCGTGAGAGGTGTCCAGGAACTCTCTCCTGATCCACTGGATGTAACGCTCACCCAACGCCGCTTCCCGCAACGATTTGTCCACTCGTTGGACGAAGTACAAGGGCAGCGCCCTGAGGTCCTGCCCTACCGAGGAGTACATCGGCGCCGCAGGAGTAAAAGCGTACTGGTCGGAAAACCCTTCCATGAACAGGCTGGTCAAGGACCTCAGCCGCGTGTACGCACTGAAGTCCGGATTCGCGACGTACGCAGCGTTCTCCAGATCCACGAAGAGCGTATCGGTATCGACGCGCTCGTCGATGCCTTGGCTGGCAATGTAATCATTGAGCAGCTTGCTGCCTTCGCTCCTGGCGAATTGCTCGAAAGACACCATCGCCTGCGTTGTGTGCACAAACGCCTTGTTCAGTTCGCTGACCCGATGATCAAGCAATGCAAGGGCGCCACGGTTCGCATAAGCAGTTTCCATGGTGAACCCCAACAAATCAGCATCATCCCGAGTCAGCGTCCGGTCGACCTTATGACGAATTGCATCTGAGAGACGATCTTCGAAGTTGTCCCCTTCCAGCTCATGGAAAACGACACTGGAGTCACCCCACAACGTGCCCTTGAGACGAACTTTTTCCAGAAAATCGGAATGGTCAGCCTCGGCGGTTAAAGCCGTCTGGTCTTGCACATAATTGCCGCCCGCATCGGTCGCCAGCCAGCTGCCGACTTCGAAGGACAACTGGCGCCACGAGCTGAACCCGAACATATCCTGGCCGCCTGGCGCACCGGGTGCGTAAAGAACGTAATGATCGTCGCCTGCCGCATCCTGCTTACGGAACACCAGCAGATCTTTGAAGCGCATGCCGTTGACAGCCAGTTTCAGGCTGCCCAGCGTCATCACTGCACCGTCTTGAATAATGTCGGCGCGCACCAGATGGATGAGGTCCTGGCTTCGGTCGTCCATCAGATGGCCTTGCAGCACAGCAGCCCAAGCACTCAGCGCCAACGCGGCGTCTCGCCTGTGGGTCAGGGCTCGCAAGGTCTCTTCATGGGTAAACTGCGCCCTGAGCTGCTGCAGGTAACGGCGCTGCACATCCAGCTCATCAAGCATTGTTTTCACAAACTCGAATGTAAACGCAGGATTCGAACACGCAACAGGGACCATCACCTTGCCGGGACCTGAAACTGCCGGCAGGCCATGCATCGCGAAATCAAGCAGCGACTTGCGGTGGTTCGCCGAAAAAGTGCCGCCCTGAAGGTCGAACTCATCCGGCACGCTGATCATTATTTGCTGCGCGTCGATCGAATAGCCCAGATGCCTGCGCACATAGCGATCAATCTCATGACGGGCAAATACTTCCAACGATTCCAGCCCCTCAAACAGCGCATCAACTGCACGCTTGCGTTCGCTGAATTGGTTATTGAGGTTCGCATAGTGCTCGCGCTTCTCGGGGGCCGCGTATTTAAGCCATTGAGGCTGAGTGAGATCCTCGGCACGAATGGAAAGGCTCCTGAACCGGTGCCCCATCCCTTCATCAATATGAGCACACACCTGCACTTCACTGACTTTTTTCAAAAAGGTGTGATTGCCCTCGCTGTTCGCTCTGGCCTGTTGCACCAGAAACTCGAAGTCCATGGCCTGCTTGTTACGAAGTCCCTGAACATGGCAGTGCAGCAGTGGCTCGATACAAGGCTCGTATTCAAGATCGTCGTTGCCGAAAACATGATTTTCGGGCAATCCCGCAAGATCCGATAAATAAAGGTTTTTCAGCAACGGCTCCTTACCCGATGGCCAGGACAGTCGCCGAGCCAGCTGGCTGTTGAGCTCAGAAAAAGAGTCATACCGCTCAACTCCGCCTGCGGCCATGACCAGATAACAGGGTCCGGAGGCGTGGCGGACATCGACCGCCTGTTCATCCCGCGCGACCGCGAAGACCGAGAGCAGCGGTGCTGTCATTTCGCGCGACAGACGCAGGGATATCTTGAAAAGCCCGCCAGTGGGTTGGTGACTCAATGCATGCAGCAGGCGTGTTTTTTCCTCGTCGTTGAGTCGCTGCTCAATAACCTGAAACTCAATGTCGTGCTTGAGTGCCGAATGATGATGCGCACTTACCATTTCGTGGCGCGCCGCACTTTTGCCGCCAGCCGGGGAATGCTCACGGCTGTCCCATGCCCAGCCAAGCGCCGCGTGATAAGCCCCGGGAAACATCGCCAGCACTTGGCCAAAAATACTTTTGATCGTGGAGAAATCTTTTTCTGCAACCAGGTGCTGCACCTCGGTGCTGTCGTGGCGGTAATACAGGCGCTGGGAATCTTGATCGAAGGCGCTGGCCCCTTGCGTCATTGCCTGAATCAGGGCATCAGTAAGTGAACGCGAACTTTGCACCGCTCCGGACGCGGACGCGGTGTTCAGAAAAATAATGTCCGGGTTCCACACTGATACATTCCCGCGCAGAAAGCTTGAAAGACGGTCAAAAGCGACATCACGAAGCGAGGGGAGCTTGTCCAGTACCGAGGTGCATTGCGAGCACGCCGTGGTAAAGGCGAGAAAGTGCCGGGTGGTGGCGTGCTGCTGAAGCGCACCTTGGTTATTGAAGGGAATTGCAGCAGATAAATCATTCATGGATACAGCTCCGATAAAGAACCGTCACGCCCACCGGCATCCGGCCAATGGGTACAACGTGAGCGGTTCGAGCGGGCTATTTTCCGACGTTTGCTCAGCTTGGTAAGCGGTACATATTGCTTGGCTCATGAGGCTGGACGGACGCAGTTCGCAGGAAATGAACACCGTACTCGACTGACTGGAGTCTTCTCCTACTGTTGAGATGTCAGAGTGCACGGCGGAAATCCAGCCGTCTGCGGCCCCCGAAAACATCGATGGGCGCATTCAAAGTTGAGGGTTTGAAGTCTGATGAATGACTGATTTTTCTTAATGGCTGAAGCAGTCACTCAACGCTGTATTGTTAGCGCCTGAATCAACGTTTGGTTTGCGCTGCTGCGATTGCTGATGGGCTTGCCTCAGTCAAGAGCGCCAATCGAGTGATAGTACTGGGCCAGGCCAGCACCAGCGATTACCTCGCCCGTGCCAGCCTGTACCAGCATCTGGACTGTCCCCAGGCCGAACGTTTCGACCTGGAGCATGCGTTGATGTTGAGTGATGACCCGGTTCAACGGGTGCGACTCACTCAACGTCTGGTTCAGCTTCCCGGAATGGGTGCGCTGCATTGATCATCGGAACTGCGGCAGCCCAACCGACGACGGCTTTGACGTCTTGCCCAGGCGCTTCAATTTCTCCGCCTTACGGATCTTGCGGACTTGCTTGGCGGTTTTGTAGGCGCCCTTCGCAGCATCGATGAAGTAGCGTTTCGCGCGTTCATGGTTGCCGTCCTGGTAGGCGTAAATGCCCCGAAACAGATCGACCGTCGCGTGCAGGGCTGTCCACACCGCTTTGGTTTTCGGGTTCAGATTTGCAACATAGCCGCCGTATTTGCGAACAAAGTTGTACGTCTTGAGCAAGCGCCGCTCGTTGACACTCTCGGTCTGAGCATCAATGTCCACCATCAAGTGGGTCACGATGAAGTCGTGCAGATCTTCGAAGTTCCTGACCGACGGCACTGAGCGAGCAACCTTGTAGAATGTGTTCCCCACCATGGGCGACTGTTCAAGTTTTTGCAGCAATGGGCCGATGGTGCCCTGAGCCCTGAAGTTCGCGCGGTCGTAGTAATACCGGTTCATGCCAGGGCGCGACACCGAGCGAACAATGTCGTCCTCCTGACGAAACAGATGACCATCAGGCGCGTCAGGCGTATAGGCCAGCGTCCCAAAGCGGGCGTGGGTGGCGTCCGGTTTGAAGAGGTAGATATCGACAAGTGTCTTGTGCTCCATCACCAACCGATGAAACGTTCCCGGAGTCTCCACCGTATTCCCGACAATGCTGCCATCCAGCCCTGCAATCATCCGTACGAGCCAGTTGTACTGATCGAGCGCAAGGCGCCCGGCGACATATTCGTCCAGCGCGTCACGGCGCATCTGGTAATGAGTCTTGCGGGAGAACAAGGCGACGATCGTCTCGGGCGGGGAATTGGAAATGCTCCAGGTATGTCGGCGCAGCTGCGTCAGGTACTCATCCGCGTAATTTGAGCCGCGGATCATGCTGTCAACGATTGCGCCGGAAAGAGCGGACAGGTCCTGGCCGATGGATGAGTACAACGTGGCGGCGGGGTGAAAGGCGTACTCTTCCTCCGAGTAACCCACCATGAACAGATCTGTCAGGCACTTGAGCGTGGTATAGCGGCCAAAATCGGGCTGACCCTCAGCCGTTGCGTTCTCCAGATCGCAGAACACGGTATCCGGGTCGATACTTCCCGGTATGCCGGAGGCCCTCAAGTGCGCAGTGATCAAGCGTTCGCATTCACGCCGGGCCGCTTCACGCCAAGGCGTGATGCCGAATTTGTCGTAAGCGGCATTCAGTGCCTCAATCCGGTGGTCCAGCAACACCTGCGCGGTCCGCTGCTGATCGGTAACGTGCTGCATCCGCGCACTGAACACACTCGGATCCCGCGCCAGAATTTGCTCGATCTTGTAATAACTCAGGCCCGACAGGGCGTCCGTAAGGAAGGAGCCATTGATGGAGATGAACTGCACGCTGTCGGCAGTCCACTCCGAGGGCACCAACTGAACTCTCGCGATATAAGGGACGACGTGATGATCCGGGTTGACGACCGTTTGATCCAGCAAGTACTGCGCGCCCTGTGGGGTCGCCAGCCAACTGCGGATTTCAAACGACAATTCACGCCAGGTGGAGAAATCGAACAGATCGCGGCCGCTCGGGTGGCCGGGCGCATAAAGCACATAGAATTCATCCTTGCCGCGGATCTCACGCAGAACAACCACATCCTCGAGCCTCCGGTTGCCGCCCTTGAGGTACAAGGCTCCGATTTTCAACGTGCTGTCTCTGCCTAGATTGGCCTGCACGCGCTCAATCAGCGCCTGGCCACGTTCCGACAGCTGCCCTTGCAGCGTTGCCGCACAGGCACTCAATGCGATATCGCTCGCGCGCAAGGCACTCAGGGCTTTCAGGGTGTCCTGCTCGCGGTAGCGACGCTCCAACTCGAGCCCGTAGCGGCGCTTCAAATCGAGGTCTCGCACCAAGCGGCAGACAAAATCGAAATTCAGGCGTAGATGGGAGTACGCGGGGTCAATCTCAATACTCGGCCCCAGGCGAAGCTCGACCTCGGGCATGCCTTCGAGGGCAAATCCAAGCAATGTATTCGTGTAAACGCTTCTCAGCGGCGCATCAGCGAAGGACATTTCATCCGGTAGATTGATCCTCAGGCTGGAAGGATCGAACGTATAGCCCAGGTGCTTCATGAGGTAGGCGGCGATTTCTCGACGCGCATGGATTTCAGCCGTTTCGGTGCCAACCAGTTGCGCCTGCACACGCTCTTCACAACGCGCCTGCTCTTGCGCGAGCGCGTCATAGCGCTGACGGTCAACAGCAGGGGCGGACATGAGCCAATCCGGCAGGCTGCGCTCCTGCACGAATGCCAGCAGCGCCAGATAGCGAACATTCAGGGCCTGCTCCAGATCATCCAGGCGGCTGACGTCGTCGAACATCCGCAGCAGTGCCCGCGAGTCGCCACTGCTCAGCGATGCCTGGGCACTGAGGTGATCGAAGTCGTTGATCTGCTTCTCTTGCAAGCTCGCGATAAAGCGCGCAGCGGGCGTATCGTTCAGCAGCGAGTAACTCAGCTGCACCGAGCCCGGGGCGGCCTCGGCGATCAGCAACTGGTGTTCGAGCGAGAGGTAACCCGCCAAGAGTTCGCGTGAGTCCTCTTCGCCAAGGCGGTGATACAGAGAAGCCTCCATCGCCCCAAGCGTAGCGAACTTTTCCATCCCGCCCGCAGGGGTCATGAGGAACACGGGTGAGCTGTTTCCATCGGCAGCCAGGGACGAGCTGTCGGTATTTTCAGCGGTTGCCACAAAAGCGCCGATCAGCGGAAGCGCAGCGCCTTCCGATGTGCGCAACGACACGGCATAACGACCTTTGCAATCGACATCGTCAACCACCTGTCGCAGTCTAGTCCGGTCCGCCCCGTCCAGCTCACGTTCGCCGACGGCCAACTGGATGGCATGGTGGAAAACCCAGGACTGCAGCTTCTCCAGCACAACATCGCGCGTACCCGTCACAGCGTCCTCGCCGGGAATGGGCGTGAAGGTCTGCTCCTCGAAGGTCCAGTACTCGTCGAGACTGAACTTGAAGAAACCCGGCAGCTTGCTCAGCAGGCTCGGAAACAGCGTCCTGATGGCTTCGATGTCCCAGCCCGGCAAGGCGTGAGCAGGATGAGCAGAGTCTCGACGGGTGGACACCACGGCCTGTTTATCGTCGAGGTACGCGCGGTCCCCGATAAAGGCGTGCAGCAGCGCCTGAGTCAGCGCAAGCGGCTGCGGATCAAACCCGGCCGTGTTTTTCCTGTGAATGAACAGCGCGTCAGGGTTTGGAAACCGGGTGCTTCGAGCAAGGGCGTCGACCAGCATCTGCCTCGCTGCCTCCTGCAAGGTGGGGGCTTGGCGCAGTTGCTCGACGATCGACGCCGACAGCTCGCCTTCGCTTTTTGCATGATCGAGCAGGGAGCCCGCATTCTGGCGGGCACTGTTTTCAACAGAACGATAAGTCATCTTTACAGCTCCAGGATAACCATCCACGCCACCCAGGCATCCAGCCAAAGTGTGAAAAACGTGAACAGTCCAAATGAGCCGTCATCTAACCCGCTGAGTCGCAGAACGATGGAATAACTATTGATTGAGATGAGCGGCAGGCGCCGACCCGTTGTGCAGGAAATAAAGTTGAACATCGCCTGTTTGTGGTGCCGTCCTACTGTTGCTGCGGCGGTAACACTGCTTGTCACAAAATGCGCTTTTTCGCTTACAGCAAACCCCTTAACCTTCGCGCCATCCGAGCAGCCCCTCACCCTCTGCCAACCGTGGCAAAGGAAGGGGGTGCTCAATCGTCGTCACCGACGTTGTGTTTTGAAGCTCCTGGATTCAACGTCTTATTTGGCCGCTGCGATTGCAGCGGCTTTTTTTTGTGGGACCAAATGACGATTTCCGAGAGTCCTTATGACCACCGTGGGTCCAACCTTCACTCTCAAAAACAAGCTCAGAAAAATCCCACAGCATGTCTAGCGACATTCCTACGCAACGTTCTGTTTAAACATTAGTCATCGGCGAGGTGGAGACACCACGCGACGATACCCAACAAAAAATGGCTAATGGAGCTCTAATATGTTCAAGAAAAAAATGACCTCACTGATTCTGGTGGCAAGCCTGGTGTCGCTTGCTGGTGCAACTGCTGCGCAACCTATTGCAAGCACGATGAATTTCTGCACGAAAGTTTCGGGCGCTATACCGGCCGGCACCGTAAACCCAGGTGAGCAACAGGTGATCTATGGTCCGTACACGGTCACATGCGGGACGACTTCCCATCACTTCAATGTGACCGGCGCTTCAGGACAAGTTCCTGTGTTCGTCCAACAGCTTCAAGGTGGCAGTTGGTCTTCGGTGACTGGTAAAACGTACGACCCATCAGGCTTGTTCGGCGCTGGCACATTTCGACTGGTAATCGATAACGTACAAAGTCCTGTGCCGACCAGTTACTCAGGGAGTTACGTCGTCCCCATGTAACAGCTGAAAGCTTGGGGCACTCTAGTGGTGCCCCACGCCCGAACTCATATCCTCAGGCGCGAATATTCACCAATGAACGCTCGCGAGGTCGCTTAGCATGCTCATCCAGCGCCATCAGCACAGAAACCGCGGTGTTCAAATCCACCACGGCGCCTTTTGCCATCTCATTGCCTTGCTTGATAGCGCCCTGCAGTCGAACAAAGTGGTCGGTAAAAAATTCGTACGCATTGACCTCCTTGTCGATATTGATTTCTTTTCCCAGCGCATCGAACTCGACATTGATGCCGCCCAGAGTGCCAATAAGGTCTCCATCAATAATTCCTTGCTCGGCCAGTAGAGCGCCGATATCCCTCAACTGCCGGTTACTGGTCTTACGCGGATCAAATCCAGCCAGATTGATGTTCAAGCCCTCCAGCTTTTTAACATCAGGAATGCTCTTGTCCGCCCAGTACTGACGTACTTTCTGCTTCACCGCTTCCTCTTGAGGGTTGAGGCCGGAGCGCACGTTAAATTGCTTGTCCGGGACAGCGCTGTATACCCTCAGCCGCTCTTGCACCTTACTCAAATTGCCAATCATAAAACCTCCTGAAAATCGGTTGATCCTCAGGCATGTCGGGCGACTGGGGGCGGGGTTTAGGCTGAAAAAGTGAAGACGGAATCATTGCCTCATTCAGAGACCGTTCCTACGTCGCGGCAAATAACCTTCCTACAAAAACGGCCAGTTCGATCGCCGAACTGGCCGCTTATTGATCAAAGCCTGATCAGGCAAATCTCTGCAGATTGGCCATCATTTCCTTGAGCGCTTCGACGTTGTCAGCAGGATGCACCGCATCGCTGAAGTCACTGATGGTTTGCCATTGCGCCGCGACGTCTTCCGGCGAAAAGCCTGCGTGCGGGTCGAATCCGGCGCCCAGGCTGCGCTCCCAGCGGACCTTGCCGATCCAGCCGCCGCCTACTTCATACAGGCCGGCGCTGTCCTGACACTGCTCGCTGCCCAGGTACACCACGAGTGGGCTGACCAGTTCAGGCTTGAGCAGCTCGAACACGCTGGCGGGGATCAGGCCTTCAGTCATGCGTGTGCCGCCGGTGGGGGCGATGGCGTTGACGAGGATGTTGTTCTTGCGCCCTTCAACCGCGAGCGTGCGCGTCAAACCATATAGACCGAGTTTGGCCATGCCGTAGTTGGCCTGACCGAAGTTGCCGTAAATGCCGGAAGTGGACGAGGTGAAGATGATGCGGCCGTAGCCCTGATCCCGGAGATGGGGCCACGCTGCGCGGGTGACTTTGTAGGCGCCTTCGACGTGGACGCGGTAAACCAGGTCCCAGTCGGCGTCTTCCATTTTGGCGAAGCTTTTGTCGCGCAGAATGCCGGCGTTGTTGACCACGACGTCGACGCGGCCGAAGGCATCCAGAGCGTTCTGGACGATCTTGTCGCCGTCGGTGACCGAATCATGATTGGCAACCGCTTCGCCGCCCGCTTCACGGATTTCCGCGACCACCCGATCCGCCGCCGAGGCATTGGCCCCTTCGCCATGGGCCGAACCGCCGAGGTCGTTGACGATCACCCGCGCGCCGTGTTTCGCGAACAACAATGCGTGGGCTCTTCCCAACCCGCCGCCCGCACCGGTGACGATTACCACTTTGTCTTCGAAACGTACGGACTCGCTCATGCTGCTCTCCCCGATGATGAAGCCGGCGCTGCGCCCACGGCCCCTGACTCATCAGGAGCCATGAAGGGCAGCAGACGCGGGCGTGATGGTCATCGAGTGTCAACGACTCGGCGCCGGGTCACAATCAACAGGGGACACGCTGAATGGTGGTCGATAACGCCGGGGGATGGCTCTGTCATGCCTCGTCAGAGACGGGGCATGGGCGCGCCATTCAGCTATTCAGCTATTCAGCTATTCAGCTATCAAGCCGGCCAATGAACTCCGCCAGCCACGGCTCGGCATCGCTTTCCGGGGTCACGGTTTCGCTGGCATCGAGTCGCAGCATTTCCTGCACCTCGCGGATCCCCAGTTCGCCGAACAGCTCGCGCATCAATTCGCCGCCCGCACAAAACGTGTCGCCATAACTCGCGTCGCCCAGGGCGATGACGCCGCCAGGCAGCCCGCGCCATCCAGCAGGCAGTACGTCACGGATCTGGTGATAGAGCGGCTGAATGTTGTCCGGCAGCTCGCCCATTCCGGTGGTGGAGCTCACTGCCAGCAGAGCCTGGGGTGCAAAGGCCTGCAGATCGGCAAGGGCAGCGCGCGGATTGAACAGCACCTCGTGCCCTGCATCCTTGATGATCTGTTGGGCGTGGCGAGCGACCTCTTCAGCCGAGCCATACACCGAGCCCGCAATAATCGCGACTTTCATGGGTTAATCCTGTGACGGGTAAAATCGTGCGGCATTATGCCCCAGCGCGCCGCGATGTCATGGTCTCCCGCTTGTTGATGCCTGATAGGAGCGCCAGGTGATCAGAGCACCGCTGATGCAAATGGTTTTCAACGATGTCGGTCATCTCCTGTCCTATACTCTCAAGCAATTCACGTTCGGATCGTCGCCGCAGATCCACAGCACGCCGAGTGGAAAAGCCTCGAGTTAAATGATCAACGGGCACACGCTCGGCTGGAGATGAAAATCCTGAAGGAGTAACATCCTGCAACTGACGAACGGTCGCAACCAACATGCGAACCATCTGTCTGCTCTCTCAATAACCGGTTATTCGAGCTTGGCCATGCAGCGCGACAATATCCTCACGCCGGATGAACTGGAGTTCATCCAGAACATGCAGCACAACCCCACGCTGAATTTGCGAGACAAATCCAGCAGTCTGGTGGTTAACGGCGGCGTGCAGATTCAAGATCTGCTGACCCGTCTCGCTGCCCATGAGCAAGTCACGATTCAGGCCCAGTTTGATAATCAGCAAATGACCTTCCCGCTGCATCTTGTCGAAGACGAGTTTCACGCGCTGCATCTGGAGCTGGGTGCGCCAAGCATCTTCGAGGAAGGCCCGCGCATTCGCCCATGGCGTCTGATCCTGCCTGAGCCGATTCCGCTGGAGACCGCAAAGGGCTCGCTCACCGCACTCTGGGTTCATGAAATCTCGTTCAAAGGCATCCTGCTGGAGATGCGCAAGCAGACCAAACCGCCGAAGTCATTCGCCGCGTGGTTCACGCCTCAGGGCTATGCGCCCATCGCGTTGCGTGGCAACTTCGAACGCCTGAACCATCATGGTCTTGCGGCGTATCGGTTGAGCCAGAACAGTAAAGAAGACACTGAACGTCTGCGTCAGTACATCCTTCAGGAACACCGCAAGATTCACCCCTCGATGCACCTCTAGGATTGCCTGATCAGGCGATCCCTCCCGGCACCCTCTTCCGTCCGACCAACACCTCTGGCTTTATCGCAGGTTTCAGGAATAATCCTTGCTTGCTTTTCCCAGTGAAGCTGACGCATCGCCACCACCCCGGCGACCTGTCATGTGATTTCCCTACCCGGGAAGTTCACTTGTTTATCGGAGATACACAATGTCTACCTCACCCGTCACGCTGATGGTTGCCCGTCGCGTCGCCCATGGCCGCTATCAAGAGCTTATTGCCTGGCTGCATGAAGGCGAACAACTCGCTACAGACTTCCCCGGCTATCTAGGGTCAGGTGTGCTCGCTCCTCCGCCCGGGGATGACGAATTCCAGATTATTTTCCGCTTCGCCGATGAAGCCACCATGCACGCCTGGGAGCATTCTGCCTCCCGACGCTCCTGGTTGGTGCGCGGCAGTGGCTTGTTTGCCAAGAATTCTGTGCACCGGGTGAGCGGCATCGACGGCTGGTTCGGCGCCGCTGGTCAGCGTCCGCCGCGCTGGAAGCAAGCCGTTGCCATCTGGCTGGCGTTCTTTCCGGTGTCGCTGATCTTCAACTTCGTGCTGGGGCCACTGCTCGGTCAGCTGGAGCTATTCCCGCGCATCATGATCAGCACCTTGATCCTCACGCCGCTGATGGTGTTCTGGTTCATTCCGCTCTCGACCCATCTTCTGGCGGGGTGGCTGCACAGCAACGTGCCTGCTCAGGTCAGCGGAACAGAGCCGGCATCTACCCGCTAGCTCTCAGCGACAAACGCTTTCCCGATCTGGACGCCGCCGACCTGCGATGCAGTGGCCCGGCGTGGCGCCGTTTCAAAAAACATGTACAGCCCTGTCGGTGTTGTACAAGAACCGACCGTTGGGGTAACTTTGCCCACGGTCGTTTTCGATGGTGCACGCGAGCATCCACTGTTCGCCATTCAGCACCGACTCGCCCGACCTTTCTCCCCCGTTGATGAATGCGTGACGACCATGGCCTGCTCCCCTGCCCCTGTCTTGATCACTGGCGCCAGCCAGCGCGTCGGCCTGCATTGCGCCGAGCGTCTGTTGGCGGAAGGCCAGCCGGTGATCATCACCTACCGCAGTGAGCGGCCGGGCGTGCAACGCTTGAAGGCGCTGGGCGCGGTAATACTTCAGGCTGATTTTTCGTCGGAGACGAGCGTGCTGGATTTCATCGCCCGACTCAAAGAGCAGACCGACAGCCTGAGGGCCATCGTGCACAACGCGTCCGACTGGCTCGCCGAAACGCCGGGGGACGAGGCGGATGTATTCATGCAAATGTTCAACGTCCACATGCTGACGCCTTATCTCATCAATCTGCACTGCGCAGAGCTGTTGAGGCGCTCGGAGACGGCCGACATAATTCACATCAGCGACGATGTCACCCGCAAGGGCAGTAGCAAGCACATCGCTTACAGCGCCAGCAAGGCGGGGCTGGAAAACCTGACCCTGTCCTTCGCAGCCCGATACGCGCCCCATATCAAGGTCAACGGCATTGCCCCGGCCATGCTGATGTTTCAACCCGACGACGATGCGGCATACCGCGCGCGCACGCTGGAAAAATCGGCACTGGGGATCGAACCCGGCGCCGAGGTGATTTACCAGAGCCTGCGCTATCTGCTGGATAACCCCTACGTCACCGGCACCACTCTGACCGTAAACGGCGGACGGCACGTCAAGTAAGCCGCCCCGAGGAACCATTGATGACCCTGTCACTGCCACAGCATTACCGTGAAATCCTCGTCGGACTGGGTGAAGATCCTGAACGAGAAGGCCTGCTGGATACGCCCAAGCGCGCGGCCAAGGCCATGCAGTACCTGTGTCATGGCTACGAGCAGACACTGGACGAGATCGTCAACGGCGCGTTGTTTGCCTCCGCGAGCGACGAGATGGTGATCGTCAAAGACATCGAACTGTATTCGCTGTGCGAGCATCACCTGCTGCCCTTCATTGGCAAGGCCCACGTCGCGTATATCCCCACCGGGAAAGTCCTTGGCCTGTCGAAAATCGCGCGCATCGTCGATATGTTCGCGCGGCGCCTGCAGATTCAGGAAAACCTCACGCGGCAGATCGCCGATGCGATTCAAGACGTGACCAAGGCCGCAGGCGTGGCCGTGGTGATCGAGGCTCAGCACATGTGCATGATGATGCGCGGCGTTGAAAAACAGAACTCGACCATGAACACCTCGGTGATGCTCGGCGCCTTCCGCGAGTCGACCACGACCCGCATGGAATTTCTGCAATTGATCGGACGGAGCAAGTAGTCCATGGCAAGACTCGAACCCGGCACCGCACGCATCAGGGTCAAAGACCTGTGCCTGCGTACGTTTATCGGCATCAACGAAGCCGAAATTCTCAACAAGCAGGACGTGCTGATCAACCTGACGATCCTGTACGCGGCGCAGGAAGCGGTGCGCGACAACGACATTGATCACGCGCTGAACTACCGGACCATCACCAAGGCCATCATCCAGCACGTGGAAAGCAACCGCTTTGCACTGCTTGAGCGCCTGACCCAGGAAGTGCTCGACCTGGTGATGACCCATGAGGCGGTGCAATACGCCGAAGTCGAAGTGGACAAGCCCCACGCGCTGCGTTTCGCCGAGTCGGTGTCGATCACCCTGGCGGCAGCCCGCTGATTCCTTCGCTCGCCGGTGAAGGCCCACGCTTGCCCGGCCTGCCTGCCACTCTTATCATCCGCCCATCTTTACTTCCCACAGAGCACACCATGACCGAGCAACAACGTCTTGAACTCGAAGCCGCCGCTTTCCGCCGTCTGGTTGCGCACCTGGACAGCCGCAAGGACGTGCAGAACATCGACCTGATGAACCTCGCCGGTTTCTGTCGCAACTGTCTGTCCAAGTGGTACAAGGCCGAGGCCGACGAGAAGCACATCGACATCACGCTCGATGACGCCCGCGAAGTGGTTTACGGCATGCCGTACAGCGAGTGGAAATCCACGTACCAGAAAGAAGCCAGCACCGAGCAGCAAGCTGCGTTCGCCAAGGAACCCAAGCATGACTGACCTGACCGCCCTGCGCGCCAGCCTCGCCAGCGGCAATCATCTGTTCGCCGACACCCTGGCCTTCATCGCCGCGCATTACGACTATCAGCCTCAGGCGTTCAGCAACGGCCCGGTGGAAAACGCCGCTGGCCAGAACGAAGGTTCGTGCAAGACCCTCGGCCTGGCGCTGCTGGAAGGCCTGAGCGATGAAGAAGCGCTTCTGGCTTTTGGCGAGCACTACCGTTCTGTGCTCGATACACCGGACGGTTCGGACCACGGCAATATCCGCGCGCTGATTGCCAACGGGCTGGCCGGTGTGAAGTTCTCGGCCGAGCCGCTCAAGCCCAAGGCCTGACCGCGCACTCGACGCTGATGGGGCCGTCTGCCCGACATAAAAAAACCGGCTCAATGAGCCGGTTTTTTTGCAACTGGAGGTCAGGTCAGAACGACACGTTCGCCAGGCCGTCCAGGTAGCGCTCGACGTCCAGTGCCGCCATGCAGCCTGCGCCAGCCGAGGTGATTGCCTGACGGTAAACATGATCCGCCACGTCGCCGGCCGCGAAAACACCGTCAACGCTGGTGGCTGTCGCATTACCTTCGCGACCGCCTTGAACGACCATGTAGCCGTCTTTCAACGCCAACTGACCGTCAAACAAGCTGGTATTCGGCGTATGGCCGATGGCGATGAATACGCCGTCGACGGTCACTTCTGAATGGGTGCCGTCATTGTTCTTCAAGCGCGCACCGGTCACGCCCATGTTGTCGCCCAGCACTTCGTCCAGGGTGGCGTTGAGTTTGAGCTCGATCTTGCCCTCGGCAACACGTGCATGCAGTTTGTCGATCAGGATCTTCTCGGCGCGGAAGGTATCGCGACGGTGAACCAGGGTGACCTTGCTGGCGATGTTGGCCAAGTACAGGGCTTCCTCGACGGCCGTGTTGCCACCGCCGACCACGGCGACCGGCTTGTTGCGATAGAAGAAACCATCGCAGGTCGCGCAGGCCGACACACCTTTGCCCATGAACGCTTCTTCGGACGGCAGACCCAGATAACGGGCGCTGGCGCCGGTGGCGATGATCAGCGCGTCGCAGGTGTAAGTGGCGTTGTCCCCTTTCAGGCTGAACGGTTTGCCCGCCAGATCCACTGCATTGATGTGATCGAACACAATCTCGGTCTCGAAACGCTCGGCGTGTTCACGCATACGCTCCATCAAGGCCGGGCCGGTCAGGCCATGGGGGTCGCCCGGCCAGTTGTCGACTTCGGTGGTGGTGGTCAATTGACCACCCGCCTGCATCCCGGTGATCAGCAACGGCTTGAGGTTGGCGCGCGCGGCATAGACTGCAGCGCTGTAACCGGCAGGGCCGGAGCCGAGAATAATCACTCGCGAATGACGTACATCAGACATGACACACTCCTATTGACCGGCCATCGTTACGCGTGGTCGGAGTCACTGGGTCTGAACCGGCGTACCGGTTGAGAGGGTTGGGACTGACGGGGCCTGTGGCTACACGGGGCGCCCGCCGATCCTGAAAACGAGAAGCTGCCACTCGGGGCACAGCAACGGTGAAAGTTGGCCGCAAGCTTATCGGGGCGGAGAAGATTAAGGAAATATCGTTTCACAATCCAGCTCATAGGCCAGCCCTATGTGCGTCCTCCGCTTTGCACATGCAGTCCTGCATAGACTTTATCGCTGCACGATTGTTTCAGCGAATGTCGCACCTGCAGCGGCGCTTCCGCCCCCGTCGCAAAGCCGGTAAGGTCGGCGCGATATCACTGCCTGGAGGCACACATGCCTGCACCCGTCCTGTCTGGCCCTCAATACCTGCGCGAAGGCCTGAAACTGGTCCTTAGTCCTGGCCTGCGCCTGTTCGTCCTGCTGCCGCTGGCCATCAATCTGGTGCTGTTCAGCGCCATGATCTACTTCGCCGGCCACGAATTCAGGCTCTGGGTTGACTCCTTCATGCCGACCCTCCCCGGCTGGCTCAGCTTTCTCAACTACATCCTGTGGCCGTTGTTCGTGGTGCTTGTGGCGCTGATGGTGTTCTTCACCTTCACCATGATCGCCAACATCATCGCCGCGCCATTCAATGGATTTCTCGCCGAGAAGGTGGAAGTGGTGTTGCGCGGGACGGACGATTTTCCTGCCTTCAGCTGGGGCGAGCTGGTGGAAATGGTGCCGCGCACCCTGAGCCGGGAAATGCGCAAACTGGGCTACTTCCTGCCCCGCGCCATTGGCCTGTTCATCCTTTCGTGGATCCCCGTGGTGAACCTTGTCGCCGCGCCGCTGTGGCTGATGTTCGGCGTGTGGATGATGGCTATCCAATACATCGACTACCCCGCCGATAACCACAAAATGGGCTGGCAAGACATGCTCGCCTGGCTGCGTGCCAAACGGTGGCAAAGCATGAGTTTCGGTGGGATTGTTTATCTGGTGCTGCTGATACCGGTGGTCAACGTCCTGATGATGCCGGCGGCGGTGGCAGGAGCGACGTTGTTCTGGGTGAGGGAGCGTGGTGCGGAGACGCTGGCGGAGCGCATTCGCTGATGCAGAGAAAAGGCCTCGAGTGAGGCCTTTTTTGTGTGAGACGCAGGGGTTCTATCAGTGTAGCCACTCGCTCATCTGGCTAAAGGCCACGGCTGGAAAAATACATTCTGATAGCTTCAATCATGACAACGATGATTATCACAACGACCCAGCACATTAAGCCCAGCATCGCCCATACACCTTCACCGAAGGTAGAACCACACTTGCAGTTACCCTCGGCGTCGCGGTTCAGCTGGTTAATGAACGACTGCACTCTGAGCATGATCAGGAACTGTGCGAACGTCGAAATGACGGATATCCCTAGCGGGATAAGCCCAAGGCCTGCCGAAGCGACGCCTTTCGAACCTGTTGCGATGTTGTGGACGAACACAACAAGTGACGGGGCGAGTGCCAGAAGAATCATACCTGCCGCAAGCGTGCCCCAATAAGGCATCCCCCGCTGCCCTTTCTCCTTCAGCAAAGCGTCAACCTTGCCAAACATGAATGGCATATAAATCAGTCCGAAAATGGCGCGCGGGACCGGCCAGATCGGTTTCGCCGAATACGCTTTGTACCGCGACCAGTTTTTGTAATACCAGTAGAGCCCATACAACCCGCAAGTGATGAACATCATCACCGTCAGCTTGACCAGCGACACGGTTTAAAACGGCGGGCCGATTGTAGGCAAAGCCGTCAAATCGGCAACAGGTGGCGCGTTGAATTGCTCGGACACAGTGTTTCCTCCAGAAGTGAGGCGACGCATGCTAAAGGCGGAAACACTCTTTTAATCAACCTTGAGAAAATCAGGACGATTCCTACGACAGTATTCGCCACGTCCCACAGCCTTCCTGTTTAACCATGGGCATGCCCACTCCGGGCGAGCATTTGCCGCCGCGTTCGATCGCCCGGCGTGTTCATCAGCAGGAGTTAGATGCCCATGGATTCAACCCCACTGAACACCCTGATCAAAACCACTGTCAGTCCTGCGTCCTTTGCAATGGACCGACAGAAGAAGCCGGAACCCCATGCCCCCGCGTTCATGCAGGCACTGGCGCAGGCGACTCAGCCGTTCGTTTCGAACACCCTCAAAGCTGAATCCGCGAACCTTGCCAGGCCCGCAGAACCCCGTTCGCACCTGCAACTGACCAGCCTGAACCCGCTGCAGACCCATTACGTGCCAGAACCGGCTGCCTTCGAACGCATCGGCGAGTCGAGGCTTGTGCCCTTCACTGTTGGTGGCTGACGCGTCCCGTGTCACCGCAGTTTTATTCGAACCTGACCGGGTCGTATGTCGCTCTTAAATCGGTCAGGTTCGAGCGACGCCAATTCCAAATCCCGGCCAGTCATTTGCAGTCACAAATCCATCACTGAACCGCCACACAAGCGCAACGACCCCCTCAGAAACTGATGTCATGAGTAAATCCCTGCGCATTACCCTGATCACCGAAACCTATGCCCCGGAAATAAACGGCGTAGCCAACACGCTCAGCCGTTTGTGCGACGGTCTGCGCCTGCGGGGGCATCGGGTTGAGGTGATTCGGCCACGGCAAAGCGAGGACGAGCTGCGCGCGGCCGGGGAGGATTTGATGTTGTGCCGTGGCTGGCCGATTCCGGGGTATCCCGGGTTGCAGTGGGGGCAGTCGTCGATGCACAAACTCCTGCGTCGATGGCAGCGCAATCGTCCGGACGTGCTGTATATCGCCACGGAAGGCCCGTTGGGGCTGTCGGCGCTGCGTGCCGCACGGCGACTGGGGATTGCCATCGTCAGCGGTTTTCACACCAACTTCCAGCAATACACCCGGCAGTACGGGCTGAGCTTCGTCACTCGCCTGCTGACGACCTACCTGCGCTGGTTTCACAACCGCTCCAACGCCACCCTGGTGCCCAGTTTCACGCAGAAATCCGAACTCGAACGCCGAGGCTTCGAGCGATTGGAGTTGCTGTCCCGGGGCGTTGATTGCCAGTTGTTTCACCCGTCGAAGCGTTCGAGTGCGCTACGTGAAAGCTGGGGCCTTGAACCGGGCGATACGGCAGTCCTGCATGTGGGACGGCTGGCGGCGGAGAAAAACCTGGGGCTGCTGAAAATCACCTTTGACGGACTGGTGAGCACCTATCCCGAGAAAAACCTGCGCCTGGTGATTGTCGGCGACGGACCGGTCAGGCCGACGCTGCAACGTCAGCTCCCGAACGCCATCTTCTGCGGCACCCAGCGCGGGGATTCGCTGGCGGCGCACTATGCGTCGAGTGATCTGTTTCTGTTCCCGAGCCTGACTGAAACCTTCGGCAACGTCGTGCTGGAAGCGTTGGCGTCAGGGCTGGGGGTGGTCGCCTATGACGAAGCCGCAGCGGCCCAACATATTCGCCACGGCCACAATGGCGCGGTGGCGATGCCCGGGGATGAGGAAGGGTTCATCGACGCCGCACGCTGGATGCTGGAAGATGAAGAAACCTTGCGTCGGGTCAGGCTGAATGCCCGGCAACACGCGAGTCGTCAGGGATGGGCCGGGATTATCGACTCATTCGAGACTTATTTGCGCGCTGCGAGCGAGACGCGGGATGGGGTTGTTTTGGGGGTGTGAACGGGACAGTAGCGACCCAGCGATGGGTGCAGTCAGGGACAGATTAATTTACGGTGAAGCGCTGTAAATAAATCAGTCCCTTTTCTTGCAAGTCCCTTTTCTTGCAAATAAATCAGTCCCTTTTCTTGCAAATAAATCAGTCCCTTTTCTTGCATTTCCTTCACTAGTCCCTTTCCTTCACTCCAATCGGCTCAGGGCTTCGCGGCTGAACGGCAAGATGTCGTGCTCGCGGCCTTCCTTCACTTTCATGGCCCAGTCCGGGTCGACCAGCAGCGCACGGCCGACTGCGACGAGATCGAACTCCTCGTCACCCAGACGCTTGAGCAGGTTTTCCAGGCTCGCGGGCTGAGCGACTTTGTCGGTGTTGACCATGAACTGCAGAAACTCGCCGTCCAGTCCGACACTGCCCACCGTGATGGTAGGTTTACCGGTGAGCTTGCGCGTCCATCCGGCCAGGTTCAGGTCGGAGCCTTCGAACTCAGGCTCCCAGAAACGCCGTGTCGAGCAGTGGAAAATGTCGACGCCTGCGTCGGAAAGGGGCTTGAGGAACGCGTCGAGCTCTTCCACCGTTTGCACCAGCCGTGCGCTGTAATCCTGCTGTTTCCACTGCGAGTAACGAAAGATGATCGGATAATCCGGGCCCACTGCTGCTCGTACGGCCTGGATCAGTTCGATGGCAAAGCGTGAGCGGTGCGCGAGGTCTCCGCCGTACTCGTCGGTGCGCTGATTGGTGCCTTCCCAGAAGAACTGATCGACCAGATAGCCATGGGCGCCATGGATCTCGACGCCGTCCATGCCGATGGCCTTGGCGTCTTTCGCCGCCTGGGCGAACGCCGCGATGACCTCGTCGATGTCTTGCTTGCTCATGCCATGAACGACAACGTTGCCGTCCTTGAGCTTCTCGGTCGGGCCATAGGCCGGCACCGTGCCATCCGGCTCAGTGCCCAGCCGACGCACAGCGCCCACGTGCCAGAGTTGCGGCACAATCTTGCCGCCTTCTGCATGAACCGCTTCCACCACTTTGCGCCACCCCTCCAGCGCCGCGTCGCCGAAGAACTGCGGCACGTTGGGGTAGCCATTTGAAGCCTTGTGCCCGACCGTGGTGCCTTCGGTGATGATCAAACCAACGCCCGCAGACGCACGACGACGGTAGTACTCGATGACGTTGGAATTGGGTACGCCGCCGGGTGAAAACGAGCGGGTCATCGGCGCCATGACGATGCGCGTCGGCAACTCGAGGCTGCCCATATGGAAGGGTTTGAACAAGGCTTGAGCAGGCATGCAGGCGTCCTCGGCATTCTGGAAATATGATGAAGGTCATACAGAATGAGCCGAAGCGCAGGTGATACGAAGCACTATTGACTGGAGTGATTAAGGCTCAGAAGACGCGCAGCAAAGCGAAATACTAGGGCAGCGCCTTCTCGATCGCGCTCACCACCTTGGCGTCATCCGGGAGCGTACTTGGGGAGAAGCGTGCCAGAACGCGGCCATCCTTGCCGACGAGAAACTTCTCGAAATTCCAGGTGATGTCCCCGGGAAACTCGGCGCCTTCGCCTGCGAGCATCTGGTACAGCCGATGCCGGTGCGGTCCGTTGACGTCGAGCTTGTCGCCCAGCGGAAAGGTCACGCCGTAGTTCAGCGAACAGAACGCCTGAATCTCTTCCTGAGTACCGGGCTCCTGACCAGCGAACTGATTGCACGGCAACCCGAGAACGCTGAAGCCTTGATCCTTGTACTTCTGGTACAGGGTTTCCAGCCCGGCGTATTGCGGGGTCAGGCCACATTTTGAAGCGACGTTGACCACCAGAACCACTTTGCCCTTGAGCGGCGCGAGGGGTAGCTCCTGGCCATCCAGAGCCTTCAATTTCAGCTCGTGAAATACACTCATGACGACTCCCCTAGAAACCCTTGGCCGAAAAAGGCGCCCTGTCAGACTGCAAAAACAAATGTTTTCACAAGACCGCGAGGACGCCTGGCCAGCTCACTCAGCTTAGCAGGACAATCAGTGGTGATGACCACCTTCGCCGTGCACGTGACCGTGGGCCACTTCTTCTTCGCTGGCATCGCGGATGTCGACGATCTTCACATCGAAGTTCAAGCGCTGACCGGCCAGTGGGTGGTTGCCGTCGACGGTGACGTCGTCGCCGTCCAGATCACGGATGGTCACGATCTGCATCTGGCCGTCCGGAGCGGAGGCATGGAACTGCATGCCGACTTCCAGTTCGTCGACACCTTCGAACATGCTGCGGTTCAGGGTGCTGACCAGTTCGGCGGAGTATTCGCCGTACGCATCTTCAGGCTCGATGGCCACTTTCAGTTCGTCGCCGACTTCCTTGCCATCCAGTGCCTTTTCCAGACCCGGGATGATATTGCCTGCACCTTGCAGGTAAACCAGCGGCGCGCCGCCGGCAGAACTGTCGATGACCTCACCAGCGTCATTGGTCAGGGTATAGTCGATGGAGACAGCCTTGTTGGCGGCGATCGGCATGGGGCGAGACCTTTTGCAAATAGATATGAGCGGCCAAGTCTAACCAAGCAGTCGCGCGAAAGCGAACGCAACTCAGACGGACGGCCCCGATTGGAATCCCCTAAAGCTCCCTCCCCCCACTCAATCATTACCGGCTTTGTTCAGGACGAGGACGGTCATTGGGTGGTTGAACTGTCCTGCGGTCACACCCAGCATTTGCGCCACGACCCGCCTTGGCAATCCCGGTCCTGGGTGCTTGATCCGGCGCAGCGCCAGGCAACAATCGGCCAGTCCTTTCACTGCGGCTGGTGCGCGTCGGGGTCAGATAACGATAACCTTGGGCCCCCTTGAGACGCTGCGACTGAACAGCGTCCTGGTTTATCCGGTCCGATGGCTGAATTCATAGCGCCATGACCCTTGCACTGCTCATTTTCGAGAAGCCCGCATGCAGACTTTCTTTATCGCGCCCACAGATTTTGGTGTGGGCCTGACGTCCATCAGCCTAGGGCTGGTGCGCACCCTGGAGCGTGCCGGGCTCAAGGTTGGTTTTTTCAAGCCGATCGCCCAGCCTCATCCCGGGGACGTGGGCCCCGAACGCTCCACTGAACTGATCGCCCGCACCCACGGCCTCAAGCCGCCCAAGCCATTGGGGTTGAGCCACGTCGAGCGCATGCTCGGCGAAGGCCAGCTCGACGATCTGCTGGAAGAAATCATCCAGCTGTATCAAGAGGCCTCGATTGGCCGCGACGTGCTGATCGTAGAAGGCATGGTCCCGACCCGCAGCGCCAGCTACGCGGCGCGGGTCAACCTGCACATGGCCAAGGCGCTGGACGCGGAAGTCATTCTCGTATCGGCCCCGGAAAACGAAGTGCTGACCGAGCTTTCCGGCCGCGTGGAGCTGCAGGCGCAGATGTTCGGCGGCCCGAAAGATCCGAAAGTGCTCGGTGTGATCCTCAACAAGGTCCGCACCGACGAGAGCATGGAAGCCTTCTCGGCACGGCTCAAGGAGCACTCGCCACTGCTGCGCAGCGGTGATTTCCGCCTGCTCGGCTGCATTCCGTTTCAGGCAGACCTGAACGCACCGCGCACCCGTGACGTCGCCGACCTGCTCGGTGCGCAAGTGATCAACGCCGGCGATTACGAACAGCGGCGCATGTCGAAGATCATCATCTGCGCCCGCACGGTGCTCAACACGCTGCAACTGCTCAAGCCGGGCGTGCTGGTGGTCACACCGGGGGATCGTGATGACATCATTCTGGCCGTGAGCCTGGCGACGCTGAACGGCGTGCCGTTGGCCGGACTGCTGCTGACCAGCGACACCCTGCCCGATCCGCGCATCATGGACCTGTGCCGAGGCGCACTGCAGGCCGGGTTGCCGGTCCTGTCGGTGAGCACCGGTTCCTACGAGACCGCGACGCAGCTCAATCAGCTGAACAAGGAAATCCCCATCGATGACCGCGAACGCGCGGAGATCATCACCGATTTCGTCGCCAGCCACCTCGATGCCAACTGGCTGCATCAGCGCTGCGGCACGCCGCGTGAGATGCGCCTGTCGCCCGCAGTGTTCCGCTATCAACTGATCCAGCGCGCCCAGGCGGCAAACAAACGTATTGTGCTGCCCGAAGGCGCAGAGCCATTGACCGTGCAAGCGGCGGCCATTTGTCAGGCCCGCGGCATTGCCCGCTGCGTGCTGCTGGCCAAGCCCGAAGAAGTGAACGCCGTCGCGCGAGCCCATGGCATCGAACTGCCGCCGGGGTTGGAGATTCTCGATCCGGATCAGATCCGCGAGCGCTATGTCGGGCCGATGGTGGATCTGCGCCGCAGCAAAAACCTCAATGCGCCGATGGCCGAGCAGCAACTGGAGGATCCGGTGGTGATCGGCACCATGATGCTGGCCCTCGACGAAGTAGACGGGCTGGTGTCGGGGGTGATCCATTCGACCGCCAACACCATTCGGCCTGCCTTGCAGCTGATCAAGACGGCGCCAGGCTGCACCCTCGTTTCATCGGTGTTTTTCATGCTGTTTCCGGAGCAGGTGCTGGTGTACGGCGACTGCATCATGAACCCGCACCCGACCGCCACCGAGCTGGCGGAGATCGCCGTGCAGAGCGCGGATTCGGCCGTGGCGTTCGGCCTGTCACCGCGGGTGGCGATGATCAGCTACTCCAGCGGCAATTCCGCCAGCGGCGAAGAAGTGGAAAAGGTACGAGAGGCCACGCAACTGGCGCGCGAGACCCAGCGTGGTTTGTTGATCGACGGGCCTTTGCAATACGATGCCGCCGCCAACGAGCACGTCGCCCGGCAACTGGCGCCGGACAGCCCGGTGGCGGGTCGCGCCAATGTATTCGTGTTTCCGGACCTGAACACCGGCAACACGACGTACAAAGCGGTGCAGCGCAGTGCGGATTGCGTAAGCCTCGGCCCGATGCTGCAAGGCCTGCGCAAGCCGGTCAATGATCTGCCGCGCGGCGCTCAGGTCGACGACATCGTCTATACCATTGCACTGACGGCGATTCAGGCGGCCACGTTGCCGCAATAACATTGCGCTGCAATATCGCTTGCCCACAATAACCCCGCCGGGACCCACCGGCGGCCGACTGCCCCCCGGAGTTCGATTCACATGGATTTCCTGCCCGCCCCTTTGCGCGGCGTCATCGCCTCGTTGCTGTTGGCGCTCAACACAATTCTCTGCTGCACGCCGCTGTTCGTCGTTGCCATCTTCAAGCTGTGCCTGCCCTTCCAGGCCGCGCAAAAGGTGACCGACTGGCTGATGAGCCACATCCACGAAGCGTGGATCAGCAATAACAACGTCTGGATGGACGTGATCGGTCACACCCGCTGGCACCTGAGTGGGCTGGACAGGCTGGACTATCAGCACTCGTACCTGGTGACGAGCAATCACCAGAGCTGGGTTGACATCATGGTGCTGCAGTACGTGCTCAACCGGCGCATCCGCCCGCTCAAGTTCTTCCTCAAGCAGGAGCTGATCTGGGTGCCGGTGATTGGCCTCGCCTGGTGGGCGCTGGGCTTTCCGTTCATGAAGCGCTACAGCAAGGCTTATCTGGCCAAGCACCCGGAAAAGAAAGGCAAGGACCTCGCCACCACCCGCCGCACCTGTGCGAAGTTTCGCAACAATCCGGTGGGCATTTTCAACTTCGTCGAAGGCACGCGCTTCACCGAAGCCAAGCACGCACAGCAGAACTCGCCATTCCGTTATCTGTTGAAACCGAAGGCAGGCGGCATCGCCTTTGTGCTGGACGCCATGGGCGAGCAGCTGGAATCCATCGTCAACGTGACCATTCATTACCCGGCCGGTCGGCCAGGGTATTGGGACTTGCTCTGCGGCAACGTGCGCGAAGTGGTCGCGCATTTCGAAGAAGTGCAGATCCCGCCGCAGTTCATTGGCAAAAGCTACGACCAGGACGATGCCTACCGCCTGGAGTTTCAGCAGTGGATCAATCGGCTATGGGAAGACAAGGACGCGTTGCTCGCGCAGATGCATGAGCGGTATCCAGGCTGAACGCTTGTAAACCACAAACAAAAACCCCGGCTCACTGCCCGGGGTTTTTGGTTTCACGTCACGCGTTTATTGCTGCTGTTGGTATTGCTGGCCAGGAATCGGCTTGAGGTTGACCTCAACACGGCGGTTCTGGGCGCGACCGTTGACGTCGGCGTTGCTGGCGATCGGCGAATCAGGACCGGCACCGCGCACCGACAGGTGAGCCGCATCAACCCCCTGGGAGGTCAGGTAGGTCGCGACGCTCTGGGCGCGCTGCTGCGACAGGTCCATGTTGTGCTGACGGCTGCCGGTGCTGTCGGTGTAGCCGACGATCTCAATCATGTTCTGGTTGTACTGCTTCAGCGAACCGGCCAGGTTATTCAGTGGCGAGTAGAAGCTGCTGGCAATGGCCGACGAATCAGTGGCAAACGTGATGTTGCCCGGCATCACCAGCTTGATGTTGTCGCCCTGACGTTGAACTTCAACGCCGGTGTTGGCCATGCTGGCGCGCAGTGCAGCTTCCTGCTTGTCGGCGTAGTAGCCGTAACCGGCAGATGCCGCGCCTGCTACGGCAGCGCCAATCAGCGCACCTTTGCCACGGTTGTTGTGATCGATGGCAGCACCGGCGACGGCGCCGGCCAATGCACCCAGGCCGCCGTACTTGGCGGTCTTGCTCATGCCGCCGGAGTTCTGCGCCTGCCCCTGATTGTCGTATGGGTTCTGCGTTGCGCATCCGGAAAGCACGGTCAGTGCGGTGGCAGCAATGATCAAACGGCGAAAGGTCAACATCAAGGAGAGCTCCTGTTTTGCTTTTCTACGGCCAAACATAAAGGCCGACGATTTGGGCAATTAGAGCATGCACCCCGTCAAAAATTCCTTAACGCGGGCTGAACCGCCAGTGCACGACCAAAGGCCGCATTTCTTTACTCACAAAAGCAAATATTTAGGTGCGTTTTTGACATGCTGTTCATCGTATTTATTGACTGATCCGAACCTTGGTGGTGGCCCATAATCTACATAAATCATTGATGCAGATGCGTTTATGGCAGCGCCACCCTAATGCACCCAAAATTTAACAGGGTTTAATTTCTCCAGCGCTTTCCTATACTGGCAATGCGCAAGTACTGGAAAGCGCAGTGATGAAGCACTCAACAAAGATCGCTCTCACTTTCAGGTAAGGCAGCGCTGTATAACCGCGCAAGAGCTGACTCTATGCTAAGAAAAATCCCCGTTTCCGACCTCACGCTGGGCATGTACATCCACGAGTTCTGCCGCCCCCGGATCAACGATCCGTTCTGGACCGCGCACGTCGAACGCGAACTCAGCGACAACGCGGTGTTGCGGCACATTCAGGCGTCGACCCGTGAAGTCTGGATCGATACCCATCTTGGCAAAAGCCCTGCCGACAGCTCGCCAGCCGAACAGACCTTCCCTGAGTGTCCCGACCCATCCGAAACTGCGCCGTGCAGCCTGGAAATGGAACTGGCCCGCGCGCGCCTGATTTGTGGGCGCGCGAAAGCGCTAGTGATGACCATGTTCAGCGATGCCCGGATGGGCCGGGCGATGAACACCGAAGACGTCGATCTGTTGGTGGAGGAAATTGCCACGTCCGTGATGCGCCACCCCCACGCACTCATCAGCCTGTCGCGCTTGAAGACGACCGATGAGTACACCTACATGCACTCGGTGGCGGTGTGCGCATTGATGGTTGCGCTCGCGCGGCAGATGGAGCTGGACGAGGATCAGGTGCGTGAAGCCGGCGTCGCCGGGCTGATGCATGACGTCGGCAAAATGATGATCGACTCGGCCATTCTCAATAAGCCTGATCGCCTCACCTACGAAGAATACGAAGTCATGAAGCACCATCCGCAGGCCGGTCTGGAAATCCTCCAGGGCTGCGAGCGGGTGACCCGACTGGTGATGGACGTGTGCCTGCATCATCACGAAAAAATCGACGGAAGCGGTTATCCCCACGGGCTGAAAAGTGACGAGATCAGTCTGCTGGCGAAAATGGGCGCTATCTGTGACGTCTATGACGCGGTGACTTCGGACCGGCCCTACAAGAAAGGCTGGGACGCCGCGCATTCGGTTCGCGAGATGGCGTCCTGGAAAGGCCACTTCGATGCGACGGTATTCCAGCACTTCGTCAAGACCGTCGGTATCTACCCCGTGGGCGCGTTGGTTCGTTTGAAAAGCGAGCGTCTGGGCGTGGTGGTCGAGCAGGATGAAAAGTCCCTGCTGCACCCGAAAGTGAAGGTTTTTCTGTCTACCCGGACCCGCATGCCCTTCGAGCCGCACGTCATCAACCTCGCCTGCCCCTCGGTAAGCGATGGCATCCTCAAGTTCGAACTGGCTGAAGACTGGGGCCTTCTGGACGTGGTCAGCATGTGGGCGGGTCAGCCCGCCGCCTGAGTGTACCGTCGGGCCGATCATGCATCAAAGGCTGGTCGCCGCCGGCCTGGGTCGCAACGGGATAATGCCGACCTGCATGCCGAAGGGTCTGAACACCGCGTTGAGAGTCTGCACCGTCGGATTCCCCTCGTCCTGCTCGATCTGGCGCAGCGTGCGCAACGAGATTTTGCACATGCGCGCGAACTGTTCCTGGCGCAATCCCGTGATTTCGGTCCGCAGCCGTTTGACGGCAGCGCCCATCGAAACGGCCCCGTCCAAAAGCTGCCCCCGAAGTTCGTCGAGGATGATGCCGCGCTGGCGTATGTCGTCGTTCATCGCAGGCCCCATCCCTTGAGCGTTGCATCCAGCTGCCCCAGCCTGATCCGTGGATGATTCAAGGTCTTTTGCGGCAAGCCCATTTCATTCAGCAAATCAGGCAATGCCCGCAGGCGTTCGGCATCGGTTCTGAGGCCCTCAAACAATTCGTCGGGGTCGGCCCATGGGGATAACGCCTGGCAGGCCTCACGCCAGTCCACTTCGCCGGCGCGTTCGATGGGGTCAGGCCATTTGGTGGTGCGCGTCACGCCTTCGTCGTCCATGACCATAGGCGCCAGGTCGTAAATCGGCGCCAGAGCGAGTCGCTGTTCATCGCGCAGGATCGACGTGTTGCGCCCATGGTTGTCGCTGTTTCCCAGAATCTGATTGATCAGGTCGCGCCTTATGTACTCGGCAACCATTTGAGGGATGCCCCCCTGCTGAGCATTCGCCGACCAAACGTTAGACAGCGCGGCGACGGCTTGCACGTGCGTCATGTACGCGCCGGGGCGGGTGATGTCGGCGAGCGAGTACACCGATTCGACAGCCAGCCGGCGCACGCCCTGTTCATCGACGCTGCGGTCGAAGCGTTTCATCCACAGGCTGGGCTTGCGGGCCTCTTCAAGGCTCATGCCATCACAAGGAACGGTGTATTCACCGATGCGTTGGAGGGCCTGGTAATAGCAAAACTCGCTTCTGAGAATGGTGCGATCCGTCTCGTTGCCTTTGTTGCGACAGAATTTCACGAACCAGTGTTGACGGACTTCGCTGTCGGCGAGCGTTGCATCAGGGTGCATGAGTCCTGCGGTGTCCTCGGCCAGCAACAGCTTCGGCGCCTCGCCGCCCGCTCCCGTCGCACCTCCTACGGCTGCGCCTTGTTCATACGCGTATTCGAGAAAGCGGCTGTCCCGAGCAACGACCTCACTCCGGTCAAAACCGATGCTGCTGGCCTTGGGCAAAGCTTCGAACGATTCCTTGATGCGCAGATGCCCGACGGGCGCAGGGGTGCAGCGCTGCAAGAGCACCAGATCGGCCGGGGTGTTTTCGCCTTCAGGCACTGCCAGACGCGCCAGCAGGAAACGGCGTGCCGCTCCCGCGGGAACGATGTCATGCAAAAACGCCGGCAGCCCCGCCGTTCTGAACAAATCCCAGCCCAGTGGAATTCGAGCGCTTACGGATGGCGAGGTGGGACGATCAAGCGCATCGAGGTGGTCAATTAGAAATGCCTGCTCATACGCAAAGCTGCACGGGCTGTTCTGCCCTGACTCTGGCTTCTCGATGTCGAAACGCATCGCATCGTGCCATCGTCCCGACAGGTAGAGTTGGAGGGTCAACTGCATGACAGGGCGCTCGGCAATTTAATGCCTAAACCTTACGGCCTGAGCGCATAAAAGGCAATTAAATGCCTAAAATGGGTAGTATTTGAAAAAAAAGGGTATTTAAGTGCCGATCGCTCAGCCCAGCAGTCCTAGCTCTTGCGCCCGGGCCACTGCTTGCGTGCGTCGCTCGACGCCCAGCTTGCCGTTGATGTGGCTGGCGTGGGTTTTGACGGTGTGCAGGGAAATGAACAAGCGCTCGCTGATCTCCTGATTGGAACAGCCTTGCGCGATCAACTGCAGCACGCTGAGTTCTCGGGCGCTGAGGTGGTCGCCGCCGTTGCAGCCGAGCGGTTCAGGGGTGACGCGCAGGCATGGCAGCCTCTGACCGGGAGCAGCTTCAGGCAGTTGCTGAAGCAGGTAATCGACCAGCCGGCATGGGGGGCGTTTGTGCAGTTGCTCGCGCAGCCAGTCGGGATGACCACGAATCAGGCGCTGGAAGGGCAGAACCGCACCGCCCGAGGCGAGCAGAAGGCTCTGTTGAAACAGCTCATCTGCCTCGGGCCCGCGTGATGTGTCGAGCAACAACAGGATGCGCTGACTCAGCGCATTGAGTCCGAGCAGTCCTGCGCCGATCCGCCGGGCGTACTCCACCAGACTGAGCAGCCGCGCCATTGCCTCTTCGGTACGGCCCTGAACGTGGTCAAGAACCGCCCGCAGCGTTTCGATCTGTTGAGGCAGTTGCGGCGAGCATTCGGGGGCGGCGGCAGGTTGATTGCCGCCATAGGTCTGTCCCAGTCGCAGCAGCCAGGCGTCGGCCAGGTCGATACGGCCCTGGGCCAGCCACAGCTCGCATTTGGCGAGGGTGATCATTGCCAGGTAATAAACCGGCGGCACGTCCCAGATGTGCATCAGCCGCTCGGCCTCGGCCAGCTCGGCGAAGGCTTCGGCGTAGCGTCCTTCGCGCCCCTCCATTCCGGCAATCACGCAGTGACCGATCAGCACGCTGATGTCGCGGCAGGCGCGCGCCTCGGCGAGTCCGGCATTTAAGCGCTCGCGGCCTGCCTCCGGTTGAAGGCACTGCACCAGCAGATAACCTTCGTACAACGTCAGTCGAGCGCGCACCGCGTATAACTTTTGTGAAGACAGGCCGTTCAAACGTCTTAAGCCCTGGCGCACCTCCTCCATCGAGCGAAGCGTTTCGCCACGGGCCTGCAGCGTGCGAGCGCGGTCGTAGTGCGCCAGTGCTTCAAACAACGGATTGGCCACCCGTTGCGCCAACTCCAGGGCGTCACGGTTCAGCGCCCGGGCGCGCCATAAATCTCCATCGGCGATGGCCAGATTCGCCAGCGTCGACAGGCACAGCAAACGCTGACCGTACCGCTTGGGCGGCAGACTGACCAACGCTTCGCTGCAATAACGTCGGGCCGTTTCACTGTCGCCGCGGCCTCGGGCGATGATCCCGCTCAGCGCCAGCCACTGGGCCAGCATTGAATTTTGCGCGGTCGCGGAAGGGGCCGGCAGGAATCGACTGAGGTGGTTGCCCAGTTCCTCGGCTGCGTCCAGCTGACACGCCAGGCCCAGGGCCCAGGCGTACAGCACGATCAAACGCGGCGTGCTGACCAGCACGCTGTCGGGCAAGTCCATTTTCCAGCGCAGCAGCATGCCGACGTTTTGCTCGGCAAGCAGTTGTTCTTCGGACAGGTTCTGCACCAGATTGGCCGCCACATCCAGATGTCCCGCGCGCAACGCCTGCTCAATGGCTTCGTCGAGCAGCCCCTGGTCGCTGAACCAGCGGCAGGCATTCAGGTGCACGCGCCGTTGTTGCGGTGTGACACTGGGTCCGGCGCGCGCGCGCAGCAGGTCAGAAAACAAATGGTGATAGCGAAACCAGCGGCCATGCTCGTCCAGCGGGACCAGAAACACCTGATGGGCTTGCAGGTACCCAAGCATCTCATCGCTGTCATGACTGTCACGTGCGGCGTTGCACAGTGCACCGCCGAAGCGCTCCAGACAGGCGGTTTCATAGAGAAAAGCCTGAACGTCGGCAGGCAAGCAATCAATGACCTCTTCGAGCAGGTAATCACGGATCAGCCCTTCCCCGCCGTTGAGCCCTTGGGTCAGCGCGTTACTCCCCGCTTCGTTGGCCGCCAGCAGCCAGAATCGCAGGCCGGCCACCCAACCTTCACTGCGTTGCAGCAAGGCGTGCAGTGCTTCATCGCTCAAGCCATGGCGCTGCGGATCCAGCACCGCCAGCGACTCGTCGTCGGTCAGACGCAGGTCCTGCTCGGACAACTCCAGCAATTGACGGGACAGCCGCAGCCGCGCCAGGTGCCAGTTCGGCCTCTGCCGGCTGGTGACCATGATGTTCATGCCCGCAGGCAGATGATTGAGCAGAAATTGCAGGCAGCGATCCAGCACGGGGCCCTGCACCAAGTGATAGTCGTCGAGCACCAGCAGCAGCGGTTTGCTCAGCATCAGGTGCATCGCCAGCTCGTCCAGCAAACCGTCCAGCCACTCTTCGAAGGCAAACGGCTGGTGACGCTGACGCATCTTCAGAAGGCCGAGCGCCTGGGCGCCGAGTTGGGGGAAAAACTGTTGGAGACCGCAGAGAAGACGTTCGAGAAAACGGCCCGGGTCGCTGTCCCGGTGGCTCAGACCCAGCCAGAGGTTCTGCCACTGATCGGGCAGGCTCTCGCAGAACTCCACCGCCAGTGAGCTTTTACCGAACCCGGCCGGCGCGCTGACCAATAAGAGGCGCCCAGACAGACCCGCACTCAGCCGCTCGCACAATCGAGGTCTCGATACATAACCTTCAGGCAGTGGCGGACGGAAGAAACGGCCTTCCAACGCAGTGACGGCGTGATTTGCGAATCCTTGCAAACGCGACAGATCAGTCATGGCCGGCTCTTGTTGGAGTGCTTGTTGTTCGGCGTTCAGATGTCGGGAGACTAGCGGCTATGGGGAACCTTTTGAACATTGTTAGACGAAAGACTGTAATAAAACGTATCCCATCAACAGGGCGAATGTTGGTTTATATGTCCGGGGAGGTACGTTCGGCGCCGTCGGGGGAATGCGGCGTGTGGCAAAGGATCGCTGCGCAGGTCGCCTGAAGGCGGGACTCTGTCAGCCCGGGCAAAAAAACACCCCGATCGCTCGGAGTGTTTCCTTTCTGCTCCATGGGGATCAGCCACAGGGTAAGACAGCGGAGGACTTCAGTGCGCTGTAGCTGTGATCAACATTGCACGCTCTCCGCTTGTACGGTCAGCCGTTAGCGCACGCCTTCCTGGCGCAGCGCGTTGGGCGAGAAGTCGCTGGCAGTGGCGGTGAAGCCGAAGTCATACGCCCTCTTCTCTTCGTTCTTCATGCCCAGCGCCAGGTAGCGACCTGATTGCAAGTCGTACAGGGCTTCGAGGGCGTACCACGGCACTTGCTTGTCGTAGTAGTTTTCGGCGTGGGCTTCAGCCACGCGCCACAGTTGACCACGACCGTCGTAGTGATCGATGACCGCTGCCTGCCAGGTGTCTTCGTCGATGAAGAAGTCACGTTTGGCGTAGATATGGCGCTGGCCTTCTTTCAGCGTGGCGGTCACGTGCCAGACCCGACGCAGTTCATAGCGCGCCAAGTCCTGATTGATGTGGCCGGCCTTGATGATGTCGGCGTATTTCAATTTCGGATCGTCGAGCTTGTAGCTGTCGGACGCGATGTACATCTCTTGTTTGCCGATCAGCTTCCAGTCGTACCGATCAGGCGCGCCGTTGAACATGTCGAGGTTGTCGGAAGTACGCAGGCCGTCGGCGGCGGTGCCCGGCCCGTCATAGGACACTTGCGGCGCACGGCGTACACGACGCTGCCCGGCGTTGTAGACCCACGCCGCACGCGGCTCTTTGACCTGATCGAGGGTTTCGTGCACCAGCAGCACCGAGCCTGCCAGACGCGCTGGCGCCGTCACTTCCTGCTTGAAATAGAACAGGATGTTGCCCGGATTCTTTGGATCGAAATCCTTCATCTTGTCGCGAAAGACGAACTCATCGTGGAAGTACACCGGGTTGAACGAGCCGTTGGTCTGCGGCGTGGCCTGGGTGACCAGACGCGAGACGCTGCCGCCACGATAACGGGTGATGTGGTTCCAGATCACCTCCAGGCCGTCTTTCGGGATCGGGAACGGCACCGCGGTCTCGAAATTCTCCAGGCCGTTACCGCCGCCCACCAGCTTGGTGTTGGTGGCGTTTTTCTTGATCGCAGCGAACACGTCAGCCGGCACAGTGGCGCCACGATGGGACGGGTAAACCGGCATTTTGTAGGTGTCCGGGTAGCGCTTGAACATCGCGTACTGGCCCGGGGCAAGTTTGTCCTTGTACTGATCCACGTTCTGCGCCGTGATGGTGAACTGCGCTTTTTCACTGGCGTACGGGTTGGCCAGGAAACCTTTGTCGTCCACCGCGCCCGCGTTGGTCGGCATCGGGCTCCAGGCCGGGATGGTATTGGCAGCGTTGCCGGCTTTTTCCGCGCCCATTGGCGTCAGCGTGGTGCCCAGCTTGGCGGCTTCGGCGTCGGACACCGCCGCCATCACGCTGGTCGCCAGCAACGACAGCCCCAACACGCCCACCTGCAACAGACCCTTCGTGATTTTCATTTTCATTATTGTCCTTAGAAGTTCATGCCGAAGCTGAGTGCTACGAAGTCGCGGTCGTCCACGGTGGTGTACTTGCCGTCGAAGAAGTTGGTGTAGGAAAGGTTGGCGGTGTAGGTGTTCTGGTACTCGGCGTCGAGGCCCAGACTCACGGCCTTGCGACCTTCCTCGAAGTTGCCGCCAGGACCCGGCGAGTAGCCGTCGACGTCGTGGGACCAGGCCACGCTCGGGCGCAGGTTCACACCGGCGAAGACGTTGTTGTAATCCCAGATGGCGCGGGCGCGGTAACCCCACGAATCGGTGGTGGTGAAGCCATCGTTTTCGCAGTAGCGGCTGAGGTTGTTCTGCGCGGCAGCGCCCAGGGTGCTGGCGTTGAGGGTCTGGCACTGACCACCCGGCAGCGGGCCAGGGCCATAGCTCGGGTCGCGGCCATAACGCAGTTTCGAGGTGCTTTCCAGACCGCCGACATGGGTCCAGCCGACCTCACCCACCACGGTCAGACGTTCGGCGCCCATCACTTGGTCGAAGAAGTGCGTGAAAGTGGTCTGCGCCTGGCTGATTTCCTTGCGGCGATAGCCTTTCTGGTCCTGGCCGGGTGCGCCCTGCAGCAGCGACACGTTCGAGTTCAGCGGCGACAGGCCGGAATACAGAATGTCGGTGGTGTTCAACTGCACCGGTGCGTTCGGGCGGTAGCTCAGTTCACCGCTCCACGCCGTGCCGGTGGGCAAGGTGGTGGAGAAGCTCAGGCCGAACAGGTGGATGTCTTCCGGGTATTCAACGTAGTAACTGGAGTTGCCGGCGACCACGACGGGCAACAGGGTTGGCGCGAGGGCCGCAGCAACACCCCGAGGAACGCCATTGGCCGCCAGACCGCCCACCAGACCCGCTGCGCTGTAGGCGCTCGCCGGCCCGCCCTTGCCGCTGAAGATCGGCAGACGGCTGTGGTAATTCATGTAATAAGCGCCGAACTCGGTGTCCAGCGGCTCGAAGTTATAGTGCATGGCCAGGCCGTACTGGCCGCTGTCCCGGGCATCGCGATCAGGGCCGCGGGCAACCACGGCGCCCTCGTCAGGGCTGCCGAAACTCACGCCGCGCGCTGCCAGCGTTCTTTGAACGGGGCCACGCAACGCGGCTGGCAGAGCCGAATTGAGGCTGTCGCGGGTGCGCAGCACGGCAAGGTTGCTGTTGCAGCCGTCCGCGATGACGTCCGGTTGCGAGAAGAAGGTGCCGCAGTTGTCGACGACGGTCTGGTCCCATTCCAACTGGTAAAAGCCTTCTGCCGACAGGTTTTCGGTCAGGCTTTGCGACAGGTAGAACATGTTGACCGGAATCAGGCCTTCCTTGATTTCCGAGCCAGGACGCCGGAACGCGGACACGTCGACCGGGTTGATGCTGTTGATGCCGCCCTGGATGAAGGTACTTTCACCCCAACTGACGACTTGCTTGCCCAGACGCACCGAACCCGGCTCATCGGCAATGGAATAGTTGTGATAGACGAAAGCGTCGAGCAGCTCGAAACCTGAAGACTTGGCGCCCTCTTTGCGGCCGGAATCGCTGATGTCCTTGAAGTCGCGGCCTTCATCCTTGAGCTCGAAGTCGTACCAGTACTTGCCCCGCAGGAACACACCGGTGTCGCCGTACTTCAGTTCAAGATCGTGAATGCCCTTGAAGATCTTCGAAAACGTTTCTCCGCTTTTGAAGTTCAAGTGACCGTCGTCGGAGGTTTGCGAAAGACCGTGACCGCCGTTGTTGGAGCCGATCAGGTTCTTGTTGGCATTCTGGGTGGACCAGCTTGCCCCTACTGAGAGCGACGAGTCGAAGTTGCCTTCGATTTCTCCGATATTGAAACTGACGCCGAATGCAGGGCCGGCGAGCGTGGAAGCGAGGCTGACGGCCAAGGGCAATTTAGCCCGGCGCCAGAACTGGTTAGCTGATGTCATCGACGCTACTCCATGTGCTTTTATTTTTATGGCAGTGGGTGCTTCCGGAAACGACTCAGGCGGACGGGCCGCAGTGCCTGGTGTCAACGCTGATCGGGCAGCCAATCAACTGCGAAACGATCGATGCGCTTTCTCCGGTACCAACCTACTGCCGACTATAGCCAGCAGGTGCTGCTGCTTGATCCCTCTAAAGTGTGATTTACAGCGCCAACACCTCTGGCACGCCGACGCCAGAGTGGCCAATCACATCGCAGGGGGAGCATGGCTGAAAAAGAAGAATTGGCAAGGAAGACGCCGGAGTAGAGCCTTCGCGGCACATTTTCAAAGCAATGAACGATGAAAATGGCCGCGAAGGAAAGCGTCAGAGCGTGGAGAGGAAAGCGCTGTTGCTGCCCTGCCATTCGAGGATGTTCTGGCGGATCTGCTTCTTGTCGAGCTTGCCGACACTGGTCTTGGGAATTTCGGTAACAAGGGCGATCTGGCTCGGAATCGCCCACTTGTTAATGTGCCCCTGTTCCACAAACGGCTTGAGGTGTTCCTTCAGGATCTTGGCATCCAGAACGTGACCCTCGCGGGCGACCAACAGCGCAAACGGGCGCTCGCCCCACTGCGGGTCAGCGATGCCGACCACAGCCACTTCACGGACACCGGGATGGCGACTGCAGAGATCCTCCAGCTGCAGCGAAGACACCCACTCGCCCCCCGTCTTGATGACATCTTTGATGCGGTCGCGAATGTCGATCCCGCCCATGTTGTCCAGCGTCGCCACGTCACCGGTGTGCAGCCAGCCGCCGGCCCACAGTTCGGCGCCCTTCTCCGGCTCGCGGTAATACCCTTCGCTCAGCCACGGCGCACGCAGCACCAGTTCGCCCTGGGTCTCGCCGTCGGATGGCAGAAAGTTGCCCTCGCCATCGACAATCGCTGCCTCGACCAGCACGCCCGGCGCCCCGGCCTTGATTCGGTACGTGGTGCGTTCGTCTTCACTGGCGGCCATCAGGTCGTCGTTCAAGTGCGCAACCGACACCAACGGCCCGGTTTCGGACATGCCGTAGGCCGCAGACAGCTGAATGCCCTTGGCCTTGGCCGCTTCGTACAGCGAACGATTGAGCGAGCTTCCGCCGATGATGATGTGCCAGCCGGTGAAATCCATGTCCTGGGCGGCTTTGGCGTTGAGCACCATCTGCATAATGGTGGGCACGCAGTGCGAGAATGTGACCTTCTCCTTTTGCCAGAGCGCCACAAGCAACTCGGGGTCGTAGCGGCCGGGGTACACCTGCTTGACGCCCAGCATGGTGGCGGCATACGGCACGCCCCACGCATGAACGTGGAACATCGGCGTGATTGGCATGTAAACCTTGTCGCCGCCAAGGATGCCTTCGACGCTGCCCATGATCGTCGCAACGGCCAAGGTGTGCAGCACGAGCTGGCGATGGGTGAAATACACCCCTTTGGGGTTGCCCGTGGTGCCGGTGGTGTAGAACGTGGTCGCCACCGAGTTCTCGTCGAAATCCTCGAACTGATAATGCGGACTCGCCGCGGCCAGCAACGCTTCGTACTCGCCGACGAGATTGGGCAGGTCGGTGGTAGCGCCATCGGTATCGGTCAGTAACAGTGTTTTTTCCACCGTCGTCAGTTGCCCGGCGATGGCGTTGTAGAGGGGCACAAACTCGCTGTTGACCAGCACCAGCTTGTCTTCAGCGTGGTTCATGGTGAACAGGATCTGCTCGGGCGACAGCCTCACGTTGATGGTATGCACCACCGCACCAATCATTGGAATGGCAAACATGCATTCCAGGTAACGATGGCTGTCCCAATCCATCACCGCCACGGTGTCACCCGCCTTCACCCCCGCCGCGGTCAGCGCACCGGCCAGCCGGCAGATGCGCTCGTTGAGCATTTGATACGAATAGCGCGAATGGTCCCGGTAAACGATCTCACGGGTCTTTTCGTAGCGCACGCCGGACAGCAGCAGTCGCTTGATCAACAGAGGGTACGGGTACGCCCCTTCGGCGGGCGGAATCACGCGGGTGTGCAGCATAGGAATCCCTTTTCACGGTGCAGGTGCGGGCTTGAAAATATGCACTGTAGGGCCAGGGCGCGTCGATCGGATCAGCCGAAGGGATGAATTGTGTCATCCCACGTCACCGAGCCTACACGTGTGGGATACCAGCCAAAGGATACAAAAATAAGACCAAACGCAGACGAATTGTCTGCGCTTGGTCTTTTTGGGGCAGCTAGCCGGCCATTAAGTCCTCAAGGGGCAAGACTGGCCGACATGCTCGGCGTGGTCAGGTAAGGCCCGATTGAGGATGCATATTCAGCCACCGCAGCATCAATCCGTTGCTTCAGCAGGACCGTGGCGCGCTCGACTTCCGCCATCGCCAGTGGACCTGGAACAAAAAGCAAATGGCGGAGCGCTTGGCTGTCAGCAAGGTCATCTTCCGGCTCACCGCTTCCGTCCGAGCGTGTTTGTGGAATGGGCTCCTTGGTAGCCGCTACTAACTCTGTCGCCAGTCGGGCTTCTCGCAACGCTGATTCTTGGGCTCGCTGATTAATCAGTGCTTGAGCCGCAGCTTCGGCCTGTTGCTCGGCAAGCTGGCGGGCGGCCACTTCAGCAGCCTCCTTCGCCCGACGCTCCTGAAGCTCGCGGGCTTGTTGCTCCGCGAGCTGTTGAGCGTGGAGGCGAGCTGCCTCCTCCGCTCGTTGTCGCGCCAGTTGACGAGCTGCTTCCTCTGCCTGTTGCTGAGCGAGTTGTCGCGCTGCCTCCTCGGCCCGTCGTTGAGCCTCTTGCCGGGCGGCCTCGATCATTTGCGCATGAGTCGATGAAAGCTGATTGATGAAATTGTTCAAATACCAAACAACCTCACTGGCAATGATTTGACGATGCACCTCCACAAGGGAGGCGGACATAAATGAAAGATCCGCCCCTACCATGCTATTGAACTGATCCAAGGTGAGATGCCCTGCATCGTCACGTTCCCCAGGGGCATAAGGGGGAATAGACGCAAGCTTGGCTGCTCTCAGTTGCGATGCAGCGTCGCGATACCGCTCAACAATCTGAAGATCAGACATTCCAGATGTTGAGCCTAAATGAGCGATAACTTCGCTCTGGATTGAGCCTGGAAGCTGCTGAAGTAACACGGTGTAATGAGCCATTGATAAATTCCTTTTAAATAAATATGGAGATGCCCAATTGGTCGTCAATCAGACGCCGACTTGAAACCAGCTTTACCATTAGCTGCTCGCCAGGCCTTGACTTCTTTTACTATTCCTTCCGGAGAATCATCAGCATCGGGCTTGGGGTAGTAGATCAAATCGGAGCCATCGGGGTGTTCGCCGAGGCGCTCAAAAGTCATTACCGCTTGGGTGTGCTGATACTCAGTTTTGTAGTCCACAACACAGATTTTTCTAACGAGCTCTAGAAAGTCTGCTTCGGTGATCCCTTGAATCGTTTCAGCGTTCATTGTCGCGTCCCTCATTACGTAAATCTCTGTGGATTGCGTCGTGGTTAGCTGGGGTATTGAGTCTTAAATTATCAACGCCGTACACATCTCCTCCCTGTGAGATTGGAACAACGTGATGTATTTCGAGTTTTACCCTTCCGCCTTTCCTATCTTGCCTTACCGCAAAAGGCGCGAGGCCAGATTTGATGAGAGCAATGTTCCTCTCACTCATATTTGCAGTGATCTCAGGGTGTTTCGACATCTCGCGCCATATGGCCCGCTTCAGATTTCGAAATTCAGCATAGTTCTTACCTCGCAGTGCGTCTGCAATCACTGACGGCACTGGCGAACCCAGACCATTGGATACGGACGCCTGCCAGTTGGGATCGATATCGCCACCGAAACCGCTCACAACCCCTGGCAAATACCTGGGGCTGTTGAACATGACATACACAGGCGGAAGGCCCGAGTCCGCCGGAAAGACAAGTATGTAGTCCTCAAAATCCTCTATGTCATAAGTCGGGAAATGTCCAAGCTGCTCCGAAACGGGCGAAATAGCGGCCCCGGAATATTCAGGCCCTTTGGACTCATCGGCCGGCAAAGCAGTAGAACTGCTCTCCGGGCTAACCGCGGGTGTCCAGATCAGAGCCGGGCGGTCTGCCCCGTCCTGTTTAAATTCATACGCTTTGGTGCTCGAGTTATAGACGAACGTTCGCACACGGACTTTGGAGCTGACCATCAAACCGTCGGCTTCAGCCCAGACCGTTTTTAGTTCGCCTTCAACCTCCTCAATCCTTAACCGGTGGGTAACCTCAACCGTTCCAACGCGGCCTGCGATGAATTCGAGGTCGACATTGCCAGAGACCCCAATCTCCGACGCAGGCGAAGCAATCAGTGGGGGCGCGAGTTCATCGTCAGCCAACTCGGTTGGATAAAGTAAAGCAAGTTGCGGAAATGACCGCCCTAGTGCCTTGGCTGCCTGTCGGGTGAACAGCCTCTGCGCGATAGCTTTGGCTGCTTCAGACGCAGTGGGAAAGTTCTGCGTTGGAGCATTCGGTCCTGCCACCATCGACCAGAGTCGGCTTGCTTCAGTAGCATGCTTTAAGACCAGAGACTCGTCATTGGCTACGGAGTTACGCGTCTTCCAGGCTTGCTCGGCATAGTGTTCTGAAAGCGCCGCAGATTTATCGAGCAACTGAGTCACTGCTTTTGCGTGCAAGTCGGCTTCAAGCGCCTGCTCATAGGCAAGACTCCACGCTTGGTGAGTCTGAAAAGCTTGTTCTGAGCTAACGCTTCGACTTTGTAAGATTGCTCCGTAGTGCTCGCTGGTTATTTGGAGAGGATCACCCCCAGTAAAAGCATGCGAGCTCTGACGATTACTTTCAGAAGCCGCTTTTTTTTGGGCGATCAAGTAGTTGATCCGGGCTTTATGCTCAAGTATCGCGTTCAGTGACTGTTGACGCTGAGCGTCGTATAACAAGCTGTCTTCGCCGAGTTCGGACATGAGCGAGACAGGCAGTGCGGCTACATTGTGATCATGCTGAAGATCAAGCTCACGTTTTCGAGTTGCTTGCGCGAGAGGTAAAGATTCCAGGGCTTGACGGTGAGCCGCTGCTTGACGCTCTTGCTCGGCTCTAGCGTTTGCCGCCGCCATAGCCGCTTGAGCTTGCGCCTCCCTTCTGGCTTCTTGCTCAGCCTCAGCGTGAGCTTGGGCTCGAACCCGTGCCTCAGCGTCAGAAATGGATTGCTGATGAGCTTCTTTTTGAGCCTGTAATTCAGCGGCTGCCTTGACGCGGGCCGCTTCAGCACGCTGACGCGCTTCCAGTGCACGGCGGCGCTTATCGCGAATACGCAGCCGGCGACGTTTGGAGCTAGACAATGTCCCGGCTCTGCCGCCCTCACCTCCGCTGCCACCCCCCCATCCAATGCTCCATCCGTCACGGGAGGGTCGAAGTCCCCCGCCAGAGCCGTAAGGATTACCAGGAGGTATCCCTCGATTGACAACAATATTTTTTTCTTCGGTGTTGCTCATACAGGTTCTCCTTTTTGTCTGTATGGCAACCACGTAACGCTCATCCCTCTGATGTCAGGTAATACATAGTTATGGAGATTTTTTTATTTGTTGTGATATAGGGCGCAGCACTGCGAGCCCTGCCTTTTTCACATCGGAATAAAAAGCAAGGACGAAAAAAACCCGCCGTTTAGGCGGGTATGTTTCCAAACAGGTTACCTAGCAACTGTCTAAGTCTTTTTTGATCGAATCGCATTGCTCAGCATTCACCTTAAGGCGCGACGTCGCAACAGACCATCACATCAACCTCAATGCATTTCCGTCAACGCCAGCTTCAAACCCAGCGCCACCAATACCGCACCCATCGCCCGATCAAACCAGTGACCCATCCGCGCAAAGCCCGCGCGCACCCGGGGCTGGCTGAACAGGCGTGCCACCAGGCAAAACCACGCGCCGGTCGCGAATGCCAGGTAAACCCCGTAGCCCGCCTGAACCAACATCGGCGTGTGCGGGTTGATCACGACGGTGAACAGCGACAGAAAAAACAGCGTCGCTTTCGGGTTCAGGCCGTTGGTGACGAACCCGGCCGTGAAGGCGCCCCGCGCGGTGCGCTCGCCCTTGGCGATGTCCACGGGCGCATCCGATGCGCTCGCAGGTTTGGCGCGCAGCGCTTTGATGCCGATGTAAATCAGGTACGCCGCTGCGGCCCATTTCAAGGCATTGAACAGGACGATGGATTGCGAAACGATCAAGCCAATCCCCAGCAGCGAATAGCCGACGTGCAGGAAAATCGCGGTGCCCACACCCATGGCGGTGTAGGTGCCGGCCTTGCGCCCGTGGGTCACGCTCTCGCGCACCACGACCGCAAAGTCCGGTCCGGGACTGGCGACGGCCAGCAGGTGAATCAGCGCAACGGTTAAGAATTCGGGCCAGTACATTGAAGTTCTCCAGGCGTTATGGCGAGCGGCAGGCTCTGGTAGGCTCGTCACATTACGCTTCCCACCCACCGAGCAAAAGGTACAGCTGATGCCCAGTCAACGCCGAGCAGTTTTCCTGGATCACACCTCTCTGGATCTGGGGGATCTCGACCTCGCGCCGTGGCGTGACACCTTCAGTGAACTGGTGCTGCATCCGAGCACCACAGCCGATCAGGTGGCCGAGCGTTTAAAAGATGCCGACGTGGCCATTTCCAACAAGACCATGATTGATGCCGACACGTTCGCCGCCTGCCCGAAGTTGAAACTGGTGCTGGTGACGGCCACCGGGGTCAACAATGTCGACCTCGCTGCCGCGCGTAAACACGGTGTGGTGGTGAGCAATTGTCAGGGCTATGGCACGCCTTCCGTGGCTCAACACGCAATGATGTTGCTGCTGGCGATGGCCACCCGCTTGCCTGACTATCAAAAAGCGATTCAACAGGGCCAGTGGCAAAAATCGAAGCAGTTCTGCTTGCTGGACTTTCCCATTGTCGAGCTGGAAGGCAAGACACTGGGGCTACTGGGCCATGGCGAACTGGGCGGTGCGGTCGCGAAGCTGGCGGAAGCCTTCGGCATGCGCGTGCTGTCGGGTCAGATTCCCGGTCGTCCTGCCCGCCCTGATCGCGTGCCACTGAATGAGCTGCTGCCCCAGGTCGATGCCCTCACCCTGCACTGCCCGCTCAACGAGCACACTCGGGACATGATTGGCGCCCACGAGTTGAGCCTGCTGAAACCCAAAGCCTTCATCGTCAACACCGCGCGCGGCGGCTTGATCAACGAGCAGGCACTGGCCGATGCCCTGCGCAACGGCCATCTCGGCGGCGCGGCCACCGACGTGCTGACGGTCGAGCCCCCGGTTAATGGCAATCCGCTGCTGTCGGGCGATATTCCGCGCTTGATCATCACGCCCCACAGCGCATGGGGCAGCCAGGAAGCGCGGCAGCGCATCGTCGGCCAGATCAACGAAAACGCTCTGGCGTTCTATGAAGGCAAGCCGGTCAGGGTCGTGAGCTGACACGCAGCGCTTTGCAGGCCCGCCACTCCGTCGCACAGGGCACGTGCGCGGCGCGGCAGGCCTGTTAAACTTCGCCCTTTTTTTCAAGGAGCCGACGATGGACCCGCGCAGTGAAGTGTTACTCCGGCAGGCCGGTTTGTTTCAGGGCTCCTTGTTGCTGACCGGCCTCCCCGCCGACGATCTGCTAAGCACGCTGCCCAATGCACGTGGCTGGAGCTGGCACGCTGGCGACTTCGACACCCTCGGTACGCGGTTTCCCGAGCGCGTGCACTTCGGCACCGAAGCACCGGCCGAACCCTTTGAAGCGGCGGTGCTGTTTTTGCCCAAGGCCCGCGACCTCGCCGATTACCTCATCAACGCGCTCGCTTCGCGTCTGGCCGGACGTGAGCTGTTTCTGGTCGGTGAAAAACGCGGCGGCATCGAAGCCGCGGCCCGCCAGCTGAGCCCGTTCGGACGCACGCGCAAGCTCGACAGCGCGCGTCATTGCCAGCTCTGGCAAGTCACCGTCGAAACGCCTCCGCCAGCCGTTGAACTCGACAGCCTGGCCAAACGTTTCGACATTGAAATCGAAGGCGGCGCGTTGAAGGTGGTGAGTCTGCCGGGCGTGTTCAGCCACGGCCGTCTGGACCGGGGTTCGGCTCTGCTGCTAGAGAACATTGATCGGCTTCCCGCCGGCCATCTGCTGGACTTCGGCTGTGGCGCGGGCGTTCTCGGTGCGGCGGTGAAACGCCGTTACCCCGAAACGACAGTGACGATGCTGGATGTCGACGCGTTCGCCACTGCCAGCAGCCGCATGACCCTGGCTGCCAATGGCCTCGAAGCCGACGTGCTGACGGGCAACGGAATCGACGCCGCGCCGCACGACCTGGACGCGATTCTGACCAATCCGCCGTTTCATACCGGCGTGCATACCGACTACGCCGCGACAGAGAACCTGCTGAAAAAAGCGCGGGAACATCTGAGAAAAGGTGGTGAACTGCGCTTGGTTGCCAATAGCTTCCTGCGCTATCAGCCGATCATCGAGTCGCATCTGGGGCCTTGCGCGATCATGGCCGAGGGCCAGGGTTTCCGGATTTACCGTGCGAAACGTGCGTGATAATTAGCGCTTGCCGAACGGCAAACGGCTAGGCAGAATCCGCACCGTCCTAGGGGAGTAGTCTCCCACGAGCGCCATGCTCGTCCGGCACGCATCAACATACTTGGTCCTCAGACCATGGTGCGTGCGACCCCAGATCCGCTCAGACGGATCGGTGGTTTGACAAGACCTATGACACGAACATCCTGACCCGGGGCGGGGAGGTTGTACGTGTCATAGCCGTGTTGACCCGCCCCTTAGGAAAACCCTGATGCTGGAATCCCTGTTGGTCCCCACCGCTGTCGTCGCACTGGCTGAAATCGGTGACAAGACCCAACTCCTCGCGCTCGTTCTTGCCGCTCGCTTCCGCAAACCCTGGCCCATCATCGCAGGGATTGTCGCAGCCACGCTGGCCAACCATGCTGCGGCCGGTGCCGTTGGCGCATGGTTCAGCAGCTATCTCTCCGACGCCGTCCTGCACTGGATCCTGGCCGCCAGCTTTACCGCCACGGCGCTGTGGACGCTGGTTCCGGACAAGCTGGACGATGATGAAGCCAGTACCAGTCGCAAGTTCGGCCCCTTCCTGACCACGCTGATCGCGTTCTTCATCGCAGAAATCGGCGACAAGACGCAGATCGCGACCGTCATGCTGGCGGCGCAATACCCAAGCTTGTGGCTGGTGATCCTCGGCACGACGCTGGGCATGTTGCTGGCCAATGTGCCGGTGGTGCTGGCGGGGAATTTCGCTGCGGAGAAACTGCCACTGACGCTGATCCGTCGTCTGGCAGCAGGGGCGTTCTTCATTCTGGCGATCGTTGCGGTGTACAAGGCGATGCAGATCAGCGGCTGGGTGTAGTCACAGACCCCATGCCCTTGCAGGAGTGAGCTGGCTCGCGATGCTTTTCAATCGCTCCGCAGATACGCGGCGACCGTTCGAGGATCGCGAGCAAGCTCACTCCTACAGCGTTTCATGCACGCACCCGCTCCGAAAAACGCCGCGCCAGCTCACCTATCGGCGTCAGGCGCTGATCAACCCTTCGGCGCCTGCTGATACAACGGCATCACTTTCGGAATCGCCGCCTGCAGCGAGGCGATCCGGTTGGACGAAGCCGGGTGGGTGCTCATGAACTCCGGCTGCGACGCGCCGCCTTGGGCTTCCATCTTCTGCCACAGCGTGATTGCGGCATTCGGGTTGTAACCCGCGCGAGCCGCCAGTTCGAGGCCCAGCAAATCCGCTTCGTTTTCATTGGCGCGGCTGTTCGGCAGCGTCAGGCTGTAATCGACCACGGTGTCGGCCAACGCCAGACTGTCCTGCCCCAATCCCAACAAGGCACCGGCACCCTGCTTGGCCATCTGCACACCGTAGGCCTTGGACATCGCTTCACGACCGTGTTCGCGCAGCGCGTGAGCGATTTCGTGGCCCATGACCGCTGCCAGTTCATCATCGCTGAGCTTCAGGGTATTGATCAGGCCGCTGTACACGATGATCTTGCCGCCAGGACCGCAGTTGGCGTTCAGCTCGTCGCTCTTGATCAGGTTGACGTCCCACTGCCACTGCGCCGCGTCGGGCCGTAATTTCGGCGCCTGGGCGATCAGTCGCTTGGCGATGGCCTGAACGCGCTTGCCCTCGGCGCTGCTGTTGTCGAGCACGCCTTTGGATGACGCTTCACTGACCGTCTGTTGATAAGACTGGGCGTACATCTGGTTGACTTCGTCAGTCGACAGCATGCTGAACATGTATTGCTTGCGCTCGACACCCACCGAATCGCCGGTGGTGGTATTGACCGCCTGACACCCGGCAACCAGCAACGCTGCCGTCACGCCACAAAGAGCAAAAATCCTGCGCATCTCGTATCTCCATTGAAACAATCGCGCCATCCTAGGCAATACGCAGGCTGAGCACCAGATGCCAGCCGTCTGCCATGTTAAAAGCCGCAAGGAAATTGCGCCTGTGTAACAGCAGCGAAATAACGGAATAGCGATTTGAACCGAGCCAGAGCGGATTACAACGGCGTCAGGCATTCCGGTGCGTTGAGCTTCGGGTCGTTCACCAAGTTGGCCAGCGGCCGTTCGCGCAGTTGCGTTTGCGGGGCGGCGAGCAAGGCCTGCAAGGTGATCAGCGGGCAGTCCGGAGCAAGCCAGGCGCGCTGCCCTTCTTCGTCGAGAATCAACGGTCGACGCTGGTTCATGGCCGACTGCGTGACCACGGCAACGCTCAGGTAGGTGTGGCCTTCGACGGGATAGGCTTCCCAGATCGCCGCGAAATACAGCGTCGATCCTTCCGCCGGCGTCAGCCAGAACGGCCGCTTGCGCACGCTGCCACGCCACTCATAAAAGCCGTTGGCCGGCAGCAGGCAGCGTCGTTCACGAAAGGCCTGCTTGAACATCGGTTGCTCCGCTACGGTTTCAGCGCGAGCATGGGCCGGCGTGCGCGACATGTCGGTCAGCCAGGGCGGCGTCAGCCCCCAACGTGCCCGCGCCACTTCGCGCCCGCGTTCCGCGCCCTCCTCGACCTCGCCCGTAGCCGCCCGGACCATCAAGACAGAAGCGGCAGGAGAAATATTCCACTGCGCTTGCTGGTCGCTTGGAAATCCGGGCAAAGCCGCAAAGGCAGGCGACCAACGAAACAGCGCATAACGTCCACACATGGGTTCAGCACAACTCTTTTTGAAAGCGAATGAGGCGCGCGCGAACCGGATTCAGCACAGCAACACATCGGGGTAGCTGTCCGGCTCGTCACCGGGCAGCGGGAAGGCGGCATTGTACTCGGTGATCAACAGACGCGCCCGCTCGGCCTGATCATCCTCGACCGTCAGGCCCAACAACCCGAACGCCGGCAAATCCCCAACGGCGCCCAGTAAATGACGCCCGGTGATGTGGGACTCGATGCCTTCGCTGGCGAGCATGGCCTGCAGCAGCTCACCTTCCATCAGGTGTTCGGGCTCATAAATCTTGCGCATCACTCGTTCTCGCTGCGGACGTCCAGCGTCCATTCTTCTCCATCGGTCTGCAGGCTGAAGATGATCGGCCGGCAGCAGACGGAACAATCTTCAATGTAGGTCTGATCGCCGCCGGACAGATCCAGCACCGCTTCCACCGGTTCGCCGCAATAAGGGCAGTCGTAATCCTGTATTTCCTGCATCGCAGTCTCCGGGCCCAGTTTTGCGTATAATCGCCGACTTGTTTGCCGGTCGAGCTTTATTCCTCAGCATCCGGGCATCAGCCTGAGTCGACATCTTCAGCGAAGCCGCTTTATCGAGCGGCCGCCGCCCAGGCACCACGCCTGCGGTGTCGTGACTCGCTGCGGCACCGGACTCGACCTCCTTTACCTTAGCCGTTTCCGACAAGAGAGCATGATGGGCGAATTCGATGCCATCCGACCATACGACGACACCGAAGTAAAAGCCGTGCTTGATCGGCTGCTGGGTGACAAGGCGTTCCTCGCGATCCTCACGCATTTCCGATTTCCGCGTCTGGCCGGCTCCCTCGGCTGGATTCTGCAGCCGGCCATCGCGCGCAAGCTGCGTCGCCAGTTCGCCGGTATCGATACCGTCGCGGCCTTGCAGGACAAGGTCGAGCATTACGTCGACCACACCATCGAACGCGCCACTGACGGTGTGACCTACACCGGCGTCGAGCAGTTCAAGTCGGGGGTGGCGTACCTGTTTCTGGCCAACCACCGGGACATCGTGATGGACCCGGCTTTTGTCAACTACGCGGTCTACCACGCGGGCCTGCCAACCCCACGCATTGCCATTGGCGACAACCTGCTGCAAAAGCCCTTCGTCAGCGACCTGATGCGCCTGAACAAGAGCTTCATCGTGCACCGCTCGATCATCGGGCGTCGCGAGAAGATGGCGGCCTACCAGTTGCTGTCGGCGTACATCAATCATTCGATCCGCAATGACTGCCAGTCGATCTGGATCGCCCAGGCTGAGGGCCGCGCCAAAGACGGCGACGACCGCACCGAATCGGCCATCCTCAAGATGTTCCACATGAGCCGCAAGGACGAGCCGTTTGGCGAGGTCATTCAGTCGTTGAACCTGACGCCGGTGTCCATCAGCTATGAGTACGATCCGTGTGATCACGCCAAGGCGCGGGAGCTGTACATCCGCGCCACCACCGGCAGTTACACCAAAGTGCCGGGCGAGGACGACGTCAGCATTGCGCTGGGGATCACCGGCTACAAAGGCCGCGTGCACGTGAACTTTGCCCCGCCGATCACCGAGCTGTTCGAGGACACCAAATTGCTGGCCATCGAAATGGATCGGCAGATCCTCGGCGGCTATCGGCTGTTCCCGGTGCATTACCTGGCGTACGCGCAGTGGGCTGACGCCGACCCCGAACTCAAGGTGCCGAAGGCCGCCGAGGTGTTCCCGGCGGACGAGCTGGAGCGTGCGGAGGATGAATGGCAGCGCCGCCTCAATGGCTGCCCCGCCGAGCACCGTCCGTTTCTGATTCAGCAATACGCTATGCCGGTACGCAATCAGTACCGGGTGAAGGCCGGTTTGCCACTTTAAGGCCGCCTTCCCTTCCAAGAATAAACGGCGCTCTCAGGGCGCCGTTTTTCGCTGTGCGCCTCCGTTGGTTGTCGATACCCGCCTTCACAAATGTGTCACCGCTGACACACTCAAGCGTAAGACTGGCTTGCTAGGGTCGTCGCCTATCCAAACGAGTGAAGGCGTACGCTATGCGATCCAGCAAACCGGTTGCCCATGTGATGGTGTCTTCCCTGGTACTTTCGTTGCTCGCCGTGTCGGTTCAGGCAGCGAGCCGTGCGGGAGACGACACCATCAACGGTGTCGACCTGCTTTCCGGATTCGACACGCTGTGGACGACCGGTGCGACCTGGGACACGGGCACACCCACCGCCCTGGGTCAGAGCCTGCTACGGCGCAACCTGCAAATCGTGGTCGACCGCGCCAACACCCGGACCCTTGCCCAGGAAACAGCCGCCTACTTCGACGACCGTCGCGACCAGAGCTATAGCGCAATCAGCGGCCTCGGCTCGTTGAGCGCTGCCTTCAAAGCGGGCGCTGGAGCCTTCACGACCATCACCCAGTTCGACGACAGCAACAAAACCGTCAAATACGACGACAAAGGCAACGGCGCAGGCAGTTCGTCTTCGGCACTGGGCAAAGTCGTCGATCTGGTCAGCGCTGTGCGCAACGATGCCTCGACCACGCCCGCCAAATCCCACTATTTGTATCCGCGACCGTGGCGGCAAAGTCTCGACGGCCAGAGTCTGGCCTTCGTGGTGGCGCCCTCCCTGCGCCCGGCAGAAAGCACCACGCCGGCCAGCGACTCGGGATTCCCCAGCGGCCATACCAACGCCGCGTACCTGTCTTCATACGCCCTGGCCTACGCGATTCCCGAGCGTTTCAGCGAGTTGATGCTGCGCGCCTCGGAAATTGGCGACAACCGCATTGAGGCCGGCATGCATTCGCCGTTCGACGTGATGGGCGGGCGCATCACCGCAACCTATTTCGCCATCGACAACCTCTCCAACCCGGCCAATGCCCAACTGCGCGCCGATGCTCGCGCACAGGCACTGAGCTATTTCACGGCGCAGTGCGGCGGTGACGTCAACAACTGCATGGCGACCATCGACCCGGCGACCGATCGCACGTCTCAACACGCTCAGGACAAGGCGCTGTTCACCTCGCGCATGACCTATGGCTTCGATCCGGTGGGCCCGACCAACCTGGCCGCCGTGGTGCCGACCAACGCCGAAGTGTTGCTGGAAACCCGCTTCCCGTACCTGGACGCCAGTCAGCGCCGCGAGATTCTGGCAACCACCGAGATTACGTCCGGGTACGCGGTGATCGATCAGTCAGGGGGCTACGGCCGTCTGAACCTGTACGCAGCGGGCGATGGGTATGCGGCGTTCAACTCCAACGTCACGGTCAACATGGACGCCAGCCTCGGCGGCTATAACGCCATCGACGCCTGGCGCAACGACATCAGCGGCAGCGGCGGGCTGATCAAGAACGGCAGCGGCAATCTGATCCTGACGGGCGACAACACGTACTCGGGCGGCACGGTGATCAACGGTGGCGTGCTGACCGGCCATGCCAAGGCATTCGGCAGCGGAACGATCACCGACAACGCGACGCTGGTACTCGATCAGTCGACCAACGACACCCTCGCCAACACCCTCACGGGCAACGGTGCGTTGATCAAACGGGGCGTTGGCTCGCTGAACCTGACCGGGAACAACAGCCTGTCCGGCGCAACGACGGTGCAAGCAGGTCGGCTGGCGGTCAATGGCAACCTGGGCAACTCCATCGTCAGCGTGCAGCAAGGCGCAACGTTGGGCGGCAATGGCACCGTCGGCGGCATCAATGTCGCTCAGGGCGGCGTGGTGGCACCGGGTAATTCGGTCGGGCAACTGAACGTCAATGGTGACGTGAACCTTGCTCAGGGCTCGGTCTACCAGGTCGAATCGGACGCCAACGGCAAAGCCGATCGCATCGTCGCCAGCGGCCGTGCGACCCTCAATAACAGCACGCTGTCGCTGGTTGAGGGCGGTAACTGGGTGGCCGCGAGCCGTTACTCGATCCTCTCGGCAGCCGGTGGCGTCAGCGGTGCATTTGCCAACGTGCAAACCAACTTCGCTTTCCTCACTCCGACGCTGAATTACACGGCGACCGATGTCGGACTGACGCTGGACCGCAACGCACAGACCTTCGCCAGCCTGGCGACGACCCGCAATGCCAGAGCCGTCGCGCAAGGGCTGGACAGCGCAGGGGCTGGCAACGCGCTCTGGGGTCAGGTGGTGCAGGACGACGCGTCGACCGCGCAGGCCACGTTCAAGGCGCTGTCCAATGAGCTGCATGCGTCGACCCAGTCCGCGCTGATCGAAGACAGCCGCCTGGTGCGCAACGCGGTGAACGATCGCTTGCAGCAAGCGCAGTCGGCACCGGCACTTCGCGGCACGACGCAGACCCTCGCCGGAGATGATTCCCGTGGCGTGGTGTGGACTCAGGCCATCGGCGCGACCGGCAAAATCGACAGCACCGGTGACGTTTCGGGCCTCGATACGCACACCAGCGGCTTGTTGTTCGGCGCTGACGTGCCGCTCGACGAGACCTGGCGCGTGGGTGCGCTGGCCGGTTTCAGCAACAGCAGCTTCGACCTGCGCCATGCCTCCGGTTCCACTGACAGCGACAACTACCATCTGGGCGTGTATGCGGGCGCCAAGTGGGGCCAACTGAGCCTGCGCCTCGGCGCGGTCCGCACTTGGCACGAGCTGACGGCCAAGCGCACGCTGGACTTGCCGGGTGCTTCCGAGCGTTTCAAGGAAGATTACAACGCAGCGACCAATCAGGTGTTTGGCGAACTGGGTTACGCCATCGAGCTGGGCAACGCGCAGGTTGAACCCTTCGCCAACCTCGCCCATGTGCGACTGGACACGGACTCCTTCGATGAGAACAGCAACGCGATCAGGCTGGAAAACAAGTCTCAGGACAACGACATCACCTTCAGCACCCTCGGCCTGCGTGCCGCCACGCGGTTGAACGCTGGCACCGTCGCGATCAAACCCAACGCGACACTGGGCTGGCGTCGAGCCTACGGCGACGTGACGCCAGAAAGCCGTGCGGCCTTCAGCGGCGGCGACACTTTCGAACTCTCCGGCGCACCGATTGCCCGCAGCGCAGCGGTCCTTGGCGCAGGTGTCGATCTGGGGTTGAGCGACACGCTGAGTGTCGGGCTCAGCTACAACGGACAGGTGAGCAACGATGCGTCGGATCAGACGTTGAATGCGCGGGTGACGCTGGCTTTTTAAGCGATCAAAGCTTGGTGCTCACCCACGACAACAATAGCGCGAACGCCAGGCACGCCGTGCCGAACCGATAGCTCAGGCGGATCATGCGCAAGGTGGGCACATCCATCAGGTGCATGGGCTCGTCGATCGGGGCTTGCTCGGTGAGGTGGTGCAAGTGGGCCATCTCTCGCTGCTCGCGAGTGCGGGTGGTATGGAGCAGCCAGATGCCGGGGCCCGCAGCGAGCAAGGCGCAGAGGTTGACGGCGAGACCGGGGGCGTGATGGATAAGCGACATGGTGCCTCGATGGCGCCTGGTTCTTGGGCGCCGCAGACTCGGTTTGGATCTGCCGCTCACACTAATCGCTGTCACCTTAACGTCACCTGAACCGGGCACTGTGTGGGACCTCAAACCGACCCACCGCCACGGAGAGCGTCATGCTGCACGCCCACAACCAGGACCGCCTTTACCTCATCGCCCCCAGCGACGAACAGGAAGCATTGATCGACGCGCTGGCGTTCAACGTCCAGGACAGGCACTGGCTGGTGTATTGCGCCCTTGGCGGCCATGCGCACAACGACCTGCCGGAAGTGGATCTTCAAACCGGTTTCAGTTTTCTGGATTTCTATCAGGCGGCTTGAGTGCGCCGCGATGAAAATCCCGAGTGCCCTCCCGCTGAATGAACAAAAGCCCCGGCTTCTCGCGAAACCGGGGCTTTTTGTTTATCAGCATCAGGCGTTGAGCTTATTGGCCGAGGGTGCGGCCAATGGTCTGATCCTGGAACAGGCGAGTCAGGGCGTCGCTGAGCACGTCGCTGATCAGCTTGGTATTGGTCTCTTCGTTTGGCGCCATGCCGAAACGTTGATCCATCGAAGCCGCATAACGGCCGCTGTAGTTACGACCGCCATTCTGAACGTCAGCGCGGAACGTGGAACTGATGTTGGCTTCGGTGACGTACAGGCCTTCTTTCGGCGACTGATACTTTAGGTCAGCCAGGGTGACGGTCAACTGCGGGCCACTGCCGTTTGGCACGGGCGTGAAACCGAGCAACCGCACACCTGCTTCAGCCTGAGCCTGCAACCTTGGCAGCAACTGCTGACCGTTGACAGTGATCGAACTGGTTTCCGGGTACAGGCCACCACGGGTGCCCAGCTGCTGCGACTGACGACCGTCAACCACGCGCACGACCACTTGCTGGCCGTGACCGACCGGAGCCAGTTGAGCGTTCAGCTTGGGTTCCGGGGTGAGGGATTGCGGGCTGTGGGCACAGCCCGCCAGGGTCAGACTGCCAGCGGCAAGCAAACCGAACAGAACGCGACGCAACATGCTCATTTCTCCATGGGCCAAGGCACAAAATGTGCCGCAGTATAGCGACCTCCCAAGGCCGCTCACTAGGGTAAACATACGACAAAGTGCCATTGCAGCGGTTCCGGCCAGGCAGGAATGCTCCCGCGGTCAAAATGAACACAATTGCGCAATCGCAACGTCACAGCGGTGTCATGCCTGGCGGCCATACTTTTTTCAACTCTCCAGCAAGGAGTCCTGCCATGGACTTTCTTTGGTCGTTGTTCTCGCTGCGCCGCCGTCATCGCCACTATGCACGTCTGGACACCCACGGCATCTGCCTGGCGTTCAAGCACTGCGCCGAAACGCCTTGCGGTCAGGGCTGGGTCGAGGTCCACGAGGCAAACCTGTGCTGGCTGCAGCGCCCGCTTCCTGCGAGCGCCCGCGTGACTTCCCGGTCACGTGCGATTACCGCCCGGCATATGCTCAGCATCTGACCAAAAGCCGAATAAAAGTCATTTTTCCTGGATCATTTCTGACCGTTTCATCGCTATAATCTTCCCCCGATTATAAGGACGTCTCCTGATCGGGCCTCGCAGCATCGTCGATAACCACTGTCGACTCCTCCGTACCGCCCACAGAGAGCCTTCCACACAGACATGTGCAGCCCGATGTGGCCGCGGCGCAGACGCCGGATCGTCGATCCATTCGATCGTCCTGCGCCAGTCCTTGCCTCACATCGCGTATGAACCTGATCTGCCAGAGCTGCCATCGCGCAGCCCTTTTTGAGGTTCGCGTCTCCAAAAGAGCGTGAAAAAAACGGGTTTTCACAACTTCACAAGAGTGTGGCAAGCAAATGAATAGTTTCGCGTTTGTAAATGCACCGTTAGCGTCTGACCCAGCCCCCTTGCAAAGGACCGACCGCAACGCAGTCTCCGTCAAAAGAGCCTGAAGCCTGTCCGCTACGGATTTGGTTGCACAACCGGACGCCTTGACGATAGTCGAATGGCTGCACGGGCCGAAAAATGCGTTCATGCTTGCCTCATAAAAGCATCAACCAGGCTCGTTCGGTGGCGTCCGCTGAAGATGCAAAAAATTGCGAAGAATCGGACATGGCGATCCCGGCCAGGTTGAACGAGGCACTGCGCGAACACCGCGCCGCCCGAACCTGGCGACTGACCACGGGAACGCATGCCGTCAATTTGGTGCTGCAGATTTTGGAGACGCGTTAATGGCGTATAACGAAGCAGTCGACGTAGTGCTGGTCGGGGCAGGCATCATGAGTGCCACCCTCGCCGTACTGCTCAAAGAGCTGGACCCGAACCTCAAGGTTGAAGTCGTCGAGCTGATGGATTCCGGTGCTGCAGAGAGCTCCAACCCCTGGAACAACGCGGGCACCGGCCACGCCGGGCTGTGCGAGCTGAACTACACGCCGGAAGCGGCCGATGGCTCGATCGATACCAAAAAAGCGATTCACATCAACACCCAGTTCGAGGTCTCGAAGCAGTTCTGGGCCTACCTGGCCCGCAAAGGCACGTTTGGCTCATCGCGCTCGTTCATCACGCCGGTTCCGCACCTGAGTTTCGTTCAGGGTGAAAAGGGCATGGCGTACCTGAAAAAGCGTTACGAAGCCCTGCGTACCCACCACTCCTTCTCCTCCATGGAATACACCGAAGACAAAGCCAGACTGGCCGAGTGGATGCCGCTGATGATGCCTGGCCGTCCTGTCGATGAGCCTATCGCAGCGACCCGGGTCATGCACGGCACCGACGTCAACTTCGGCAACCTGACCAACCTGCTGCTCAAGCATCTGGCCAGCGCACCCGATGCGCAGGTCAAATACTGCAAACGGGTTACCGATCTGAGCCGCAAGGGCGACGGCTGGACCGTCACCATCAAAGACGTGAACAGCGGCAGCACCCGTGACATCGACGCCAAATTCGTGTTTCTGGGCGCGGGCGGTGCAGCACTGCCATTGCTGCAGATGTCCGGCATCGAGGAAGGCAAGGGTTTCGGCGGCTTCCCGGTGAGCGGCCAGTGGCTGCGTTGCGACAACCCTGAAGTGGTCAAGCGCCATCAGGCCAAGGTGTACAGCCAGGCGGCGGTGGGTTCGCCGCCGATGTCGGTGCCGCACCTGGACACCCGCGTCGTTGACGGCAAGACCTCCCTGCTGTTCGGCCCGTACGCCGGTTTTACCACCAAGTTCCTCAAGCACGGTTCGCTCATGGACCTGCCGCTGTCGATCCGCGCGGCCAACATCGCGCCGATGCTGGCGGTGGCCCGCGACAACATGGACCTGACCAAATACCTGATCAGCGAAGTGCGGCAGTCGATGGAGCAGCGGCTCGATGCACTGCGCCGTTTCTACCCGGAAGCCAAAGCCGAAGACTGGCGTCTGGAAGTGGCCGGCCAGCGCGTACAGATCATCAAGAAAGACCCGAAAAAAGGCGGCGTCCTGCAGTTCGGTACCGAGTTGGTGTCGGCGAAGGACGGTTCCCTCGCCGCACTGCTGGGCGCCTCGCCAGGCGCTTCGGTGACGGTTTCGATCATGCTGGATCTGATCGAGCGCTGCTTCCCGGACAAAGCCCGCACCGAGTGGGCCGCCAAGCTGAACGAGATCTTTCCGGCGCGTGAAAAGGCACTGGAAACCGATGCGCAGCTTTATCAGCGCGTCAGTGCCCAGAGCGACGCCAGTCTGGATCTGGCGCAGAACAGCGCAGCGGCAACGTTCGCCTGATCGCTGGCCTGCTCTAAGAAAGCTGTAAAACAAAACCCCGCCACATCAGGCGGGGTTTTATTTTTTGCATTAGGCCGGATTGGCTGTAGCCGCAAAGCAATTTTGCGGCTTGAACATCACTTCATCACGAATCTGACGGAATACGCCTGCATCGAGTTCGTGCCTTTGATCACCGAGGCAATGCACTCGGCTGGGACCTTCCCGATTGATGTGCCCGTTGCAGATTTCTCCGGCGCCGGCGTGATCGAGACCCAACTGAACGTCACTGAGTGGGCCGCCCTGAACTCACAGACTTTGCCCTCCCCGCTCACGCGGAAGCTCGCCGCATCATTGCGCGGATTCTTCAGCGGGATGGACACAGACGCGGTGGGTGCGTCAGCCGAAAAGCCATAGCCGGTGTAATCGGCATTGGCCGGCGCCCAACTGGCCCATACCAGCGCGAGGTCGGTGCCAGACTGATTCCACATTTCGATGTTGAGCTGGATTTTGCTGGGATAAGCCGCCTGAGCGGATACTGCCGCAACCATCATGGTGATGACGGCGATACTGCGAGTGACGTAATTTCCTATCGTTTGCATGTCATGAATTCCCTTTCCAATCATTAAGGCGAGCGTCCTGCTCGCGTCCTTGTGAACGGTGTCACAGGTCTGATTATGGTTTGACGCACGGCTTTCGGTAGTCGCAAACGCCGAAGGCTGCGGTAGGAAGGGTCTTTCGATTATGTAGTGACGGGGTGGAAGCAGGAACCTGCTGAATAACCGGAGGGGAGCATTGGGCGCCGGAGGATGGCGCCCGGGAATTGCATGATTCAGCCTTTAGCGTTCTTGATCAGCTCAATGTATTCGTCGGCGTTGCGTTGATCCTTGATCAGCGTAACGAAGTCATCGCCGTGCTCGTCTTTGCCGTCGAGGTCGTAACCGGCTTCCTTGAAGAACGTCAGAAAACGCCCGAAGTCGTCGACGCGCAGGCCACGGTAGGCCTTGATCAGCTTGTGCAGCGAAGGCGAAGTGGCGTCGACCGGTTCGAAATCGAGGAACAGCTTGATCTGGGCGTCGCCGATTTCATCGCCAATCACCTGCTTCTTATCTTTACGCATTGCTGACTCCAACTGACTTGCGGGACATATCACGGGCGGGCAGTTTACCCCCCGCCCGGCCGCGGGCTCAACGCGCGCGTACGCTGCCGGTGTGCAGGTCAGCCCAGACGTGACCGTTGGCATAGCTGAGGAACTGGCAGTAGACCTTTTCGTTACGCAGCAAATCCACGAGCACGCGGTATTGCGTTGCCGGGTAATACAGCGTCAGCGTGCGCGAAGGTTCGTCGTAGGTCGGTTTTTTCAGGCTTTTGCTTTCGCCGTCGAAGTGGATCAGCACGTCGGCAATGGTCGCCCCCTTGTTCATGGGTTTGCCTTTGAGGCGCAGGATCAGCGGTGAAGTGACCGGGATCGGCTGCTGATTCGACTGCCGCTGGCTGCCGACCACCACCGAATACTCGGTGATCTGCAGCAATTGCTGCTGCTCGGGTTCGCCCTCGCGCACAGACAACTCGTCCGGCGGCAGGTATTGCGCGTGCATGGGTTCAGAGAAGGCGGGGAGTGGCAGCGTCAACAGCAACATAAACGCAGCGGTACTTCGAAACGATAACGTCATGGGCGCCTCCCGAAAAAGTGGGGGGCACTCTAGCATGCGGAGTCATGCCGCCCCTCCACACTCTCCGGTCCCTGCAACACCCGAAATCTTTGTTGACTGTGGCATCTGTGGAGCGAGCAAGCTCACCCCGACACTATGATGATGCTTGTCTTACATGCCTTTGACGGCATAGATCCCGGCTGCGTTGCGCCAGTAGCCTTTGTAGTCCATGCCGTAACCGAAGATGTAGCGGTCGATGCAAGGCAGGCCGACGAAATCGGCCTTCAGGTCAGGACGCGCCTTGCGGTCGTGGTCCTTGTCGATCAGCACCGCGGTGTGAACAGCGCGCGCGCCGGCATGTTTGCAGAAGTCGATGATCGCGCCGAGGGTGTGACCTTCGTCGAGGATGTCGTCAATGATCAGCACATCACGGTCGATGAACGAGACTTCGGGCTTGGCTTTCCAGAACAGGTCACCGCCGCTGGTTTCGTTACGATAGCGGGTGGCGTGCAGGTAGGACGCTTCCAGCGGGAAATTCAGATGAGTGAGCAGCTTGCCGGCGAAGATCAGGCCACCGTTCATGACGCAAAACACCACCGGGTTACGGTCGGCCAGCACGCCATTGATTTGCTCGCCGACGCGGGCGATGGAGGCCTCGACTTCGGCCTCGTTGTAAAGGCAGTCAGCCTCGCGCATGACTTGACGGATATGCTCGAGATCAGCGGACATGACTCTCTCCAAGGGGGCTGTGTAAGGAAAAGCGGGCAAAGGTACGCATCCGCCGACATCAGGGCAAGTGTTTCTGGACTAATGTTGCACTGCCGTTCCAGAAATGTCGGCGCCCGAACCTAACCGTAAGGACAAGTTACAGCTGAATAGATTAATCTAAGCCGTTTTTTTTGCCCGCCCGCTGGAGCCTTTCCCCTATGCCCATTCGTGAGATCCGCCATCCGCTGATCCGCCACAAGCTCGGCCTGATGCGCCGTGCCGATATCAGCACCAAGAATTTTCGTGAACTGGCTCAGGAAGTCGGCGCGCTGCTGACGTACGAAGCGACCAAGGATCTGCCGCTGGAAACCTACGAGATTCAGGGTTGGGCCGGCACGGTTCAGGTCGAGAAGATCGCCGGCAAGAAGATCACCGTGGTGCCCATCCTGCGGGCCGGCATCGGCATGCTTGAAGGCGTCCTCAGCCTGATCCCGGGCGCCAAGGTCAGTGCCGTGGGCGTCGCGCGCAATGAAGAAACCCTCGAAGCCCACACGTATCTGGAAAAGCTCGCTCCCGAGATCGACCAGCGTCTGGCGCTGATCATCGACCCGATGCTCGCCACCGGTTCCTCCATGGTTGCCACCATCGACCTGCTGAAAAAAGCCGGTTGCCGCGACATTCGCGCGATGGTCCTGGTGGCTGCGCCGGAAGGCATCGCCACGGTCGAGAAGGCCCACCCGGACGTCAACATCTATACCGCGTCCATCGATCAGCAACTGAACGAACACGGCTACATCATTCCGGGCCTGGGCGACGCCGGCGACAAGATTTTCGGCACCAAGCAGAAGGACGCCTGATGAAGCCGGATGAGTTCAACGATCCACTCTGGCGCACGATCTTGTCGGGCGCGCAGATGCTGTTCGTGGCATTCGGCGCGCTGGTATTGATGCCACTGATCACTGGCCTCGATCCCAACGTGGCGCTGTTCACGGCGGGTCTGGGCACCTTGTGCTTCCAGGTGGTGACAGGCCGTCAGGTGCCGGTCTTCCTTGCGTCGAGCTTTGCGTTCATTACCCCGATCATCCTCGCCAAGGGCCAGTTCGGTCTTGCTGCGACCATGGGCGGCGTGATGGCAGCGGGCTTTGTCTACACTTTCCTTGGCCTGGCCGTGAAGGTCAAAGGCACCGGCTTCATCGACCGCCTGCTGCCGCCGGTGGTGATTGGCCCGGTGATCATTTCCATCGGTCTGGCGATGGCACCCATTGCCGCCAACATGGCGATGGGCCGGACGGGTGATGGAGCCGCTGAGCTCATCCCATACAACACCGCCATCATCATTTCGATGGCGGCGCTGCTGACGACGTTGATCGTCGCGGTGTTCGGCAAAGGCATCTTTCGCCTGGTGCCGATCATCTCGGGCGTACTGGTGGGTTTTGCGCTGTCGTTCTATTTCGGCGTGGTCGATGTAGCGAAGATCGCCGCCGCACCCTGGCTGGCTTTGCCAGACTTCACGGCGCCGGAATTCAACTGGCAGGCCATCCTGTTCATCGTGCCGGTGGCACTGGCTCCGGCCATCGAGCACATCGGTGGCGTGATTGCAGTGGGCAGCGTGACGGGCCGTGATTATCTGAAGAAGCCCGGCCTGCACCGGACATTGCTGGGTGACGGCATCGCGACCACCGTGGCCGGCGCTTTCGGTGGCCCGCCCAACACCACCTACGCCGAAGTCACCGGCGCGGTGATGCTCACGAAAAACTACAACCCGAAGATCATGACCTGGGCGGCAATCTTCGCCATTACCCTGGCGTTCATTGGCAAGTTCGGCGCGTTGCTGCAAAGCATTCCGGTGCCGGTCATGGGCGGGATTCTGTGCCTGCTGTTCGGCTCGATCGCGGCGGTGGGCATGAACACGCTGATCCGCCACAAGGTTGATCTGGCCGAAGCGCGCAATCTGGTGATCGTGTCCGTCACGCTGGTGTTCGGCATTGGCGGCGTGCTGATCGGCACCGGCAACGGCCCTGATGATTTCGGCATGAAAGGCATCGCGCTGTGCGCCGTCACGGCCATCGTGCTGAACCTGATCCTGCCGGGCAATGACGCGTGGAAGAACAAGCACCTGGATGATCAGCTGCCGTAGTTCTACAGCGTTATGAAAAGGGGGCATCATTCACGTGATGCCCCCTTTTTTTGGGATTCTGTGGGAGTAGCTTAGATTTGCGGCATACACCGAAACTGTGGGAGTGAGCTTGCTCACGAAGGCGGCGCATCAGGTTCATCAATGCCGCTTGAGCAGACGCATTCGCGAGCAAGGTGGAACGCCACTCCGGTCGCTCCCACGGGGAATGAACACAACACCTAATTTCAGGTTATTACACCACCATCGCCGGTGCCTTTTCGCACAATGTATTCAGCGCCTTCGCCCAGTTCGGGTCGTCATTGAGGCATGGAATAAGCACCAGCTCCTCGCCCCCGGCTTCCCTGAACACTTCAGCCCCGCGATCACCAATTTCTTCCAGCGTTTCGATGCAGTCCGCGACAAACGCCGGGCACATGACCAGCAGTCGCTTCACGCCTTGAGCAGCAAGCTCCTCCAGATGCGGTTCGGTGTAGGGTTCGATCCACTTGGCGCGGCCCAGGCGCGACTGAAACGACACTGACCACTTGCCATCGGCAATCCCCATCAGCTTGGCGAACTCTGCCGCTGAGCGCATGCACTGCGCGCGGTAGCAGACCGCCAGGACCTCGGGCGACGCTGTTTCGCAGCAGTTGCCGCTTTTGAAACAGTGATTGCCCGTCGGGTCGAGCTTGGTGAGATGCCGCTCGGGCAAGCCGTGAAAACTCAGCAACAGATGATCGTATTCCTGCTGCAAATGCGGTCGCACACTGGCCACCAACGCGTCGAGGTATTCCTGCTGATTGAAGAACGGTGTCAGCAGCGAGAAATCGAAATTCAACTTTTTGTCACTGACGACGCGTTTGGCTTCTTCAATCACCGTGGTCACTGTGCTGTCGGCGAACTGTGGATACAGCGGCGCCAGGGTGACCTTTTTGATGCCCTGGGCTGCCAGGCGCGTGAGCACGGTCTCGATCGAGGGCTCGCCGTAACGCATCGCCAGTTCGACCGGGCCGTGTTTCCATTCCTTGACCATGGCCTGCTGAAGTCGCTTGCTCAGCACCACCAGCGGCGAACCCTCGTCCCACCAGATTGACGCGTACGCATGGGCCGACTGCTCCGGGCGCTTGATCAGAATCAGCGAGACGATCAAGCGACGTACTGGCCACGGCACGTCAATAACGTAAGGGTCCATCAGGAACTGATTGAGGTAGCGGCGCACGTCAGCGACCGACGTGGACGCCGGTGAGCCCAGGTTAACCAGCAATAAAGCGTGATCGGTCATGCAACACCTTGATGTCAGTGGCGGCCCAGAAGATTTTCCAGGGCTGCGCGCAGATCAGTGAATCGGAAAGTGAAACCCGCCTCTTGCAGACGGTCTGGCCGAGCGCGTTGACCGCCCAGCAGCAGGATTGACAGCTCGCCCAGCAATAAGCGAAGTGCTACGGCCGGCATCGGCATGAATGATGGTCGGTGCAGCACGGACGCAAGCGTCTTGGCAAAATCCCGATTGCGAGCCGGTGAAGGCGCGCAGGCATTATATGGACCTCGTGCGTCATCCCGGTTCATCAGAAAATCAATCAGGGCGATTTGATCCTCGATGTGAACCCACGGCATCCACTGGCGTCCGTTGCCGATCGGCCCGCCCATGCCCATCTTGAAGGGCGGCAGCAGGCGTTGCAGCATGCCGCCTTCGTCGGCCAACACCAGACCGGTGCGCACCAGCACCACGCGAATGCCCAGCGTTTCCGCACGTTGCGCGGTTTCTTCCCAGGCAATGCACAGGCGACTGGCGAAATCCTCGCTGACCGGTTGCGCGTCTTCGTCGAGTTCGCGCTCACCGCCATCGCCATACCAACCTACGGCGGAACCGGAAATCAACACGCCGGGTTTCTGCTCGCGGCGTTCAAGCCAGGTGACCAATTGCTCGGTGAGGGTAATGCGACTGTCCCACAGCAGTATTTTCCGTTTGCGGGTCCACGGGCGATCCGCGATGGGCGCGCCGGCCAGATTGACCACAGCATCGACGTGCTGACTGCCGATGTCATCGAAGTGTGCAATCCCGCGAACACTGGCGCCGCATAGCCGCTCCACTTCCTCGGGTTTGCGACTCAAGACCGTCAGTTGATGGCCCTGCGCGAGCCAGTGTTTACACAAACGACGCCCTATCAAGCCTGTACCGCCGGTCAGCAAGATGTGCATGACTGAGTTCCTTACGTGGCGTTCATCGCAATTGCGGAGTCTATTTCTTCACAAGCCATGAGCTCGTGCGCGGAATGATCACTCAACTTTAGGTCAAGTTACGGCGCTCCACTCCACCGCTGTTCTTTAGGACAGCCCGATCGTGCAGTTGAACGATTGCAGCAAAGCGTCAGACTTGTCAGCGAGCCCTTGGAAGGTCCGCGTCCTGCCTCTGCAGGGCGACAACTTATACCGAAAAACGGCATTGTACAGCTTTTGCCTGAGGCGTAGTCTGTGCAGACAAGGTAACGAGGCCCCTATGACTGTCCCCATTGCAATCATCGGTACCGGCATCGCCGGACTCTCCGCCGCCCAGGCGCTGCAAGCCGCCGGGCATAGCATTCATCTCTTCGACAAGAGCCGCGGCAGTGGCGGCCGCATGTCCAGCAAACGCAGCGATGCCGGCGCACTGGACATGGGTGCGCAGTACTTCACCGCCCGCGATCGCCGCTTTGCCGCCGCCGTGCAGCAGTGGCAGGCCGAGGGCCACGTGGCCGAGTGGAAGCCGCTGCTTTACAACTTTCATGGTGGAAAACTCAGCCTGTCGCCCGATGAGCAAGTGCGCTGGGTCGGCGCGCCGCGCATGAGTGCAATCACCCGGGCCATGCTCGGCGACCTGCCGGTGACGTTTTCCTGCCGCATCACCGAAGTCTTTCGTGGCGAACAACACTGGAATCTGCTGGATGCCGACGGCCAAAGCCATGGCCCGTTCAGTCATGTCGTCATCGCCATTCCCGCGCCCCAGGCCACTACCCTGCTGGCCGACGCACCGAAACTGGCAAGCGTTGTGGCGGGCGTGAAAATGGAGCCGACCTGGGCCGTCGCGCTGGCCTTCGACACCCCGCTGGATACGCCACTTGAAGGCTGCTTCGTGCAGGACAGCGCCATCGACTGGCTGGCCCGCAACCGCAGCAAGCCCGGACGCGACAGCCAGATGGATACGTGGATTTTGCACGCCACCAGCGCCTGGAGCCGTCAGCATGTCGACATGCCCAAAGAAGAGGTCATCGATCAGTTGCACGGCGCATTTGCCGAGCTGATGAATTGCGCAATGCCGGCCCCGGCGTTCACCCTCGCCCACCGCTGGCTGTACGCTAGACCGGCTGGCGGGCGCGAAGTCGGCGCGTTGTCGGATGCGGATCTGGGCCTTTACGTCTGCGGCGACTGGTGCCTGTCAGGTCGTGTCGAGGGCGCATGGCTGAGCGGCCAGGAAGCCGCACGGCGTTTGCTGGAACACCTCAAATGAATCGACTCAATCCGCGCAAGCTGCTGCTGTCGAAGTGGACTGCAGCATCCCCTCAACATCGTGAGAAGCACTTTCTGGTCACCGAACTTTTTTGTGATGAAGAAGGCACAGTGCTGGAGATTGAGCTGCAGGCGGTGATGACCAAACGCAGCCAGAAGCTGCCCTGGCAGACGCTGCAAAATGACCAGAGCTGGAAGATGGGCTGGAAATAATCCCCTCCAAATCGTCCCACCACCCCCGTAATTTCAGCTAAATCCCCGCATCTTGTCGTTTCATTCCGCGATCTTGTACAAATTATTTGACTTGCACTGCCACAAACCTATCATGGGCAAATGTTGTACAGAGAAACGAATCTGTATAAGAAGTCCATCGAGGGTTTGTCCATGTCTGCTGTACTCGATCATTCATCAGATCAAGCCTCCAAACCCAAGTTGGGCGTCAGCGCCTGCCTGATGGGTGTGGAGGTCAGGTTCAACGGCGGGCATAAGGAATCTCACCTTCTGACCCGAGCCCTCACTGAATATTTCGATTTCGTGCCCGCGTGCCCCGAAGTCGCCATCGGCATGGGCATTCCTCGCGAAGCCATCCGTTTGGTGGGTGACCCGGAGCATCCCCAAGCGGTCGGCAGTGTTCACCACGCCATGAACGTGACCGAGCAACTGGCTGATTACGGCGAACACATGGCCACCGAGATGTCCGACATCTGCGGCTACATCTTCATGCAGAAATCGCCGTCGTGCGGCCTGGAGCGCGTGAAGGTTTACCGCGACAACGGCGTGCCGTTTGAAACCGGCGGACGCGGCATTTATGCCCAGGCGTTTTGCGCACGCCACCCTGATCTGCCGGTGGAAGAAGACGGTCGCTTGAACGATCCGGTCCTGCGAGAGAACTTCATTACCCGTGTGTTTGCCTATGCCGCCTGGCAGACGCTGCTGAAAAACGGCATCACTCGCCGCGCGCTTACCGAGTTTCATGCCCGCTATAAATACCAGCTGATGGCCAACGACCCCATCCAGTACAAGACGCTGGGGAATCTGCTGGGCACCATGGGCCGAAATGACCCGGCCGAGATCGCCCCGCGCTATTTCAGTCAGTTGATGAGCGCGCTCAAGAAACCGGCGACACGGCGCACCCATACCAACGTATTGCAGCATCTGTGCGGCTATCTGCGCCAGACACTCAGTGCGTCCGACAAGAAAGAAATCCAGGGCCTCATCAATCAATACCACCAGGGCATCGTGCCGCTGGTTGTACCGCTGACGCTGCTCAAACACCATTTCCGTCGACACCCCGACCCGTACATTGCACTGCAGGTGTACCTGCAGCCGCATCCGGAAAACCTCAGTCTGCGCAACGCGATTTGACCATGACCCCTAATGAGCAACAACCGCCGGAAGGCGACCCGCAGGACCCCGCGAGCGCGTTTGAAAACGGCTGGCTGCCGATTCGCGAAATCGCCCGCCTGACCGGCGTAAACGCTGTGACATTGCGCGCCTGGGAACGCCGCTACGGCCTCATCGTTCCCCACCGCACGCCCAAGGGCCACCGGCTCTACAGCCACGAGCATGTCGACCGCGTGCTGACCATTCTTACGTGGCTGAACCGCGGCGTGTCGGTCAGTCAGGTCAAGCAACTGATCGACGATCAGCAGGCACCCGCGCCGAGTGTCGAGAATGATTGGGACATTCTTCGCCAGACCCTTCAGGACGCCATCGGCGCCCTGGCCGAGCGACGCCTGGATGATTCGCTCAACCGCGCGATGTCGCTGTATCCACCGCGCACGCTCTGTGAACAACTGTTACTGCCGTTGCTGGCGTCCCTCGAGCAGCGCTGGCAAGGCCAGTTCGGCGCGCAGCTGGAGCGGGTGTTTTTCTACTCGTGGCTGCGCAGCAAGTTCGGCGCCCGGCTGTATCACAACAATCGTCAGGTCAGCGGCGCGCCCTTGCTGCTGGTCAACCAGTCCGATCTGCCGCTCGAACCGCATTTGTGGCTGACCGCGTGGCTGCTCAGCAGTGCCGATTGCCCGGTTGAAGTGTTCGACTGGCCTTTGCCCGCCGGCGAACTCGCCCTGGCCTGCGAATACCTCAAGCCACGCGCAGTGCTGTTGTATTCCAGCAAATCACTGAATGTCGGCCACTTGCCTCGTCTGCTGCACAACATCGAGTGCCCGAAGTTGATCGTCGGGCCCGCGGTGCGCATTCATTCGACGGAATTATCCGTAGCCGAGGCTGAAGTCTCCGGCCTCTCCCTCGCCGAAGACCCTTTGACCGCCCAGGCCGCGTTGCAGCGGCTGGGGCTCATCTAAGGAATAACCATGCAATTGATATGGCTGCGCAGCGATCTGCGTGTGCACGACAACACCGCGCTGAGCGCTGCCATGGAGCAGGGCCCGACTCTGGCTGTGTACATGATCAGCCCGGGCCAGTGGCAGAGCCATGACGATGCCCCATGCAAAGTCGATTTCTGGCTGCGCAACCTCCGCGAATTGAGCAAGGCACTTGCGGCGCTGAACGTCCCTCTGCTGATGGTCCAGGCAGACACGTGGGCGCAGGCACCCAAGGCGATCCTTACCTTGTGTCAGCAACACGGGATCGACAGCGTGCACGTCAACGACGAGTACGGCATCAACGAGACCAAACGTGATCGTGAGGTGGAGAGCGCACTCGACGGCGCGGGCATTCTGTTTCATCGCCACCTCGACCAGCTGTTTTTTCAGCCGGGCAGCGTGCTGACCAAAAGCGGCGGTTACTTCAAGGTCTTCACGCAATTTCGCAAGGTCTGTTACGCCCGCTTGCATTACTCCATGCCAGCGCTGGTTGCATTGCCCAAGGCACAGCAGAAGCTGTCCATCAAAAGCGATGTCGTGCCGGACGCTGTCAAGGGTTTCGCCGCGCCGACCGAAAGCCTGCGCTCGCTCTGGCCTGCCGGTGAGGACGAGGCGCGTGATCGCCTGCACAACTTCACCGACGAGCAAGTGCATTACTACGATCAAGAGCGCGACTTTCCTGCCAAGCCTGGCACCAGCCAGCTGTCTGCGTACCTGGCGGCCGGTGTGATTTCGCCCCGCCAGTGTCTGCATTCGGCGCTGCGCAGCAACAATGGGGAGTTTGAAACCGGCAATTCGGGTTCGGTGACCTGGATCAACGAGCTGCTCTGGCGTGAGTTCTACAAGCATGTGCTCGTAGGCTTTCCCCGTGTCTCCCGTCATCGCGCCTTCCGGCCGGAAACCGAAGCGCTGAAATGGCGCCATTCGCCGGAGGATCTGCAAGCCTGGCAACAGGGCCGTACGGGTCTGCCGATTGTCGATGCAGCCATGCGTCAGTTGCTTGAAACCGGCTGGATGCACAATCGCCTGCGGATGATCTCGGCGATGTTCCTGACCAAGAATCTGCTGATCGACTGGCGTGAAGGTGAACGCTATTTCATGCAGCACCTGATCGACGGCGATCTCGCGTCGAACAATGGCGGCTGGCAATGGAGTTCATCAACCGGCACCGACGCGTCGCCTTACTTCCGGATCTTCAATCCGCAAAGTCAGTCGGAGCGCTTTGACCCGGAAGGTCGATTCATCAAGCAGTGGGTGCCTGAACTGGCTGAGTTGAACAAGCGCGACATCCATAAACCCACCGCTCAGGGCGGGCTGTTCGGCGTGGAAAGTTACCCCGCGCCCATCGTCGATTTGAAAGCCAGCCGCGAACGCGCGCTGCAAGCGTTCAAGTCGCTGCCCCAGCGCAAGGCCGAGACGCAGGAGAATGGGTGAGCATTCGTCACACCGGTTAGCCGTCCGCTGCGCGGTGATTTAAACTGCCGCCCATGACGACTGTGATCCCTTCGCTTCAACTCCCTGCCGAACCCGCTATCACGTGTTCCACCTGTGCGGCCTGCTGCTGTCAGCTGGAAGTCATGCTGATCACCGACACCGGCGTGCCCGAGCGGTACATTGACACCGATGACTGGGGCGGCGAAGTCATGCTGCGCCTGGACGATGGATGGTGCGCAGCGCTGGATCGCGACACGATGATGTGCACGATCTACGACCGTCGGCCGTTGATTTGCAGGGAATTCGAAATGGGTGCGCCGGAGTGCATTGCCGAAAGAGAAGGGATTGCGACGGCCTATTTGTGATGGTCGCGACAAACAGGAAGCCTAGGGGTTGATGTTCGCCTGCACCAGCCGCGTTGGCTGATACATTCCCGGCCAAAGCCGGTCCTACGAGGTTTTTTCAGTAGGACCGGCCTCAGCCGGGAAGAAGCGGGTGGTACGTTGCAGGTGCGGTTAAACCCGCTCGCGCAATACGCAATCAAACGCTTAGAACGGCATCGTGTAGTGAATCGCGTAGCTTTCGATACCGTCGTTATTTGTGGTCATGCCGCCGTTGGAGTAGTGAGTGGCGCGCAGGCCAACTTCATGTCCGCCCGCGAAGCGCAGACCAAAACCCAGACGGTCTTCAAACTGGAACGCGCTGCCCAGTTTGTTACCTTCCACTTCGGTGCGCTGGAATACAGCGGCGCCGATACCGGCCTCGATGTACGGCTTGACGCTCTCACCCGAGAACTCATAAACGAATACCGGGGAAAAAGACAGGCTGTTATTACTGGAATTCTTGTCGCCTTCCCAGTATGTATAGGCACCGCTCCAGTAGCCGGTCAGGCGACCAACACCGGTTTGCCACCAGCTTTTATCCCAATCAAACTGCGCGCCCAGACGATAAGTCATGGTGGATTCGCCAGTCTGTCCTACGGAAAACTCGACCCCATCAGCTTGTGCAATTGCGCTTTGCCCCAACAAAGCAGCCGCAATCGCAGCCAAACAAAACAGTCGCTTCATCTGAAACATCCTATTTTCGAAAGCAGTTAGAAATTTTTTATATCGACAGAAGTGCTGTAGAAGCCGGCGGCTGAACTTTAGTTCACCCACAGACGAAGCGATTCACGTTTTTTTCACGAAACGAAGCTTCGCACATTGTCGGAGTTGTTACAAAGCACGCGTAGGACGTTTCTGAAATCTTCTGGATCGCCGGTCGTCCAGAACTGGGCAGTCCGAGGATGACCGCTCGCCAGCAGCTCGCGCTCACCCAATAACCGCTGCAACTGCCGGGCTACAGCGGCGCCGGTATCGATGAGCGTAATGGACGCCGGGATCATTTCCCGCAGCAACTGCTTGAGAAACGGGTAATGGGTGCAGCCCAGAATGATGGTGTCGCAGCCCGCGGCGAGTAGCGGCGCGACGTAACCCTGCAGCAGCTGGCGAATCGTTGGGCTGACCAGATCGCCCGTCTCGATCAACTCGACCAGTCCCGGACAAGGCTGCGTGATGACGTGCACGTCTGCCGCGAAGCGATCGAGCAATGCGGCAAACTTGGCGCTTTGCAAGGTGCCCGTGGTCGCCAGCACACCCACGACACCGGTTCGTGTCGCTGCGGCCGCAGGTTTGACCGCCGGCTCCATTCCCACCAGCGGCCAGTCAGGATAGCGGGCGCGCAAGTCAGCGATGCCCGCCACCGTCGCCGTATTGCAGGCGATCACCAGCGCCTTGGCGCGCTGAAGCTGGAAGAACTCGGCAATCGTCGCGCAACGTTCGCGAATGAATTCGGGGGTTTTCTCGCCGTAGGGGATGTGGCCGCAGTCGGCGACGTAGAGCAACGATTCCCGTGGCAGCAACTGCTGTATTTCCGCCAGCACCGACAACCCGCCGACGCCGGAATCGAACACCGCCACCGGGGCATCGCTGTCTCTATTCATGCTCGGCGGCAGCTCGGAGCCCGGTACCGCAGACGCTGCAGCCAGGATCGCGTTTGACTTTCAATTCGCGGAATCGCGTGCTCATGGCATCGATCAGCAGCAGTCGCCCCACCATTGGTTCGCCAAAGCCGGCCAGCAGCTTGAGGGCCTCAAGGGCCTGCAAACTGCCGACCAACCCTACCAACGGGCCGATCACGCCGGCTTCGCTGCAGGTCAGTTCGGTCTCGCTGCCGTGCCCGTACAGGCAGTGGTAGCAAGGACTCTCCGGACGGCGCGGGTCGAATACCGACAGCTGCGCTTCGAGGCGGATCGCAGCGCCGCTGACCAATGGCTTGCACGCGGCGACGCAGGCCGCATTGACCGCCTCGCGCGTCGAGAAATTGTCCGAGCAGTCCAGGACCAGATCGACCCCGGCAACGGCTGCCGCCAGTGAGTCGACATCAAGGGCCGCGCGATGGGCGACCAGTGTGATCTGTGGATTGATGGCGGTCAGCCGGGTGATGGCTGAATCGACTTTGCTTAAGCCCACGCTCGGGGTGTCATGAATGATCTGGCGTTGCAGGTTTGTCAGATCGACGCTGTCGAAATCCGCCAGATGCAATTCTCCGACGCCGGCCGCCGCCAGGTACAACGCCACCGGCGAACCCAGTCCGCCGAGGCCGACAATCAGCACGCGGCTCTGCTTGAGGCGCAGTTGACCGTCGATATCGACTTGTTGCAGAAGGATCTGCCGGCTGTAGCGCAGCAGCTCCTCGTCCGTCAGCACGGGACCCGCCCGAAGGTGATGCGTTCGTGGTCGCCCAGATCGCGGCGAGTCTTGATCTCTTCGAACCCGTGCTCAAGCAACAGCTCGCGCACCGCCGCGCCTTGATCGTAGCCATGCTCCAGCAACAGCCAGCCACCGGCTTCAAGGTGCGCGGGCGCTTGCGACACAATCAGACGCAGATCATCCAGCCCATCGGTGCCGGAGACCAGCGCGCTGCTTGGCTCGAAGCGCACGTCACCTTCAACCAGGTGCGGATCGTTAGAGGCAATATAAGGCGGGTTGCTCAGGATCAGGTCAAAACGCTGACCCTCGACAGCACTGAACCAGTGGCTGTGCAGGACCTTGGCGTTATCCAGGTGCAGGCGCTGACGATTGCGCTCGGCAAGCTCGACCGCCTCTTCAACGCGATCCACCGCCGTGACGTTCCACTGCGGACGATCCTTGGCCAGCGAAAGCGCGATGGCGCCGGTGCCAGTGCCCAGATCGAGCAGCGTGTGGGGAATCGCACCGGGCAAAAGCTCCAGCGCGGTTTCCACCAGCATCTCGGTTTCAGGCCGCGGGATCAGCGTATGGGGCGCGACTTCCAGGTCGATATTCCAGAACCCTTGCAGGCCCAGGATGTACGCGACGGGTTCGCCGGTCCGTCGACGCTTGAGATAGCCGTCGAAGGCATGCGCCGCTTCGGTGCTGACAATACGCTCGGGCCAGGTGTGGAGAAAACTGCGCGGCTTGCCCAGGGCAGCGGCCAGCAACAATTCTGCATCCAGACGCGCTGTCGGAGAGTCCGGCAGCTCGGCGCTTCTTAACAAGCTGGCGATGATGGTCATTTAATCACCCAGTGCCGCAAGTTGATCTGCCTGATACTCGGCAAGTAACGGTTCTATCACTGCATCGACCCCGCCGGCCAGAACTTCATCAAGGGAATAGAGCGTCAGGTTCACGCGGTGATCCGTGACTCGCCCCTGTGGAAAATTGTATGTACGAATGCGTTCCGAGCGATCCCCGGAACCTACCAGCAATTTGCGCTCGCTGGCGATAGCGTTGGCCGCCGCAGCGGTCTGCTGATCGTTGAGCTTGGCCGACAGCCAGGACATCGCCCGCGCGCGGTTTTTGTGCTGCGACCGTTCTTCCTGACACTCCACCACAATGCCGGACGGCAAGTGCGTGATGCGGATGGCCGAATCGGTCTTGTTGACGTGCTGACCACCGGCGCCGGATGAGCGATAGGTGTCAACGCGCAAGTCGGACGGGTTGATCTCGATGGTCTGCTGTTCGTCAGGCTCTGGCAACACCGCCACCGTACACGCGGAGGTGTGAATTCGGCCCTGGGATTCGGTTTCCGGGACGCGCTGAACACGATGCACACCCGACTCGAATTTCAGCTTGCCGTAGACATGCTCGCCTTCGACCCGCGCGATGACTTCCTTGTAGCCGCCATGTTCGCCTATGTTCTCGGACAGGATCTCGACACGCCATCCACGTCGCTCGGCATAACGGGAATACATGCGGAACAGGTCGCCGGCGAAAATCGCTGCTTCGTCGCCGCCGGTGCCGGCGCGGATTTCCAGAAACACGTTGCGGCCATCGTTCGGGTCTTTGGGCAGTAGCATTTTCTGCAGATCAGCCTCAAGCACCAGCAACTGATCCTTGGCATCGCGCACCTCTTCGACTGCCATTTCGCGCATGTCGGGATCGCTGTCCTTGAGCAGCGCCTGCGCGCCTTCGAGGTCGGCCTGCACTTTCTGCAGTTGCCGGTACACCTGAATCACTGGCTCGACTTCGGCGTACTCGCGGGAGTACGCGCGAAATTTGGTTTGATCAGAGATGACTTCGCCATCGCCGAGCAGCGCGGTCAATTCCTCGAAACGGTCGCTGAGCACGTCCAGCTTATTAAGCAGTGAAGCTTTCATTGCGGGGATTTATCCGTGGAGCCCTCGTTGAGGGCAAAGAGTTCCTGGGCCATGGCCAGCGCATCGACGCGGCCTTCAGCGGACAGCTTTTTGAGTTGCACGCTGGGGGCGTGCATCAATTTATTCGTCAGGCCACGTGCCAGCGCCATCAACACGTCTTCGGCGTTGCTGCCATTGGCGAGCATGCGCTGGGCCTTCTGCAGTTCTTCGTCACGCAGGCGTTCGCTCTGCTGACGATACGCCTTGAGCACGTCGACCGCCGCCAGTTCGCGCAGCCGCGACATGAAATCGTCGACGCCCACGCTGACCAGTTCTTCGGCCGCCTGCGCCGCGCCCTGACGGCTCTTGAGGTTTTCGGCGACGACTTCGTGCAGATCGTCCACGGTATAGAGGTAGACGTCGTCGAGCTCGCCGACCTCAGGCTCGATGTCGCGCGGCACGGCGATGTCGACCATGAAGATCGGCTTGTGCTTGCGCAGTTTCAGCGCACTTTCAACGGCGCCCTTGCCCAGAATCGGCAACTGGCTGGCCGTGGAACTGATAACAATGTCGCTGTTGACCAGCTCGGCCGGAATGTCGGCCAACAGCACCGCGTGGGCACCGAACTGCTCGGCGAGAATATTCGCGCGTTCGAGGGTGCGGTTGGCAACGACGATACGCTTGACCCCGAGATCGTGCAGGTGACGCGCGACCAGAGTGATGGTCTCCCCTGCCCCGATCAGCAACGCCTGACTGCGCTGCAGGTCGCTGAAAATCTGCTTGGCCAGGCTGACGGCGGCAAAGGCGACGGAGACCGGGTTCTCGCCGATGGCTGTGTCGGTGCGCACCTGCTTGGCAGCGCTGAAGGTGGCCTGAAACAGTCGCCCGAGCAACGGCCCAACCGTGCCGGCCTCCCGGGCCACGGCATACGCCGATTTCATCTGGCCAAGGATCTGCGGCTCGCCGAGCACCAGCGAATCCAGCCCCGACGCCACGCGCATCATGTGCCGCACCGCCGCGTCGTCTTCGTGCACATAGGCACTGGCGCGCAGCTCATCGACATTCAGGTGGTGATAATCCGCCAGCCAGCGCAACACGGCTTCGGCGGTCAGCTGATCCTGCTCGATATACAGTTCGCTGCGATTGCAGGTGGAGAGAATGGCCGCTTCCCGGCTTCGGGTCAGGCGGCAAAGCTGCTGCAGCGCCTCAACCAGCTGTTCAGGCGTAAATGCCACGCGCTCGCGGACATCGACTGATGCAGTCTTATGGTTGATACCCAGAGCAAGAAAGGCCATTCAAGGTCGCTGATGGTGACGTGAAGCCGGCAATTGTCCTACTTCGATAGAGGGAGGACAACCACCGCAATACATTCAGAACGTCCGCAGCCCGCTATTGTCCCTATACAGATTGCGTATCACCGCGTCCGGCCTGCGACAAAATGTCCGCGCGCAGGCTGTAGATTGAGCGTATCCAGATTTCGCGCGGGCTGTGGGTTTGCTCCCGGCCTTGTGTCATGATGCTTCCAAACCGCAGGTAAGCCGCCCCTCTTCTATATGAATAAATCCTCCGCGCTGTTCCTTGCCCTCGTCGCTCTGAGTGGCTGCCAGTCTACGGCTTCCGTTTCTACGGAGCCCTCCGCTCCGGCGAAAGAAGCGCCGCCCGCACCCGATGCCAAACCTCAGGTGTACGGCTCGTTTACTCAGGAAACCGTCGTCAGCCTGCTGACAGCCGAACTTGCCGGCCAGCGCAACCGTTTCGACATCGCGCTGGACAACTATGTGACCCAGGCGATTCAGACCCAGGATCCAGGGATTTCCGAGCGTGCCTTCCGCATCGCCGAGTATCTGGGCGCCGATCAGGCCGCCCTCGACACATCGATGATCTGGGCGAAAAACGATCCGAGCAATCTCGAGGCACAGCGCGCGGCAGCGATCCAGCTGGCGCGGGCCGGGCGCTACGACGACTCCATGCGCTATATGGAGAAGGTCCTTCAGGGCCAGGGCGACACGCATTTTGATTTTCTCGCGCTGTCGGCGTCGGAAACCGATTCCAATACGCGCAAAGGGCTGATCACCAGCTTTGATCGCCTGCTGATGAAGTACCCGAAAAACGGCCAGCTGATCTTCGGCAAGGCGTTGCTCCTTCAGCAGGAAGGCGACAGTGCCGCCTCCCTGAAACTGCTCGAAGACAACCCGCCGGGCGAAGGCGAAGTGGCGCCGATCCTGCTGCGCGCTCGCTTGCTGCAAAGCATGGACCGCGGCAAGGAAGCGATCCCGCTGCTGGAAAAAAGCATCAAGAAATACCCGGACGACAAGCGTCTGCGCCTGACTTATGCGCGCATGCTGGTGGAACAGAACCGCATGGAAGACGCCAAAGTGCAGTTCTCCAGCCTGGTTCAGCAGTACCCGGATGACGACGAGTTGCGCTATTCCCTTGCCCTCGTGTGCCTGGAAAACAAGGCATGGGACGAAGCGCAGGGTTACCTCGAAGACCTCGTCGCCCGCGGCAGTCACGTCGACTCAGCCCACGTCAACCTCGGTCGCATCTACGAAGAGCGCAGCGACCCACAGACGGCGCTGGCCGAATACGCTCAGGTGGGCCCCGGCAATGACTTCCTGCCTGCGCAACTGCGTCAGGCCGATATCCTCATGAGCAACGGCAACAGCGCCGAAGCCTCGAAGCGGCTGGCTCAGGCCCGCGCCGACCAACCCGACTACGCCATTCAGCTGTTTCTGGTCGAAGCCGAGACCCTGGCCAACAACAACCAGAGTGATCGCGCCTGGCAAGTGTTGAGCCAGGCGCTCAAGCAGTACCCGGACGATCTGAATCTGCTCTACACCCGCTCGATGCTGGCGGAGAAGCGCAACGATCTGAAACAGATGGAGAGCGACCTTCGGGCGATTCTCAAACGCGAGCCGGATAACGCCATGGCGCTGAACGCGCTGGGCTACACGCTCTCGGATCGTACGACGCGCTACGCCGAAGCCAAGGAACTGATCGAGCGCGCGCACAAGATCAATCCGGAAGACCCGGCGGTGCTCGACAGCCTCGGCTGGGTCAATTACCGCCTGGGCAATCTGGATGAGGCCGAACGTCTGCTGCGCCAGGCGCTGGAGCGTTTTCCGGACCACGAAGTCGCTGCGCACCTGGGCGAAGTCCTCTGGGCCAAAGGCGAGCAGCGTGAAGCCCGCAAAGTGTGGGCCAAGGCCCTTGAACAACAACCTGACAGCCCGGTCCTGCGCAGCACCATCAAACGCCTGACCGGCGCCGAGACTCTTTGAATTTATGCAATTGCGCCACGTACTCGTATTCAGTCTGATCGCCCTGCTCGCTGGCTGTGCCGGCATGTCCTCCCGAGAAGCCGTACAAGGCAAGGGCGACGCCAATCAATGGCGTGCGAACAAGGAACAACTCAGCAGCCTTGATGGCTGGCAGATCAACGGCAAGGTTGGCATCCGCGCACCAAAGGATTCCGGCAGCGGCACGCTGTTCTGGCTGCAACGCCAGGATTACTACGACATTCGCTTGTCCGGCCCGCTGGGCCGCGGTGCTGCCCGCTTGACCGGTCGCCCTGGCGCAGTCTCACTGGAAGTGGCCAATCAGGGCCGCTACGACGCGCCGGATCCGGAAACCCTGCTCAAGGACCAATTGGGCTGGAAACTGCCGGTGTCCCATCTGGTCTGGTGGGTGCGCGGCTTGCCCGCCCCGGACAGTAAAAGCAGCCTGACGCTCGACGGTGACAGTCGCTTGTCCAGCCTGGCGCAGGATGGCTGGCAGATCGAATACCTGAGCTACACCCAGCAGAACGGTTTCTGGTTGCCTGAACGCATGAAGCTGCACGGGCAGGACCTGGACGTCACGCTGGTCATCAAGGACTGGCAACCACGCAAACTGGGGCGATGAGCATGTCGCAACCACGACTGACACTGCCCGCCCCAGCCAAACTGAATCTGATGCTGCACATCACCGGGCGCCGCGCTGACGGTTATCACGAACTGCAGACGCTGTTTCAGTTTCTCGATTACGGCGACGAGCTCAGTTTCGCGCTTCGGAATGATGGAGAGGTGCGCCTTCAGACGGAAATCGCCGACGTCCCCCACGACAGTAATCTGATCGTCAGAGCGGCTCGCGCCCTCAAAGAGCAATCCGGTTGCTCGCTTGGCGTTGATATCTGGCTGAAAAAAGTCCTGCCCATGGGTGGCGGCATTGGCGGCGGAAGCTCCGATGCGGCAACGACATTGCTCGGCCTGAATCATCTCTGGCAGCTTGGCTGGGATGAAGATCGGCTAGCGGCGCTGGGCCTCAAGCTTGGGGCAGACGTGCCGGTTTTCGTGCGTGGACATGCCGCTTTTGCGGAGGGCATCGGCGAGATACTGACCCCCGTAACCCCCGAAGAACCTTGGTATCTGGTGCTGGTGCCGCAAGTATCTGTAAGTACAGCAGAAATTTTTTCAGATCCGCTGTTGACACGTGACACTCCGCCCATTAAAGTGCGCCCCGTTCCCAAGGGAAACAGTCGAAACGACTGCTTACCGGTTGTAACGAGGCGGTATCCAGAAGTTGGTAACGCTTTGAATTTGTTAGGTAAATTTACCGAAGCAAAATTAACCGGAACTGGAAGTTGTGTGTTTGGGGCCTTCCCAAGCAAAGCTGAAGCTGATAAAGTCTCGGCCCTTCTTACAGAGACCCTTACGGGGTTTGTAGCAAAAGGCGCAAACATCTCGATGTTGCACCGGAAGTTACAAACGCTGCTCTAAAAGGAACCGAGTGCCAGGCACTCGTGCAACAGATACAGGGGCGTCGCCAAGCGGTAAGGCAGCAGGTTTTGATCCTGCCATGCGTTGGTTCGAATCCAGCCGCCCCTGCCATTTTCCTATAGTCATCCAGGCATACCCTAAGCCTCCAGGTACTGCGCGTGTCCAAGATGATGGTCTTTACGGGGAACGCCAACCCCGATCTGGCTCGGCGTGTCGTACGTCAGCTGCATATCCCTCTCGGTGACATCTCTGTTGGAAAGTTTTCCGACGGTGAGATTACCGCTGAGATCAATGAAAACGTTCGCGGTAAAGACGTCTTCATTATCCAGCCGACCTGCGCTCCGACCAACGATAACCTGATGGAACTCGTCGTGATGGCTGACGCCTTCCGTCGCTCCTCGGCCACTCGTATCACTGCTGTGATCCCTTACTTTGGTTATGCCCGCCAGGATCGCCGTCCGCGTTCCGCCCGTGTGGCTATCAGCGCTAAAGTGGTTGCGGACATGCTCACCGTCGTCGGTATCGACCGTGTGCTGACTGTCGACCTGCACGCCGACCAGATTCAAGGCTTCTTCGATATTCCGGTAGATAACATCTACGGCTCCCCGGTTCTGGTGGATGACATCGAAGACCAACGCTTCGAAAACCTGATGATTGTCTCCCCGGATATCGGCGGCGTCGTGCGTGCACGTGCTGTTGCCAAGTCCCTGGGTGTGGATCTGGGCATCATCGACAAGCGCCGCGAGAAGGCCAACCACTCCGAAGTGATGCACATCATCGGTGATGTCGAAGGCCGTACCTGTATTCTCGTCGACGACATGGTCGATACCGCCGGCACCTTGTGCCACGCGGCCAAGGCGCTGAAAGAACACGGCGCTGCCAAGGTTTTCGCGTATTGCACACACCCCGTTCTGTCGGGCCGTGCAATCGAGAACATCGAAAATTCCGTGCTGGACGAACTGGTGGTGACGAACACCATCCCGTTGTCCGCTGCAGCACAGGCCTGTGACCGTATCCGTCAACTGGATATCGCACCGGTAGTCGCTGAGGCGATGCGTCGCATCAGCAATGAAGAATCGATCAGCGCGATGTTCCGATAAGGGCCCTGCCCTGCCGAACCATCCGTTGACGAAAAGCGCCCCGCCCCGACACTCAATGCCGGGGCGGGGCTTTTTTGCCCATACCGTGTCTGGCGCTGGTCGCAAACGCCGCTCGGTCATGGCTATATTGGAGATGCAAAATGAACGAATTTACTCTGAACGCCCAAGCGCGTACTGACCTGGGGAAAGGTGCGAGCCGCCGCCTGCGTCGTCTCGCCGCCTCCGTCCCAGCCGTTGTTTACGGTGGTGGCCAGGAAGCAACTTCGATCACCATCGAAGCCAAAGAACTGGCAAAAATGTTCGAAAACGAAGCTGCCTACAGCCACGTTATCGAGCTGAACATTGCTGGCGCCAAGCAGAACGTCATCGTTAAAGCGATGCAGCGTCACCCTGCCAAGCAGTTCATCATGCACGCTGACTTCATCCGCGTCGTGGCTGGCCAGAAACTGACCGCTATCGTTCCAGTGCACTTCATCAACGAAGAAGCACCGGTCAAGAAAGGCGGCGAGATCTCGCACACCACCACCGAGCTGGAAGTGACCTGCCTGCCGAAAGACCTGCCTGAGTTCATCGAAGTTGACCTGGGCGCTCTGGAAATCGGCGACAACGTTCACCTGTCCGACGTTAAAGCACCTAAAGGTGTTGAATTCGTTGCTCTGGCGCACGGCAAGGACCTGGACATCGCTAACGTCCACGCTCCTCGCATCGTCCAGGACGAAGAAGAAGGCACCGCAGAAGGCGAAGCAGAGTAATTATTACTCGCTAGCCGGTTGAACCCGTGATGATGCTCGCCATCATCACACTCGACCCAAGGAAGAGCCCCTGACGTGACCGCCATCCAACTGATCGTCGGCCTGGGAAATCCAGGCCCCGAATACGAACAGACCCGGCATAACGCAGGGGCTCTTTTCGTTGAGCGCATTGCCAGCGCACAGCGTGTCAATCTGACCGCTGACCGCAAATATTTCGGCCTGACGGCTAAATTCAGTCATCAGGGCCAAGACGTTCGTCTGCTGATCCCCACCACCTACATGAACCGCAGCGGCCAGTCCGTGGCAGCTCTGGCGGGTTTCTTTCGGATTCCTCCGCAAGCCATTCTGGTGGCCCACGACGAACTCGACCTGCCTCCGGGCGTCGCCAAACTCAAACTGGGTGGCGGGCACGGCGGGCATAACGGGTTGCGCGACATTATTGCGCAGCTCGGCAACCAGAACGGCTTCCACCGCCTGCGGCTTGGCATCGGCCACCCGGGCGACGCCAGTCTGGTGTCCAACTTCGTCCTGGGTCGAGCGCCACGCGCCGAGCAGGAAAAGCTGGATGCCAGCATCGACTTTGCCCTCGGCGTGCTGCCGGATGTACTCGCTGGCGACTTCGCCAAGGCGATGCGCGTCCTGCACAGCCAGAAGGCCTGACATCACTCGAGGGGAAACACCATGGGATTCAACTGCGGCATCGTCGGCCTGCCCAACGTCGGCAAGTCCACCCTGTTCAACGCCCTGACCAAATCCGGTATCGCGGCGGAGAACTTTCCCTTCTGCACCATCGAACCGAACACAGGCATCGTGCCCATGCCGGACCCGCGCCTGCAGGCCCTGGCCGACATCGTCAACCCGAAGCGCATCCTGCCGACCACCATGGAGTTCGTCGACATCGCCGGGCTGGTAGCCGGTGCATCCAAAGGTGAAGGCCTGGGCAACAAGTTCCTCGCCAATATCCGCGAGACCGACGCCATTGCTCACGTGGTGCGCTGCTTCGAAGACGAGAACGTGATTCACGTCTCCAACAGCGTCGACCCGAAGCGCGACATCGAGATCATCGACCTGGAACTGATTTTTGCTGACCTCGACAGCTGCGAGAAGCAACTGCAGAAAGTCACGCGCAATGCCAAGGGCGGCGACAAGGACGCAGTGGTCCAGAAAGGCCTGCTGGAGCAACTCATCGCTCACTTCACGCTGGGCAAACCCGCGCGCAGCCTGATGAAGAGCATGAGCGCCGATGAGAAAGCCGTCATCAAGGGCTTCCATCTGCTGACCACCAAACCGGTCATGTACATCGCCAACGTCGCTGAAGACGGTTTCGAGAACAACCCTCACCTTGACGTGGTTCGCGCGATCGCCGAAGAAGAAGGCGCCATGCTGGTGCCGGTCTGCAACAAGATCGAAGCGGAAATCGCCGAACTCGACGACGGCGAAGAAAAGGACATGTTCCTGGAGGCTCTGGGCCTTGAAGAACCTGGTCTGAACCGCGTGATCCGTGCCGGATACGAAATGCTGCACCTGCAGACCTACTTCACTGCCGGCGTCGAAGAAGTGCGTGCATGGACAGTCCGTGTCGGCGCCACCGCGCCACAGGCTGCCGGCGTGATCCACACCGACTTCGAAAAAGGCTTCATCCGCGCCGAGTGCGTAGCCTACAACGACTTCATCCAGTACAAGGGTGAAGCCGGTGCCAAGGAAGCGGGCAAATGGCGTCTGGAAGGTAAGGATTACATCGTCAAGGACGGCGACGTTCTGCACTTCCGTTTCAACGTCTAACGCCCTCGTGGACCTCCACGAACCTCGTTGAACGTCAAAGCCCGCGTATCACTCAGTGATCCGCGGGCTTTGTGGTTTTAGTGCAACTCAGACAATCGGCTGCGCTACGCGAAACAGCAGCACCACGCCTTCGCGCTTCAGCGTGACCTCGCGAAAGTGCGTCCGCAAATGCACTTCGAAGCCGGCCTGAGTGTCCCCGCTATTTCCGAAAATGCCTTTCTTGTTGTAGACCGCCATCAGCTTGCGACCGAAGCCGTTGTGCCCCGCCTCGTCCCCTAGAATCGTTGCGCCAAACAAAACGCCGTCCGGGTTCAGGTTGTGCTTGAGCTGAGCGAAGATCGCCGCCTTGGCATCCGTCGGGCCTGGCAGGCAGTGCAGCAGGTAAAACAGCGATATCGAGTCGAAGCGTTCGTTGCCCGGGATCGGCGTCATTACGTCATGCTGAAGGGTGTGCGTGTCTGGCCGGCCGATCCTGCTTTTAGCGGCGGAGAGGCTGCTTGGATTGAGGTCCATGAGGGTGATGCGGGTGTTCGGCGGCAGCTTGGCTTTCGCCAGGTAATAACCCGTGCCGACGCCGATATCCAGATGGTGGGCACGCACATTGGCGCGGAAGAACGGCAAAAGCACCTCATCGGTTGGGCAGCGCCAGGCATACCGATTGGAAATGCCCAACACCCAGGCGTCGTACAACGCTAACGTCAGGGGCGAATAAACCGCCGCACCTGCGGCACTGCTGTCGGTCATGGAGAAATCCCCTACGGCGATGGGTATCAGAAGACGATGAGAAGGCGACGAATCTTATACGTCGCCAGCCGTTCTTCTTTCAACCCACGGCGCAGGGTGCGGCATGATGGCGCGCATGCAATCGCAGGCCGATCACCCTCACGCTTCGCCTGCGCGGCTCACCCCAACCGGAATCTCGCGGTGTTGTCGCTCAAGGCCCGGCTGCCTTTGGTCAGGGTGTCTGCGGCATGATTTACCGCACGCGCACCGTCAAGCAAGCGGCCAGCGGCCTGATCCACCTGCTGAATATTGCCGCTGACCTCGTCCGCCGTCGCGGCCTGCTCTTCGACTGCGGTAGCGATCTGCGCCAGCGTGTCAGTGACGATTTGCACCGCGCTGGCGATCTCTTCCAGCCGCTCGCCCAAGCCGGTCACCGACTGCGCGTCACTCACCGCCTGACCACACGCCGCCTCCATCAGGCTAACGGCCTGGCTGACGGTCGACCGCAGGCTGTCCACGGTCCCGGCAATTTGCGCGGTGGAAGCCTGTGTCCGCTGGGACAGGCTGCGCACCTCGTCAGCGACCACGGCGAAGCCACGGCCCTGCTCGCCCGCACGCGCCGCTTCAATGGCAGCATTGAGCGCCAGCAGGTTGGTCTGTTCGGCGATGCCGCGAATGGTGTCCACCACGGACTGGATCTGCTGCCCCTGCTCGCTGACCTTGCTCAACGCATTAGCAGTGTCGGTCAACTTCTGGTTCAGTTGCTGAATACTCGCCGTGGTGCGCTGACTGTCGCGGCTGCTGTCTTCGGCGATGCGTCGGGTGGCCTGGGCGCTGCCGGATGCGGCTTCGCAACTGCGGGCAACCCCCATGGACGTCGCGGCCAGCTCGGTGGCCGCAGCGGCGATCTGGCTGATCTGCTGTTGTTGATCTTCCACTTCGTTGAGCGTGCTGCCGGACTGCGCGTTGAGGGTCAGCACCGCAGAACCCAGTTGCTGGGTTTCGTGGTTGACACCCAAGAGACTGGTGCGCAGTTGCACCACTGCTACGTTGAGGGCGGTGCTGATGGCTGCGAGTTCGTCACGCCCCTGAACGGCGACCTCGACGCACAGATTGCCGTCACGCAGCGACTCGGCCAGGGTCGTTATGCCCTTGGCGCTGCGCTGGATCGACGCCTGGAGGCACATGAAGAGATACAGCGCCGCGAGCGCTAGAATGCTGAAAATCGCAGCGATCGGCACGAACTGCAGAGTGGACTGCTCATGGTAATAATCGAGCCGGCTGGTCAATGATGAGAGCGATTGCTTGCGTAAGGCCGCCAATCCATCGCTGACACCGTCGACGCTGCGCTCGAACGCAGCAGGGTCGAGCTTGATGCTGCCGCCGAACACGCCGTCGTCGAGCACTTTCAATTCGTTATCAAGGCGCTGAAGACTGTCTTCATACTGACGCGTCCAGACCTCCATGCCCGGGTACGCTTTCGATTTCAGCGAGCTCACGGCTTTGACCAGTTGATCACGGGCGTCACCGATGCGACTGCGCAGGTCGCGCATCTGAAGACGGCTCTGCAGCGAGAACTGCCCTGATGCGATCGACGACTGGCCGATACTCGCCATCCGCCCTACTCGCTCGACCAGTTCCGGCGCCTGCTGTGTGGCGATTTGCATCAGCAAGTAGGTTTCAAGCCAGGGATCAAGGATCAAGCCGCTGTCCATGGCCATCTGTTCACGCAGACTCTGCAGCGCCGTAAGGGCAGAGGTAAAACGATCGTAGCCGTCCGGCCACCAACCGACGCTGCGCAGAGATTCCGAATCCATGCCTTTGACCGAGGCCTGCAGCGCTTGATACCGCGTCATGATGTCCGCGCTGGCGTTCTGTGCCTTGAGTTCATCGCCCAGGGACGCCAGGGTGCGGGTCAGGTCAGGGTTGGCGGCATCCAGCGCGTTCATGGCTGCCTTCGCGGCCGGCGTCGGATCACGAAGAATGTCGGCAGCCTTCCAGCGCGCGGCGCGGTTGCGCTGTGCTGTCAGTTGCACATCCAGCGCATCGAGTGCCATGAGCTGGCGCACACCGGCTTGCTCCTGAGAAATCACCTCCAGCTTGCTGCGGTAATCCTGGCCGATCATCCACAGGCTGCCCGCGAGCGGCAAGATGAACAGAAAGAAGAGCACCTGAAACTTGCGCGCGAACCCGAGACGTCCGAGCAGGCGGATGCCTGGCGACAAAAGACTCTGCATAGCCAACCACTCCTCACCGACAGACGCTGCGCGACGAATAATCATCGCTGCGCTGCCTTACATTTTTACCGGCAAAATGCCATGTCTGTGTTTTAAAAACGATAACCGCCCATCTTTTGAACGAGGGCCGCACTCAGACTTATCGAAAGCCGCAGCCACCTAGTTCTATAACGGCATCGTTGCGGCAGGCATAAGCAAGAACCGGACCGATAGCACGAGGCCATCAAACCGGGCACGAGATCGAGGACAGTGCACGCTGAGTGCGCGAAAGTGGGGCAAAAGCACTCAGCGCAAGGAGTGAAACTGTCACCAGCGTGCAGGGGTGAGAAAATGGTAGAAGAGCCGTGAGGCTAACCGATTGATCGCGTGGATAAATTTTTTCAAAGAGACGCTTGACACATATGTGATCTGAGCGAATAATGCGCGCCACTTGGCTACATAGCTCAGTTGGTTAGAGCATAGCATTCATAATGCTGGGGTCCGGGGTTCAAGTCCCTGTGTAGCCACCAAGTACCTCAACAAAGCCCGCCTTGTGCGGGCTTTGTTGTTTCTGGCGTTCTGTGCCTAAAGCGGGATCCCAAATCGCCGATAGCCCTGTACTGCATCTCGCAGTGCACGGAGGCAATATGAAAAAGATCGCTATCGCTGGACTGGTTGCTCTGCTTTCAATCGTTTCACTTTCCGCGTCGGCGTGTCCGAAAGGGACGCATCCAACAGGCGGGACGGGCTCACACCATAAAGGTGGCACCTGCGTGTAAGACTAGCCCGGCAATTGCCGGGCTTTTTGATTCCGTAGTCTGCGCGCATCCAACGCCAATCGCCCTGCGGTCCGGGCGAAGACGGCAATCCGTGACAACCGCGCCCTCGTCCAATAGATTACGCCCCTCGAAACGCCCCGAGCTTTTCGCGCCTCAACCCCAGTTAACGAAGCAGTGGATGTTCAATGTCTGATTCCCATACCGATCCGGCGGCAAACGCCGTGTCGTCGAAGCAAGCCTACGAAGAAGCCATCAACCTTTCACAACATGTGCCACAGGCCAAAACCATCAGCGAGATGGTGCTGGACGCATTCCAGAGCGCCAAGGAAAGCGACCAGATTCGCGATCTGCGCCTGGCCATACGCGCCGCCCATGACCGATTCGATGATGACCAGGCCTACGAGCTGATGGGTCAGCTTAAGCAGCTCAAGGACGCCGAAGCCGCCGACATGGCCGCGCTCGAAGACCTGAGCGCGAAGTTTCCGATCAGCCGGATTCTCTCCAGCTATAAAGACGACCCGAGTTTTCAGGAGCTCGTCTACAGCCTGGCGTTGAAGGTGCTCAATCAGACGCATCAAGCGGTCAGCAACCCGAGCGGCGGCAAGGGCAAAGCGGCGCGGCCGAAGAAGGAAGCAGAAGTTTTCGTCATCAGCAAGGACGGCGCCAGCGTCACCCTGCCCCTGCGCACGCCGCGCTCGAAAGCCAACGCGGACCGCGAAGCCTTTGAATTCCTCGGCTTCTCGTTCATCGGTGAAGGCGATGACGCCGAGCTGCAGAGCGAAGTGTTCGTGGACAAGGACGGCAACCAGCAGCCGGCCACGCGCAAGAACATTGTCAGCGCGATCCAGCAGCAAACTGCGTTTGAGGGATTCAGCGCCGTTCAGCAATAAGCTGCAGCAATAGGCGCGTCCATAAGCTCAACAGCAAGCTCAACACCGGCACCGGCACCGGTGGCGATCGCAGCGCCATGATGTAACCTCAATGGCTGGCCACAGCGGTACCCACTGGCGGTCGCCGCCCTCGAGAGGTGTTGAGCAATGCAGATTCTTGGTGAAACGATCATCGGACAACGCGCTGTACAAGGTCAGGGCGGAGAAGTTTTCGCCCTCGCCGCCGCCACCGGTGAAACCCTGACGCCGTCATTTGGTGCCAGCACGCTGGAAGACGTCAACGTTGCGTGCGAACTGGCCGAGGCGTCATTCGACCGCTACCGGCAATTGAGTGATGATCAACGCGCCGCCTTTCTAGAAGCCATCGCCCAAGGCCTTCTGGACCTGGGCGATGTGCTGACCGAGCGCGTTCATGTCGAAAGCGGCCTGCCCAAGCCACGCCTGGAAGGCGAGCGGATGCGCACGGTCAATCAGCTGAAACTGTTTGCCAGTCTGCTGCGTGACGGACGCTGGCACGGTGCCGTGGTCGACACTGCGATGCCGGAGCGCCAACCACTGCCGCGCGCCGACCTGCGTCTGCGGCGCATCGGTCTTGGTCCGGTGGCGGTGTTCGGTGCGAGCAACTTCCCCCTTGCCTTCTCGGTTGCCGGCGGCGATACCGCTTCTGCGTTGGCGGCCGGTTGCCCGGTCATCGTCAAGGCGCACCCGGCCCACTTGGGCACCAGCGAACTGGTGGGACGCGTGATCCAGAAAGCGGCGCGCGACACCGGCATGCCGGAAGGCGTGTTCTCACTGCTGATCGACAAGGACATTGCTGTCGGCCAGGCGCTGGTCAGTCATCCCTTGATTCAAGCAGTGGGCTTCACTGGCTCGCGTCGTGGGGGTTTGGCGCTAGTGGCGGCCGCCCAGGCGCGTCCGGTGCCGATCCCGGTGTATGCCGAGATGAGCAGCATCAACCCGGTGTTCCTGCTGCCGGCTGCTTTGCTGGCCCGCGCCGAAACCATCGCCAAGGGGTTTGTCGAGTCGCTGGTCATGGGCGCCGGGCAGTTCTGTACCAACCCGGGCATCCTGCTGGCACTGGAAAGCGACGCGCTGGAAACATTCGTGTCGGCCTCGGCCAAGGCGCTGTCTGACAAGCTGCCGACCACCATGCTGACGCCGAACATCCACGGCGCTTACTGCAACGGCCTGAATAACCTGCACAGCGCATCCGGCGTGACGCTGGTGGCTGAAGGTCAGGAGGCCGACGGTTCATTCCAGGCCCGCCCTGCCTTGTTCCGCACCGACTCAGCCACGTTCCTCGCCAACCCCGCGCTGGAGGACGAGAACTTCGGCCCAAGCGCGCTGCTGATCGTCTGCTCCGACGTCGCCGATCTGCAGAAAGTGGCTGCCAGCTTCGATGGGCAACTGACCGTGACGCTGCAGTTCGACGACGGCGACGAGGCGACCGCTCAGTCGCTGCTGCCGATCCTGGAACGCAAGGCGGGACGGATTCTGTTCAATGACTTCCCGACCGGCGTCGAAGTGAGCTATTCAATGGTCCATGGCGGCCCGTTCCCGGCAACCTCCGACAGCCGCAGCACTTCGGTGGGCGCAACGGCCATTGATCGTTTCCTGCGCCCTGTTTGTTATCAGAACGTGCCGGACTCGCTGCTGCCTCCTGCGTTGAAAGCCAGCAATCCGTTGAAGACCTGGCGTCTGGTCAACGGCGAGCTGTCAAAGGACTGAGCGGCATCAACGCCGGCCATTGAAGCTGCTTCACCGCGCGCCTTCCAATCCGGGGCGCGCGCTTCCAAGCCGGGCGTGGGTCAGTCAGCGGATCGCTGCAGCACCTTGCCGTCCACCCCATCACCGATTACCAGAAAATGCCCGCCCGCCACATGGTGAAGGGTGCGCAGCGCGTCATGCCCCTCGAAATGCCAGTGCCCTTCGGAGAACACGCGTTCATCCGCCCACGCCGCAACCACTTCGCCGATGAACAGGTCGTGGGCGCTCTGATTATGTGGCTCGGGAATCAATCTGCACTCCAGCCAGCCTGCGCAACCTTCCAGCAGCGGCGCTTCAACGTGGGAGCCCGCGAAGGTCTCCAGTCCATACGCTTTGAATTTATCCAGGCCTTGCTCATGGGAGATGTCCAGCCCTGAGGTCGAGCCAACCGTTTCAACAATATCGATCTGGCTGAGGGTCGGCACGTTGATTACAAACGTCCCGGAGCCCTCGAGCAACTGCCGCGTCCAGACGGACTTATCCAGCACAACCGTGACTTTCGGCGGCTGGAAATCCAGCGGCATCGCCCACGCTGCCGCCATGATGTTGCGTTGCCCGTCGTGGGCAGCGCTGATCAAGACCGTCGGGCCGTGGTTGAGCAGGCGGTAGCATTTGGCGAGGGGTACCGGACGCCGGTGAGAAACAGTCATGGCAATCATCCTGGCAAAGAGAAAATTCATCGAAAACTACAGGGTTTCTCGTGCCGGGGAAACGCCACCCTCCCCAGCGCGATGGAAACTGTCGCCTCCCTGAACTTCACCCAAATCACACTTTGCAGATCACGCTAAAGGTGATGTAATACTATAACAAATTATTTCAGGCAGTCCTTGTTGTGAAACGCGATCCCCGGCTTCCTCCCTCCCTTGCAACGTCCGCACTGGCTAAATCGGCCAGCAAGCGCGTGATGATTTCCCTCGCCGTGCTGGTCGTGCTGTGGATCGGCGTTACCTGGGCGGTAGCGATTCCATGAGCGCTGCCATCGACCTCCACGACCTGACACTGACCTACGAACGCCGGCCAGCGGTGCATCACGCCAACGGCCGATTCGCGGCGGGCAGCCTGACGGCGATCGTCGGCCCCAACGGCGCCGGTAAGTCCACGCTGATCAAAGCCATCGCCGGCACGCTCAAACCCGCGGTCGGGCGCGTCGAGCGCAACCAGTTGGCAACGCGGCACATCGGTTATCTGCCCCAAGCCGCCGAGATCGACCGCAGCTTTCCCCTCAGCGTGGCCGACACCGTAATGATGGGCGCCTGGCGCAGCATCGGGGCGTTTCGGGGCGCCACGCGCAAGCACGCTCAACAGGCCAAGGAGGCGCTGGGTGCCGTGGGTTTGGCGGGATTCGAGCAACGCAGCATCAGCTCGCTGTCGTCGGGGCAGTTTCAGCGCGTGCTGTTCGCCCGGCTTTTATTGCAGGACGCTTCGGTGATTCTGCTCGACGAGCCCTTCACCGCCATCGATGCACGCACCACGCGGGACTTGCTGGAATTGATCCGCACATGGCACGGCCAAGGGCGCACCGTCATCGCCGTCCTGCATGACATCGAGCAGGTGCGTCAGCACTTCCCGAGCACGCTGCTGCTGGCCCGGGAAATCATTGCCTGGGGCGACACCGCCGACATCCTCAACGACGAAAACCTGCGCCGCGCCAAGAACATGGCCGAGCACTGGAACCCTGACGCGCAGCCGTGCGACGCCGATGCGGAGCAAACCCTGTGACGCTCTATAGCCTGTTGATTCAGCCCTTTGTCGATTTTGGTTTCATGCGCCGCGCTTTGGTGGCGTGCCTGGCGCTGGGCATCGGCTCCGGCCCGGTCGGCGTGCTGCTGATGCTGCGGCGCATGAGTCTGGTGGGCGACGCCATGAGTCACGCGGTCTTGCCGGGTGCCGCCGTGGGTTTTCTGTTTGCCGGGTTGTCACTCCCGGCGATGGGCTTTGGCGGCCTGATCGCAGGCCTCGCCGTTGCGTTGCTATCGGGGTTGGTGAGCCGTTACACAACACTGCGTGAAGACGCCAGCTTCGCCAGCTTTTACCTGACGTCGCTGGCTGCCGGCGTGCTGATCGTTTCCCTGCACGGCTCCAACGTTGACCTGCTTCACGTGCTGTTCGGGACCATTCTGGCGATCGACGATCAGGCGATTTTCATGGTTGGCGGCATCGCCTCGTTCACTTTGATTCTGCTGGCGCTGATCTATCGCCCGTTGATCCTCGAATGCTTCGACCCGGGTTTCCTGCGCGCGGTGGGCGGTCGAGGTTCGCTGTATCACGTGCTGTTTCTGCTGCTGGTGGTGCTCAATCTGGTGGCGGGGTTTCAGGCGTTGGGCACGTTGATGGCCGTCGGCATGATGATGCTGCCCGCCACAGTCGCACGGTTCTGGGCTCGCTCGCTCACCGGCATGATCGTGGTTTCGACCGCAGTGGCGACGCTTTCAGGCTTCATCGGCCTGATCGTTTCCTACCACGCCAGCGTCGCGTCGGGCCCGGCCATCGTGCTCACCGCCAGCGCCTTCTACGGGTTCTCACTGTTCTTTGGACGCAGCGGTTTTGTACGCCGACTGTTCCCGAGGGTTCATCTGTCCGGCTGATCGTCCTCTTACCGCAAGGAAACCACCATGAAACGTTTTACGCTTCTGACCGCCGCGCTGGCGTTGTCGGGCCTGGCCAACTTCGCCCAGGCAAAAACCCTGGAGACTGTCGCCTCGTTCACCGTTATCGCCGATATGGTGCACAACGTCGGTGGCGATCACGTGCACGTGACCTCGCTCATCGGGCCCAATGGCGACCCTCATGTCTACGAGCCCACGCCCAATGACGCCCAGGCACTGAAAAAAGCCGACGTCGTGTTCGTCAGCGGCTTGCATCTGGAGGGTTGGCTGGATCGGCTGATCACCGCCTCCGGCTACAAAGGCCAACCCGTCGTGCTGTCTGACGGGATCATGACCCGCAGCATGGAAGAAGACGGCAAGAAGATCACCGACCCCCATGCCTGGAACAGCGCGGTAAACGGCGTCGTTTACGTGAGAAACATCATCAAGGCCCTGCAGAAAGCCGATCCTGAAAATGCCGCCGATTACCAAGCCAACGGTGAGAAATACATCGCCCAACTCCAGGACATGGACGCCTACGCCCGCGCGCAGATCAGCACTATCCCGGTCGCACAGCGCAAGGTGCTCACGTCCCACGACGCCTTCGGCTATTTCGGCGATGCCTACGGCGTGACCTTCCTCTCACCGCTGGGCTTTTCCACTGAAACCGAGGCCTCGGCGGCTGACGTCGGCAAGCTGATTAATCAGATCAAGCAGGAGCACGTCAGCGCCTACTTCTTCGAGAACTCTGGCGACCCGCGCCTGGTGCAACAGATCGCCAAAGCCAGCGGCGCACACCCGGGCGGCGAGCTGTATGTGGAATCGCTGTCACCGGCCGACGGCCCGGCGGCCACCTATGTGACGATGTTTCGCTACAACGTGGACAAGCTGGCGGCGGCCATGAAAGGTCAGTGATGCAACGTCGCAACGCTGACTGATCTCTGCTGCGCGACGTGCGTGGCAGGGATCAGCAACCCGGCTCAGCGAACCGGCAGCGCTGATGCGGGTCAATCTGTATGCTGGCGCACCGTTCGCCGACATCGACAGGATGATCCATGACCGCCCTCTCCTTCGCGCCTTTTCAGTCCCTCGCCGACCTCCTGATTCCCCACACCGTGGCAGAGAGGCTCGACGGCTCCCACGACGTATCCCATCTGCACCGGGTCTGGAGCAACGTCTGCGCCATTCGTGACACGGAGGGAGGCGATCACCAGATCCTGCTCGCCGCCACCCTGCTCCACGACTGCGTCTCCGTGGAAAAGAACTCGCCCTTTCGCTCAAGCGCCTCACGCCTGGCCGCGGCGAAGGCGACCGAACTGCTCGCAGAAATGGGCTGGGACGAAGAGCGGACCCAGGCCGTCGCCCACGCCATCGAGTGCCACAGCTATTCGGCCAACATCACGCCCACCTCGCTGGAAGCGAAGATCCTGCAAGACGCCGACCGTCTCGACGCCCTTGGCATGGTCGGCGTGGCGCGGCTGTTCTACGTGTCCGGGCGCATGGGCAGCCACCTCTACGACCCGGTCGATCCGCAGGCGCAACAGCGCGATCTGGACGACAAACGCTTCGCCGTCGATCACTTCACAACCAAGATCTTCACCCTGGCGCAGGGCTTTCAAACGGCCGCGGGGCGCAACATGGCGCAGGTCAGGCATGCACGGGCCGAGCGGTTCTTGCGGGAGTTTATGGAAGAGATTGGTGCGTAGGGTGCGTGGAAGGTCATAGCGATATTTCGGACGGCTCATGGGTTTTTAGCCAGTCGACCAGTGCAGCATTCATACGCGTTTGCCAGCCGGGTCCTGATGCCCGGAACTGCTCCACCACGTCGTGCTCCAGGCGAATGGTAATTCGCTCCCGCACAATCACAGAACGTGGTCGGCCACGCTTGACCAATTGGTCACCCACATATTCATCAGCATGATCGAAGTATGCATCTGACAATTCGGGTGCATCGCCGGGATCAACCCAGTCGGTGCCGGTAGAGGGTTTGTTCACGCTCATTGGCCTTTCTCATGGAAATGATACGGCGAGCCGCGCCGCGCGGTTTCCAGACCAGGACAACCATACGTTCTGACAACGCTCCAACCGTGATATATCGGGTTTCCCCGTAGTCCTGCCGGCAATCTTCGAGGGTCAAATGCCTGCCGGCGAATACCAAGCCGGCATCCCTAAAGTCGAGGCCACGCTTCAGAAAGGTGATGTCGCGTTTTGCAATGTCGAAGATTATCTGCATTGAATTATTGTATGTACAGCAAATAACGGAGCAAGGCCGCCGAGGCTTGCAAAGACGTATCCCACAATCAGCGCTGACAATGCCCACTCGTATCCCTGCTGACATCACGCTGGCCTCCAGCATCTGACCGTACCGCAACAATTCAGAAACATCTCCAACAATGTCACAAAGACATCACGGAACACCTCTATAACCATCTCTCCGGTGTTTTCGTCGATGGGATGGGTGGCAGTGAAAAGGTTATTGCGTCGTGTGGTCCGTCCTTCTTCCAGGCCTGCTTTCCTGCGTCGTTTCAGGATTACCCAGCGGTTGGTGCTGTGCTTCGGGGTGACCGCGCTGTTGCTGGTGGCGCTCGGTGTGTTCTGCCTGTTGCAGATGCAGAGCATCCGCGATCAGGGGGAGGCGGTTGAGAGTGGATCGCTGCCCAGTATTGCCATGGCCGACGCGATCGCCATCGACCTGATCAAGTTGCGTGGCGAGAGCGCCAGGCTGATCGCCAATGCCGACGACCCCGGCGCGGTAGTGACCAGCAAGATCAATGTCGAGCAGCTGAAGAACGAAGTCGAAAAAGGCTTCGCCGATTATCTTGCCCACGCCACCGACAGCACCGAGCGAGACTCCATCAAGGCCCTTCAAGACGCCTATGGCGCTTTCATGCCGGGGCTGCACGACGAAATCGCTTTGATCGAGCAACGCAAACTCGACGACGCGCGCATGCTGCTCAACACCACGCTGAGCCTGCAGGGCGACCTGATGGACATGCAGGTGCAATTGCTGCGCGAGCTGAACAAGCAAAGTGCGGCGGGCACCGTCGAAGCGGCCGGCGCGCGGTTCCAGCAGACCCGAATCATCGCCGTCAGCGCCATCGTGGTGGCGCTGGTGCTCACCTTGTTACTCGCGTGGCGGCTCAGCCTGAGCATCATCCGCCCCCTGCGTCAGTCGCTGCACATTGCCAGCACCATTGCCCAAGGCGATTTGAGCCCGCAGCCGATTCCGGAAGGCAAGGATGAAACCGCTCAATTGCTCAAAACCTTGGGCCTGATGCGCGCCAATCTGCACGGCACGATCGATCAGATTTATGCCGCAGCTCGCCAGCTAAGCCAGTCCGTCCAGGAGATGGGGGCGATTGCCGATGCCAGCGCGAAGAACCTGCAACTGCAGAACGATGAGATCGAACAGGCGGCAGTTGCCGTGAACCAGATGAGTCAGGCTGCCGGGGAAGTCGCCGACAATGCCAGCAGCACGTCGAGCGAATCGAAGGCGTCCAACGAAGCGGCCGCCGAAGGGCGTATGCGCCTGACCGGCACCATCGATTCGATCAAGGAGCTGACCGACAACGTTCTTGATTCCTCTCACCAGGCCGACGGTCTCGCCGAGCGCACGCTGAGCATCAGCAAGATTCTCGAGGTCATCCGGGCGATCGCCAACCAGACCAACCTGCTTGCACTGAATGCCGCCATCGAAGCCGCACGGGCGGGTGAAGCGGGCCGCGGGTTCGCGGTGGTGGCTGATGAAGTCCGCTCACTCGCCCAACGCACCAGCGCGTCGACCACCGAGATCGAGACCCTGATCAACGATGTGCAGAAAAGCACTCAGGAAACCGCGCAAACGTTACGCGTCACCGCGGCCCAGGCCAATCTAACCCTGGAGCAAGCCGCTGCCACTGGTCACGCACTGACCGTCATCATCAGCGCAACCTCGACCATCAGCGACCGGAACATGCTGATCGCCAGCGCCGCCGAACAACAGGCGCAAGTGGCTAACGAAGTTGATCGCAACCTGAGCAGCATTCGTGACCTGTCGACGCAATCGGCGTCGGGCGCTCAGCAAACCACGGTGGCGAGCAATGCGCTGTCGATGCTGGCAACCGACCTGAACACGATGGTTCAGCGGTTTGTGTTGTAAGGCGCGCGCCATTAAAAAACAGCCCGCAGTCATCGCCACCCATTCCCAGCCCTGTCCAAGTGTTTCATGATCGAAACACCACCCACGCAGAGGGGTGTCTACGCCAACAAGGACATGAGCATGAAAAAAACAGCCGTATTGAGCATCGCCCTGACCGCATTGACGCTGAGCATCACCGCCCAGGCTGAAGTCAGCGTAAAACTGGGGAGCAAGGAACGCGTCACACACCTGTTTGCCTACCCGAATAACTGCAATGTCATCTGCTTCCGAAACTGGACGCTCGAACAGACCGTCGAGCACTACCTCACACAAAGCGTGCAGCGTGACGGGTACGGCGCGGCCAAGGTTGCGGTACACAACGACAACGACGTGATTTACGCCGACATCAGCGGGGTGCCGGACGGCTACGACAAACCACTTTCAGCGCTGCTCGACGCCGGCGACCTGGCCTACGCCGGCGCGAGCAAACTCAACGCCGATAACAAATTTGCCTACAACTGGTATCTGTTTCTGCCGCTGGGTATGGCGCTGGAAAATCGCAAGAGCGTCGAGCTGCTGCATTTCCCGCCGGACTACTCCCTGACTCAGGCTCAGGACTATCTGTTCTCGGCCACGACCGACCGCTGGTCCGAGCTGCTGACGGATAACGGGATTCCCAAAGAGCAGACGCCGGCCTATCAGACCATCATCGACATCGCGCCCATTGCTGCGCCCTCCAACGCCGGTAAGGACCTCGAAAACGTTTACAGCTACTTTACCGATTACCAGACGAACATGGTCAAGCAGCTGACGCAAAGCGCGGCGGGCTCATCGCTGCCGATGGTCGCGTTCGGTGCGCCGGTACGCGCCTGGCTCAAGCAGCAGTACAACGTGACGGTTCCGGTGTTAGGTCTGGCGAGCATCAGCCCGGCTGGCGGGCAAAGCGTCGCGGTGCTGGGTTCGAATCACCCGAGCTATATCTGGAATGCAGCGGACAAAAGCAATTACGGCGGGGACGAAGCCAAGGCGAATGAAGCCGGTTTGAAGGTCATGGGCCAAGACCTGAGCGCGGCGTGCTGGCAAGCGGGCATGGGCCAGAAACCAACGACCGACCCGGCGGCGCTGTTGAACCAGTGCACGACCCACTGGCAGGTGACCAACAAGGTTGAAACCTGCAAGTTGTTCTTCAACACGGTCCGCAAGTTGACGCCGGATCAGGCGGCAGCGAAGTGCCGGACAGGCGAGGTGTCGCGGCAGATTAAGCAGCTGCAGAAGCCGCTGCCTCAGATGAAGAGCGCTCAGCTTTAACGCATCGATCCTAGGAGTGAGCTTGCTCGCGTTGTCTTCAACTCACATAGATGAGCCTGACTAACGCTATCGCGAGCAAGCTCACTCCTACCATTGGATGGACGCTTGCCCTACCCGATCACTCCCCCTGCGGACGCAGACGATACTGCGGCGGCAATTGCTCCGGGCCGCTGATGGTCGCGTTCAGACTCTTCCAGCGCCCATCCTTGATGCCGTAGATGCAGCCGTGGACCGACAACTTCTGCCCGCGATGCCAGGCGTTTTGCACAATGCTGGTGTGGCCGACGTTGGCGACCTGCTGAATCACGTTCAGCTCGCACAGCCGGTCGACTTGTTCTTCTTCCGTCGGCAGTTTTGCCAGCAGCTCACGGTTTTCGTAGTACAGATCGCGAATGGTGCGCAGCCAGCCATCGATCAGGCCGAACTGGCGATCCTGCATCGAGGCGCGCACGCCGCCGCAACCGTAGTGACCGGTGACGAGAATGTGTTTGACCTTGAGCACATCGACGGCGTACTGAATCACCGACAGGCAATTGAGGTCGGTGTGCAGCACGACGTTGGCCACGTTGCGGTGCACGAACAGATCGCCCGGCAGCATGCCGACGATTTCATTGGCGGGTACACGGGCGTCCGAACAACCGATCCATAGGAATTCCGGCGTCTGCTGGCGTGCCAGCTTGGCAAAGAACTCGGGGTCTTCTTCCTTGATGGCGGCAGCCCAACGTTCGTTGTTGTCGATCAAGTCTTGTAGTTCGTTCATGCGTTGATGCCTCGGAAATGATGCTCAGCTATGACTGGGGCTCGGCGCTTCAAGTCACGCGCAGTGATCGACCGATGTGCGGCACCGATCAGGAACTGAATGGAATCTTCGCCATGTCGTCCGGTCCACCCATTAGGCCCGACATTATTGAGGATTTGCCATGAACGATTCACGCCGTCCATTCGATGCCACTCAACCTGAGCCCATCGATGACAACGAAGACCGCATGGGATCGATGGAGGAGCTCAACTTCAACGACAACAATGAGCCGAGCGGGCGCATTGGCGACGTTATTCCTGAAGATGAGCTTGAGACCTTGATCCCTGATGAACGCGTACGTGAAGCCGGGCTGACCGGTGCCTCCACCGATGATCACAACCCGACCGACGACGACATGAGCCCGGAAACACTGATCCGGGAGGACGGCGCACGATCGTCTCGTGAAGCTGGCGAAGGTGGCCCGGCTGATCTGGACCTGAGCATCGTCGATGAAGATGACATTGGCGGTGGCGATGGCCTGGACGAGGAAGAAATGGCCATTCTTGATCCGCTGGACGGCAAGCCTGGCGTCTGATCAGCGTCTTCAGTCTCGTGGGAGCGAACCCGGTTCGCCCCATGAAGGCCACCTACTCTTCGAACAGCGTGCAGGCCATGACGATTGCGTCTTCACGTCCGCCCACTGCAGGGTAATAGTCCCGACGTCGGCCTATTTCGTTGAAGCCATAACGTTCGTATAGACGGTAGGCCGATCGGTTACTGTCACGCAGCTCAAGAAAGCATTCCCGACCATTCATCTCATAGGCGCGCTTCATCAGTTGCTCAAGCAGCACCAGCCCCAGGCCGCGCCCCTGACTCTCCGGCTTGACGGTGATATTGAGCAAGTGCGCTTCATCGATGATCACGTTGATCACCCCGTGCCCCACTTGTTGACTGCCTTCGAACATCAGCCAGACTTCGTATGACTTCAGCGCATCAAGATAAATGCCCCGCGTCCAGGGATGGCTGAATGCGGCGTATTCGATCTTCAGGACGGCATCGAGGTCAGCTTCGGTCATTCGGCGAAACGTTACTGCATCATTCATCTACGGTCTTCCAACGGCCCATCAACTGACGCATGGAGCGCCACACTTCGGCCTTGCGCTGCGGCTCGTCCATCAATAGTTCCAGACCTGGCAGCGCCCAGGCCAAGCCCAGGCCGTCAACCTGGAGTTCGAGATTGAAGGATTCCGCATCCGTTTCAGCCGCAAAGCGCAGCGCCGGAAGTCCGATCAGCCACAGGCAGGTGCAGGGTTGTTCTTCGACCCGGGCGTACAGAAAACCCTGGACGAAATCGCGCGCCGCTTCCGGACCTTGATCCATTTGCCCGCGCACCAACAGCGGCCAGCGCACAGGCTCGCCGATGATCTGCGGGCTGTCCGGCAAACCGGCGGCGCGCAGCATGTCTTTGAGCAACAGATAGGAAGGGTCGCGGCTCTGAAACGGCTCGCCGGTCACCAACTCCACCAGCAACAGGCAACTCCCGGCGCGCAGCAGTTGCAGGGCAAACCGTGGCGGCGGCGCTACAGGCGCTTTGACCACGACCGGTGCGGCCTCTTCTTCGTGCACAGGCTTTGGCTTGGGCGCACTGGATGGGCGGGGTATATCGATCTTCGGCCGCTCGACGGTACGCACAACGGGTGTCGGCGCGACGGAGGGCGAATCGCGATCCGGCGCGCGAGGCGCATCCGCCTGAACCACCGGCGCAGGCGCCTCCTCAATCTGCGGTACGGGCGCAAGCAGCTCGGGACGCGACGGCGCGGCGAAAGGCAATTCAGTGCGCGGCAGCCAGCTGACCACCTGCATGGCGGTCAGATAAGCGCGACGGCGAGGCTCGTTGAGCAAAGGTCAGCTACCTGTGGATAAAGTCAGGCGGGAGATTCTACAGGCCTTCATCGCTTCCCGCCGCTGTTGATCGACTGAGGGTGAAAAACGATCCCGGCGATGCAGTACAATCGCCGCTTTTATTTGCCAGTCAGCGACCATCCGATGATCGAACCTAAGCGCGTCCTGCGCGCCCTTGCCGAGCACTGGGCGCTTCTCGAGCCACTCTGCGAGCATTTCGACCAAGGCACTCTGAGCCTGAGCGAACTGCGCTTGCAGCTGGCGGCCCAGCAACTGGAGAGCACGCCCCAGGACATTACCACTCTGCTGGACGTCTGGATTCGGCTCGACATTCTGGTCCCGGTGGCGAAAAGCCCGAACCGTTTTGAGCTGAACGCGCAGATCCACGACTTCCTGTCGTACCTGCGTCGCGAGCATCGGCTGGGCTTGTGCCTGGAAATCGAAGCGTACCTGCGCCACCTCGAACGGCTGGCCGGCTATATACAGGAAGCCTTCGACGCCCGCGATGCCAGTGACCTCGCGCGGCAATTGCGCCTGCTCGACATGCGCGTGCGCGATGTCCTGAAAAAGCTCGCCAACGATGAGCAGGCGCTGGTGGCCGTGGCCGAACGTGCCAAGACCAGCGACCGGCAGATCCCACTGCGTCAGCGTTACGCGGAAGTGCTGGCGACCTGGGATGAATACGTCGAGCCGATGATCCAATTGGTGAACGCCGATGGCGCCTTCGAACAGGGCGTGCGCAAGGTCGAGAACGTGCTGCTGCGCATGCTCACCGACCAGCAGCGTCTCGGCCATCTGGTAGACGACGATATGCTGCTGCGCACCCATGCGCGCATCCTCGAAATGCAGACCAGCGCGCAACTGACCTTGCGTCATGCGCGTGAACTGCTGCTGCCGCTGCGTGAGGAGGCCCGTCGCCACAATGCCGTGACCCGCGGTGCGGCACTCGCGCTGTCGGCGATTCGTCGACGAGGCCTGGACGCCGTGCCGCAGGCCGCGATGCCGATGTTCACCCGCCCGCAAAGCACCTTCCTCGGCAGTGCCAATCAGGTTGAAGCGTACGTGTATGCGCTGGCGCGCTTCGAGCCCAAGCCCGCGCGGTTTCCCAAGGCCAACATCACCCGAAACGGCGAGTCGCCGCGCGCGCCGCGTACGGTCAAAGAGATGGTGGAGCGCTGCGAAGACGCCCTGCCAATGCCGGATCTGATGGTCTGGCTTTTGGAACAGGAGCCCACCGGAGCGACTGATGAATTGCTGTACTGGTTTTCGCGGCTGTCGCGGGACAAACGCTTCAAGCGCGAGCGCCTTGAGCGCGGCGAATACCTGACCCGGGAGCACCGCGTCAGCCTGCGCTCCTTCGCCCTGCTCTCGAGCAAAGACGCCACCCCAGAGAATTCCGAGGGCACCGCCCATGCATCTTGATCTATCCGAAATGACCCAGCTGGCGCCGATCTTCCGCGAGCTGTTCAAGGGCTACCACGTCAGCCGCCGCGACCCCGAACTGTACGCGCAGCTGTCCAATCTGCAGGATCAGTACCGCGGCCTGTTCAAGGCGCTGGGCTTCGAGCTGGTCTGCGACACCCGTGGTTTCTACTACTTCGTGCCTGATCTGGCGGCCGCACAGGTCAACAAGACGGCCCAACGTCTGGCGCTGTTCACGTTCATCCTCGTCGAGCACCTGGCCGATCAGGGCCGCGACCCGGTCGCGGTGCTCGATGGCGGCAGCCTGGGCCGTGACGAGCTGCCCTCGCTGCTGGAAAAGTACCGCGATCTGTTCCTGCAAGCTGAAGTACAGACCCAGGAAGAGCTGGAAGAAAAAATCATGCGCCGCATGACCCAGCTGGGATTCGCCGCAGAAGAAGTCGGTATCTATCGCTTCCTGCCGCCCATGCATCGCTTCCTCGACGTCTGCCTGTCCGTACAGCAAGACCGTGATCTGGCGGCCAGCTTGCATAGCGCACTGCCGTTGCCAGCCCCGGTGTTGATCGACGATGACAGCGATGAGCGACTGCTGGAAACCGACGATCCGCTGGACCTCACCGAATTCGATGAACCCGCAGAAACCGAAGAGCAAGCGCTAGCCCGGGCGATCGCTGAAGAACAGGAGCATGACGCATGAGCCAGGAACGCTACGGCATACGCCGTTTCGCGCTGCTGAACACGGCCGGTTACAGCCTCGGGTTGTTCCCACTGGAGCATCCGCTGTCGGTCTACGGCGCGAACAACCTGGGCAAGAGTGCGTCGATCAACGCTTTGCAGTTCCCGATTCTCGCGCGCATGTCGGACATGAGCTTCGGCAAATACAGCCTTGATCAATCGCGCCGCTTCTATTTCGCCTCTGATACCAGCTACATCCTCGTCGAGGTCTCCCTGCCCCACGGCCCCCATGTGATTGGCGTGGTCGGTCGCGGCCCGGGCGGCGGTTTCGGTCACCAGTTCTTCGCCTATGCCGGCAAACTGGACTTGGCTCACTACCAGAAGAACGACACCTGCCTGCGCCAGAAGGAGCTGTTTGCCAATCTGGAAAGCCAGGGCCTGAAAGCCTATGAGCTGAAGCCCGATGAACTGCGCCGTTTGCTGGTCGGTGGCCACACGTCGATCCCGCTGGACCTGACGCTGATTCCCTTGCGCTCGACCAGTGAACAGAGCCTGAAGACCTTCCGCGCACTGTTCATCAACTTGCTGCACATGCGCGAGATCACTGCTGCCAAACTCAAGCAGCTGTTCCTCGACGCCTTCGAGCACAGCCTGCGTTCCGGCAGCGTCGATTACATAGCAGCGTGCGAAGAAGCGTTCCGTGACGTACGCCGCATGGAGCAAGACTACAACGCACTGGTGCTCGCCGGGCCGCTGGTCGAAGCGTTGGCCAATGGCGTCAGACAGCGCGACATCCTGCGGGGCAAGCTGCATCGCCTGTCGCCATTGCTCGACTCGTTGCTGGGCACATGGCAGGACTACTCCAATGCGCGCAAAGAAGAGCTGGTCATCCAGAGCGAGCACTACCGTAACGAACAGGATTCGCTGCAGAACGATCAGCGCGGCGGCACGCAAGAGCTGATGCGGCTGGAGCGCGAAATCAGCAACATCCAGCGCTGGATCGGCGAACTGTCGGTCCTGAAGAACCGCTTCGCGCTGGTCGACGACGTCAGGATTCTGGAACAGCAGCTACTGGCTGCAAAAGATGCTCATGATGAACTGGCCGGTGCCCTTGCGCAGTCGCGCCAATTCAGCGCCGAGGATCTGGATGAGCGTCTTCGTGATCTGGAAAAACGTCTGAAGTCAGTGAAGCAACAGCTCGATCATGCGGACAACAACAGCTATGCCCGCCTACGCGAAGAGTTCTCGCAACCTGATGTCGAGCGCCTCATGCGCCTGTTCAACAGCGCGCTGTTCAGCTTGCCACTGGGCGAGCAAGGCATCGCGCTGGATGATGGCGACGCGTGGGTCAAATCCCTCGAAGCGATTCTCGATGGTTTCAAGGGCGAGCGCTTCGAAGTGCCCGGCCTGACGGTCAATCTGTCGAACATCGAGCCCCCTGCCCTCCAGGCGCTGGCCGATCGCGCCGCGCTGCGGGATCAGAAGGAGCGCCTGGAGAAAGAGCTCAAGCAACTTAAGACGCAGCAAGCCGTAGCAGCGGACCGTGCGGCGAGCAAAACCCAGACTGAAGCGCTGTACCAGCAGGTGCTGGATGCGCAGAAAGCGCTCGAAGACTTCCGCCGCGCTCAAACATTGAGCGCTGAAGAAGGCGAGAAGCTTGAGCAGCTGGCTCAGATGGAAGCGGCGCAAGACGAGCTCAAGCGCGCCAGTGATGCTTTCACCGAGCGTGTTCAACAGCTGTCAGCCAAGCTGCAGCTGATCGGTCGTCAGATCGGCGATCTCGAATCCAAGCAACGCACGCTGGATGACGCGCTGCGTCGTCGACAGCTGCTCCCCGCCGATCTGCCCTTCGGTACGCCGTTCATGGAGCCGGTGGATGACTCGCTGGAGAACTTGCTGCCGCTGCTCAATGACTACCAAGACAGCTGGCAGGGCCTCTTGCGCTGCGATGGTCAGATCGAAGCACTGTACGCGCAGGTTCGTTTGAAAGGCGTTGCGAAGTTCGACAGCGAGGACGACATGGAGCGGCGTCTGCAATTGCTGATCAACGCCTATGCTCATCGCACTGATGAGGCCCTTACCCTGGGGAAGGCGCGGCGTGCTGCTGTGACCGACATCGCGCGGACGCTACGCAACATCCGCAGCGACTACGACAGCCTCGAGCACCAATTGGCGTTATTCAACCGAGAGATCAATCGCCGGCAGGTTTCCAACCTGGAGAGCTTCCGCATTGTTCTCGCGCCGAACAAGGAAGCACTCAAGCACATCGATCAGATCATTCACAGCGCCGGTCAGTACGAAGAGGGCGAAACACTGTCGGTGTTCGATCTGAGCCAGAGCGCCGAGCAGGACGACAAGAACGAGGAAGCCAAGGAGTATCTGGCACGCCTGGTTGCGGCTAACCACAACCAGCTCGGTCTGAAAGACTTGTTTGAACTTGCATTCGAGATCACCAAGGTCAACAGCCAGCCGGTTATCCATACCGACATTGATGGCGCCGCGTCCAACGGCACGACCATGACCATCAAGGCACTGACCAACATGTACCTCTTGCTGCACCTCATGGATCGCGAGCAGGCCGGGCGAATTCGTCTGCCCTACTACCTCGACGAAGCCGCTGACATCGATGAAAGAAACCAGGCAGCACTGCTGGAAACAAGCTTGCAGCTGGGCTTTGTCCCCATTCTGGCGAGCGTTAAGCCCCAAGTCTCGGCCCATGTGGCGATTGACCTTGAAGGCGGCAGTGGGCCTGCCGGGATCTACATCGACGAGGCGGACTGGAAATACATTCAACGTCGTGACGAGGTTGCTCCGGTGAAAGTAACCCCAGCCACTGAAACGCTCAGCGAGTAACTAAAGCATGTAACAAAGCCCCGCAGTGATGCGGGGCTTTTTTATGGGCGTGAGTTGGGCGACTGTTGGCTGTTGGCTGTTGGCTGTTGGCTGTTGGCTGTTGGCTGTTGGTACAGCCTGAAACTTTTTCGCGCGCAAAAACAAAACCCCATCTGCTTTCGCAAATGGGGTTTCGGAATTTAATCTTGACGATGACCTACTCTCACATGGGGAAACCCCACACTACCATCGGCGATGCATCGTTTCACTGCT
>NZ_JACYUI010000004.1:0-455014 GCF_014841665.1 Pseudomonas sp. CFBP 8772 | reverse complement strand
TCGTCAAGATTAAATTCCAGAACCCCATTTGCGAAAGCAGATGGGGTTTTGTTTTTGCGCGCGGAAAAAGCTGCCAACCTCTTATCGCTGCATCACCACCCATAAGGGAATGTTCGCCAGTCGCCCTAGCAACATCGAACGCTAACAAGTCCGCTCCCTCTGGTAGTCTTCTCCCTCTTTTGAAAGACCAAGGGGCGCAGCTATGCCGGTGACATCCAATCTTAACTCCGGATTTATGGTGGTCCATGGGAATCGCCTGGATGAGCTGCGTGGCCTAGTGGTGTCATGGATGCGGCGTTACCCGCTGACGCCCCTTGAGAACGAAGTGGCGCTGGTACAAAGCAACGGTATTGCTCAATGGCTGAAGCTCGCTTTGGCCGAAGATGCACAGGACGATGATCAAGGGGGTTGCGGCATTGCCGCTGCGATTGATGTGCAGTTGCCTGGCAGCTTCATGTGGCAGCTGTATCGGGCGGTGTTGGGCAAGGCCGAGATCCCGGAAACCTCGTTACTCGATAAAGCTCCCTTGACCTGGCGTTTGATGCGATTGCTCCCAGGCCTGATCAATCAGCCACACTTCGAGCCACTGCAACGATTCCTGACGGCCGATACGGACCTGCGCAAGCGTTACCAACTGTCCGAGCGACTCGCTGACCTGTTCGACCAATATCAGGTGTATCGCGCCGACTGGTTGGAAGACTGGGCTGCTGGCAAGCACCAACTCAGGACCGGTCGGGGAGAGGCAAAGCCGCTGAAAGCAGAGAACTGCTGGCAAGCCGAACTGTGGCGTGCGCTGCTCCATGATGTCGGGGCAGAGGGCATGGCCCAGAGCCGTGCCGGTGTGCATCAGCGTTACATCGAGCGCATCAACAGCCTGACCGAGGCGCCGGCCGGTTTGCCCGCGCGGGTTATCGTTTTCGGTATTTCCTCATTGCCCGCCCAGGCACTAGAGGCGCTTGCCGGGTTGGCTCGTTTCAGTCAGGTCCTGCTCTGCGTTCATAATCCTTGCCGCCATCACTGGGCAGACATCGTGGCTGACAAGGATCTCCTGCGTCACGAATACAAGCGTCAGTCGCGAAAACCCGGCATGCCGGTGGTGCTGAATCCTGACGCGCTGCACCAGCACGCTCACCCGTTGCTGGCGGCGTGGGGCAAGCAGGGTCGTGATTACATCAATCTGCTGGACAGTCATGACGACCCAAACAGCTACCGATCGATTTTTCGCGACGGGCGCATCGACCTGTTTAGCGAGAGCGAGCCTGCGACTGTCCTGAACCAACTTCAGGACGATATCCTCGAGCTGCGCCCTTTGAGTGAGACCCGTGACGTCTGGCCGCCCGTGGACATCAAGACTGACCGCTCCATTCGCTTTCATGTCGCCCACAGTGCCCAGCGCGAAGTGGAGGTGCTGCATGACCAACTGCTCGCGCGCTTCAGCAAGGATCCGGACCTGCGTCCCCGGGACGTCATCGTCATGGTGCCGGACATCGACAGCTACGCTCCCCACATCCGTGCGGTATTCGGCCAGCTGGACCGTGACGATCGCCGCTTTATCCCCTTCACCCTCGCCGACCAGGGCCAACGCGGCCGTGATCCGCTGCTGATCGCCGTTGAGCATCTGCTGAAAATTCCGGACAGTCGATTCCCGGTCAGTGAAATCCTCGATCTGCTGGACGTCCCCGCATTACGCGCGCGGTTCGGCATTGATGAGCGTGACCTGCCAACCCTGCATCGCTGGATTGAAGGGGCGGGTGTGCGATGGGGGCTCAATGCAGACCAACGCGAAGGGCTGGGTCTGCCGGAACAGCTTGAGCAGAACAGCTGGCATTTTGGCCTGCGTCGGATGCTGCTGGGCTACGCCGTCGGTGCGGGTGCGGCTTACGACGGCATTCAGCCGTATGACGAAATCGGCGGGCTGGACGCGGCTTTGATTGGCCCTCTGGTGTCCCTGATCGATGCGCTTCAGGTCGCGCACAACGAACTCTCCCGGCCCGCCACACCCGCCATGTGGGGCGCGCGCCTTCAGGCGATCATGCAGCTGTTCTTCATGGCTGACAGCGAGCATGACGACTACCTGCTCAGTCAGCTGGAAACCCTGCGCGAAACCTGGCTGCAGACCTGCGAGACCGTTGCCCTGGAAGAAGAGCTGCCCTTGACGGTCGTGCGTGAAGCCTGGCTGGCCGGGCTTGATCAAGGGCGGCTATCCCAGCGCTTTCTGGCCGGTTCGGTCAACTTCTGCACGCTGATGCCGATGCGCGCGATTCCTTTCAAAATCGTCTGCCTGCTGGGCATGAATGACGGCGATTACCCCCGAGCGCAGCCGCCGCTGGATTTCGATCTGATGGGCAGCGACTACCGTCCCGGCGACCGTTCCCGGCGTGAGGATGATCGTTATCTCTTGCTCGAAGCGTTGCTGTCTGCACGTGATCAGCTGTACATCAGCTGGGTCGGGCGCAGCATTCGCGACAATTCCGAGCGGCCGGCTTCGGTGCTCATCGGGCAGCTGCGCGATCATCTGTCCAGCGGCTGGCGACTGGCCGATGCCATCGAGCCCGAGGACGATAAAAAGCGTGATCCGGGGCAACAGTTGCTGCACAAACTGACCGTTGAACATCCGCTGCAGCCGTTCAGTGCCAAATACTTCCAGGAGAACCCCGAGTTCTTCAGCTTCGCCCGTGAGTGGCAGGTGCTGCACGAAGCCGTCATGGAAGCGGATGAAACAAAAGCGCTGCAAAAGCACCAGCAGGAAGAGCCCTTGAGCCTGATGCAGTTGCAGGATTTTCTGCGCAATCCGGTGAAGCACTTCTTCAGCCAGCGCTTGAAGATATTCTTTGAGGTCGCCGAGGCGCCATTGGCGGACGAGGAGCCTTTCGTGCTCGACGCGCTTGAGCGCTATGGCCTCAGCGACAGCCTGTTGCAAGCAGCGCTAACAGATCCGGAGCACATTCAGGAATCCCTACATGCTCAGGCAACGCGCTTGCAGGGAAGCGGCTTGCTGCCGATGGCCGGCTTCGGCACGTTGCTTCAGGATGAATTGATCGAACCGCTGCCCGACCTCGTCGCCCGTTATCACGAGCTACTGATTCGCTGGCCGGTGAGGCTGCACAGCGCGCTGCCGGTCAGTTATCAGCATCAGGGCGTCGAGCTCGATGGCTGGGTCGATGGGCTTTATCAGAACCCTCAGAACGAGTTACTCGCGATCACCGCTATTCCCAATGCCATCGCCAGCAAGAAGACGCGCAAGTGGCATCGGCTGACCAAGCCGTGGGTGAACCATTTGGTGGCCTGCGCGTGCGATCTGCCGTTGACCACGGCGCTGGTGGCCAGCGACGAGACGCTTTTGCTGCCGCCGCTGGACAAAGACACCGCCACGCGCACGCTGAATGACCTGCTGCTGGCCTGGCATCAAGGCATGCAACGACCGCTGCCGATTGCAGTGAAGACGGCGTTTGCCTGGCTGGGTCAGAACGATGAGGCCAAAGCCGACGCCGCCGCGCGCAAGGCCTATGAAGGCGATGGCCAGAACAGCAAGGGTGAGCGTGCCGAAAGCACCGCCCTGGCGCGTCAGTTCCCGGACTTCGACGTGTTGCTGGGCAGCGAGGAATTCGGGGGCTGGTGCGAGGCGCTGTACAAACCGATTTTTGAAGCGCCCTGGCAGGCACTTTCTCGCGAGGAGGCCGGCGCATGAGTGACGCACAACAACCATTGGCCCTGCGCTTCCCGCTGAAAGGCAGCCAGCTGATTGAAGCCAGCGCCGGCACCGGCAAGACGTTCACCATCTCGGCGCTGTACCTGCGTCTGGTGTTGGGGCATGGCAGCGAGGACTCAGGGTTTGGCCGTGAGCTGTTGCCGCCCCAGATTCTGGTGGTGACGTTCACCGACGCGGCGACCAAGGAACTGCGCGACCGCATTCGCACGCGACTGGCTGAAGCCGCGCGGTTCTTCCGTGAGGAAATCGACGCGCCCGATGCATTGATCGCTGGCTTGCGGGACGAGTTCGCCATTGAGCAATGGCCCGCCTGCGCCAGCCGTCTGGACATCGCGGCGCAGTGGATGGACGAAGCGGCGGTATCGACCATTCACAGCTGGTGTCAGCGGATGCTGCGCGAGCACGCCTTCGACAGCGGCAGCCTGTTCACCCAGAGTCTGGAAACCGATCACACCGATTTGCTGAGCGAAGTGCTGCGCGATTACTGGCGCAAGTTCTGCTACCCCATGAGCGGTGACGCGCTGATCTGGGTGCGCGAGAACTGGAGTGGCCCTGCGGCGTTGCTGCCAAGGGTGCGCGCGTTGTTCGGCAGTGAGCGGGGGAGCGTAACCGAAACCCCGACCGAGCTCATCGAGCAGTCGATCCAGGAACGGCGCGAAACCCTCCGCCAGCTCAAGGCGCCCTGGGCCAACTGGGCCGCCGAGCTGCATGCGATCTGCATCGACGGCGTCGCGTGCAAAGTGGTCGACGGTCGCAAGATGCAGGAGCGTTATTTCAGGCCCTGGTTCGACAAGCTGATTGCCTGGGCCAATGACGATGAGCAGGAGCAACTCGACCTTGGCACCGGTTTCACCCGGCTGACGCCCGACGGCATTGCTGAGGCGTGGAAGAACAACCCGCCGTCGCACCCCGCGTTCGAGGCGATGGTCGAGCTCAAGGTGGCGCTGGACACGCTGCCAACGCCCGATGCGGCGGTGCTCGAGCACGCGGCGCAATGGGTCGGTGCGCGCTTTGAAGAAGAGAAGCGGCGCCGCGCGGAAATGGGTTTCGACGACATGCTGCTGCGCCTGGATGCGGCGTTGCGCGGAAGTGGCGGCGAGCGCCTGGCGACCCTGATCCGCGAGCAGTTTCCCGTCGCCTTGATCGATGAGTTTCAAGACACCGACCCGGTGCAGTACCGCATTTTCGACAGCATCTACCGGCTTGAGGCCAACGACGAAAGCACTGGCCTGTTCCTCATCGGCGACCCGAAGCAGGCGATCTACGCCTTTCGCGGCGCCGACATCTACACCTACTTGCGCGCCCGGCAGGCCACGACCGGACGCTTGCACACGCTGGGCACCAACTTCCGTTCCAGCCACGCGATGGTCGATGCGGTGAACCACGTGTTCACGCGCGCGGAAACGAGCGAGGCCGGTCGCGGCGCGTTCTTGTTCCGTACGCCTGAGGACAATCCCGTGCCGTTTCTGGCAGTCGGGTCTCAGGGCCGTAAAGAGACGTTGCAGGTCGACGGTGAGGTCCTCGCGGCGCTCAACGTCTGGCAGCTGGAAACCGATCAGCCGGTGTCGGGCACGGTCTATCGTCAGCAACTGGCGGCGAGTTGCGCCAGTGAGATCGTCCGTTTGCTCAACGCCGGTCAACAAGGGCAAGCGGGCTTTGCGAAAGCTGGCGAGCCGTTGAAGAACCTGCTGCCCGCCGACATCGCGATTCTGGTGCGTGACGGCAAGGAGGCTCAGGCCGTGCGAGGCGAGTTGTCGGCGCGGGGCGTGCGCAGTGTGTACCTCTCGGACAAGGACTCGGTGTTTGCGGCGCAAGAGGCCCATGACCTGCTCGCCTGGCTCAAAGCCTGCGCCGAGCCTGACGCCGAGCGAACCCTGCGCGCGGCCTTGGCCTGCATCACCCTTGCGTTGCCGCTGGCCGAACTTGAGCTGCTGAATCAGGACGAACTGGCGTGGGAAAACCGCGTCATGCAGTTCCGCGATTACCGGCGCATCTGGCGCACCCAAGGCGTGCTGCCCATGCTGCGTCGGCTGCTGCACGACTTCAAACTGCCGCAGGCGCTGGTTCAGCGAACCGATGGCGAGCGTGTGCTGACCAACCTGCTGCACCTCAGCGAACTGATGCAGCAGGCCGCCGCCGAGTTGGATGGCGAGCAGGCGCTGATTCGTCATCTGAGCGAGCACTTGGCGCTGTCAGGTCAAGCGGGAGAAGAGCAGATCCTGCGCCTCGAAAGCGATGAGCAACTGGTCAAGGTGGTGACCATCCACAAATCCAAAGGCCTGGAATACCCGCTGGTATTCCTGCCCTTCATCTGCTCGACGAAGCCAGTGGACGGCAGCCGTTTGCCGCTGCACTTTCACGACGCCGATGGCCACGCGCAGATCAGCCTCAAACCCACGCCGGCGCTGATTGAGCAGGCGGATGACGAGCGTCTGGCAGAGGACCTGCGTCTGTTGTATGTGGCCCTGACCCGCGCGCAACACGCGTGCTGGCTGGGCGTTGCCGATCTCAAACGCGGCAGCAACAGCGCCTCGATACTCCATCGTTCGGCGTTGGGCTACTTGCTTGGCGGCGGGCAGAAGCTGGCTGGATCGGTGGCGTTGGGGCAGTGGCTGCGTTCGCTGGCAGAAGGTCATCCCGCCGTTAAGGTTGAGCCTGTGCCGCTGCCCACGACCGAGTCCTTCAGCGCGCCGCGCAGCGAGGTCGCGTTGAGCAAGCCGCGCGTGCCCCGGCGCAGCGCTCGGGAAAACTGGTGGATTGCGTCCTACAGCGCGCTGCGCATCGGTGACACCATCACCGACAGCGGCGATCAGTCGCCAGACAGCCCGCAAGCGCAGAAGCTGTTCGACGATGAGCGTCTTGACCCGGATGCGCCGCGGGAGGTGATGGTCAGCGGCGGCGATATCCACCGATTCCCGCGCGGCCCCAACCCCGGCACCTTTCTGCACGGCTTGCTGGAATGGGCCGGTGAGAAGGGCTTTGCCGAAGCGACGGCTGATCCGCTGGCGCTGGAGAAAGTCGTGGCGCAACGCTGTAACCGCCGCGACTGGAAAGGCTGGATCAACACGCTGACCGACTGGCTGCAGCATCTGCTGACCCTGCCGCTGCGTTTGGGCGCAGACGTACAGCCCATGGCCTTGTGCGGGCTGGATCAGCCGAACCAGTACCGCGTCGAAATGGAATTCTGGTTCGCCTGCTCGAAGGTCGATGTGGCGCAGATGGACGCGCTGGTGCGCCGCTACACCCACAACGGCGCGCCTCGCGCGGCGGCAGAAACGGTTTCGCTGAACGGCATGTTCAAGGGCTTCATCGACCTGACGTTCGAGCACGAAGGTCGTTACTTCGTCGCCGACTACAAATCCAACTGGCTGGGCGTCGACGACGATGCCTACACCGAGCAGGCGATGGAAAACTCGATTCTGGAGAACCGCTACGACCTGCAATACGTGCTCTATCTGCTGGCCTTGCACCGTCAGCTCAAAGCGCGTCTTGCCGACTACGATTACGACCAGCACATGGGCGGAGCGGTCTACCTGTTCGTGCGCGGCAGTCGCGCAGTGAGTCAGGGCGCGTGGTTTACCCGACCGCCCCGCGCGCTGATCGAAAGTCTCGATCTGCTGTTTCAGGGCCGAGCGCCGATTACGGAAGACGTGCTGTCAGGAGACCTCGTATGAACCGCACCTTCGCTCACTTGATGCCCACGACGCTGGACGCCGACAGCCTGGCCGACCTGAAACCCCTCAGCCGCGTGGAGGATTTACTGCTGTTGCTGCAGCGCTGGGTCGAACGCGGCTGGTTGCGCGCGCTGGACAAAGCCTTCGTGGCGTTCCTGGCCGACCTTGATCCTGCCGCCGATTCCCTGGTGCTGTTGGCGGCCACGCTGACCAGTCACCAGTTGGGTCACGGCCACGTCTGCCTGGACCTCTACGAAACCCTGAAAGAGCCGGACTTCGCCTTGTCGTTGCCGCCCGAGGGTGATGTGTTGTCGACGCCGATGCTGTTGCCGTCCTCACTGCTCAAATCGCTGGACGGCGCAACGTGGTGCAAGGCGCTGGAAGCCAGCGCGCTGGTTGCTCACGCCGGGGATGTCAGCGAAGCAGCGGCGCAGAGGCCGTTGGTTTTATCCGATCGGCGCCTGTACCTGCGCCGTTACTGGACCTATGAGCGGCGGATCGATGCGGCGTTGCGTCGTCGGCTGGCTCAGGTGGAAACGGGGTTCAGCGATTTGCCCCAGCGGCTGGATGCGCTGTTCGGCCCGGCCAACCCCGCGCCTGACGCGTTGATCGACTGGCAAAAGCTGGCCTGCGCCCTGGCGACCCGGGGTGCGTTCAGCATCATTACCGGCGGCCCCGGCACGGGCAAGACGACCACGGTCGTGCGCCTGCTGGCGCTGCTGCAATCGCCGGCGGTTGAGCGGGGCAAGCCGTTGCGCATTCGCCTGGCGGCACCGACCGGCAAGGCTGCGGCACGGCTGACCGAGTCGATCAGTCATCAGGTGCAGTCGCTGCAAGTGCCGGAGGACGTGCGGCAGAAAATCCCTAGCGAAGTCACCACGGTTCACCGCTTGCTGGGCAGCCGTCCGGGCACACGGCATTTTCGTCATCACGCGGGCAACCCGTTGCCGCTGGACGTGCTGGTGGTCGATGAAGCTTCGATGATCGACCTGGAAATGATGGCCAACCTGCTCGACGCATTACCGCCCCATGCGCGCATGGTGCTGCTGGGCGACAAGGATCAACTGGCGTCGGTTGAGGCCGGCGCCGTGCTGGGCGACTTGTGCCGTGACGCGGAGGCGGGGATGTACAGCCCGCAGACCCAGGCGTGGCTTGAATCGGTCAGTGGCGAAGATCTTTCCAGAAGCGGTTTGCAGCAGGGCGACGATCAGCATCAGGCGTTGGCTCAGCAAGTGGTGATGCTGCGCCACTCGCGGCGTTTCATCGCGGGCAGCGGTATCGGTCAGTTGGCCAAACTGGTCAATCAGCAGCAGGACCAGGAAGCGCGTGCATTGCTCGCGGCTCGTCAGTACCCGGATTTGTTTTCCTTGGTGCTCAAAGGTGAGCAGGACCGTGCGCTGTCGCGGCTGTTGCTCGACGGTCACGGCGATGGCCCACAAGGCTACCGTCATTATCTGGGCGTGATGCACGCGCAGCGGCCGCAAGACCTGACGCAGATCGAAGACCCGCGCAGCGTCGAGTGGGCGCGGCAGGTGTTGAATGCGTTCGATGAGTTCCAGCTGCTGTGTGCCGTGCGCAAAGGGCCGTGGGGCGTGGAAGGGCTGAACCGAAGGATCACTGAAACGCTGTTCAGCGCCGGGCTGATCGAGAGTGATCATCAGTGGTACGAGGGCCGCCCGGTATTGATGACGCGCAACGACTACGGGCTGGGTTTGATGAACGGCGACATCGGCATCGCCCTGCGTCTGCCCGAGGGACCGATCGAGGAGAACCGTCAGGCGCTGCGGGTCGCGTTTCCGCGTAATGACGGCAGCGGCGGCGTGCGCTTCGTGCTGCCGAGCCGGCTCAATGACGTGGAAACGGTGTACGCGATGACCGTGCACAAGTCCCAGGGCTCGGAGTTCGCCCACACGGCGCTGATCCTGCCCGAGGCGCTGAACCCGGTGCTGACCAAGGAGCTGATCTACACCGGCATCACCCGGGCCAAGCACTGGTTCAGCCTGATCGAGCCGCGTCAGGGCGTGTTTGAAGAAGCCCTGCGGCGCAAGGTCAAGCGCCTGAGCGGGTTGATGTTGGGGCTGTGAGGCTCACGCCTCTTTGAGCGCAGGCGCTGGTTGCGTAACGGCGTGATCCAGCCCCATGAACGTGCGCACGCGCGCGCCGCACTGGTTGGCAAGAATCGTCTGCGGCGCGGCGTCGACCTGCACGATGCCGTTTTCCATGAAAATCACCCGGTCGGAAATGGACAGGGCGAAGTCCATCTCATGGGTCACGATGAGCATGGTCATGCCTTCCTTTGCCAGGTCGGCGATGACCTTGAGCACGTCGCCCACCAGCTCCGGGTCCAGCGCAGACGTCGGTTCGTCGAACAGCATGATCTGCGGGTCCATGGCCAGGGCCCGGGCAATCGCCACGCGCTGTTGCTGACCGCCGGATAATTGATGGGGGTATTTGTGCGCGTGGGCCAGCAGCCCGACCTTGTCGAGCAGGACGTAGGCGCGTTGCTCGCTGACGTCGCGGTCGCGGCCGTGATACCGCGGCGCGAGGGTGACGTTGTCGAGAATGGTGCGGTGGGGGAACAGGTTGAAGTTCTGGAACACCATGCCGATGCGCTGCACGCCACGGCGGATCTGCGGCGCGTTGGGATTGTCGCCCGCGTGAATATAGCCCTCGCCAAACAGTATGATCTCGCCCTTGTCGATGGTTTCGAGGCTGTTGACCGTGCGGATCAGAGACGTCTTGCCCGAGCCTGACGGGCCGATGATCGAGATCACCTGACCGGCGTCCACTTCCAGACTGATCCCCTTGAGCACTTCATGCTGGCCGTAGCTTTTGTGGATGTTGACCAGTTGCAGCGCCGGCGCCGAGCCCGGTCCTGTTGTCGGCTGACGCGTCACTGCGGGCTGCGTGACCAGGCTGGCGCGCAGGTTACTCAGGGCAGTGTCGTCGAGGGTCTGCGGCTTGCGATTGCTCAGCTCCAGGTGCTGCTCCAGCCAGTGAAACAGCCAGCCGAACACCGTCACGATCATCACGTAATACACCGCGACGGCCGACAGCGTTTCCATGACTAAAAAGTTTTGCGCGTACAGGCGTTGGCCCACGGTGAGCAGTTCGGTGAGGGAAATCACTGACACCAGCGAGGTCAGTTTCACCACGGTGATGTATTCATTCACCAGCGTCGGCAGGGAGATACGGAACGCCTGGGGGATGACGATAAGCCGCTGCATGCCGATCAGGCCGACGCCCAGGGCGCGGCCGGCTTCTTTCTGGCCCTTCGCAACAGAGATCAGGCCGCCGCGGTGAATCTCCGCCATGTACGCCGCTTCCGTGACCACCAGCGCCAGAAGGCCGGAGTAGAAGGGGTTGGACAGCACGTCGCGGGTGACCGGAAACATCTGCGGCAGGTTGTAGGTAAACACCACCAGCACCAGCAGCGGGACACTGCGGAAGAACCAGATATAAATCGACGCCGGAACGCTGATCCAGCGCGCGGTCGACAGCTTGGCCGAGGCCAGCAGGAAACCCAGCAGCATGCCGATGAACCAGCCCAGGGCGCTGAGCTCGATCACGGTGATGCAGGACTCCCAGAAGTCAGCGACCGAGAACAAAGAAAAAAAGTAGGACCATTCGAATTGCATACGCACCTCAGCAGGGCGGGGCCCGGCGGGATTCCCTTATCAAACGCGATCCCCTGCCGGAGTGAGCTTGCTCGCGATGACTTCGGTACAGCCGACCTATCTTCATCGGCTGTTACGGCCAATCGCGAGCACGCTCACGCCTACAAGGGGTGAAGCATCAAGCCGTCAGTTGGCAGGCTCTTCCAGGTTGTATTTCTTCAACAGCGCAGCGTATTCGCCGGATTTTTTGGTCTCGTCGAAAGCCTTGAGCAACGCCTGATAAAGCTCGTCATTGCCCTTCTTCACGTAGATGCCAAGCGTTTGCTGGTAGATGGAATGCTCGGTGCTGACCACCACGCGGCCCTTGGTGCGTTCGGCGATCATGCCGGCGGCGCCGTCGATTTCCACTTGCGCCTGGACGTTGCCCGACAGCAGCGCCTGGGTGACTTCCGGTGCCGACGGGAATTCGCTGACGGCGACCGGGCCTTTGCCTTTCGGCACGCAGTATTCGGCGGACAGCTTGTTGAACTGGGTGACCCAGGTGGTGCCCTTTTCCAGGCCGATTTTCAGCCCGCACAAGTCTTCCGGCACCTTGGGTTTGATCGGACTGTCCTTGAGCACCATGATCGCCGCGCCCGTTACGGCGTAGGGAATGGTCTGGGCCTGGGTCTGGCGCTCCGGCGTGATGTACATGCCTGAAATGATCGCGTCGTAGTGCCCGGCATTGAGGCTGAGGATCAGGCTGGAGAATTTGGTGTCGACAAACTCGGCCTTGAGGTCCATGTGCTTGGCGAGCAGGCGTGACAGGTCCGGGTCGGCCCCGACGACGTTCTTCTTCTCGTCGTAGGACTCGAATGGCGGGTAGGTGATTTCCATGCCGACCTTGAACTGCCCGGGCGTCACCGTGGTGGCAGCCTGCGCGGCGGATGCAGCAAACAGGGATGCGCCGAGCACGGCAGAGGCAAGCACGGTCAAGCGGACAGCAGTGTTCAGAGTGTTGCGCATCGTCGGTGACTCCACGTCAGGAAGGTAGGGCTGGGTGTGCTGATTAGTCGGGCGGGGCAGAGGGACGTACCGCATCACGATGCGTCCTGTGTCTGATTCTTCAGGTGGCCGAAGCTCGACGGCTTGCGTGCCTTTTCGTACAACTTGATTTCGCCGTTCTCGACCTTGCGCCGCAGGTACTGGTAGGTCTGCAATGCCTGACCGAACATGTGCTCGCCGATGGTGATCTCTTCGTAGTCGGCCGTGCCCTTGTCGAACTGCGGAAGAGGCTTGATCTGGGTGTGGAAGTCGCAGGCGAAGAACAGCGGAAACGAATAGCGCTCCTCGCTGACGGTGCGTACCCGGTGAGCCGTAGCAACGAACGTACCAGCGGTCATGACCTCCAGCATGTCGCCGATGTTGACCACAAACGCGCCGTCCACCGGCGGCGCGTCGATCCATTGACCCAGGTCGTTCATCACTTCCAGCCCGGGCTTGTCGGCCAGCAGCATGGTGAAGCACTCGTAATCGGTGTGCGCACCAATTCCGGGCGCGTCCTGGGCGGCGCCGTCGAACGGGTAATGGATCAAACGCAGCTTGGAGGGCGGGCGGGTGACCATCGCCTCGAAGTAGCCTTCCCCCAGGCCCAGCGCCAGCGCAAAGCCGTCGAACAGGCGGCGGCCCAAGGCAAATACTGCCGCGTAATACGCCTGCACCGCAGGGCGAAAACCGGGCAGGTCCGGCCATTCGTTAGCGCCGATCAGCGGGGTTTTAGCGATCACCAGCGGGTCTTCGTCGCCCACTTCAAAACCGATATCGAAGGCTTCCTTGTGGTCCGGCTTGCCCTTGGCGTACACCTCTTCGCCCTCGGGCACAAAGCCTTTGTGGCTGCGTGAAGTGCCGATGTAGTGCTGCATTTTGTAGTCGAGGGATTGGGCGAACAGGTCCTTGGCCGCCTGACGCAGACCGTCGATCAGCGACGGCGCAATATCGTGATTTTTCACGTACAGAAAGCCCACTTCCCGCGCCGCCTTGCCCAGTTGGTCGGCGACGGCCTGACGCAGGGCGATGTCGGGGCTGAACAGCCCGGCGATATCGACCACCGGGATGCTGCTGAAATTGGCGACTTTCGGGGCTGCCGCGTGCGACGGATCAGGCATGACGAAACGCTCCTTATCGGCTTGTTGTGTGGGTGAAGCGCTGGAAATGTTCGCGTTCGGTCTGGCCCATCCACACGTTCAGCGACCAGAGATCGGCCACCGGTACATTGGTGAAGGGCAGGTGATGCAGATAGCCGTCGGCACCGAATTCAGGCGTCATCGTGCTGACCTGACAACCCCGCGCCTGCTGGGACTTCCACACGGCTTCCCAGTGCTGCTGATGGAAGGCCAGCTCGCGGGCGTACTCGGGGGCAGCGGGATGGGGGACTTGCGGGCCCTGGTCGTAGCCGACCCGGGCCTGAATGTGATGAACGCGCTCAACGAACGCGCTGAGGTCGTCTTCCGGGTCGTCGAGCAAACGCTCGCAGGTGACGATCCAGTGGCTGATGTCGCTGGTGAAACGCAGATCGGGCAGTTGGCGGATCAGCTCAAGGGTGACCCACGGGTTGAACAGCGAGCGGGCACGGTGGGTTTCGAAAGTGACCGTCTGCCCGTGCTTGCGCGCCAGCTCCAGTGCCTGACCGAAGAAGTCCACCTGCTGCGGCAATTGCCAACGGTCATTGCCGGCCAGCACGTTGACGAAGCGTGGCGCCAGTTCGGTTGACCAGGCGAGCTTCTGCTCCAGGTCAGTGAGGTGTTCTGCGGTGGTCGCTGATTGTTCCGGGAGGACGTCGTAGGCGGTGAAAACGGTGGCGATGTAAGGCACGTGATTGGCGCGCAGGAAGGCGCCGAATTCCGCGCGTTCAACCGGCGTCAGCGGCAGGCGTGCTTCCATGCCGTCGAACCCTGCTTCCAGCAGCTCGTCCAGCGCCTGGGCCTTGCTGGCGCGATAGCCCCAGAGCGTGCGGAAGATTTCCAGTTTCATCGAGCGTCCTCAAAGATTGCGTCGTGCGGCTGACGTGTTACCCCAGACAGGGCTCCGCCACGGCGCAGGCCGAGACGGGGTACAGTGGCAGTCACATCAGAAAAGGCAATCTTCGGGCCGTGTCTCTACTGGACGGGCTCCTTTATTGGGGCCGATCTTAGATTCGGCCGATGAACGGGAAGAATAGGAAAGCTTAAATGCATAGTTCAGAGATTTCTGAACTATGGTGGGAAGGGGCTTTTTAGATGGGGTTTCCAGCCATTCGACGATCTGGTGGGAGTGAGCTTGCCCACGAAGAGGGGCGGCCATCCAATGCATCTTCAGCGGCTGAAATGCCGCTTTCGTGAGCAAGCTCACTCCCACAGGATCGCGTTGAGCCGAGACACTCTGTCCACAGCCGACTTCTCATTAATCCACAAACGTCATCCGCCCGGCTTTACCCAACAGAAACCCCTGATTGCGCTCGGTCGCCTCGCGGATGTAATCCCACAACAAAGTAATCCGCTTGAGCTTTCTCAGGTCCTCCCGGCAGTACATCCAGAACTGCCGCGTGATATCCACCTCACTCTCCAGCACCGGCAGCAGTCGCGCATCCTGTGCCGCCAGAAAGCACGGCAGAATCGCCAGCGCTCGTCCCTGCAGCGCGGCGACATATTGGGCGATGACGCTGGTGCTGCGCAGGGTGGCGTGGGCGCCGGGGAGGAGGTTGCTGAGGTAGAGCAATTCCGAGCTGAACGCCAGGTCGTCGACGTAGCTGATAAACGGATGGTCAGCGAGGTCTTCGGTCTTGAGGATCGGCGCGTGGTTGTCGAGATAATCCTGGGTGGCGTAGAGCCTCAGGCTGTAGTCGCACAGCTTGCAGCACACGTAAGGCCCGTGCTCCGGACGCTCCAGCGCGATAACGATGTCTGCCTCGCGCTTGGACAGGCTGATGAAGTGCGGCAGCGGCAGGATATCCACTGAAATGGCCGGGTACGTGTCGGTGAAGTGACTGAGTTGCGGGGTGATGAAGAAGCTGCCGAAGCCTTCGGTGCAGCCCATGCGCACATGCCCCGACAATGCGACGCCGGAGCCGGACACCTGCTCGCAGGCGATGTGCAGCGTGCTTTCAATGGACTCCGCAGCGCCAAGCAAGCGTTGGCCTTCTGCAGTGAGGATGAAGCCGGTGTTGCGGGATTTCTCGAACAGCAGCGTGCCCAGTGACGTTTCCAGCGAGCTGATCCGTCTCGACACCGTTGTGTAGTCCACCGCGAGGCGTTTGGCCGCGGAACTGGCCTTGCGCGTGCGCGCCACTTCGAGGAAAAACTTCAGGTCATCCCAATTAAGGGCGCTCAAGGACGTGATGTTTTTTTGCATGTTGGACCTGCTTTTATGTGCGTTCTTATTAGAAGTTTGCACATCTATACTCCGAAGCGCGGCCGGATCCAACCAGCCCTTAATGCCTGATGCAGTGCCTGAATCCAACGAGGAAACGCCCCGGCAAATCGCTCTACCCCCAAACGCCATAACACCCTGCACAACAATAAATAAGCGGAGGAGTTTATGAAGAACGCTATTACGGCGGACGCTGGCGCACTCGATGCCAGTCCCGTGAAAAACGCCCGATCCTACCGGCTTGCCGGCGCGGCGAGCATGGCTGGCACGACCATCGAGTGGTACGACTTTTTCCTCTACGGCACAGCTGCCGCACTGATCTTCAACAAGATCTTCTTTCCTGCACTGGACCCGATCATCGGTGTGCTGGCGGCGTTCGCCACCTACGCCGTGGGCTTTCTCGGCCGGCCGCTGGGCGGCATTGTGTTCGGTCATTTCGGCGACAAGATCGGGCGCAAGTCCATGCTCCTGTTCACCCTGATGCTGATGGGCATTCCGACCATCATCATCGGCCTGATTCCGACCTACGAACAGATCGGCTATTGGGCCGCAGTGCTGCTCGTCGCGATGCGTTTCTTGCAGGGCATGGCCGTCGGCGGCGAGTGGGGCGGGGCGGTGCTGATGGCCGTCGAACATGCGCCCGAGGGCCGCAAAGGTTTCTACGGCAGCCTGCCGCAAACCGGCGTTGGCGCAGGGCTGGTGCTGGCGTCGCTGGCGATGGGCATGGTCGCCAAACTGCCGGAGGCCGACATGCTCAGTTGGGGCTGGCGGATTCCGTTTCTCGCCAGCGTCGTGCTGCTGGGCGTGGGCTGGTTGATTCGCTTGAAAGTGCCGGAGTCGCCCGATTTCGAGAAGCTCAAAAAAGACAACATCGCCGTCAAGGTGCCGCTGTTCAAAGTGTTCCGCGAGCACCCGAAAGAAACCCTGACCATCATCGGCGCACGCACCGCCGAGAATGCCTGGTTTTACATGTCGGTGACCTTCGCGTTGGCGTACGCCGCCAACCAGTTGCTCATCCCCCGCGCTGACGTGCTGAGCGCGATCACGGCTGGCGCTGCACTTTCTCTGGTCACGATGCCGCTGTGTGGGCACCTGTCCGACAAGGTCGGTCAGAAACGTCTGTATTTCGCCGGGCTTCTGCTGCTCTGCGCCTTCGTCTATCCGTTCTTCGCCATGCTCGGCACCCGCGAACCGCAGATGGTGTGGTGGGCGATGGTGTTGGCGGTGGGCGTGGTCTTCCCGATCCTCTACGCGCCGGAATCTCTGCTGTTTGCCCGTCAATTTCCGGCGGAAATTCGCTACAGCGGCATCTCCGTCTCGGTGCAGTTGGCGGGCGTTCTGGGCGGCGGATTCGCGCCGATGATCGCCACGCAATTACTGGCCATGGGCGGCGGCAGTCCGCGCTACGTGATCGCCTACCTGATCGGCATGGCGCTGGTGGCTTTGGTCTGTACCGCGCTGATGAAGCGCGATCCCCCTCGCCATCGCGCTGCCTGAAATCGACTTTTTTCAGCGCGGCCAGGCCGGCGCGCTGCCTTGAATGGAGCAATGGCAATGAACGTGTCACTGAACAAACACAACACCACCGTGGCCCGCGTGAAACTGCTGATCGGCGGCGAATGGGTTGAGTCGCAAACCACCGAGTGGCTCGACGTGGTCAACCCTGCCACCCAGGAAGTGCTGGCCCACGTGCCCTTCGCGACGGCCGCCGAGGTCGATGCCGCTGTCGCCGCCGCGCAGAAGGCCTTCGCAACCTGGCGGCACACGCCGATTGGCGCCCGCATGCGCATCATGCTCAAGTTGCAGGCGCTGATTCGCGAACACTCCAAACGCATCGCCGCCGTACTCAGCGCCGAACAGGGCAAAACCATCGCAGACGCCGAGGGCGATATCTTCCGTGGCCTGGAGGTGGTCGAGCACGCGTGCTCCATCGGCACACTGCAGATGGGGGAATTCGCCGAGAACGTCGCCGGTGGCGTGGACACCTACACGCTGCGTCAGCCCATCGGCGTCTGCGCAGGGATCACGCCCTTCAACTTCCCGGCGATGATTCCGCTGTGGATGTTCCCGATGGCCATTGCCTGCGGCAACACCTTCGTGCTCAAGCCATCCGAGCAGGACCCGATGTCGACCATGCTGCTGGTGGAGCTGGCGGTTGAGGCGGGCGTGCCAGCGGGCGTGCTCAACGTTGTGCATGGCGGCAAAGAGGTGGTCGACGGGATCTGCACCCACGAGGACATCAAGGCGGTGTCCTTCGTCGGTTCGACGGCGGTGGGCACTCACGTTTACGACCTGGCGGGCAAACACGGCAAGCGCGTGCAGTCGATGATGGGCGCGAAGAACCATGCCGTCGTGCTGCCCGATGCCAACCGTGAGCAGACCCTCAACGCGCTGGTCGGCGCCGGTTTCGGTGCGGCGGGTCAGCGCTGCATGGCGACGTCGGCGGTGGTCATGGTCGGCGCGGCGAAGCAGTGGATTCCCGATCTGAAGGCGCTGGCGCAGAAGCTCAAGGTAAACGCGGGAAGCGAGCCGGGCACCGATGTCGGGCCGGTTATCTCAAAGCGCGCGAAACAGCGGATTCTTGATCTGATCGAAAGCGGCGTTCAGGAGGGGGCCACCCTCGAACTGGACGGGCGCGGCATCACGGTAGCGGGCTACGAGGACGGCAATTTCGTCGGGCCGACGCTGTTCACCGGCGTGACGACGGAGATGCAGATCTACACTCAGGAAATCTTCGGGCCGGTGCTCGTGGTGCTGGAGGTCGACACGCTGGATCAGGCCATCGCCCTAGTCAACGCCAACCCGTTTGGCAATGGCGTCGGGCTGTTCACTCAGAGCGGTGCGGCAGCGCGCAAATTCCAGAGTGAAATCGACGTAGGTCAGGTCGGCATCAACATCCCGATTCCGGTGCCGGTGCCGTTCTTCAGCTTCACCGGTTCGCGCGGTTCGAAGCTGGGTGATCTGGGACCGTACGGCAAACAGGTGGTGCAGTTCTACACTCAGACCAAGACCGTCACCAGCCGCTGGTTCGATGACGACAGCGTGAATGACGGCGTGAATACGACGATCAATTTGCGTTGAGTGCGACGCGCTTTGAGCGGGCCTTGCTTGCTCGCGATCGCGTTGCGTCATTCAGCGTTGCGCTTTCTGAACGATCGCTTCGCGAGCAAGCTCGCTCCCACAAGGGGCCTGCGTCGCCGGTGGCACTGGAATTGAACAAGGAGAACAACCATGAAAATCGCCTTCATCGGCCTGGGCAATATGGGTGCGCCGATGGCGCGGAACCTGATCCGTGCCGGGCATCAGCTGCATTTGTTCGACGTCAACCAACAGGTCTTGTCCGAGCTGGCCGAATTGGGCAGCCGGATCAGCGAGTCGCCCAAACATGCGGCTCAGGGCGCCGACCTGGTCATCACCATGCTTCCGGCCGCCGCTCACGTTCGCGCGGTTTACCTGAATGAAGACGGCGTACTGGCTGGCATCAGTGCAGGGGTGCCGGCGGTGGATTGCAGCACGATTGATCCACAGACCATCCGCGATGTGGCGGCGGCAGCGGCGAAACAAGGCGTGGTGGTCGGCGATGCGCCGGTGTCCGGCGGCACTGGCGGCGCGCAGGCCGGGACGCTGACGTTTATGGTCGGTGCGAGTGTTGAACACTTCACGGTGCTCAAGCCGATCCTGGCGCAGATGGGCCGCAACATCGTCCATTGCGGCGAGGTCGGCACCGGGCAGATCGCGAAGATCTGCAACAACATGCTGTTGGGCATTTCCATGATCGGCGTGGCGGAAGCCATGGCGCTGGGCAATCGCCTGGGCATCGACACCGGCGTGCTGGCGACCATCATCAACAGCTCGACCGGCCGGTGCTGGAGCTCGGAGATGTACAACCCCTGGCCCGGCGTCGTCGAAACCGCCCCGGCGTCCCGTGGTTACACCGGAGGGTTTGGCGCAGAGCTGATGCTCAAGGACCTGGGCCTGGCAACCGAGGCCGCCAAAGCCGCGCGCCAACCCGTGATTATGGGCGCGCTGGCGCAGCAGCTGTATCAGGCGATGAGTTTGCGCGGTGACGGAGGCAAGGACTTCTCGGCGGTGGTTGAGGCGTACATCAAGGAGGAAAACTGAGGGTGCACATCCGCCGGCCTCTTCCCGGCTAAAGCCGGTCCCACTAGGTAATCGAGTACATCCTTGGGGCTCGCGATTCCACTAAGGTTTTGCATGCGCCGCACTACCTTGTGGGAGCGAGCTTGCTCGCGAAGAGGCATTAACATCCGCTGAATATTTAGCGGCTGGAATGCCGTCTTCGTGAGCAAGCTCACTCCCACAGGTGCTGTGTTCACAGGAAGACGGCGGTGAAGAGAGCAGCATAAACAGCCTCATTTCACGGCGTCCTGTCCGAGGCATTCCCGGCTAAAGCCGGTCCTACAATGCACGCGGTCGCACCACAATTAACCCCGCGGGCCGCTGTAATCCCTGGCCCACTGCTCTTGCGCCACCAGGTGCTGTTTGAACCGCGCGATCTGCTCGGCCACTCGCACCGGGGACGTTCCGCCCCAGCCGCTGCGCGCCGCCAGTGCCGCTTCCAGTGTCAGGCTCTCCAACACCTCTGGCGTCAGGCGCGGGTCGGTGTCGGCGAGCATCTTTGGCGTCAGCTCCGGCAGCCCGATGTCCTGCGCCTCGCACAGCTGAACCAGTTGTCCGGTGATCTCGTGGGCTTCCTTGAACGGCACGCCGCGAACGGCGAGCCAGTCCGCAATTTCCGTCGCCAGGGTGAACCCCAGGGGCGCCTGACGCAGCAACTCGTCCTTGCGCACCTTCATCGTGCGGACCATGCCGGCAAAGGCAGGCAGCACCAGATTCAGCGTGTCCAGGGCGTCGAAGATGGCGTGTTTGTCTTCGCTCAAATCGCGGTTGTACGACAGCGGCTGCGCCTTGAGCACCGACAGAATCGCGGTCAGCGAACCGATCAAACGGCCTGATTTACCCCGGGCCAGCTCGGCGATGTCCGGGTTCTTCTTCTGCGGCATGATCGAGCTGCCCGTGGCGTAGGCATCATCCAGTTCGACCCAGCGAAACTGCCGCGACGTCCAGATGCAGAACTCCTCGGCCATGCGCGAAATATTGATCCCCAGCATGCTCGCGCAGAACAGAAACTCGGCCACGTGATCACGGCTGGCGACGGCGTCGATGGAGTTTTCACACGGGCCGGCGTAGCCCATTTCCGCCGCCGAACGTTGAGGGTCGCGGGCGATGGCGGAGCCGGCCATGGCAGCGGCACCGAGGGGCGATAGATTGAAGCGCTGATCCCAATCCTGCAGGCGCTGGATGTCACGATGAATCGCCTGGGCGTGGGCCATCAAATGGTGACCAAAGACAATCGGCTGCGCTTGTTGCAGGTGAGTAAAACCGGGCGCAATGGTCTCGACATGGGCTTCGGCCTGACTGACCAATGCCTGCTGCAGATCAAGAATCGACAGGGTCAGCACGCGAATCCGGTCACGCAGAAACAGCCGCATGTCATTGGCCGTCTGATCGTTGCGCGAGCGCCCGGCGCGAAGCTTGCCGCCCAGTGCGCCGAGGCGTTCGGTGAGCAGGCGCTCGATAAAGGTGTGCACGTCCTCGTCGGCGGGAATTGGCTGAATCGTGCCGGCGGCAAAATCCTCGTCAATCGATTGCAGCGCATCGATGATGCGGCGGGTTTCGTCGGCGTCCAGCAAACCGGCGCGCTCAAGCTCGTGGGCGTGGGCCTTGGAGCCTGCCACGTCATAAGGCGTCATGCGAAAATAGACGGCGGGCGAGCGTGACAGGTTGGCCATCGCTTCCGCCGGCGCGGACTTGAAGCGCGCGCCCCACAGGCGCTCAGTTGCATCGGACATATGCATTCCCCCTCAAACACGTGATTGCTGGCGAGCCAGGCGTCGACGACGTCAAGGGATCCTAGGAAAAACCGGCTGCCGATGAAACGTTACAAATGGCAAGTCGGGTTGGCAGAAATGGAAAGCTGACATCAACCCGCTCTTCAGATGAGTGGCGCTGATTATTTTTCTGTTACCGCAGGTGCCCGAATGTGCTGAAGTGGCACCCATTGCACCACCCGATTTTTCCCCTCGTCGACCTTTTCGCAGGATGCGCCCATGGATGGTTTCCTATCGCTTTATCAACACCTCGGCTGGACGTTGTCAGTGCTGGTGCTGCTGACGTTTCTGCTGGCCGGCACGGTCAAGGGCGTCATCGGCATGGGGCTGCCGACGGTTGCGATGGGCCTGCTGGGGGTGATGATGCTGCCGACCCAGGCGGCGGCGCTGCTGCTGATCCCCTCAACCTTGACCAACCTCTGGCAATTGGCGACCGGCGGGCATCTGCGCGGACTGTGCACGCGGTTGTGGCCGCTGCTGCTGACGATCGTCATCGGCACCATGCTCGGCTCCTACGCGCTGGGGCTTGGCAACGGGCACGGCATGGCGAGGGCGCTGGGCGGCGCGCTGTTTGTCTACGCGCTGTGCGGCTTGTTTCTGCCGACGCTCAAGGTGCCGCCTGCTGCCGAGCGCTGGCTCGGGCCTTTGTGCGGGTTTATCACCGGCCTGGTCACCGCGGCCACTGGCGTTTTCGTCATTCCGGCGGTGCCCTACATTCAGGGCCTGGGGCTGGATCGTAACGAACTGGTGCAGGCGCTTGGGCTGTCCTTCACTGTCTCGACCCTGGCGCTGGGCGTCGGTCTTTTCTGGAACGGCGCGGTGGGCAGCGCTGAAATGGGCGCTTCCTTGCTGGCGCTGATTCCCGCGTTGCTCGGCATGATGTTCGGCCAATGGCTGCGTCAACGCATCAGCGCATTGGTGTTCAAGCGCATGTTCTTCATCGGCATGGCGCTGCTGGGCGCGCACTTGATGATTTCTGGCTGATCACGCGGTGTCCGGCCCGCATTCACGCTGCAGGTCAATCAACGTAAATTCATCAATAGGCGCCTGACTCGTGATTCAGGCGCAAATGTATTTTGTCCTTCCGCTGCTTATTCCCCCCTCGTCTGACCGATATCCTGCCGTCCATTCCAATTGAAGACCCTCAATCCGGCACCGCAAAACAGCGGGCTGCATTGACGGCGGACGAGGCTTGATATGAAAAAAGTACTGTTTCTCAACGGCGGCAAACAATTCGCCCATTCCGACGGCCGCTACAACACCACGCTGCATGAAGCCGGCATGGCGCTTCTCGATCACGCCGGGTTCGACGTGCAGCAGACCTTCATCGACGGCGGCTACAACGTGGCCGAGGAAGTGCAGAAGTTTCTCTGGGCGGACGTGATCATCTGGCAGATGCCGGGCTGGTGGATGGGCGCGCCGTGGACGGTTAAAAGGTACATCGACGAAGTCTTCACCGAAGGTCACGGCAGCCTGTACGCCAACGACGGTCGCACCCGTTCCGATGCGTCCCGGCGGTACGGCAGCGGCGGCTTGCTGCACGGCAAGCAGTACATGATTTCGGCCACCTGGAACGCGCCGCAGCAAGCCTTCGACGACCCGGCGGACTTCTTCGAAGCCAAGGGCGTGGATGCCGTGTACTTCCCGTTTCACAAGGCCAACCAGTTCCTCGGCATGACCGGCCTGCCAACCTTTCTGGCCGTGGACGTGATGAAGATGCCGAACGTCGAAGCAGACGTGAAGCGGTACGAAGCGCATCTGGCCTCGGTGTTCGGAATCTGAGCGCGGGCCCGCAAGCGCGCTAATATCCGGTCTCTTGTGAGCGGGAGACAACAGTGAAAGCCAGGTCGGATGAGTTGCAGGTGTTTGTCACGGTGATCGAAAGCGGGTCGATTTCAGCCGCCGCCGAGCAGGTCGGGCAGACGCCCTCGGCGATCAGCCGCACCTTGTCTCGACTCGAAGGCAAGCTGGGCACGACGTTGATCAACCGCACCACGCGGCGCATGGACCTGACCGAGGAGGGCAAGTATTTCCTTGAGCGGGCCCGGCAGATTCTGGATCAGATGGAAGAGCTGGAAGAGCGCATGTCGGTGCGCCAGCAGACGCCGTCCGGCCGGTTGCGGATCAACGCGGCGTCGCCCTTCATGCTGCATTCAATCGTCCCGTACGTCGCCGAGTTTCGCACAATGTATCCGGACATCCAGCTGGAGCTGAACAGCAACGATCTGATCATTGATCTGCTGGAGCAGAGCACCGATGTGGCGATCCGCATTGGCGTACTGGCCGATTCGACCCTGCATGCCCGGCCCCTCGGCAGCAGCCCGCTGAACATTCTCGCCAGCCCTGAATACCTCGACAAACACGGCACGCCGAAAACCGTGGCCGCGCTGAGCGGGCATTCACTGCTCGGCTTCACCCAGACCGAAACCCTCAATCACTGGCCGTTGCGCCACGCCGACGGGGATCGGCTGTTCATCCAGCCAACGGTGTCGGCCTCCAGCGGCGAGACGTTGCGCCAGTTGGCGCTGGCGGGAGAGGGCATCGTCTGCTTGTCTCACTTCATGACCCACGAAGACATCCGCCAAAGCCGCCTCAACGTCATCCTGCCCCAGGCCAACAGCGGCTATCGCCAGCCGATCCACGCGGTGTACTACCGCAACTCGCAGCTGGCGTTACGGATTCAGTGCTTTCTGGATTTCATTCAGGAGAAGCTGGCGGTGTACGCGGCGTGACGTGTCAGGCGTCACCGACCCCGCTGAACTCCGCCCGCAACATCGCCACAAACGCTTCCCGCGCCGGGTGATGCTCGGCGTTCTCGTGCCAGTAAAACAGGTTGTCGATGGAGGTCAGTTCAGGGAATTCATAACCGACCCAGCCAGAGCCTTTGCGGTACTGCTCGTAAACACCCTTGGGCACCAGCGCCACGCCAGCCCCGGCGCTGACGCAACCGACGATGGTGCCGTAGTTGGCGATGCTGACGATGGGCTGAGTCTGGCCGTCGTGCTGCAACCATCGCTCCAGCGCTGCGCGATAAGGGCAGCCTTCGGGCCACATGAAAATCGATTTGCCCTGCAGATCCGCCGCGCTGCGTATCGGGCCCAGCGACTCGGCCGCAATCAGCACCAGATCCTCCCGGTACATCGACGTGCGTTTGAGCCGGGGGCGTTTTACGTCGATGGCGACAATGGCGCCATCGAGCTTCTGGTTAAGCGTCGCTTCCAGCAGTTGTGCGCCGGTACCGGTGGTCAGTTCCAGCGACACTTGCGGATAACGCGCATGAAAGCGCGCCAGCAGTCGCGGCAGCCGCGCCGTGGCCGAGGACTCGATGGCGCCGATGCGCAACGGCCCCGACGGCGCCGCATCCGGATGCACCGCGCGCTTGGCTTCGTCGGCCAGGCTGAGCATCTTGCCGGCGTAGGTGAGGAAAATTTCCCCCGCCGGGCTGATGCGCAATCCACGGCCCTGACGGTAAAACAGCTCGGTGCCCAGCTCCGCCTCAAGCGCCTTGATGCGCGCGGTGATGTTCGACGGGACGCAATGCAAGACCTCCGCCGCGCGGGCAATGCTGCCGGTGTCGACGACGGTCTTGAACATGCGGATCTGGGCCAATTCCATTCATCACCAACAGTGAGGGGTTGCGTCATTATTGTTCGGTTGTGGTGAGCATAGGTTGTTTCGATACTCGCAGCCATGGGCAGGCGTCGGGCTTGTCGGTGGGAGTATCGAGATGAGCGTGGTGGCTGAGCCGGTTGTTGATTCAAATATCGTGGTTAAAGGCACTGTGCCTTGGCAGGGGATGAAAGTTGCCCTTGCCACTGTCTTTGTGGTCGCCTGCTGGGGGTTCTCGCCGACCGGCATTCGCATCGGTTTGCAGGCCTACGAGCCCGGGCATCTGGCGCTGCTTCGATTTCTGATCGCGTCGGTGTTCATGCTGTTAATCGCCTCGTCGCACCGTATCGCGTTGCCGCGCCTGAAGGACCTGCCGTTGCTCGCGGTGTTGGGTTTCTTCGCCGTCAGCCTGCACCACATCGCGCTCAACTTTGGGCAGGCCGGGGTGAGCGCCGGGGCGTCCAGCGTGCTGGTGCAATCGACGCCGTTGTTTACCGCGCTGCTGGCGCATTTCGTGTTCAAGGAGCGGGTCAGCGCGTGGCGTTGGGGCTGTGTCGCGCTCGGCCTGGTGGGCGCCGCGATTGTCGTCACCGGTGATCGCGGCATCGGCCATATGGATGCGCGCGGGCTGCTGATTCTGTTGGCGGCGTTTTCCTGGAGCGTGTATTTCTCGCTGCAGAAGCGTCACAGCCATCGGTACGACGGCCTGACCATGGTCTGTTACACGGTCTGGGCCGGCACGGTGTTCCTGCTGGTTTATCTGCCGGGGCTGATCGGCGAAATCCTCAACGCGCCGCTGCGGGTCAATGTGGCAGTGGGGGTGTTGGGGCTGTTCCCCAGCGCACTGGCGTATCTGGCTTGGGCGTATGTCTTGAAGCACATGGACGTCAGCCGCGCGTCGATGAGTTTGTACCTGACGCCACCGATGGCCATCGCTATTGCTTCGTTCATGTTGGGCGAGTTGCCTTCGCAGCGGGTGATCGTGGGGTCGATCGTGGTGCTGGCGAGTGTCTTGGCACTCAATCTGCGGCGGGAGAGGGCAGTGGTGTTTCCCGTCCGGGATCAACCTGAGCGTGCTGCGGTTTAGGGGCCTGGCCGTTTGCGTTTGTGGCAAGTTTCATCATTAATGTGCAGCCGGACCGTTAGTCTCTTCAGCCTCCAGACAGCACATCAGTAACAAGCTGTCGCATTCGTCATCAAGGAAGCCCCATGCGTGCAGTGACCCTCAAAACCCTTGCCCTGTCGGTGATCTTCGCCGCGAGTTCGCCGGTGTATGCGGTGATGCTGGAAGGCGGCGCCGTCGCGTCCCCGGATCAATACGGTGCCCAGGTCGCCGCGCAGATTCTGAAAAAAGGCGGCAACGCCGTCGATGCCGCAGTCGCCACGGCGTTCACCCTGGCGGTCACCTACCCCGAAGCGGGCAACATTGGCGGCGGTGGCTTTATGACCCTGTTCATGAACGGCCGACCATACTTTCTCGACTACCGCGAAGCCGCGCCGAAAGCGGCGACGCGCAACATGTACCTGGACGAGAAGGGCGAGGTCATTCCGGGCATGAGTCTGGTGGGCGCACGCGCGTCTGGGGTGCCCGGCACGGTGATGGGGCTGTGGGAAGCCCACCAGAAATTCGGCAAGCTGCCGTGGGCCGAGTTGCTGACGCCTGCCATTGGTTACGCCAAAAACGGTTTCAAGGTCGCCGACAAGCAGTACATGTATGGTGCCGAGGCGATCAAGCAGCTCAACGGCAAAACCAATTTCGCGGATTACTTTGGCGACATGAAGACCGGCGAGACCTTCCGTCAGCCGGAGCTGGCCAAGACCCTGGAACGCATCGCCAACAAGGGCGCCAACGAGTTTTACCAGGGCCAGACGGCTGACTTGCTGGTGGCGCAAATGCAGCACGACAACGGCCTGATCACCAAAGAGGACCTGCACGATTACAAGGCGATCTGGCGCAAGCCGCTCCATGTGAACTTCAACGGCAACACGCTCTACACCGCGCCGCTGCCCAGTTCCGGCGGTATCGCGCTGGCGCAGTTGATCGGCATGAAGCAGCTGCTTTCTGATGATTTCAAAGACGTGCCGCTCAACTCGGCGCGCTACATCCACTTGCTCGCTGAGATTGAAAAACGCGTGTTCGCCGATCGCGCCAACTACTTGGGGGATCCGGACTTTTCAGTGGCGCCGGTGAGTCAGTTGACCGACAACGCCTATCTGGCCAAGCGCGCCCACGAGGTCAACCCGACGGCAATTTCGCCCACCGAGAACGTAAAGGCCGGGCTTGAGTCGCACCAGACCACCCACTTCTCTATCGTCGATGCCAAGGGCAACGCGGTCAGCAACACCTACACCCTGAACTGGGATTACGGCAGCGGCGTGGTGGTGAAGGGCGGGGGCTTTTTGCTGAACGACGAGATGGATGATTTCAGTTCCAAGCCGGGCGTTGCCAATGCGTTTGGCGTGGTGGGCGGGGATGCCAATGCTATCCAGCCCGGCAAGCGCATGTTGTCCTCAATGAGCCCGAGTCTGGTCACCCGCGACGGCGCAGTGACGCTGGTGCTGGGCACGCCGGGTGGCTCACGGATTTTCACCACGGTGTTTCAGGTGCTGAACAATATCTATGACTTCCACATGCCGCTCAAAGACGCGGTTGCGGCGCAGCGGGTTCATCACCAGTTGCTGCCGAAGGACACGATCTACACCGAGAAATTTGCACCGCTGGCGACCCCGGTGGCCGACGAGCTGACGGCCATGGGTTACACGGTGAAGGACCAAGGCTGGTCGATGGGCAATGTGCAGGCGATCAAGATTGACGGCGCGAAAGTCGAAACCGCGTCCGATCCCCGTGGGCGGGGCGTGGGGATGGTGGTGAAGTAGGGGGACAACTGATCGTTCCCACGCTCCGCGGGGGAATGCATCCATGGACGCTCCGCGTCCGCAGTCGGCTGACGCGGAGCGTCAGTAGCGGCATTCCCACGCAGAGCGTGGGAACGATCACACCGGGTCAGGCGTGCTTAGTGATGCTCCCGCGTTGCGCGGAATTTCACGTCAGGCCAGCGTTCTTCCATCAAGGCCAGGTTGACCCGGGTTGGCGCGAGGTAGGTCAGGTGACCACCGCCGTCCACGGCCAGGTTTTCCACGGCCTTGTTCTCGAATTCCTCGAGCTTCTTCTTGTCGCTGCAATCGATCCAGCGGGCTGACCACACGGTGATCGGCTCGTAGGCGCATTCGACTTTGTATTCTTCCTTCAAGCGGCTGGCAACCACATCGAACTGCAGCACACCGACGGCGCCGAGGATGATGTCGTTGCTGCGCTGCGGGAAGAACACCTGAGTGGCGCCTTCCTCGGCCAGTTGCTGCAGGCCCTGACGCAGCTGCTTGGACTTCAGCGGATCCTTCAGGCGTACGCGGCGGAACAGCTCCGGTGCGAAGTGCGGGATGCCGGTGAAACCCAACGCCTCGCCTTCGCTGAAGGTGTCGCCGATCTGAATCGTGCCGTGGTTGTGCAGGCCGATGATGTCGCCGGCGTAGGCTTCTTCCAGCTGTTCGCGCTCGCTTGAGAAGAACGTCAGCGCGTCACCGATGCGCACGTCCTTGCCGGTGCGCACATGGCGCATCTTCATGCCCTTGTCGTACTTGCCCGAGCAGATGCGCATGAACGCGATGCGGTCGCGGTGCTTGGGGTCCATGTTCGCCTGGATCTTGAACACGAAGCCGGTGAACTTCTCCTCGACCGGCTCCACCGTGCGCTCGTTAGCGACGCGGGCCAGTGGCTTCGGCGCCCAGTTAACGACCGCATCCAGTACGTGGTCGACACCGAAGTTGCCGAGCGCGGTACCGAAGAACACCGGCGTCAGTTGGCCGTCGAGGAATTCCTGCTGGTTGAACTCATGACAGGCGCCTTGCACCAACTCCAGCTGATCGACAAAGCGATCGTACTCATCACCCAGATGAGCGCGCGCTTCGTCGGAGTCGAGCTTCTCGATGATTTTCACCTCGGTACGCTCATGACCGTGACCGGCGGTGTACACGATGATGTAGTCGTCGGCGAGGTGATATACACCCTTGAAGTCGCGGTAGCAACCGATCGGCCAGGTGATGGGCGCGGCCTTGATCTTCAGGACCGCTTCGATCTCGTCGAGCAGCTCGATCGGGTCGCGAATGTCGCGGTCGAGCTTGTTGATGAAGCTCACGATCGGCGTATCGCGCAGGCGGCAGACGTCCATCAGTGCGATGGTGCGGGGCTCAACCCCTTTACCGCCATCGAGCACCATCAGCGCCGAGTCGACAGCGGTTAACGTGCGGTAGGTGTCTTCGGAAAAGTCTTCGTGGCCCGGAGTGTCGAGCAGGTTGATCATGTGATCGCGATACGGGAACTGCATGACCGAGGTGGTGATGGAAATGCCGCGCTGCTTCTCCATTTCCATCCAGTCGGACGTGGCGTGGCGGTCGGATTTACGCGACTTCACCGTACCGGCGACGGAAATGGCCTTGCCCATCAGCAGCAGCTTTTCAGTGATGGTGGTCTTACCCGCATCGGGGTGGGAAATGATGGCGAAAGTGCGGCGTTTCGCGACTTCGGCGGCCTGTCTGGTCATGGGAAATCGCCCGAGAGGTGATTCAAAAAAAGGGCGGCGATTATAGCCCAAACCGGAGCAATAACCGAACCGTTCAGTCAATAAAGGGTGGCCAGATACCATCGCACGTGGGAACCTTTGCGGTTAAGGAGACGTCCATTCCCTGGTATCGCTACACGCCAAGGGTCGCAAAATCAGCAAGTTAGCTTGACGAAGCTGCGCTCATGGCTTGTGTTTTCGCCGAGGTATCAACCTTTCCGGCGACCCACCCGCTGCTCTTCGCGAACGTTCGCGTGCTGCCTGAAGAGGCCAGTTCCACGCCAGACGTTCGCCGACTGAAATAAGGAGTCCGCCCGTGGCAAATCGCTATGGCAAGGGGCTGTTGGGAGGTGTGATTGTCATCGCACTCCTGGCCCTGCTGGTCCAATGGATCGGCATCAGTACCATCAGGCAATATCAGGATGATCTGCTGTTTTATCTGCAAGCCCATGTGGTGCTTGTGCTGGCTTCGATGCTGGCGGCACTGGTGGTCGGGATCCCGACCGGCATTGTCCTTAGCCGACCGAACATGGTTGGCCGCGCCGAACGCTTCATGCAGATCTTCAACATCGGTAACACCGTTCCTCCTCTCGCCGTACTGGCCATCGCTCTGGGTATTCTGGGCATCGGCAGCGGTCCGGCGATCTTCGCTTTGTTCCTCGCTTCGTTGTTGCCCATCGTGCGCAACACCTACGAAGGCCTGAAAAACGTTCAGGGTTCTCTCAAAGAAGCCGCCCGCGGCATCGGCATGACACCGCGCCAGGTGCTGTGGCGTGTCGAGTTGCCCAATGCCGTGCCGATCATCATCGGCGGTGTGCGCGTGGCCCTGGCGATCAACGTCGGGACGGCGCCACTGGCGTTCCTCATTGGCGCGAACAGCCTGGGCAGCCTGATTTTCCCCGGCATCGCCCTGAACAATCAGCCACAACTGGTGCTGGGCGCCGCGTGTACCGCGTTGCTCGCATTGTTGCTCGATGGCGCCGTGACCCTGGCAAGCCGTCTCTGGCTGGAACGCGGCCTGGCTCGATAAGTCGAGCCCCGCTGAGAAAGGAATTGGTATGAAGAAGTTATGCACATTAATCATGGGCGTCGGGATGTTGCTGTCCGGTTTCGCCCAGGCCGCGGATGCACCGGCCGAAATGCCCGTGCTGCGCATCGGCGCGCGGGTGTTCACCGAGCAGACCATGCTGGCCGAACTGACCGCGCAGTACCTGCGCGACAAGGGCTATCAGGTTCAGATCACCGGCGGCCTTGGCAGTAACCTGGCGCGCAGTGCTCAGGAAAGCGGCCAGTTGGATCTGCTGTGGGAGTACACCGGCGTGTCGCTGGTTGCCTACAACCATGTTGATGAGAAGCTCGACAGCGAGCAGACCTATCAGCGCGTCAAGGAGCTGGACGCCAAGAAGGGGCTGGTCTGGCTGTCCCCCTCCAAGTTCAACAACACCTACGCGCTGGCGCTGCCGGACAAAATTGCGCAGCAGTATCCGCAGGTCAACAACATGTCCGACCTGACCACGGTGCTCAAGGCTGAGGCCGACAAGGGCCACATCGTTGCGCTGGACACCGAGTTCGCCAACCGTTCCGACGGTCTGGTGGGCATGGTCAAGCATTACGGCATGAACCTGGGCCGTGAAAACACCCGTCAGATGGACGCTGGCCTGGTCTACACCGCGCTGCGCAACGGGCAGGTTTTTGCGGGCCTCGTCTACACCACCGACGGCCGTCTGAATGCGTTCAAGCTCAAGGTGCTGGCGGACGACAAGCACTACTTCCCGGACTACACCGCGGCGCCGGTCATCCGCAAAGAGTACCTGGACAAGCACCCGCAGCTGGCCGACTTGCTCAAGCCGCTCGCCGCGCTGCTGGATAACCAGACCATGCGCACGCTGAACGCGCGCATCGACGTCGACCATGAAAGTCCTACCGTGGTGGCGGCTGAATTCCTGCGCGAGCATCCGATCAATCCTTCCGCCGACAGCGTGCCTGTCCCTCCGGCGCCGGCGGCAAAACAGGAGGAGAAACCATGAGTTTCCTCAGCGCTTTCTCCCATCTGGACTGGAATCAGGTCATGCACCTGACCCTGCAACACATCACACTCGTCGGCATCGCGGTGACGCTGGCGATCGTCGTCGGTGTGCCGCTGGGCGTGTTGATGACGCGCTTCCCGACCCTCGCCGGACCGTTGCAGGCCAGCGCCACCGTGCTGCTGACCATCCCGTCGATTGCCCTGTTCGGCTTGCTCTTGCCGTTCTATTCGAAGTTCGGTCAGGGCCTTGGCCCGATGCCGGCGATCACCGCCGTGTTTCTCTACTCGCTGCTGCCGATCATGCGCAACACCTACCTGGCGCTGACCGGCGTCGAGCCCGGCATTCGTGAAGCCGCCAAGGGCATCGGCATGACTTTCGGCCAGCGTCTGCGCATGGTTGAACTGCCGATCGCCGTGCCGGTGATCCTCGCTGGCGTACGCACCGCCGTGGTCATGAACATCGGCGTCATGACCATCGCCGCCACCATTGGCGCCGGCGGCTTGGGTGTACTTATTCTTGCTTCTATCAGCCGCAGCGATATGTCGATGCTGATCGTCGGCGCCGTACTGGTCAGCATTCTGGCCATCTTCGCCGACCTGCTTCTGCAATGGCTGCAACGCTCGCTGACTCCAAAAGGACTCCTGAAATGATCGCCAAACAAATGATTGAGCTGCAGAACCTCACCAAGACTTTCCAGAGCAACGGCAAGGAAGTGAAGGCCGTCGATTCAGTGAGCCTGACCGTCAATGAAGGCGAGATCTGCGTGTTTCTGGGCCCGTCGGGTTGCGGCAAAAGTACGACGCTGAAAATGATCAACCGGCTGATCATGCCGACCTCCGGCAAAGTGCTGATCAACGGCGAGGACACCACCGGTCTCGACGAGGTCACCCTGCGCCGCAACATCGGCTACGTGATTCAGCAGATCGGCCTGTTCCCCAACATGACCATCGAAGAAAACATCGTGGTCGTGCCCAAGCTCCTGGGTTGGGACAAGCAGAAATGCCACGACCGCGCCCGCGAACTGATGAGCATGATCAAGCTGGAACCCAAGCAGTACCTGCATCGCTACCCCCGCGAGTTGTCGGGTGGTCAGCAACAGCGGATCGGCGTGATTCGTGCGCTGGCTGCAGACGCGCCCCTGCTGCTGATGGACGAGCCGTTCGGTGCGGTCGACCCGATCAACCGCGAGATGATCCAGAACGAGTTTTTCGAGATGCAGCGCGCGCTGAACAAGACCGTGATCATGGTCAGCCACGACATCGACGAAGCCATCAAGCTGGGCGACAAGATCGCTATCTTCCGCGCCGGCAAGCTGCTGCAGATCGACCATCCGGACACGCTGCTGGCGCACCCGGCGGATGATTTCGTCAGCAACTTCGTCGGCCAGGACAGCACGCTCAAGCGCCTGCTGCTGGTCAAGGCCGAAGACGCCGCAGACAACGCGCCGTCCGTGAGCCCGGAAACCCCGGTCGCCGATGCGCTGGAAATCATGGACGAAAACGACCGCCGCTACGTGGTCGTCACCGATGCCGAAAACAAGGCCATGGGTTACGTCCGCCGCCGCGACCTGCACCGTCAGGCCGGCACGTGCGAGCAATACCTGCGCCCGTTCAACGCCACCGCTGCCTACGACGAACACCTGCGCATCCTGCTGTCGCGCATGTACGAGTTCAATCGCTCGTGGCTGCCGGTGCTGGATGCCGAAAATGTGTTCCTGGGTGAAGTGACGCAGGAGTCCATTGCGGCTTATCTGAGTTCCGGCCAGTCCCGCGGGATGAAGACCAGCATCGTTTCGCCGGCCGAGTTGGCGGAGCAGGCTGCGTTGAGTTGAGTCGAATGGCCTGGGTGCTTTTCGTGCCCGGGCTGGCTTAACGCAGGTGGTTCGCTTCTGCAGATGCAATGCACGTCATCTGTAGAAGCGGATTTTTATAGGCGGTGAGGTTCGCGGCAGTGTAGAAACCGCGTTTCGAAAATTCTAACCTGATGCCGACAACTACTTTTTGAATGAATCTATATATGCCTTGAGGCATCCATCTCTGTCTGCTTCGTTTTCTATTCGCGGGATATAACCTAGAGGGTATCGGCAGTAATCGATCAAGTCCTGGCGATCGTTATTGCTTAGCTCATGCACCGGATCGAAATCGCTATCGGTCGCGATCATGTTCTCGAATTTCATTTGTAGGGTGGGTTCTTTTTTAATAAAGAACACGGTGATGTTGTCTTCCGCCCAATGTGTGTCGTAGTAGCCGATGTTGAGGATCGCCACTGAACTCACGATCAGGGCCGTCGTAAGCAAGAGTGCGGGTCTCAGTTTAAGGCTTTTCATTTTTAGAATTCCTACAAGCCTATTCGGTCAGTTGATCCAGACTGGGATCTTGAGCTGGTCATTGCGTAGAGCAAACTAATTACTTCCCCGTGCGAGTTAAATCCATGCCGCCGTCATCTCATGGGTTCAGTAGATTTGGACTAATGAGCATTTCGGTTCGGAGTTCAGTTTCTGGAGCTGTCGTCTGATTGTGTCAATGTGATCCGGTAGCTTCTTAACTGATTGCCTTCAGTGACGTACTCTTTACTGAAATAGCGATAGACGGCCCCTTTGACTTCTATCGCTACGCCATTGGGCGTGTTTTGAATGTGGACATTATCCATGGCGCTGTCCGTGATCATGAATTCGCTCGCGTTATTGAGCTGTTTCAGCACTTCTGAATCATCGCCCTCAAGCGGTCTGCTGATAAAAAATCGCAAAGTGTCCCGATCAGTCGCCATCGCGCCGTAGCGGCTGATGTATAGCCAGTCGCCCTGAGGGAGCTGCCGTTTCAAAACTACTTCATCTGCGTCGCTTCCGAATTCAAAAAAGTCGCCGAACGATGCATTGAAAATCAAAACCGCAACAAGCAACCAGAATGCATGTTTGTAGGTGAGTCTTAATTTAGTATCCTTTGGATTTTGCATACAAGATCCCCATTTTTATCCACTTCTGGTCTTTAGGGTCATCCCCGTATGGAGGAAGCCAGAACCAATAACCCCAATTATGATCAATCTTTTGTGTTTTGGCTTGTTTTTGGGCATACCCAGCCGCTCTTACTAAAAGCTGCTCACTCAGCTGCCCAGCCGTACCCACGGCACCATAGTGAAAGTTTCCGAAGTCTTCCCAAGCAGGATTTTGCTGCTTGTAATCCCATGGACTGCGGTTACGAACCTTGTAGTAAAACCAACTCATGAATGCCCCGGTGGCAGGATCCCGGTTCCATTGCTCATTCGCGATCTTCATATGGACGTCCACATTAACACCCGGAGGAATTATAGCGGGCATTTCGTAATTCATTTTTTTGCTCCTGCAAGTTTGCTTGCGAATTACGAGAATATCTTGTTGCTGATGGCATCCCAGCCGCCGGCTATCTGCCCCGCGCTCTGTCCTGTCTGTCGACTTTGCTTTGCATAAATAAGCTGAATTCTTCCATAGTTTAGTGCAACGAGTTCGCTCGGAAAGCTACTTTCGTGATCACCGTTGCCTAGTATTGTGAATGAACTGATGATGACCTCTTCTAGTTTTATTTCGAGGTATTTGACCTTTGGGTCTCCTGCACGAAATAGATGCACCGATACCTGTTTAAAGTGCTTTCCGCTACAGCACGCTTCATGAAGTTTAGGGGTTGCGTTGTCAACCGCTTTTCGGACAAGCATATCGCTCATATAAGCCCGGCCTGAAGTAGCGCCGCCAGATGAGGTAGACGTGGCGGAGGCTGTTTGGCTGGCAGAGAGATCGAAGTCTTGAAGTTCGATCCAGTTTTCGTAGCCCTCTGACAGGGTTTCACCGGGAACACCTTCGATCTGCAAATAGGCTTCTAGTGACATCGTCAATTCCTTGAATAGTTTTAGTTCCGATAGATAAGGAGTCTTTAAATCACATCGGCGACTACAGACTGAATGCAGTCGACGATATCGGTCGCGCTACAAATTACGGACGCACTGCCAAGGGACGTGATTGATATAGCGCGGGTAGAAATCATTCATGAGTCAGAGCTCAAGTTGGCGCGTCACGTCGTGTTCGTAGCAAGACCGAGAGATCCCAATCGTAATGGCGGTGGTTGTTGCTGGTCTGGAGTGAAGGATGAGCGCCGGGTAAGGCCTTTCTGATTATCAGGTAGCCGACGTCTGACGGACACGTAGCTTTCGTGGCGAATCCCTGACAGGGCGCTGCGGGTGGCAACGTCCTGTCATGCAGCGGACTACCGCGTGTTCATAAAACGACGCGCACATTTGCGCACCCATGCTTGCACTCTGCGCCACAGGCTGCGGGAACGCCTCACCGGTGCTGAGACCCGGAATGTGGTTTCGGCCGGAAGAGAGCTCTGGTTGAAGATGTCGGTGACAGTGAGTGTCACCTCGTAATCTCCGGCAGCGAACACCGCCGTGCTAAAAATGGACGATCGTTTTTGAGGAAGCGCTTCGGCATCGAACGCCACGAGCACATCTCCCGGGAGAGAGCGGATTTCTATTGAGTAGCTCAACTGCGGTGGCGTCGACTCGTCATTCTTCCAGGCCACGATCACTGCTTCGGTACCCACTTGCGGTACGACGGATACGGATAAGATGGCTGCCGTCAACATCGCCGGTTTCGGCTTAGGATCAAACTGGTTGGGCTCCAACTGGATCGTGCTGTGGGTATTGCCATAGCTGCCACCGGCAATAAGCATGATGTTGGCGTCGCCAACGTTATCGCCGTCACCCACCAGCATGGCATTCCAGGTGTCAGGGTCGCCTCCGGCAGTTGCCACGTAATGAGACGGTTTTTGCCACGAACCGTCTTTGCTCATCCGGAAGTGCTGGCCGTAATAACCGTGGTAGCCCAGCGCGTCGCCATTGAAACGTTCCAGAAAGGCCGTGCAGGTAGTCCCTGAAATGGGAATATCAGGGCCGGGAACGGAAGCGGACATATAGTGCGTCCATTTCGCGTCGGCGTAGGCGTACATGAACATGCCCATGCGCGTCACCGACTCGCCGGGAATGAACCAACGTCTGATCACGATGGCGTACCACTGATCCAGGCGCCATGGCATCGGGTGAGAGGTGTGCAGGCCAGTGCCCTCGCCGCCGAAATGCCCTGAATACAGGCCTTCAATCCCATAATCCAGGCGGACCTCGGCTTCAGCCGGATCGGAGGCGAGGTCCCAGATCGAACAGATATTGTTGTAAGTAAAAATCTGGCCCCCCACCAGGTTATCGTTTTGGTGCTGGATGCCTGCGTATCCCCCGCGCTCACCAAAATAGAAATTACAGCCTGACCAGTAAATATGGATGTTGTCCCCGGCTGTGGGCACGTACTGCTCTACGTATAGCAGTTCGGCCTCATTTTCCGAGAACCAGGACGTTATTGACGGACCGGAAGTCGGTACATCGGCTCGTTCAGTCGGGTGGTTGATCGGCGGTGTTTTCATGGGGCGCATCCTCTCGTCATGAGGCACCAGTGTTGAGCATTTGCGGTCGTTTGAAACCTGTCAGAAATGACAGTGGACGACAGATGGCAGGGAGGGGCGTCGAGCGGTCGGGAGCACCCAGGCACCGTGTTTTTTTCGGAAAGGTGAACATCACCCTGTCACATCGGTCGGTTACTACGGGTTGATTGAACGCGCGTGGATTCCCGTCTGGCAAAAACGGGCAGAAACGCGACATTTTTAGTTGATCTCCGGCCCCTCAGGTCCTACAGTTCGCGCCGAACGTCCATGCTGGAAACGATCCATCCGGCTCAAGTACTGACGACGAGACAGCAAGGCCAACCGTGGTGTATCACCGGATGGCCTTTTTGCTTTCGGCCGAGCAGCCTTGGGAAGTAGGCGAACCAAAGTGGGGATACGGAGGACGTTCACGAGCCGCGCGCTCACACCCATTGTTTTTTACCGTTTGCCAACAGGAGTCCCCGCATGTCGATCCAGGTCGAAGACTATTTCGAGAAAAGCACCTTCGAGAAAATGAAGGCGTTTGCCGACAAGCAAGAAACCCCGTTCGTGGTCATCGACACCGCGATGATCAGCAAGGCCTACGACGACCTGCGTGCAGGCTTCGAATTTGCGACAGTTTATTACGCGGTCAAAGCCAACCCTGCGGTCGAGATCATCGACCTGCTGAAGGAAAAAGGCTCGAGTTTCGACATCGCCTCGATCTACGAGCTGGATAAAGTGATGGATCGCGGCGTTGGCCCGGATCGCATCAGCTACGGCAACACCATCAAGAAATCCAAAGACATTCGCTACTTCTACGAGAAGGGCGTGCGTCTGTTCTCCACCGACTCCGAAGCCGACCTGCGCAACATCGCCAAGGCTGCGCCGGGCTCGAAAGTCTACGTGCGTATTCTCACCGAAGGCTCGACCACGGCTGACTGGCCTCTTTCACGCAAGTTCGGTTGCCAGACCGACATGGCGATGGACCTTTTGATCCTCGCCCGTGAACTCGGCCTGGTGCCTTACGGCATCTCGTTCCACGTCGGTTCGCAGCAGCGTGACATCAGCGTCTGGGACGCTGCGATCGCCAAAGTGAAAGTGATCTTCGAGCGTCTGAAAGAAGAAGACGGCATCGTGCTCAAGCTGATCAACATGGGCGGCGGCTTCCCGGCCAACTACATCACCCGCACCAACAGCCTGGAAACCTACGCTGAAGAAATCATTCGCTACCTGAAAGAAGACTTCGGCGATGACCTGCCGGAAATCATCCTGGAGCCGGGCCGTTCGTTGATCGCCAACGCCGGTATTCTGGTCAGCGAAGTGGTGCTGGTGTCGCGTAAATCCCGCACTGCCGTCGAGCGTTGGGTGTACACGGATGTGGGCAAGTTCTCCGGCCTGATCGAAACCATGGACGAAGCCATCAAGTTCCCGATCTGGACCGAAAAGAAAGGCGAAGTGGAAGAAGTGGTTATCGCTGGCCCGACCTGCGACAGCGCCGACATCATGTACGAGAACTACAAGTACGGCTTGCCGCTGAACCTGGCCATCGGTGACCGCCTGTACTGGCTGTCCACCGGTGCCTACACCACCAGCTACAGCGCTGTAGAGTTCAACGGCTTCCCGCCGCTGAAGTCTTACTACGTGTAAACGCTGCCGTTCATAAAGAAACCCGCGAGCGATCGCGGGTTTTTTGTTTCACTGCCTTGTGTGGCTGATCAGTTTTTCAGCCAACTCAAGACGAGGCATCGCTGATTCAATCATCTCCCCAAACCGCTCAATCGAAATCGACGTGAACAGGTCTTTGAAGTCACTCAACGAGCCGGACAGAAAACTCGCCAGATTTGCATACCCCTCACCCAGGTCCCTCGTGGCGTCTCCGATTTGCGCATGCAGATTCTTCATGTCATTGATCATCGCCCTGACCCCGACAATTCTGCCGTCGGAACCCATGGGGTCGAGCTTCCGATTGTTAGCGTATGCGTTGATGGCTCCCTGCATAAAATCCACCAGTCGCGGCAAAACAAGCGATGAACGCGAATACAGATCTTTGGCCGTAAAAGCAGCGCGATCGTATTTGATCCACAGATCAAATACCTGCTGCTTCACTTGCATAGCGAAAGGGTAGCCTGCTGTCGGACTCAGTATTTTCAGGCGTCCGTTCAACTCGAAGGGCGGTTGAGATAGATCCAGTGTCGAGAGCAATTTTTTGCGTTCAGAGCGGGTGAGCGCATCAACGACACGGAAATAGTCCGAACTGAAGCGCTCAAGATCGGCCACCAGATCCGACTGTTCGTAAAAGATCCTGTAGGGCCACTCCAGTATCTCGGGCCAGTATCGAAGCTGTGCCTGTACTTGAATGTGCATGTGTTCAAGTGCTGGCTGGTGAAGGCGGATGAACGCCTGATCCGACGCCAGGCCAAGATCTGCCTTGATTCGTTCGGTGGTCTCGAATGCCTGATGCAAGGTAATGCGGTAGCGATTGAGCGCATCGAAATGGGCCCACTTAAACAGAGGTGCTGACATATCGACATCCTTGTCCTGTGCAGGCAGTGACGGCGTCCTTGCCGTCACGGCTGTGAATAGTGAGCTTTCAGCGAATGGTTTTCAGGTAATCAATCAGCGATGGCGCGATGGAGACGAAACGGTCCTCATATCCTGCTTTATCACCCAGTTCCAGATGGTCGAAAAATGCAGTAATCCCCTGATCGAACTTTGCGTACTCAGCTCGCGCGTTAAAGAAGGTCTGATACAGGGCATGAACGCTGTCGATCACCGTGATTTTAGCGGCGGTCATCTTCAGGTCGGCCGCTCGCTCATCGTGGCCGGGTTTAAACGCTGCGATTTGCTTGATCAGGCGTTCGCGCTGATCGTACATGGTGAGATAGTTAAGCGCTTTGCTGATGTCTTCCAGGGTCTTTTTCATATGCTCGACAGCGAGCCTGATGAGCTCTGCTTCGGGAGCAGCCATGCCAACTGCGGAGATGTTCTCCACGCTGAGCACGGTGTCCTTGGCGATGTCTGCAAAGTTGCGTTTCTCAAGCACCGCCATTGCATCGTTCAAGACCTTTCGTGAAACCTCCAGCGCCTCGATTTTTTCTTCGGAGGCGATCTGCGCCAGATTCAATTGCGCCAGCTCGGCGTCCAGCCCGCTTTTGTATTTGCGGGTGAGTGCCGGGTCGAACCTCACATCTGCAAGCGATTTAAAGCGTTGCTGTGCGTCCTTCGCGGCAGCGTTCATCCCCCGCTTGAGGCTAATGATCGCTTGCGCCCGGAAGTAAGCGTTATCCTCCAGATCATCGTCGGAGGCTGTTTCCGTGATCGCGCCGCGCAGGGCATTGAGCTTCTTGAGTCCTTGAGAGGCGCTCACTTCCATCTTGAGTGCCGCCTCATCCAGTGCTCGCTCGGCTTGAGTGAGCGAGCCATACAGTCCTGCCGCTTTTACATGAATCGACGGCAGATAGCGTGTTTGATCGAACGAAAAATTGGCGACGGCAGTGAGGTCGAGCATTTGCTGAATGCAGACTTTGACCACGCCAATGTCAGGCGATACGGCGTTTACATCGGTATTGAAACGAAGGATATTCATTGGAAAAACCTTAGGAGTATTGATTAACGATTTTTGTTGATTTCTGCATCGGCTTCGGCGAATACGGCATACAGGTCGTCCGCCTCGTCTTTAATCAGCGCCCATGGCTCGATGACCTGTTCGAAGTGGTAGGCCAGGAAGCGAACTTTCAATGCGTCGTTAATGCGTTTTGACTCTTCTTGAGAAGTTTTGATGTACAGATAAAGTTTGTTCCAGACGGTGACGAGGTTTTGGGTTGCCACATCAGCCTGAAGCGTCAGCAATTCGAGGTCCTGCATATCGCCTTTAACGTCGTTAAGGCGTCGAAGTACTGTGCTTTTGGTGCCCATCTCGGTGTTTTTAACATTGCGCTGTTTTTTAAGAGCGTTTCTTTCCTTTCGGACTTTTTCGGCCTCTACACCAAAGTAGATGGCCATGCCCAAACCAATCACATTCAGTTTGGACGCAGCGCTTAGTGAATCATTGACCATCTGTTTGTAGCTGGCGCTCTTCTCGTCGATTTGTTTATCGAAGTCTTCAATTTCTTTTTGAAGCCGGATCACGTCATCTTTGAAGTTGTTGTTGTCGATGGCGACCAGGCGAAGCGAGATTTCGGGCCGAACCGTGTTGGACAGTTCCCGAGAAAATGCGTCCAGATCCGCTTTCAAGCGATTGCTGCGCTTTTCCTCAGTATCGACGCGAGCCAGTATCCGATCCAGGAAATAGCTGACGCTTTCAACCGCGTCTTTGTCATCGTCGTTCAGTGTGATGTCCGGAAGCGCGGTGCCCATTTCCTTTTCGACCCGCTTGAGGTCTTCGAGCGTGATAATTCCAAGATCTTTCAGTGCGTCCGACGCAGAGACAGTGTCCAACTCCCGAACCACGCGTTTTCCCGTCGTGTTCATGAAGGTCGCGAAGAGTTTGAGCTCGCTGCTGATCAGTTTGATTCGCTGGCGCAGACCGTCCCATTGACTGGCATGGACCTTGATAATACTGAACGTTTTGGTGAAGTCGCTGACTGCCAGTCCACGGCCTGGCGGGTTTTGCTGGTCATAGCCAAGGTAAACACTGACGGCTTCGGCGGTGGTGGGTAAGTGCAGGCCTTTTTGTTCATAGCGATACAGATCAATGATCTGCTCTTTGGTCAGGATAAGACCCGTGGCGCGCACACTGTCTTCCTGCTGTCCAAGGGAGGCGTCAATAAGCGCCCTTGGTGCCAGCGCTGCTTCTTCGGCGGCCTTGTTAGTTGAGGTGTTGAAGGCATTGCTCAATGCATAATTCATGAAAGAGTCCTTTCTTTGATAGTGGCGCCATCCTGGTGCCGATTACGGAGTTTCTATCACTGCCTTTATGGCAGTGATCTGAGACTAGTGGGCGCTTGAGTCTTATGTCAAAGCATCCATGCCTTCAGCTGTTGTAGGAGAACTTACAGGCAGAACTCACCACGGCTTGCGCCCCGCTAATTCGGGGGAATGCCGTTAAATTCAAACCTGTGTCAGAACGTGTTTATGCAGCCGTTTTGGCGTTTTTGAGAAAGTGAGACAGGGCTGCTTTATCTTCAGCATTGCCAATGGCCGATGCTTTGGTGAAGTAGTCGATGGCCAGGCTTTTAATCTCTGGATGGGGTGACGACAACAGCGTCTGGCGACTGACCCGCAGAAAGTTGAGGTTGCCATTGCGCAAAGCCGTTCCAAACCAGTACAGCGATTGTTGAATGTCTCCTTGATCAGCCAGAACGGCCGCATGACTGAACTGACCGCGAAAATCGCCGGCCTCTGCCGAGCGTCGGTACCAGTGGTGCGCGGCGGGCAGATCCTGCTCGCAGCTCACGCCTTCTTCCAGATAGCGGCCGAGCATGTTCATTGATTTGGCATGACCCATGTGTGCGGCCTTGCGGTAGCAGGCCAGTGCGCGTGCCTGATCCTTATTGACGCCCCGACCAGTGGCCAGCAGGTTGCCGTAGTTATAGAAGCCCCAGTCGAGGTCGGCCTGCGCTGCCAGTCGATAGCACTCGGCGGCCTTCGCCGCATCTGGCTCGCACCCCCAGCCATGTTCGTGGCAGCGACCGAGCATGTTATGGGCCATCGCATGCCCGTTGCGTGCGGCGATCTGGAACCACGTCATCGCCAGCGACGGGTCCTGCTCGATGCCGGCGCCGTCGAGCAGGATCTGCCCGAGCAGCGCCTGGGCGTCGACGATGTTGGCCTGCGCGGCGCTGAGAATCGCCCGTGCGGCACTCGCCGGACTTTCTTCCAGCATGGCGCGCAGCTGGTCGCCATCGAGCACTTCTTCACGTCGCAGATTCCAGGTCATGACTCAGACCTCGACCCACTGCCGCAGCAGGTTGTGATAGGTGCCGGTGAGCTGAAGCAGCGAGGGGTGATCAGGCACGTCGCGGCTGAGTTGCTGGATGGCCGCGTCCATGTCGAACAGCAGCGTGCGGTGGCCATCGTCCCGCACCAGGCTCTGGGTCCAGAAGAACGAGGCGTACCGCGCCCCCCGTGTGACGGCGTTGACCTTGTGCAGACTGCTGGCCGGATAAAGCAGCAGGTCACCCGCCGGCAGCTTGACCTGACGGGTGCCAAAGGTGTCCTGAATCACCAGCTCGCCGCCGTCGTAGTCGTCGGGATCGCTGAAGAACAGCGTCGATGACAGATCTGTGCGCACGCGCTCGGCGCTGCCCTTGGCCTGACGCACGGCGTTGTCGATGTGCAAATCGAAACTGCCGCCGCCGGTGTAGCAATTCACCAATGGCGGGAAGACCTTGTGGGGCAGGGCAGCGGACATGAACAGTGGGTTCTGCCACAGGCGCTCAAGCATCGCCGCGCCAATCTCTACGGCAAGTGGATGACCTTCCGGCAGTTGCAGGTTGTGCTTGGCTTTCGCCGATTGGTGCCCGGCGGTGATCTTGCCGTCGGCCCATTCGGTGTCTTCCAGCGCCTGTCGGATGCGAAGCACCTCCTCGGGTGAAAACAGACCGGGGATATGTAGGAGCATGAATCGCGACCTGCGTGAAGAATAAGGCGGCGGATGATAGTGATTCTTATTGGTCGTGTAAAACGTCGCCCGCGCGCGTGAATGGGTCGATGTGAAAATTGGGTAATGGGAAAGTGTAAAGAATGTAAGTTTTCTGCGAATGCGAAGCAGTCTCAACTATATTCCGCCGCCTTATTGTTTCCTTGGGGAAGGAAAATGTCGCGCCAAGCACAACCGGTTACCGCACATTCGCAGCGTTCCATCGTCAGCGCCGTCGGCGTCGCACTTGCAGCGATGTCAGCCGCCCACATGGTGCAGGCCGCGGAACCCGCATCGGACAACGCGCTGAATCTCGGGGCAACCAACATCGACGGCGAGCGGGCCGACACGGCTTACAAGACCGAAGAATCGGCCTCGAAAAAGTACACCGCGCCCCTGCGCGAGACGCCAAAGAGCGTCACGGTGATCCCGCAGCAAGTTATCCGCGACACCGCGGCCACGAGCCTGACTGACGCCTTGCGCACCACCCCCGGCATCACCTTTGGTGCGGGCGAGGGCGGTAACCCGAATGCGGATCGCCCGATCATTCGTGGCTTCAACGCGGAGAGTGACGTGTTCGTCGACGGCATGCGCGATGTCGCGGCGCAGAGCCGGGAGATTTTCAACGTCGAGTCGGTCGAGGTCAGCAAGGGCCCGGGTTCGGCGTTCACCGGTGCAGGCTCCACGGGTGGCAGCCTGAACCTCGTCACCAAAGGCGCTCACCTGGGCGATGCCCTCAACGGCGGCTACACCTTCGGCTCGGACCAGACCCAGCGCTACACCCTCGACGTCAACAAGCAAATGACCGACACGTCCGCCTTCCGCCTGAACCTCATGAAGCATGATTCCAACGTCGCCGGCCGCAACGATGTCGACAACAGCCGTTGGGGCGTTGCGCCTTCGTTCGCGTTCGGTCTGGGCACGGACACGCGCGTCAAGGTCGATTACTACCACCTGTCCACCGACGACATGCCCGACTACGGCATTCCGCTGACCAACACCACCGGCCGCAGCCAGTACGTGGTCGACAAGCCGGCCCACGTCAACGAAAATAACTTTTACGGCCTGACCGACCGCGACTACCGCAAGAGTGTCAACGACAGCGGCACGATCCGCCTCGAACACGACCTCAACGACAACCTGACGATCTCCAACAGCTTCCGCATGTCGCGCTCGACGCTGGATTACATCGTCACCAACCCCGACGACAGCCGCGGCAACGTCGCCAGGGGCCTGGTTTCGCGCTCGGCGAAGAGCCGCAACTCCACCTCCAGCGGCTTCGTCAACCAGACCGACCTGCAGGCAAAATTCAACACCGGTTTTGTCGAGCACAGTCTGGTGACCGGTCTCGAATTTTCGTATCAGGACACCCACAACCGCGGCTACAACGTGCTCAGCGCCAGCGGCGGGACCATCGGCTCGACCTGTAACGCTGCGCTGCTGGCGTCGGGCGACTGCACCAGCCTGTCCAACTCGTCGCCGAAAGACGACTGGAACGGCACCATCACCGACAGCCGCGCGTTCACCGATACCGACACCAAAACCAGTGCCGCCTATGTCTTCGACACGTTGAAATTCAACGAACAGTGGTCGTTGAACCTGGGCCTGCGCTATGACGATTACGACGTGCGCTCCAGCGGTTACAGCACTGGCGGCCGCGGCTCGGTGGCGGGCAGCTTCAAGCGCGAGAACACCAGCCAGCTGTGGAATTACCAGGTCGGCGTGACCTACAAGCCGCTGCCGAACGGCAGCATCTACGCGGCGTGGTCGACGTCCAGCAATCCGTCGGGTGAGACCAGCGGCAATGGCGGCCTGGAAATCGCGGCGAACAACGTCAACCTCGATCCGGAAAAGAACCGCAACTACGAGCTGGGCACCAAGTGGGATTTCTTCGACGACAATTTGTCGCTGACGGCTGCGCTGTTCCGCACCGAGAAGACCAACGCGCGGGTGACCGATCCTGACAACGCGACGTTTCAGGTGCTGGACGGCGAGCAGCGTGTCGACGGTCTGGAGCTGACCTACAGCGGCAACATTACCGGCAAATGGAAAGTCTACGGCGGCTACACCTACATGGAGAGCGAGATCGTCAGCGCAACCAGCAAGGCGGACGAGGGCAATCACATGCCGAGCACGCCGCGCAACAGCTTCAATTTCTGGTCGACCTACGAACTGATGCCGAAGCTGACCGTGGGCGGCGGCGCGACCTTCGTCGATTCGCGTTTCGGCAACGAAGCCAACTCGGTGGAAGTGCCGTCCTACTGGCGCTACGACGCCATGGCCACGTACGCGCTGACCAAGAACGTTGACCTGCAGCTGAACGTGCAGAACCTGACCGACAAGCGTTATTACGATCAGGTCTTCACCACCCACTACGCCCACATGGCCGCCGGGCGTACCGCGCTGATGAGTGCCAGCTTCCACTTCTGATCCGGATTCGGACACGTCACTTGTGGGAGCGAGCTTGCTCGCGAATGCTTAATTTCAGTCTTCAGAGAAAGTGGCTGAATGTACCGGCCTCTTCGTGAGCAAGCTCACTCCCACAAGTTTTGCGCTGGCCAGGCGAGCGCGGGGTGTCAGGGCAAGACCGCTCCCACTGGTTCTGCATCAAGAATCAGCCACAGATGAGAATGTATGCCGTTTGTGCGCATAATGCGCGCCGTAGCGGGTGAGTGAGGGGTCGAGGGTGTTGAAGAAAGTCCTGTTTCAAGTGCACTGGTTCTTCGGGATCACGGCCGGTCTTGTGCTTGCCCTGATGGGGATCACGGGCGCGCTGTACTCCTTCGAGGACGAAATCGTCGACGCGCTCAACCCTGACGTGTTGTTCGTGCAGCCCCAGGGTCGCCAACTGTCACTGGCGGAAATGGTCAGCAAGGTTGAAGCCCAGGGCAAAGACAAGGTAGCGATGTTCCGCATCGATGTCGGCGGCGACAGGATCGCCCAGGTCTGGTTCACACCGCCGCCCGGCCAGCGCCGCGGCGAGATGCACAACTTCAACCCCTACACCGGCGCGTTCACCGAGGATGCCGTCGGTCAGGACTTCTTCGGGTTCATCCTCAACCTGCACCGATTCCTGGCTGCGGGGGAATACGGCAAGCAAGTCACCGCAGCTTGCACGTTGATCCTCATTTTCTTCTGCCTCTCCGGGCTCTATCTACGCTGGCCGCGCAAGCCGCTGAACTGGCGCGTCTGGCTGACCATGGACTGGGCGAAGAAGGGACGCAGTTTCAATTGGGACCTGCATTCGGTGTTCGGCACCTGGTGCCTGATCATCTATCTGCTGCTGGCGATCACCGGTCTGATGTGGTCCTACGACTGGTTCAGCAACGGCATGACCAAGCTGATTGGCGATCCTCCCGTGGCGGGCGAGCAGCGCCGTGGCGCAGGGGCGCGTCCAGTCCCTGCTGCGAAAGAGGCGCCCAAGGAAATCGCGGCCTCGGCCCCGGACTATGACGCCATCTGGCAGACCATCCAGAGCGCTGCCGGCCCGGATCTCAAGGCCTACAACCTGCGCATGCCCCAGTCACCGGGCCAGATGGCCACGGTGTTTTACCTCCTTAAAACCGCGCCGCACGCCCGTGCCTTGAACCAGATCAGCCTCGATCCGGCCGATGGCACGCTCAAGGCGGTGTCGCGCTATTCCGAGAAAGGCCTCGGTTCTCAGTTGTTGATCAGCAACTATGCGCTGCACACCGGCAGCTACTTCGGCCTGATCGGACGCATCGTTGTGACCGTTGCCGCGTTGTTGATGCCGCTGTTCTTCGTCACCGGCTGGTTGCTCTACCTGGACCGCCGACGCAAGAAGCGCGACATTCGCAACGCCCGCGGTGAAGTGTCGACGACGACGGGCGAGCAGGGCGCGGCCTGGTTGATCGGCTTTGCCAGCCAGAGCGGGTTCGCCGAGCAACTCGCCTGGCAGACGGCCGGCCAGCTGCAAACCGCCGGGGTGCCGGTGAAGGTGCAGCGTCTGGGCGACATCACCGAGCAGGACCTCTATCAGAGCCGCAATGCGCTGTTCGTCGTGAGTACCTTCGGCGACGGCGAGGCGCCCGACAGCGCCCGCGGATTTGAGCGCAAGGTGCTGGGTCGGCCGCTGGCGCTGGACAATCTCAACTACGCGGTGCTTGGGCTGGGCGATCGTCAGTATCAGCAGTTCTGCGGGTTCGCTCAGCGGCTGCATGGCTGGCTGGCGGAGCGCGGCGGACGCACGCTGTTCGCACCGGTGGAAGTGGACAGCGGCGACGGTGCGGCGCTGCAACACTGGCAACAGCAACTGGGCCAGTTGACCGGCTCGACGCCGACGACCGTCTGGCAAGCGCCGGAGTATCACAACTGGACGCTGGTGGCCCGGGAATGGCTGAACCCCGGAAGCGTGGGTTCGAAAGTGTTCATGCTCGGCCTGACAGCCGATTCGGCAACCCGCTGGGAGGCCGGCGATCTGGTGGAGGTGTTGCCACGCAACCCGGCCTCTGCGGTCGAGCAGTTCCTGTCCGGGTTGGGCATCGCTGCTGAAACGCAGGTCACTGTCGATGGCTTGAGCGAGACCCTCGGCCAAGCCTTGTGCTCGCGGCAATTACCGGTGAATCGCAGTCATCTGGTGGGCTTGCACGCGCAGGCGTTGATCGACGCGCTGGTGCCGCTGGCGATGCGCGAGTATTCGATCGCGTCGATTCCCCAGGACGGTGTGTTGCAGCTGATCGTGCGTCAGGAGCTGCACCCCGATGGCAGCCTCGGGCTGTGTTCGGGCTGGCTGACCGAGCATGCTGCGGTGGGCGGCGCGATCAGTCTGCGGGTGCGTCGGAACAGTGGTTTCCACCTGCCGGCCGAATCGGCACCGATGATCTTGATCGGTAACGGTACCGGACTGGCGGGCCTGCGCAGCTTGCTCAAGGCGCGCGTCGTGTCGGGCGAGCAGCGCAACTGGCTGCTGTTTGGCGAGCGCCACGCTGCCCACGATTTCCATTGCGCGGATGAGCTCAAGGGCTGGCTGGCGAGTGGCGATCTGGCGCGTATGGATCTGGCGTTTTCCCGGGATCAGGCTGAGAAGATCTACGTGCAGGATCGCGTGCGGGAGGCCGCTGATGAGCTGCGTCGCTGGCTGGCCGAGGGCGCTGTGATCTACATCTGCGGCAGCCTCGAAGGTATGGCGGCGGGTGTCGATGCGACGTTGAACGCGCTGCTGGGTGAAGACGCCGTTCGGGATTTGATCGAGCAGGGTCGGTATCGGCGTGATGTGTATTGATCGGATCTGCTTGTGAGCCTGTCGAGTCATTCCCGGCTAAAGCCAGTCCTACAATGCAATTCCCGGCTAAAGCCAGTCCTACGCCAGCCACAAAAAAAGCCGTTGCGCTCACACGCAACGGCCTTTTTCTTACTCAACCATCACGCCACAAACTGTTCCGCGTAATGGCAGGCAACCTGCCGGTTGTCGACCCAGCGCAGTTCCGGCACTTCGGCGGCGCAGCGTTCGGTCGCGTACGGGCAGCGCTTGTGAAAAGCGCAGCCGGAAGGCGGGTTCAGCGGGTTAGGCAATTCGCCGACGATTTTGATCTTCGGCTTAGACGGGTCCGGGTGGATCGTCGGGGTCGCTGACAGCAGCGCCTGGGTATACGGGTGCAGCGGACGGTTGTAGATCTCGTCCTTGGGACCCATTTCGGCCGGGCGACCCAAGTACATCACCAACACCGTGTCGGCGACGTGACGCACCACCGCCAGGTTGTGGGAGATGAACACGTAACCGGTGTTGAACTCTTGCTGCAGGTCCATGAACAGGTTCAGCACCTGAGCCTGAATCGACACGTCGAGCGCGGAAGTCGGTTCGTCCGCCACCAGCACTTTAGGCTGCAGCATCATCGCCCGCGCCAGTGCGATACGTTGACGCTGACCGCCGGAGAACATGTGCGGGTAGCGCTGATAGTGCTCGGGACGCAGACCGACCTGAGCCATCATCGCCTGCACTTTCTCGCGACGTTCGGCGGCGGAAAGGCTGGTGTTGATCAGCAGGGGCTCGCCCAGTTGATCGCCGACCTTCTGCCGCGGATTGAGCGACGCATACGGGCTCTGAAACACCATCTGTACGTCTTTGCGCAGCTGTTTGCGTTGTGCCTTGGTCGCGCCGGTGACTTCCTGACCGGCGATTTTCAGCGATCCCGAAGAAGGCTCTTCGATCAGCGTCAGCGCGCGGGCCAGCGTGGACTTGCCGCAGCCGGACTCACCGACCACCGCCAGGGTCTTGCCGGCTTCGAGTTCGAACGACACGCCGTTGAGCGCGCGCACGGTTGCATGGGACTTGAACAGCCCACGGGACACATCGTAGTGACGAGTAAGGTCACGAGCGGTCAGTACGATTTCGCTCATCACGCCACCTCCTGATTCAGCGGAAAGAAGCAACGCGCCAGGCTATGGGCTTTCGGGTCAAGGCCCGGGCGTTGCTGGCGGCATTTGTCCTGGACGTAAGGGCAGCGCGGCGACAGCAGGCAGCCGCTTGGACGGTCATAGCGACCCGGCACGATACCCGGCAGCGTCGACAGGCGCGCGGCGCCCATGCTGTGCTCGGGAATCGCCGCCAGCAGTGCTTCGCTGTACGGGTGCGCCGGAACGTCGAACAGCCCCGGCACCTGACCCACTTCCACGGCCTGGCCGGCATACATCACGCAGACCCGCTGAGCGGTTTCGGCTACCACGGCGAGGTCGTGGGTGATGAGCACCAGCGCCATGTCCTGCTCTTTCTGCAGGGCCAGCAGCAGGTCCATGATCTGCGCCTGAATGGTCACGTCCAATGCGGTGGTCGGTTCGTCGGCGATCAGCAGCTTCGGCTCGCCGGCGATGGCCATGGCGATCGCAACGCGCTGGCTCATGCCGCCCGAGAGTTGATGCGGGTAGGCGTCCAGACGCTGTGCGGCGCCCGGGATCTCTACTTTCTGCAACAGCTCAAGTGCGCGCTGGTGGGCCGCGCGTCCGGACAGACCCAAGTGCTGCTTGAGCACTTCCTTGATCTGGAAGCCCACGGTGTAGCTCGGGTTCAGCGCGGTCATCGGGTCCTGGAAGACCATCGACATGTCTTTGCCGACGATCTTGCGACGCTGACGCGCATTGAGCGTCAGCATGTCCTTGCCGTCGAAGACCAGAGCGTCGGCGGTGACGATGCCGGGGTGCTCGATCAGGCCCATGAGCGCCATCATCGTCACGGATTTACCCGAACCCGATTCGCCCACGATAGCCAGGACTTCGCCCTTGTCGACGGCCAGATCCAGGCCGTCTACCACTGGGGTGGCCGTGGCGTCGCCAAAGCGCACGTTGAGGTTCTTGATGTTTAACAGAGACATTCGGACGTCCTCAGGCGGCGTTCTTGAGTTTCGGGTCCAGCGCATCGCGCAGACCGTCGCCCATCAGGTTGATTGCCAGCACGCTGAGCAAAATGGTCAGACCCGGGAGGCTCACCACCCACCAGGCGCGTTCGATGTAGTCGCGGGCCGAAGCGAGCATGGTGCCCCACTCAGGCGTCGGCGGTTGTACACCCAGACCCAGGAAGCCCAGCGCCGCAGCGTCGAGGATCGCCGAGGAGAAACTCAAGGTGGCCTGAACGATCAGCGGCGCCATGCAGTTGGGCAGCACGGTGATGAACATCAGGCGCGGCAGCGTTGCGCCGGCCAGACGCGCGGCGGTCACGTAGTCACGGTTCAGCTCGCCCATCACCGCTGCACGGGTCAGACGCACGTAGGACGGCAGCGAAACGATGGCGATGGCGATGACGGTGTTGATCAGGCCAGGGCCGAGGATCGCGACGATGGCCACCGCCAGCAGCAGCGACGGCAGCGCCAGCATGATGTCCATCAGGCGCATGATGGTCGGGCCGAGGATTCTCGGGAAGAAACCCGCCAGCAGGCCCATGAGGATCCCCGGAATCAGCGACATCACCACGGACGACAGACCGATCAGCAGCGACAGGCGCGAACCCTGGATCAGACGCGACAGCAGGTCACGGCCCAGTTCGTCGGTGCCCAGCAGGAACTGCCATTGGCCGCCTTCAAGCCAGACCGGCGGGGTCAGCAGGAAATCGCGGTATTGCTCGCTCGGGTCATGGGGGGCAACCCACGGCGCGAACAGGGCGCAGAACACGATCACCAGCATGAACGCCAGGCCCGCGACGGCGCCCTTGTTCTTGGAGAAGTGCTGCCAGAACTCTTTGTAGACGGACGGGTAGAGCAGGCTTTGATCGACTGCTACTACGGGAGTAGGTGTGCTCATAAAAAGGGATCTCAGCGCTGATGACGAATGCGTGGGTTGGCAAAGCCGTAGAGGATGTCCACCACGAAGTTGACCAGAATCACCAGGCAGGCGATTAGCAGGATGCCGTTTTGCACGACAGGGTAGTCACGGGCGCCAATGGCCTCGATCAGCCACTTGCCGATACCCGGCCAGGAGAAGATCGTTTCGGTCAGAACCGCACCGGCCAGCAGCGTGCCCACCTGCAGACCAAACACCGTCAGCACCGGGATCAGCGCGTTGCGCAGGCCGTGAACGAACACCACGCGAGCCGGCGACAGGCCCTTGGCGCGGGCGGTGCGCACGTAGTCTTCACGCAGGACTTCGAGCATCGAGGAGCGCGTCATCCGGGCGATGACCGCCAACGGGATGGTACCCAGCACGATGGCCGGCAGAATCAGGTGACGCAGGGCGTCCATGAACGAACCTTCTTCATCGCTGAGCAGAGTGTCGATCAGCATGAAGCCGGTTTTGGGGGGAATGTCGTACAGCAGGTCGATACGTCCCGATACCGGGGTCCAGCCCAGGGATACCGAGAAGAACATGATCAGGATCAGGCCCCACCAGAAGATCGGCATCGAGTACCCCGCCAGGGAGATACCCATGACCCCATGGTCGAACAGGGATCCTCGCTTCAATGCCGCAATCACACCGGCCAGCAGCCCGAGAATGCCTGCGAAGATCAGCGCCGCAATCGACAGTTCCAGGGTTGCCGGGAACAGCGAAGTGAATTCGGACCACACGCTTGTGCGCGTACGCAGCGATTCGCCCAGGTCGCCATGGGCGAGCTTACCGACGTAATCGATGTATTGCGCATAAAGGGGTTTGTTCAGGCCAAGACGTTCCATGGCTTGGGCGTGCATTTCCGGATCGACCCGGCGTTCACCCATCATGACTTCGACAGGGTCGCCCGGAATCAGGCGAATCAGGGCGAAGGTCAGCAAGGTGATGCCGAAGAAGGTGGGTATGAGCAACCCCACTCGGCGAGCGATAAAACTAAACATCTTCTCGTGTACCTCATCAGGTACCGGCGGGTCTCTGGGTAGCAGAGCCCGCCGGATTCTTCTTCTACTTCACTTGGGTGGTAGCGAAGTTATTAGTGGTGAGAGGGCTGATGTGGTAACCCTCCACGTTGTTGCGCATTGCAGTGAACACCTTGGTGTGGGCCATGCTGATCCACGGCAGGTCCTGATTGAAGATCACTTGAGCCTGCTCGTAGAGCGAAGCGCGTTCGGCCGGGTCGGTCTTTTCCCGAGCCTGATCGATCAAGGTCTGGAACTTCTGATTACACCAGCGCGAGTAGTTTTCGCCGTTCTTGGCGGCCTCGCAACTGAGCAGTGGAGTCAGGAAGTTATCAGGGTCGCCATTGTCACCTGACCAGCCGGCCGACACCATGTCGTGTTCGCCGTTTTTGGCACGTTTGAGCATTTCGCCCCATTCCATGACGCGTATATCTAACTTAATGCCGACTTTGGCCAGGTCGGACTGCATCATTTGTGCGCCCATGGCCGGATTAGGGTTGGTCGGACCGCCGCCGTTGCGCGTGAACAGGGTCAGCACGGTGCCTTCCGGAACGCCGGCTTCCTTGAGCAGGGCGCGCGCCTTGTCCAGATCGTGGGCAGGGTTTTTCAAGTCTTTGTTGTAACCCAGCAGCGTGTCCGGATACGGGTTCACGGCGACGGTGGCATTGTCCTTGCCAAACAAAGCTTTGACGTAGGCCTCTTTATCAAACGCAAGCTCGATGGCTTTACGCACGCGCACGTCGCTCATGTATTTGTGCGTGGTGTTCATGGCGATGTACGCGGTGGTCATCGAGTTCAGCTCATCGACCTTGAGGTTCGGATCTTTCTTGATGTTCGGAATGTCGTCCGGCTTCGGGTACAACGCAACCTGACACTCGTTGGCCCTGAGCTTCTGCAGGCGCACGTTGTTGTCGGTAGCGATGGCGAAGATCAGGGTGTCAGCCGGCGGCTTGCCACGGAAATACTCCGGGTTGGCCTTGAAGCGGACCTGAGCGTCCTTGGCATAACGCTGGAAAATAAACGGACCGGTGCCGATGGGCTGGCTGTTGAGGTTGCCGGTCTTGTTGGCCTTGAGTAACTGATCGGCGTATTCCGCCGAGTACACCGAGGCAAAGGCCATGGCGACGTCAGCCAGGAACGGTGATTCGCGGCGTGTCAGGGTGAACTTGACGGTGCTGTCGTCGACTTTCTCGACGCTCTTCAGCAGCTCTTTGAAACCCATGCTCTCGAAGTACGGGTAACCGACCTCCGACTGTTTGTGCCAAGGGTGGTTGGGGTCCAGTTGACGCTGGAAGCTCCAGACCACGTCATCGGCGTTCATGTCGCGGGTCGGTTTGAAGTATTCGGTGGTGTGAAACTTGACGCCCTTGCGCAGGTGGAACGTGTAGGTCAGGCCGTCATCGCTGATCTCCCACGTGTCGGCCAATGCCGGAACGATTTCCGTGGTGCCTGGCTTGAAATCCACCAGACGGTTGTAAATGGTTTCCGCCGAAGCATCGGCGGTCACGGCGGTGGTGTAGAGCGCCGTGTCGAAACCTTCCGGGCTGGCTTCGGTGCAGACCACCAGAGGCTTGGCCGATACGCCGACCGCAACGCTGAATACCGCCAGTGCGATCGCGCTGCGCAATGTTGCGAGTTTGAATGTCGATTTCAAGTAACGCACTCCGCAAGTGATGAAGCCATTAGTGAGTCGGTATCGGGCCACGAAGTTTCGGTAAACCGCACCTTGAGGCCCGATCGATCGTGCTGATTACATAATGTTGAATGGAATGGTGGTCACCAGACGGAATTCGTTGATGTTGCCGTCGGCCTGGTTGGCGCTCGCGCGGTGAGTGGTGTAGGTCGCACGCATCGTGGAGGCCTTCAGCGGGCCGGACTGCAGGGTGTACGACGAGCCGACACCGTATTCGTAGTGATTTTCGCCGTCCATGCCGCGGACATCGTAAGCGGTGCCTTTGTAATGGGTGCCGTCGATGTCGAAACCGCGCGCTTGATAGATGTTGAATTTCAGACCCGGCACGCCGTAGTCAGCCATGTTCAGCAGGTAGCTCAGCTGCACCGACTTCTCGTTCGGGCCGTTGAAGTCCGACAGCAGGGAGTTGGCCAGGAAGATCGCGTTGGTGTCGTGGACGTAGTCGAAGTAGGTGTCGCCTTCGACTTCCTGGTACGCGACGCTGAAACTGTGCGCCTTGTGAGTGGCGGTCAACGACAGGCTGTACGTGTCGTTGTCGATCTCGCCCATCTTCTTCTGACCGGAATCCTTGGTCTTGTAGTAGTTCAGGTTGGTGCTCAGGCCCAGTACATCGGGGTCACCCAGTTCGTGGGTGAAGGCGAAGTAGTACTGATGCCAGAAGTCTTCGACGTTGGACGCGTAGAAGCTGGTGGTCAGGCTTTTGAAGGGTTTGTAATCAACGCCCGCCATGTCAACGCGATCGGCGGTGGCGGTGTTGTTGGTGTACTCGGAACGGAACTTGGTCAGGCTCTGCTCGGTGCGTGGCGATACGCGGTCGAAGCTGCCGGCCTGGATCGAGATGTTGTTGAACTCTTCACTCAGCACGCTCACCCCTTCGAAGCTCGAAGGCAGCGCACGGTTGCCGATGTAAGCCAGCACCGGGGTGTTCATCGACTGACGGCCGGCGGTCAGGGTCGTGTTGGAGACGCGCGCCTTGATATTGCCCAGGCCCAACTTGCTCCACTGCCCAACAGGGTCACCATTGTTTTCGGTCAGCGTACGGTTGGCGCCGCCCATCAGGTCGTCTTTGTCACGGTCCAGCGCGACGGCGTTGTAGACCGCCATTTGCGTGGCGAAGCCGACAGTGCCCTGGGTGAAGCCCGAGCTGTAATCAACGATGGTGCCCTGAACCCAGTTGATCCGGCGCGGGTCACTGTCGACCACAACGCCGTTCTCGCTGCGGCGGAACTCGCCGCCACGGCGCAGCAGTTCGTTGGCGTACCAGTTCTTGGTCGAACCGGTCAGTTTCGAGTCTTCCAGAAAGCCCTTTGCTTCGCCCTGGAGGTTGGTGGTGGCCAGTGTGGTCGGAACGAATTCCTGACTGGTCGGCTCTGCCTGGGCCGCGACGCTGATGGCGAGGACGGATAAGGCGAATACAGCGGTGCTGGCTTTTTTCACGTTCTGAAGCTCCCGATTGCTGCTTTTTTAGAGGCGGGCTTTTTATGGTGTAGCCCGCTCGGTGGTGCGGCCCCATGGGCCATTTTCTTGCCTATCCGGCGAAACGCGGATAAAGCAATGCCAAAGGGCGTGGTTGCGCCCCCAGGCATGTTTTTGAATCAGTCGGCGATGCTGACGCCCGAGAAGTTGTTGCGGTTGAACGGGCTCACCAGGAAACCTTGCACTTCCTTGCGCATCGGCTGAATCACCGTCGAGTGGGCAATCGGCGTAATGGGCACCTGTTCTTTCAGGTAATGCTGAGCTTGTTTGTACAGCGCGATCCGCTGGTCTTTGTTGGTGTTCGAGACGGCGGCCTTGACCAGGGCGTCGTATTTCTCGTCGCACCACATCGAGTAATTATTGCCGCCGATGGACGCGCAGCTGTAGAGCGTGCCCATCCAGTTGTCCGGATCGCCGTTGTCGCCGGTCCAGCCGATCAGCGAAATGTCATGCTCGCCGTTCTTGCTGCGCTTGAGGTATTCGCCCCACTCGTAACTGACGATGGTCGCCTTGATGCCCACCTTGGCCCAGTCGGCCTGGAGCATCTGGGCCATCAGCTTGGCGTTGGGGTTGTAGGGGCGCTGGACCGGCATCGCCCAGAGGGTCAGTTCGGTGCCTTCCTTGACGCCGGCGGCGCGCAGCAACTCGCGGGCTTTTTCCGGGTTGTAGGGCGCGTCCTTGACCGTGTCGTCGTAAGACCACTGCGTCGGTGGCATGGCGTTCTGGGCCAGTTGCCCGGCGCCCTGGTACACCGCCTCGATGATCGCTTTTTTATCCACCGCCATGTCCAGCGCCTGGCGAACCTGCAAGTTGTCCAGCGGGGCGTGGCGGACGTTGTAGGTAATGTATCCGAGATTGAACCCAGGCTTTTCGATGACCCTCAGGTTCTTGTCCTCTTTGATCGATTCAACGTCCGCCGGGCGTGGATTCAAAGTGACCTGACACTCGTTCTTTTTGAGTTTTTGAACCCGCACCGACGCATCTGTATTGATCGCAAAGATCAACTGATCAATCTTGACCCGACTCGGGTCCCAGAACTGTTTGTTTTTCACGTAGCGAATTTGCGAATCTTTTTGATAGCGCTGAAACACAAACGGGCCGGTGCCAATGGGCGCCTGGTTAATGTCGCGCACATCACCCGAGGCCATCAGTTTGTCAGCGTATTCAGCAGACAGAATGGACGCAAAGTTCATCGAAACATTCTGGATGAATGCCGCATCAACGTTGTTGAGCGTGAACACCACGGTCATTGGGTCGGTCTTTTCCACCGACTTGATGTTTTTGTCCAGGCCCATGCTGGTGAAGAACGGGAACTCCGTCGGATACGCCACGCGGAATGGATGGTCCTTGTGCAGCATGCGATTGAAGGTGAACAGCACGTCGTCGGCATTGAAATCGCGCGTGGGCGTGAAGAGCTTGTTGCTGTGGAACTTGACCCCTTCGCGCAGATGGAACGTGTAGGTCAGGTTGTCAGGGGAGATGTCCCAGCTCGTTGCGAGAGCAGGCACGACGCTGGTCTCGCCGCGTGCGAACTCGGCGAGACGGTTGTAGATCGGCTCGGCGGCATCGTTGTCAGTACCGGAGGTGTACTGGCCAATATCAAACCCGGCCGGGCTGCCTTCCGAACAGAAGACCAGGCTTTTGCTGGCCGCCTGAACAACGGGCGTCATAGCCAGGAGTCCAGCGGCAATAAGTGACGGCATAACGATAGTTGGACGCATGATATTCCTTATCGTGAGAGGCGCATTGAATGGCAATGCCTGCGCAATCCATGGCAATCGTTTGCGCAAATGGAGAATCAACGCCTGATACATCTCACTGTTCAAGATAGACAACGGACTGTATTTGCGGCTTGTCAGAAGGTATGTCTCTGGCGCCCCACAGTCCATAGTTACGCGTGCTTCAAAGTTTGTAGGAAAAGTGCTTATCGTAAGTAGGCAGGGGCTGTCGGACAGGCGCTAACCGCCAATCGCTACGCATCTAACGATAGTCAATTTCATTTAACGATCGAGCACATAACAACGCGATCGCGTCGCCCTGGGGCAACGCGACCGAGTGGTCATCTGGACGTATTACTTGCCGCTGACGCTGACGCCGTAGAACGAGTTCAGACCGAATGGGCTGATCTTGAAGTCCTGAACTTCCTTGCGCATTGGCTGATAAACAGTCGAGTGAGCAATGGGGGTCATAGGCACGGCATCTTTGAGCAGATGTTGAGCCTGCTTGTACAGCTCGGTGCGTTTGGCCTGATCGGTGGTTTCCTTGGCCTGATGGATCAAGGTATCGAACGGCTTGTCACACCATTTGGCGAAGTTGTTGCCGTTGAGGGCGTCACAGCCAAACAGAGTACCCAGCCAGTTGTCCGGGTCACCGTTGTCGCCGCTCCAGCCAATCAGCATGGCGCCGTTTTCGCCCGCCTTGGCGCGCTTGATGTACTCGCCCCACTCGTAGGACACAATCTTGGCGTTGATGCCGATCTTCTTCCAGTCGTTCTGGAGCATCTCGGCCATCAGCTTGGCGTTCGGGTTGTAAGGACGCTGAACCGGCATCGCCCAGAGGGTGATTTCGGTACCTTCCTTCACGCCCGCCTGCTTGAGCAGGTCCTTGGCCTTGGCGACATCAAACGGTGCATCTTTGATCGTGGTGTCGTAGGACCATTGGGTCGGCGGCATGGCGTTGGTGGCCAGTTGGCCTGCGCCCTGATACACCGCGTCAATGATCGCTTTCTTGTCGACGGCCATGTCCAGCGCCTGACGTACTTTCAGGTCAGCCAGCGGGTTCGGCTTGTCTTCGCCCTTGATCTTCGGCATCACGTTGTAGGCGATGTAGCCCAGGTTGAAGCCGGCCTGATCAGGCATCTTCAGCGCGGGGTCAGCCTTCAGCGGAGCGAGGTCAGCCGGACGTGGGTAGGCGGTGATCTGGCATTCGCCTTTCTTCAGCTTCTGCGCACGAACCGAGGCGTCAGTGGTGATGGCGAAAATCAGGTTGTCGACTTTGACGTCTTCAGGCTTCCAGTAGTCCTTGTTCCCGGTGAAGCGGATGTTGGAGTCTTTCTGGTAGCTCTTGAACACGAACGGGCCAGTGCCGATCGGCTTCTGGTTGATGTCTTCCGGTTTGCCTTGTTTGAGCAACTGCGCGGCGTATTCAGCGGACTGAATGGAGGCGAAGCTCATCGCCAGGTTCTGGATGAACGCAGCATCGACGGTGCCGAGGGTCATTTTGACGGTGTGATCGTCGACCTTCTCGATCTTGGTGATGTTGGTGTCCATCGCCATGTCGGTGAAGTATGGGAATTCGGTCGGGTACGCCTTACGGAACGGGTCGTCCTTGTTGATCATGCGGTTGAACGTGAACAGCACGTCATCGGCATTGAAGGTACGCGTCGGTTTGAAGTACGGCGTGGTGTGGAATTTCACACCTTCACGCAGGTGGAAGGTGTAGGTCAGGCCATCCGGGGCAACGTCCCAGCTGGTGGCGAGGCCTGGAATGACAGCGGTGCCGCCACGTTCGAACTGGCTCAAACGGTTGAAAACGGTCTCGGCCGAAGCATCGAAGTCGGTACCGGTGGTGTATTGACCTGGATCGAAACCAGCAGGGCTGCCTTCGGAGCAGAACACCAGACTCGATGCTGCATGGGCGAAGGGAGCGCTGGCGATCAAACCTGCGCCGAGAAGAAACGGAATGACCGCTTTTTTGAGCATGGTGGCCTCAGTTGTTGTCATTTTTTGATTGAGGGTACGGCCTTTTGAGCCTGTCCCACGGATACTTATGCAGGCGCCATACCCAAAGCAAGATGTTGGCGCCAGCGAGGTGACAAACAGTGGCACGAACGTACACGAATGTCGCATAAGTGTAATTTCTGACGCTGTTGAACGTTTGCGTGTCGCATATCGATATCTTTGCAGCACCAAAAGGGTGCATCGCAACGTGGCGATTGCACCCGCTTCGGTCATCAAGTGTTACTTCGCTGTTGGTTTGTCCTGTTTATTTGGTCAGGCTGACGCCGTAGAAGGGGGTCAGGCCAAACGGGCTGAGTTTGAAATCCTGAACCTCTTTGCGCATCGGCTGAAACACTTTGGAATTGGCGATCGGGGTGATCGGCACGTCCTTTTTCAGGATGTTCTGCGCCTGCTGGTACAGCTTGATGCGCTCATCGCGGTTGCTGGTCAGCTTGGCCTGGGTCACCAGTTTGTCGTAGCTGGGGTTGCACCATTTGGCGTAGTTGCTGCCCTTGACCGCGCCACAGCTGTACAGCACGCCGAGCCAGTTATCGGGATCGCCATTGTCACCGGTCCAGCCGTAGATCATCACGTCATGCTCGCCCGCCTTGGCGCGCTTGATGTACTCGCCCCATTCGTAGCTGACGATGTTGGCCTTGATGCCGATCTTCGCCCAGTCCGACTGAATCATCTGCGCCGACATGCGCGCGTTCGGGTTGGACGCGCGCTGCACGGTCATCGCCCACAAGTTGATCTGCGTGCCCGGTGCAACGCCCGCCTCCTTGAGCAGCTGCTTCGCTTTTGCCGGATCGTGGGGCGCGTCCTTGATGTTCGGATCAAAGCTCCACTGCGCCGGTGGCAGAGCGTTCTGTGCCAACTGCCCGGCGCCCTGGTACACCGCCTTGATGATGGCCGGCTTGTCGATGGCCATGTCCAGCGCCTGACGCACCTTCAGTTGATCGAGCGGGGGATGAGTCACGTTGTACGCCAGAAAGCCCAGGTTGAAACCGGCCTGGCTCAGCACCTTGAGGTTCGGGTCCTTCTGCGCTTCTTCGATGTCCTGCGGGCGCGGATACCCGCTGATCTGGCATTCGCCGGTCTTGAGTTTCTGCAGGCGGGTGGCGGCGTCGGTATTGATCGAGAAGATCAGGTTGTCGAGCTTCACGTCCTCCGGCTTCCAGTATTCCGTGTTGCCGACGTAACGGATCTGCGCGTCTTTCTGATAGCGCTTGAACACGAACGGCCCTGTACCGATCGGCTTCAGGTTGATGTCGCCAGCCTTGCCCTGCTTGATCAGTTGCGCCGCGTATTCAGCCGATTGAATCGAGGCGAAGCTCATTGCCAGATTCTGGATGAACGCGGCATCGATGTTGTTCAGCTTGAAGCGGACGGTCTGATCGTCGACCTTTTCGACCTGCTTGATGGTGGTGTTCATGCCCATGTCAGTGAAGTACGGCGACTCGGACGGGTACGCCTTGCGGAACGGGTCATCCGGGTTCAGCAGGCGGTTGAAGGTGAACAGCACGTCATCGGCGTTGAAGTCGCGGGTCGGTTTGAAATAGTCCGTGGTGTGGAATTTCACGCCAGGCCGCAAGTGAAAGGTGTAGGTCAAGCCGTCGTCGGACACGTCCCATTGGGTTGCCAGGCCAGGCTCGACGTCTGTGCCGCCGCGCTTGAACTGGGTCAGGCGATTGAAGACGGTCTCTGCTGACGCATCGAACTCGGTGCCGCTGGTGTACTGGCTGGGATCGAAACCGGCAGGGCTGGCTTCCGAGCAATACACGAGGGTGCTGGCCGCCTGGACCGAAGGAACGCAAAGTGCCATAGCCGCTGCCAAGAGCAGGGGTTTGAAGGATGTGTCCATGTGAACCTCATTAAGTGCGGCACTCATGCCTGAATTCATCGACAGGATGATAGACAGCCAAGAATGCCGCACGGCTCACTCGGGCAACAAGCCTCGGAAATTCATAAGCTTATTACTTGATGATTTGCTGCAGGTCTTTCCACCACGTGGTTTCGGACGCCAGCTTCATGAACCCTTCCTCCAGATACCTCTGAAGGCGTGACGGCGCTGGCAGCTTGGTGTTTAGCACCTCATTCAGGTAGTTCTGACTGTCCTTGATGAGCGTGTTCTGAATGGCGCGGAGCTCGTCGATCGCCAACTGCTGGGTTCTGTCCAGCTCACTCTTTGATTCACTGCGCGCCACTTCCGCCGGGTTGCTGGCCGCCCATGCGTTGACGATCGGGTATTGCCACTCGCTGTCGGCCGGGTGGCAAAAGAAGGCCGATGCCACAGCGACCGGGTCTGCGCCAGGTTTGCCCTCCCAGTAATCGACCATTGACCGGGCGACCCTGCGCACGGCTTCGGTGGCAAGCAGCGCCGCCAGATCGTGAAGCGGGTGTTCAGCGTGATCCTTGGAGAGTTGTGAGTGGGTGGGCTCGATGTCTGGATCTTCGTTTGGATCGCTGCCCAGCAGCGTTTGTGCATCGTCGACGCTGTTGCCGATCCAGGTCAGAACGCCTTGCGCCGCGCTGTTGTAAGCATTGATCAAAATGGCTGCCGGGGTGTTGAGCAGCCAGCGGTAGAGCCTGAGCGTATCCACACCGACCGCCTGAGCGAGCGTCACCATGCCGTCCCTGGCCGTGAGCAGCGCGTTGAATGCAGTGAAGTAAGCCTGTTCGGGATGCTCGCTCAGCAGTATCAGCATCACTTTGTCCCGGTCCGAGCGATAACCCGGCTGGGAGATTTCAAACTGCAGCTCTTCGGTGGAGAAGAGGATTTTGCCCAGGGGGCCTGCCAGACTGGCGACCACGTCGGTGGCCCCGAACGTGCCTGTGACCAGGGGCAGATTCCATTTGACGTGAACAGGCGTTGTCCACGGCAGAACCCTGACATGCCCGGCCTTGATCAGGCTCAGCTCCACGAAGTTCGAATGGGCGAACAAGTCTTCGACCACATGCAGTGCGGCGCCGAAACTGCGCAGTCCGTCGAGGGAACGGCCGTGTTTCATGGCCAGCCGCAGCTCCTGTTCCATGTAGCCGACCGCATTACCGATGTAGCGCTTCATCGACGTGGCGAGCTCGGCACCCAGGGATGGGTCGCCGGGCAGCACCCAGGCTTCAAAGTCCGGATCACGCACTTTCGGGTCCGGGAACGGCGGATTGATGACCAACGGATTGTCGATGTGCTCCGTCGGCCGATAGACACCCAGCTTCTCCGGCGTGACCTTCATTTCGTTCGGGTAGCGCATCCTCAGGTCGATGAATTTTTTGGCCGCCAGCACGTCGACCAGACGGGTCCAGGCGTCGCGCGACAGCGTCGCCGGGAATTCGCCCGGCATGTCCGCCGCGCGGGTGATCTTGGGATCAACGACCTGAGAGTAATCCCGTAACCAGTTGCCGAAGTAAACGGCGTCGATTTCCATTCGGCTGAGCTTGAAGTCCTGCAGCACCCATTCGATCGTCTGGTGAGTGCTGCCTTTGGTGTCAGTGCCCGCTTCGAACGCTTCGCGATCGGAATGGACGTGCGATGGCTCGAAGCGCAGATCGGTCGAGGCCAGATAGTCGCGAATGGCTTCGCAGGCTTGCTTCCAGGAAGTCGCGTATTGACGCTCGGTGGAGGCCTCTTCGGCATACGTGGCGAAGGTCATGTCGTCTCGCGACGGTGAGGCTGCTTCGGTCAACCACAAAGTAAACAGATGGCCCTCTTCGAACGGCGCATCGGTTGCCACTGGCGCGTGCTCATCGGTCAGTTCCCGGCGCAGGACGTTGTCGATGTGGTGACCGAATTCGTGGAGCAGTGCCGTCAACAACCACCAGTAGTGCTGCGGATTGGCGGTCGTGCGAGCGAAAAATGCCCAATCGACGCGGATGACCCGCTCGCGGTTGTCGTAGTCCGCTTCGAAGCCCAGATCCCGGGAGAGGAGGACCCCAGGGTTGTGTACTTCACCCGCCAGCAGCTTGTCCTGCAGATTCGTGTAGCGGTGAGGCGGGATGTCGTTGCCGAAGACGTTGCTCATCTTCAGGGCGAAAGAATCTGGCGCGAGTTTTTCGGCCACTTGGGTCAGTAGGTCCAGTGCGAACGTGCTGCGTAACGTGCGGGTGGTCATGTCGACCGGAATGAGGGGTTGAGCTTGAAAAGGCATGATCGGATTCTTCCTTGAATCATTAGCTGTGCACGGCCGTGCCCTGTGGATCAGGCGGCCTTAGGTACGTGTTGAGGGTGAGTGTTGCCGGGGACAATTCTATGTATTCCGGCCAGCGTGGAAATCGGTCGAATCGCCCTGAGGCGTAGGAGACAGGGGGCGCGCTGATGGGGAAGGGGCCACGGGATGGCCGGAAAAAGTGGGAGCGTGCGAGGGAAAGAGCGGCAGCCACCGGCTGCCGCCGCGTGCATCAAGGGATAGCGACTTCGATGACACCGTCTGCTGCGACGCTGACCTGGCTGGTGCCGGCTTCGACATCCGGCGTTGGCGCGGCGTCGGCACGCGCGGCCTTCATCATCATGACCGGCGCGCGCAGGTACGGCTGCGGGAAACCGGAAGTGTTGAGGTTCAGGTTGACCAGCTTGTAGCCGGTGCCGCCCAGTGCGTCGGTCACCAGTTTTGCGCGGGCGCGGAAGGCGGTGACGGCGTCCTTGAGCAGCGCGTCCTCGCTGGTCTTGCGCGCGGGGTTGGAAATCGAGAAGTCCATGCCGCCCATCTTCATGTCGCCGCCCAGCAAGTCGCCGGTCAACTTCGACAGGGCGGCAAAGTCGGCGCTTTCCAGGCGAATTTCCGCATGCTCACGCCAGCCGGTGATCTTCTGGCCTTTGTCGTCGTAGACCGGGTAGCTGTTGCGGCTGCCCTGACGAATGTTGATGTCCTTGACCTGACGCGCTTCGCCCAGGGCCTTGTTCAGGGTTTCAGTAACGCCGGCCGCCAGTTTGGCGGGATCGGTGTTCTGCGCTTCGGTGTACAGCGTGACGGTCATCAGGTCGCGCTGCACTTCCTGGCTGACCTCGGCACGGACCGAAACCTGGTTGTAGTGAACGTCGTCGGCGAGGGCAGGGGTGCTGGCCAGCGCGAGTGCGCCGAGGGTGAACAATGTGGCAGTGGGGCGAAGGCTGAACATAAAAACTCCTTGTTTGGCGAACCGTCCCGAGGCGTGTGGCAAGCCCTTGGCGGACGGATGCCCATGAGACTGTGAACCCGTAGGCTTGTTCCTGCGCCGTCTGATAGGCGTCAAATGAATGTGGCGCTTTGACGCACTTTGACGGCAACTGTTGTCGCATTGGTTATACTCGCTCCGATTCGCCTGGAGCGCTCATCAGGAGAGCTCATGCTCGCCCCCTTGCAACTGCTTTCCGCTACCCGTCAGAACCTCTGGCGCCTGACCTTCATCCGTATTCTGGTGCTGGGTGCGCAGGCCGGCTCGGTGGGGTTCGCCTACCTGTTCGATCTGCTGCCGCTGCCCTGGCTGCAGCTGGACATCACCCTGGGTTTTTCGGCGATCGTCTGCCTGCTGACGGCCATCCGCCTGCGCACCTCGTGGCCGGTGACCGAGCTCGAATACGCCGTGCAACTGGCATTCGACCTGTTTATCCACAGCGCGCTGCTGTACTTCTCCGGCGGCTCGACCAACCCCTTCGTTTCTTACTATCTGGTGCCGCTGACCATCGCCGCGGTGACGTTGCCGTGGCGTTACTCGCTGATCCTGTCGGGTATCGCACTCGCGCTGTACACCCTGATGCTGGCCAAGTTTTTCCCGCTGGATGCCTTCGTGGCCCGTGAGAACATGCAGATCTACGGCATGTGGCTGAGCTTTGCGCTGGCGGCCGGGGTGATCACCTTCTTCGCCGCGCGCATGGCCGAAGAGCTGCGCCGTCAGGAACACATGCGTGCCTTGCGCCGGGAAGAAGGCGCGCGCGACCAGCAATTGCTGGCGGTGGCGACCGAAGCTGCCGGGGCTGCCCATGAACTCGGCACGCCGCTGGCGACCATGAGCGTGCTGCTCAAGGAAATGCAGCATCACCACAAGGACCCTGCGTTGCAGGAAGATCTTTCGGTGCTGCAGGACCAGGTCAAGCTGTGCAAAGAGACGCTGCAGCAACTGGTGCGCGCTGCTGAGGCAAATCGCCGGCTGTCGGTTCAGGAGCAGACCGTCACGCACTGGCTCGATCAGGCGCTCAACCGCTGGCACCTGATGCGCCCGGAAGCCACCTACCGCTTCCAGCGCCTGGGGCAGGGCGATGTGCCGATGCTGGCGCCGCCGCCCGATCTGACCCAGGCGCTGCTGAACCTGCTGAACAATGCCGCCGATGCCTGCGCCGAAGGGCTCGAGGTGAATCTGGACTGGACCGCCACCGAGATTCGCATCAGCATCCGCGATCATGGCGCCGGCGTTCCTTTGGCCATCGCCGAGCAGATCGGCAAACCCTTTTTTACCACCAAGGGCAAAGGCTTCGGCCTTGGCCTGTTCTTGAGTAAGGCCAGCGTGACCCGCGCGGGCGGCTCGGTGAAACTCTATCCTCACGAGGAAGGCGGCACGCTGACCGAGCTGCGCCTGCCCCGTGACGCACGAGGAGATGAAGCATGACTGACGAAATCCAGGTTGAAGGCGAAGAACTGCCGCACCTGCTGCTGGTGGACGACGATGCCACCTTCACCCGCGTGATGGCGCGGGCCATGGCGCGCCGTGGCTTCCGCGTGAGCACCGCCGGTTCCGCTGACGAGGGCCTGGCCCTCGCGCAGCAGGACATTCCGGACTACGCCGCCGTCGACCTGAAAATGGAAGGCGACTCGGGGCTGGTGCTGTTGCCCAAGCTGCTGGAACTGGACCCGGAAATGCGCGTGCTGATCCTGACCGGTTATTCGAGCATCGCCACGGCGGTCGAAGCGATCAAGCGTGGCGCCTGCAACTACCTGTGCAAACCCGCCGATGCCGATGACGTGCTGGCAGCGCTGCTGTCCGAACACGCCGATCTGGACACCCTGGTGCCGGAAAACCCGATGTCGGTGGACCGCTTGCAGTGGGAGCACATTCAGCGCGTGTTGACCGAGCACGAAGGCAATATCTCCGCCACCGCCCGTGCGCTGGGCATGCACCGACGCACCTTGCAGCGCAAGTTGCAGAAGCGCCCGGTCCGTCGTTAAGCACGGACAGTTTCTTAAACATTTATTCATGGAAGATCGTCTGTGGCGTCTGGCACATTGGCGCCAACGCCTATAACTGCCCGCTGCCGAGCTTTTTGCCATGAATTTTGATGTAGACGAATCCAGGGTCAATGACGCTGTAAACGGGAGTTTCTTTTCCCGGGTCTGGAAGCTGGTGTCGCCTTACTGGCGCAGTGAAGAAAAAGGCATGGCCTGGGTGCTGCTGATCGCAGTGATCGTGCTGTCGCTGTTTAGCGTGTTTTTGTCTGTGCTGTTCAACAGTTGGAATAGAGACTTTTACAACTCGCTTCAGAACAAAGATCTGGCTGCGTTTACCCACGCGATTTTGTATTTCTGCGGCCTTGCCGCTATCGCCATTCTTGGCGCGGTGTATCGGCTTTACCTCACGCAGATGTTGACGATTCGCTGGCGTCGCTGGCTGACCGAGCAGCATTTCGCCAAATGGCTCGCGCACAAGAACTACTACCGGCTGGAGCACGGCGGTTACACCGATAACCCTGACCAGCGTTTGTCCGAAGACCTCAACAATTTCACGTCCGACACCCTCAGCCTGAGCCTGGGCCTGCTGCGCACCGTGGTCAGCCTGGTGTCGTTCTCGGTGATTCTGTGGGGCGTGTCCGGCAGCATCGAGCTGTTTGGCATCACCATTCCCGGCTACATGTTCTGGGCCGCTCTTGTTTATGCGGTCGTCGGCAGCTTCCTCACTCACCTGATCGGCAAACGCCTGATCGTCCTGAGCAACCAGCAACAGCGTTACGAAGCCGACATGCGTTTCTCGCTGATGCGCGTTCGCGAGAACGCCGAAAGCATCGCCCTGTCGGACGGCGAGGCCAACGAGAATCAGCGCCTTAGCGCGCGCTTCGGCATGGTCTGGAGCAACTTCTGGACGATCATGAAGGTGCAGAAGCGCCTGACGTTCTTTACGGCCGGTTACTCGCAAATCTCGATCGTGTTCGCCTTTGTCGTGGCCGCGCCGCGTTATTTCGCTGGCAAGATCGAACTGGGCGAGCTGATGCAGATCAACTCGGCGTTCGGCAATGTGCAGGAGAACTTCAGCTGGTTCATCGACGCGTACACCCAGCTCGCGTCGTGGCGCGCCACCTGCGATCGTCTGCTCAGCTTCCGTCAGGCCATGGACGAAAACGAAGCGCGCGTGCCGGCCATCAAGGTCAGTCACGAGAGCGATGCCTTGCAGCTCAAAGGCCTCGCGCTGTCCCTCGCCGGCGGTCGCCAGTTGCTGAACAACGCAAACATCAGCATTGCCGCAGGCGAGAAGGTCATGCTCAGCGGCCGCTCCGGGAGCGGTAAAAGCACACTGCTGCGGGCGATGGGCGGGTTGTGGAAAGAAGGCCACGGTGCCGTGAAGTTACCAGCAAAACGTGCGTTCTTCCTGCCGCAAAAACCGTATCTGCCGATCGGCACGCTGCGGGAGGCGCTAAGTTATCCCCAGGCGCCCGAAGTCTATCCTGCCGAGCGCTTTGCTGAAGTGCTGGAAACCTGCCGCCTCGGTCATCTGATCTCTCGACTGGACGAGACCGAGCACTGGCAGCGCATGCTGTCGCCGGGCGAGCAACAACGTGTCGCGTTCGCCCGCGCCCTGTTGTTCGCGCCGGACTGGTTGTACCTGGACGAAGCCACCTCAGCGATGGACGAGGAGGATGAAGCTGCGTTGTATCAGGCGTTGCTGGACGAGTTGCCGGGCGTGACCTTGCTCAGTATCGGCCACCGCAGCAGCCTCAAGCGCTTCCATCGTCGCCACGTGCGCATCGACGGCGGTCAGTTGCATGAGCAGCCGCTCACCGAAACGGCATTTTGAGCGTAGAGTGCTGAAGCGATAAAGTGTCGTAAACAAGGCGCCTCACCGGGGTTGTTGTGTGATCACACAACCTGGTGAGCTATCATCAGCGTTCAGCGTATTTAGAGATGCATGTTGGATATGGAAAATCAGAGCGCTCCGCCTCGCGCCCGCCGAAAGCACCGCAGTCTCGCGCAGGAGTTGGTTACCGAACTCTCCGAGCGCATCCGTAGTGGCGGACTCAAGCGCGGCGATAAGTTGCCCACCGAGTCCGCCATCATGGAAGAGCAGGGGGTCAGCCGTACCGTCGTACGCGAAGCCATCTCGCGGCTGCAGGCGTCCGGGCTGGTGGAAACCCGGCACGGCATCGGCACCTTCGTCCTCGACACGCCAAGCCCGAGTGGTTTTCGTATCGATCCGGCGACCATCGTGACCTTGCGTGATGTCCTGGCGATTCTTGAGCTGCGCATCAGCCTTGAAGTCGAGTCGGCCGGCCTTGCCGCTCAACGCCGCTCCGCCGAACAACTGGCCGACATGCGCGCCGCCCTCGACGCACTCACCGAAAGCGCGGCCCATGCCAGCGATGCGGTCGGCGCCGATTTCCAGTTCCACATGGCGATCGCCCTGTCGACCGGTAACCGCTACTTCACCGACATCATGAATCACCTGGGCACGAGCATCATCCCCCGCACCCGCCTGAACTCCGCGCGCCTCGCCCACGACGACAACCAGCACTACATGAGCCGCCTGAGCCGAGAGCACGAGGAAATCTACGACGCCATTGCGCGCCAGGACTCCGACGCCGCCCGCGCCGCCATGCGACTGCACCTGACCAACAGCCGCGAACGCCTGCGCCATGCTCATGAAGAGGCTGAGTCGCAGCGGGCTTGATGTGGATTGATTGATAGGGGATCGCGTCGCTGCGGTGCCCTTGATCGAACAAGGTTATGGCTGGGCTATTCGACGTTTTGATCGATCGGTGCGCGTCTCCATTTTCGCAAGGCTTTGGTGAGGGCTAAGCATGTCAGCGTTGAAACCATGAGCGTCAAGCTGAGCGTCAAGAGAATGAGCATGTCTTCCCCGTCTTCCAGACCCTCCAAATTGAAGAGCGTTAGTAGCCATACATAAGCATTCATCCCGGTTTCAGTGTGAAGTATCCATTTCATCGGTCCGCCAATCATCACCCAGCGTTCGAGTAATATTGAAAGCGTAAGTATGAAGACGATTTGCAGGAATATCGCCAGCACTCTAATCATTTGGCCCCCTGAGAGTTTTCCAGCACATCCAACACTCCGAAGTATTTGATTCCAGTGCTAGGCAAGATTTCCCCTGGCATATTTCTCAAGGATCGACGTAGCTCATCGAATGCCAGCTTCGATGTCATTGTCACGCAGCCCTGGCTAATTCCCTGTGGTCCAACCGGATGAATCCGGAACGCACTTCGCTGAATGTTGTTGATAGTCGTCTGGTCGTCCACTTGGCCGTCGTCTCGGTAAAGGCTGAACCACTCGCTCCTGTCAGTTCCTGCAAATACGTCTTTAACTGGTTGTCTGATCCAGCCCAGCATGCCACCAGATTCTCGGTCTAATATGTAATACCTACCGAGGGGCAAAGGCCCCTCCTTAACCACATCCTGATAGCGTGCATTATTAACGTACGTCGCAACATCTCCGGAAAACGCTTCGTAACTTCTACCCTCACACGTCAACTCGCTCAGCGGCTCGCCGTTAAGCACATAGGTGCAGTAAGCAATATTCGGGTTCCGCTCATTTTTACCAGCCATGCCAGTCATCCTCCTGCGAGTTTGCCTCACGCGTCTACCTTGTTCGCAACACCATCCCAGCCCCCGACTATCTGGCCGCCGCCTGATCCATCGGAGCGCTTCTGCTGTATGTAGGTCATCTTGATCCGTGCGTAATTCAGGCGGACTGTTTCGGTGGGGAAACCGGTTTCTTTGCTGCCGTTGCCATTCAGCGAAACTGAAGAAACAATCACTTCCTCAAGCTTTATTTCCAGGTATTTGATCTTGTCGTTGCCCGCCCGATTTAACGCGATCGTCACTTCTTTGAAGTGCCTGCCACTGCAGCAGGCTTCGTGCAGCTTAGGTGTTGCTTTATCGACAGCTTTTCGGAAGTACAAATCACTCATTTTCGCGCGGCCACTGCTGGCCCCACCCGAGCTCGTCGTGGTTGCGGAGGCTGACTGGCTGGCGCCGACATCAAAGTCTTCCATCTCAATCCAGTCTTTGAACTGGGCATCCAGTGACTCACCCGGGATGTCAGCCATTTTTAAAAATGCATCAATTGCCATTTCGTTTCGTTCCTTGCGGTTCGCGGTGATTAAGAATTTGAATTTGAACCGCAATGACTTTAGCGACGTGCCGCGCCCCGCAGAAGGTTTTCCAGGCAGGTGCGCGAGCAGTTTCAGAGAAGGACTACAACGTTTGGATCACTGGACTACGGAATAATCCGAGAGGGCGGTGAAAGCGCTTGATTCTGGCCGGAGGCCGTAGGAGTGAGCTTGCTCGCGATCGGCTGCGCAGCAGTCGTAAAGCTGAAGCTGCAGTTCGTTCCGACATGCCGCCTTCACAAGGATGCTGCCGCTTCACGCCAGGTCGCGAACAAGCTCACTCCTACAAACAGCGCCATTTAGCGCAGCCCTTGGGGCGGCTGCGGCATCTGATAATCAGGCACCGTTACCACTTGCGACAGCAGCCAGGCACCACTCATCCTCACCCGGCATAAATATTTCAAAACGCTATTGAGTGATCACCCTCCCAGTTGTACGATGACTTACGACATCAGCGCAGGACTGGTGCTTCATCCACAAAAATAGCTCCCCAGGGTGTTCGAATAATGAATCCACAAGAACTGAAGTCCATCCTCTCTCACGGTCTGCTTTCCTTCCCGGTTACCGATTTCAATGCCCAGGGCGACTTCCACCGCGCTGGCTACATCAAGCGTCTGGAATGGCTCGCTCCTTACGGCGCCTCCGCGCTTTTCGCAGCGGGCGGTACAGGTGAGTTCTTCTCCCTGACCGGCGACGAATATTCCGAAATCATCAAGACTGCCGTCGACACCTGCGAAACCACAGTGCCGATTCTGGCTGGCGTCGGTGGTCCGACCCGCCAGGCGATTCAGATGGCTCAAGAAGCCGAGCGTCTGGGTGCCAAAGGCCTGCTGCTGTTGCCTCACTACCTGACCGAAGCCAGCCAGGACGGCGTTGCCCTCCACGTTGAAGCGGTCTGCAAATCGGTCAAGATCGGCGTTGTCGTCTACAACCGTAACGTCTGCCGCCTGACGCCTGCACTGCTGGAACAGCTGGCCGAGCGCTGCCCTAACCTGATCGGCTACAAAGACGGCCTGGGTGATATCGAGCTGATGGTTTCGATCCGCCGTCGTCTGGGCGACCGCTTCTCGTACCTGGGTGGTCTGCCCACCGCAGAAGTCTATGCCGCCGCCTACAAGGCGCTGGGCGTGCCGGTTTACTCGTCGGCGGTGTTCAACTTCCTGCCGAAAATGGCCATGGACTTCTACCGCGCCATCGCCAAAGACGATCACGAGACCGTCGGCAAGCTGATCGACGATTTCTTCCTGCCCTACCTGGACATCCGCAACCGCAAACACGGCTATGCCGTAAGCATCGTCAAAGCGGGCGCCAGGCTTGCCGGTTACGACGCAGGTCCGGTCCGTGCGCCGCTGACTGACCTGACTTCCGAGGAAGTGGACTTGCTGGCTGCTCTGATGGACAAGCAGGGCAAGCAGTAACCGCCCGGATGCCGCAAAACCGCTGAGCGATCAGCGGTTTTTTGCCCTCGGGGCTTCGCTAACGGATACCTGGCAGTACCGCTTCAGATCGCATCTGTTTTAGGGGCAGGGGCGAGCAGCACACGCACATAAGATCGTTTACCCGCACAAAAAAATAATTAGTGGGAGTTTCGAACATGCTGAAAACCAAGCCGACGCACGTCCGCTATTTGATCTTGCTCATGCTGTTCCTGGTGACCACGATCAACTATGCCGACCGTGCAACCATCGCCATCGCGGGCTCCAGCCTGCAAAAAAGCCTCGGCATCGACGCCGTCACCCTCGGTTTCATCTTCTCCGCATTTGGTTGGGCCTACGTCGGTGGCCAGATCCCGGGCGGCTGGCTTCTGGACCGTTACGGCTCCAAGAAAGTCTACGCAATGAGCATCTTCACCTGGTCGCTGTTCACCGTGCTGCAAGGCTACGTGGGTGAATTCGGTCTCTCGACCGCCATCTTCCTGCTGTTCGCCCTGCGCTTCATGGTGGGCCTCGCCGAAGCACCGTCGTTCCCCGGCAACGCCCGTATCGTGGCGGCCTGGTTCCCGACGTCTGAACGCGGCACGGCCTCGGCCATCTTCAACTCGGCGCAATACTTCGCCACCGTGCTGTTCGCCCCGATCATGGGCTGGATCGTCTATACCTTCGGCTGGCAGCATGTGTTCATCGTGATGGGCAGTATCGGCATCCTGTTCTCGCTGATCTGGCTGAAAGTTATCCACAGCCCGCGCAACCACCCGAAAATCAACAAGGAAGAGTTCGATCACATCGCCAACAACGGCGGCATGGTCGACATGGATCAGGACAAGGGTAAAGGCTCCGCCAGCGGTCCCAAATGGGACTACGTGCGTCAGTTGCTGACCAACCGCATGATGCTGGGCATTTACCTGGCTCAATATTGCATCAACGGCATCACCTACTTCTTCCTGACCTGGTTCCCGGTGTACCTGGTTCAAGAACGGGGCATGACCATTCTCAAGGCGGGCTTCATTGCATCGCTGCCGGCCATCTGCGGCTTCATCGGCGGCGTACTGGGCGGGATCATCTCCGACTACCTGCTGCGCAAAGGCCATTCGCTGACCTTCGCACGCAAGGCGCCGATCATCGGTGGCCTGCTGCTGTCGACCTCGATCGTGACCTGCAACTACGTCGATGTCGAATGGGTCGTCGTGGGCTTCATGGCACTGGCCTTCTTCGGCAAGGGCGTGGGCGCACTGGGCTGGGCGGTCATGTCCGACGCGTCGCCGAAACAAATCGCCGGTTTGAGCGGCGGTCTGTTCAACATGTTCGGTAACATCGCCTCCATCACCACCCCGATCGTCATCGGCTACATCATCAGCACCACCGGTTCGTTCAAATGGGCCCTGGTGTTCGTCGGCGCCAACGCGCTGGTGGCAGTGATCAGCTACATCTTCATCGTCGGTGAAATCAAACGTGTAGAACTCAAGGAAACCCCAAAGAAGGGTGCCTTGCCGGCCAGTGAAGCCGAGCTTTCTCAAGCGAAACTCTGAGGAAAAACCGTGATGAACTTGATCCAACATGCCGACTCGCCGCGTTACATTCGCCTGCATGCGCTTGATAACGTCGTCGTCGTGGTCAATGACCAGGGCGTCCCGGCGGGGACTGAATTCGATAACGGTCTGGTGACCGTCGACAATGTGCCGCAGAGCCACAAGGTGAACACCGTGGACATCGCCGAAGGGGAGCCGATCATTCGTTACGGCCACACCATCGGCTATGCGCTGCAGCCGATCCCGAAGGGCAGTTGGGTCAGGGAAGATCAGCTGCGCATGCCGTCGGCGCCAGCGCTGGACAGCCTGCCGATGTCCGATGCCGTGCCGGTCCGCGGTGAGCCGCTGGAAGGCTTCACCTTCGAGGGCTATCGCAACGCCGACGGCACCGTCGGCACGCGTAACATTCTGGGCATTACCACTACGGTGCAGTGCGTCACCGGCGTTCTGGATTTCGCCGTCAAGCGCATCCGCGAAGAACTGCTGCCCAAATACCCGAACGTCGATGACGTGGTGGCGCTGACCCACAGCTACGGCTGCGGCGTCGCCATCACCGCCAAGGACGCGTACATCCCGATCCGCACCGTGCGCAACCTGGCGCGTAACCCGAACCTGGGTGGCGAGGCGCTGGTGATCAGCCTGGGCTGCGAGAAGTTGCAGGCCGATCAGGTCATGCACAGTGACGACGCCTCGGTCGATCTGAGCGAGCCGTGGCTGTATCGCTTGCAGGATTCCAAACACGGCTTCAACGAAATGATCGAGCAGATCATGGAATTGGCCGAGACCCGCTTGAAGAAGCTCGACCAGCGTCGTCGCGAAACCGTGCCGGCGTCGGAATTGATTCTGGGCATGCAGTGCGGCGGCAGCGATGCGTTTTCCGGCATCACCGCCAACCCGGCACTGGGTTATGCCTCGGACCTGCTGCTGCGCGCAGGTGCGACCGTAATGTTCTCGGAAGTGACCGAGGTGCGTGACGCGATCTACCTGCTGACCTCCCGTGCGGAAAACATGGAAGTCGCTGAAGGCCTGGTTCGTGAAATGGATTGGTACGACCGTTATCTGGCCAAGGGCGAAGCGGACCGCAGCGCCAACACCACGCCGGGGAACAAGAAGGGCGGGTTGTCGAACATCGTCGAGAAGTCGCTGGGGTCCATCGTCAAATCCGGCAGCAGCGCGATCAACGGGGTGCTTGGCCCTGGCGAACGGGTGACGCGCAAAGGCCTGATCTTCTGCGCAACGCCGGCGAGCGATTTTGTCTGTGGGACGTTGCAACTGGCGGCCGGGATGAACCTGCACGTGTTCACCACCGGGCGCGGCACGCCGTACGGTCTGGCGATGTCACCGGTGGTGAAAGTGTCGACCCGTACCGAGCTGGCCCAGCGCTGGCCGGACCTGATCGACATCGATGCCGGGCGCATTGCGACCGGGCGTGCAAGCATCGAGGATCTGGGTTGGGAGCTGTTTCACTTCTATCTGGACGTGGCCAGTGGCAAGAAGACGACCTGGACCGAGAAGTATCGTCTGCACAACGACATCACCCTGTTCAACCCGGCGCCGATTACCTAAGCCGGAATTCAGCCCTTTACCAGCCGGGCATCTGAGCCCGGCTGGATCACGGTTCATGTGGGAGTGAGCGTGCTCACGAAGAAGTCACTGCAGCCGCTGAAGATTTAGCGGGTGTACCGGCCTCCTCACCCGGCTCAGGCTCAGGCTCCGGAAACGCCTCGGCGTGATCAAACTCAATGCCTTTGCCCATCGCCTTGTACTTCTTGCGCAGCGCGTGCAGTTCCTTCTGGTTGAGATTATCCAGGCTCAGCACGGCGTTCTGTGCATCTTTGGTCACGCGCAGCAGTTCGTCGATTTTGATATGCAACTCATCGGTATCGCGGTTCTGGGTGTTCTGGATCAGGAAAACCATCAGGAAGGTGATGATCGTCGTGGACGTGTTGATGATCAGTTGCCAGGTGTCGTTGTAGTGGAAGAGCGGCCCGGTCGCGGCCCACACGCAAATCAGCGCGATCGCCACCAGGAAGGTTCGTGGGCTGCCGGACCATCGCGACAAGGCCTGCGCGAACTTCGAGAATTTCATTAACGGGTTTCCTTTGTGAGCCTAGAGAGGTACCCAAGGGACCACGCTGCGTCTTTGAAATTTCTTCTTACAACATGAAATCGGCGACAGACTTCAGACCCAGCCGAACACTTCGCACGCGTTGGCGGTGCTCGCTGCGGCCAGCGTGTCGGCAGGGATTTTCATCAGTTCGGCGATGGCGGCGCAAATGTCGGGGAGATGCTCGGGGCTGTTGCGCATGCCTGGAAACATGGCCGGGGCCATGTCCGGCGAGTCGGTTTCCAGCACGACGCTGTCCAGCGGCAACTCGGCGATCACCCGATGCATGCGCAAGGCCTGCGGCCACGTCGCCGCACCGCCCAGCCCCAGCTTGTAACCCAGCTTGATGTATTCCCGCGCTTCTTCGCGGCTGCCGGCGAAGGCGTGAACGATACCGCAGCGCTTGAGCCTGAAACGCTTGAGCGCGGCGAGGGTGTCGGCATGGCTGCGGCGCACGTGGAGCAGGGCGGGGAGGTTGAAGTCCGCTGCCATCTGCAACTGCTGGTCGAGCAAGGCCTGTTGTGGCGGGCGGTCCAGGGATTCGATGTAGTAATCCAGACCGATTTCGCCCACGGCGCACAGTTTGGGATGCCCGGCCAGACGCGTCAGCCAGTCGCGCAGTTGCTGCACATGCTCGGGCTGATGCTCTTCCAGGAACACCGGGTGCAAGCCCAGCGCGGCGTACACCGACGGCTCACTGAGCGCCAGATCCCACACTCGCTGCAGATTGCGCTGATACACGCCCAACACCACGAGGCGCTCCACACCCAGCTGCCGGCTGTTGGCGAGTACGTCGTTGCGGTCGGCATCGAAATCGTCGAAATCCAGGTGTGTGTGGGTGTCGATCAGTCGCACGTTGCTTACGCCTCGTGAATCCGCTGCTTGAACGTCCGCACAATGGCATGCACGCCCGGTTCGTACTGGTCCTGCTCAATGGCCGACAGGGCCAGGGCCAGGGCTTTTTCGGCGATCAAGTGGTGCTGTTGGGCCATGGCATTGACCGGCAGCGGCAGGAAATCCAGCAGTTGCGTGTCACCGAACGTGCCCAGGTGAAGTTGGTCCGGGTTCAGGCGCCGCTGGTGCAGCAGGTCGAACACCCCTTGCAGCAGGACGTAGGACGTCGTGATCAGCGCGTCCGGGAAATAACCCAGCCGATCGAACATATCGCTGGCCAGTTGCAGGCCGCAGTCACGGCTGAACGCGTCGCCGTGCTCGCTGATCACCGAGCCTTCGAAACCCTCCAGCGCGTCTTCGAAGCCCTTGGCCCGCGCCTTACTGACGCTCAGCTCCGGCTGCGCGCCAAGCAAGGCGATGTGTCGGGGTTTGATCTCCAGCAGGCTGCGGGTCAGTTGCTGGCTGGCGTCGTGGTCGTCGCTGACCACCGAGCAGAAGTGTGCCGGGTCCATCTCCCGGTCGATGGCGATGACCGGCGTCCCTTGCTGCTGCAGCGCGCGATAGCTGTCATCGCTGGCCGGCAGGCAACTGGCGACGAACAGCGCATCGCAGCGTCTCGCACGAAACAGCTGCAACAACTGCAACTCGCTGATGGGATCGTCGTCTGAACTGGCGATCAGCAATTGGTAGCCGCGCGCGCGAGCGCCCTGTTCCAGTTGCTTGGCGATGCGCGCATAGCTGGGGTTTTCCAGGTCCGGCAGGATGAAGCCCAGTGTGCGGGTATGCCGGCTGCGCAGCCCGGCCGCCTGCGGGTTGGGCCTGAAGCCATGGGCGTCGACCACCGCGCGCACGCGCTCGACCGTTGCACTGCTGATGCGTTGCTGTTCGGCCTTTCCGTTGATCACGTAGCTGGCCGTGGTCACAGAAACACCGGCCAGACGCGCAATATCACTGAGTTTCAAGCCGGGCATCCTTTCGTGATGAGAAGCAAAAGTGGGAGCTGAACTACCGTGGCAGGGATTTTCACCGATTAACAGCCATCATGACAGCAGACCGTCGCCTCGTAGGAAGCTTGTGACCTGCACGGGATGTTTCCTACACGATTCGACCGGATGAGCTTCAAACCGCCGGAATTATCAAGTAACGTGCGCGGCACTTCAGATTAAACGATTCAGCAGGCCTGTTTATGGCACTTTTTGCCCAATCGGACCTCTGAATGCCGCATTCAATATTCGCAAACCGTCAGTCATCGGTGTGTACGACCGGTCCTACAACAAGAATCTGGCGCGACCCCGCGCAGCACAGGAGAACGCAATGCTCGAGCTGACCATAGAGCAAATTTCCATGGACCAGTCGGCGGTGGACAAGCCCGCCGCGTTGCAACTGCTGGCTGACTTGCTCGTCGCTGACGGCCTGGTAGCTGCCGGCTACCTTGCAGGCTTGCAGGCGCGCGAGCAACAAGGCTCGACCTTTTTGGGGCAGGGCATTGCCATTCCCCACGGCACGCCAGAGACCCGCGACCAGGTGTTCGCCACCGGCGTGCGCCTTATGCAATTCCCCGAAGGGGTGGACTGGGGCGACGGGCAAATGGTCTACCTGGCCATCGGCATCGCCGCCAAGTCCGACGAGCATCTGCGCTTGCTCCAGTTGCTGACCCGCGCACTCGGTGAAAACGACCTGGGCGAAGCGTTGCGTCAGGCGAAGGACCCCGAGTCGCTGCTCAAACTGCTGCAGGGTGCGCCACAAGAACTGGCCCTCGATGCGCAGATGATCAGCCTGGGCGTCATGGTCGATGATTTCGAAGAACTGGTCTGGCGCGGCGCGCGTCTGCTGCGCAAGGCCGAGTGTGTGAACAACGGCTTCGCGGCGGTGCTGCAGCAGGTCGAGCCACTGCCGTTGGGCGAAGGCCTCTGGTGGCTGCACAGCGAACAGATGGTCAACAAGCCCGGCCTGGCGTTCGTCACCCCGGACAAACCCATGCGTCATCTGGGCCAGTCGCTGACCGGCCTGTTCTGCCTCGCGAGCCTGGGTGAGTCCCACCAGGCGTTGCTCGAACGTCTATGCGCGTTGCTGATCGAAGGTCGCGGCCACGTACTGGGCGAGGCGACCAGCAGCCGCGCCGTGCTTCAGGCATTGGGCGGCGAAGTGCCGCCGGACTGGCCGAGCGAGCGCGTGACCCTGGCCAATGCCCACGGTCTGCACGCGCGTCCGGCGAAAATCCTTGCGCAGTTGGCCAAGGGTTTTGAGGGCGACATCCGCGTGCGCATCGTCGATGGCACCGAGAATCCGGTGTCGGCCAAGAGCTTGAGCAAGCTGCTGAGCCTCGGCGTGCAGCGCGGTCAGTCCCTTGAGTTCATTGCCGAGCCGACCATTGCCGCCGATGCCTTGCCTGCGTTGATCGCCGCAGTGCTCGAAGGTCTGGGCGAAGAAATCGAACCGTTGCCGGCCCACAGTGAGCCCGCACCCGCCCCGACGATTGTTGAGAAAACCCTCAGCGCGCCGGCTGCGGGCACTCACATCCAGGCCGTTCCTGCGGCGCCCGGCATCGCCGTCGGCCCGGCCCACGTGCATGTTCTGCCAGTGTTCGATTACCCGGCCCAGGGCGAATCGCAAAGCGTTGAGCACGAACGTCTGCACAGCGCGCTGGCGCAGGTGCGCCTCGACATCGAGCAATTGATTCAACGCAGCACGGCGAAGGCCATTCGCGAGATTTTCGTCACTCACCAGGAAATGCTCGCCGACCCCGAACTGGTCGACGAAGTGGCGCAGCGCTTGAAACAAGGCGAAAGCGCCGCTGCGGCATGGATGAACGTGATCGAGGCCGCCGCCCGTCAGCAGGAACAGCTCAAAGATGCGCTGCTGGCGGAACGTGCCGCTGACCTGCGGGATGTCGGTCGCCGCGTATTGGCGCAGATCTGTGGCGTCGAGGACCTGGTTGAGCCGGAAGAACCGTACATTTTGGTGATGGATGAAGTCGGCCCGTCCGACGTCGCACGTCTTGACCCTGCCCGTGTCGCCGGCATTCTCACCGCGCGCGGCGGCGCTACGGCCCACAGCGCCATCGTTGCCCGGGCGTTGGGCATCCCCGCGCTGGTCGGTGCGGGCGATGCGGTATTGCTGATCAAGTCCGGCACGCAACTGTTGATCGACGGCCAGCGCGGGCGTCTCGACGTCGCGCCGGACGACGCGACCCTGAAGCGCGCCTTGCAGGACCGTGACACCCGCGAGCAACGCCTCAAGGCTGCCGCTGCCCTGCGCATGGAGCCTGCGATCACCCAGGACGGCCACGCCGTTGAGGTCTTCGCCAACATCGGTGACAGCGCCGGTACGCCGGCAGCGGTGGAGCAGGGCGCCGAAGGGATTGGCCTGCTGCGCACCGAGTTGCTGTTCATGGCCCACAGCTCCGCGCCGGACGAAGCGACCCAGGAAGCGGAATACCGTCGCGTGCTCAAAGACCTCGACGGTCGCCCGCTGGTGGTTCGCACCCTGGACGTCGGCGGCGACAAACCGCTGCCGTACTGGCCCATCGATAAAGAAGAAAACCCGTTTCTCGGCGTGCGCGGCATTCGCCTGACCTTGCAGCGCCCGGACATCATGGAAATTCAGCTGCGCGCATTGCTGCGTGCGGCAGACAATCGCCCGCTGCGCATCATGTTTCCGATGGTGGGCACCGTCGAAGAGTGGCGTCAGGCCCGCGACATGACCGAGCGTCTGCGTCTGGAAATCCCGGTGGCCGACCTGCAACTGGGCATCATGATTGAAGTGCCATCGGCGGCGTTGCTGGCGCCGGTGCTGGCGAAGGAAGTGGACTTCTTTAGCGTCGGCACCAACGACCTGACCCAGTACACAATGGCCATCGACCGCGGTCACCCGACCCTGTCTGCCCAGGCCGATGGCCTGCACCCGGCGGTGTTGCAACTGATCGACATCACCGTGCGCGCGGCCCATGCCAATGGCAAATGGGTGGGGGTCTGTGGCGAATTGGCCGCCGACCCGCTGGCCGTGCCGGTGCTGGTCGGTCTGGGTGTGGATGAATTGAGCGTCTCGGCGCGGAGCATCGGCGAAGTCAAAGCCTGCGTCCGTGAATTGAATCTGATCGAAGCCCGAAAACTTGCGCAGGCGGCCCTGGCCGTTGGCAGCGCGGCGGACGTGCGTGCCCTCGTGGAGGGGCTGTAATGGCGAAAATACTGACATTGACCATGAACCCGGCGCTGGACCTGACCGTGCAGTTGGGCCCCTTGCAGATCGGCCAGGTCAACCGCAGCGACGCCATGCTCAGCCACGCGGCGGGCAAGGGGATCAACGTCGCCCAGGTGCTGGCTGATCTGGGCCACGAGCTGACCGTTGCCGGTTTCCTCGGCGTGGATAACCAGCAGCCGTTCGAAACTCTGTTTGCGAAGCGCGGCTTCGTCGATGAATTCGTGCGGGTGCCGGGCGAGACCCGCAGCAACATCAAGCTGGCGGAAAGCAGCGGCCGTATTACCGACCTCAACGGCCCGGGCCCGGAAGTCAGCGCGCAGGCGCAACAGGCGCTGGCCGCTCGGGTCGAGCAGATCGCGTCGGGTTTTGATGCGGTGGTCGTGGCCGGCAGTCTGCCCCGTGGCGTCAGCCCCCAGTGGTTGAAAACGTTGTTGCTGCGCCTCAACGAGATGGGCCTGAAAGTTGCGCTGGACACCAGCGGCGAAGCGTTGCGCGCTGGACTGGAAGCGTCGCCGTGGATGATCAAACCCAACACCGAAGAGCTGGCCGACGCCCTTGATGCGCCGATCATTTCCATCGCCGCGCAAGCAGAGGCCGCAGCCGACCTGCGCCAGCGCGGCATCGAGCACGTGGTGATTTCCCAGGGCTCGGAAGGCGTTCATTGGTTCAGTTCCAACGTGGCCTTGCAGGCATTGCCGCCCAAAGTCACCGTCGCCAGCACCGTCGGCGCGGGTGATTCGCTGCTGGCCGGGATGGTTCACGGCTTGCTGTCTGGGCACAAACCCGAGCAAACCTTGCGGACTGCCACGGCCATTGCGGCCATGGCCGTCACTCAGATCGGCTTCGGCATCAATGATCCGGCGCAATTGAAACGTCTGGAAAGCGGCGTCAACGTCCGCGTCCTGACGGCATAACAAGAGAGGAAGTGTGATGAAGTTAGCCATCGTTACGGCCTGTCCGAACGGCAAAATCAGCAGCGTCCTCAGTGCCCGTCTGCTGGATGCGGCGGCCCAACGCCAGGGTTGGAGCACCAGCGTCGAGATCCACGATCCGCGTCATCCGGAAAAGCAACTGTCGCCGGGCGACATCGAAGCGGCGGACTGGGTGTTGGTGGTCAACACCGGCGCGCTGGACCTGACGCGTTTTTCCGGCAAGCGCCTGTATCAGGCCACGCCCGCACAGGCGTTGCAGGATGCCGACGGCTTTCTGCGTTCAGCGTCGGCGCTGGCGACCGAGCACACCGCGACTTCCGCCCCGCCTGCCACGTCCAGCGCGCAGCCGCGTCTGGTGGCGGTGACGGCGTGCCCGACCGGCGTTGCCCACACTTTCATGGCCGCCGAGGCGATCCAGCAGGCGGCGAAAAAGCTTGGCTATGACCTGCAGGTGGAGACGCAGGGCTCGGTCGGTGCACGCAATCCGCTCAGCGCCCAGGCCATTGCCGACGCCGACGTGGTGCTGCTGGCGTGTGATATCGAAGTCGCTACCGAGCGTTTCGCCGGCAAGCGCATCTATCGCTGCGGCACCGGTATTGCGCTCAAGCAGGCCGACGCGACGCTGAAAAAAGCGCTGGCGGAGGCGGAGGTTGAGTCCACGGCTTCAACGTCCAAGGCGTCCTCCAAAAAAGAGAAGACAGGTGTCTACAAACACCTGCTCACCGGCGTGTCGTTCATGCTGCCGATGGTGGTGGCGGGCGGTTTGCTGATCGCGCTGTCGTTCGTGTTCGGCATTCACGCGGCCGAGGAACCGGGGACGTTGGCGGCGGCGCTGAAACAGATCGGCGCGGGCGCCGCGTTCCAGTTGATGGTGCCGTTGCTGGCCGGGTACATCGCTTATTCAATCGCGGACCGTCCGGGCCTTGCGCCAGGGATGATCGGCGGGCTGCTGGCGAGCACTCTGGGCGCCGGCTTCATTGGCGGGATCATCGCGGGATTCTTGGCGGGCTACAGCGCCTGGGCGGTCAACCGTTACGCGAAGCTGCCGGCCAGTGTCGAAGCCTTGAAGCCGATTCTGATCATTCCGCTGCTGGCGAGCCTGTTCACCGGGCTGGTAATGATTTACGTGGTGGGCAAGCCGGTCGCCGGCATGCTCGAAGGGCTCACACACTTCCTCGACACCATGGGCACGGCCAACGCGGTGCTGCTCGGCGTGCTGCTGGGCGCGATGATGTGCGTGGATCTCGGTGGGCCGATCAATAAGGCGTCGTACGCGTTTTCGGTGGGCTTGCTGGCCTCCAGCAGCGGCGCGCCGATGGCGGCCACGATGGCGGCCGGCATGGTGCCGCCAATTGGTATGGGCATCGCGGCATTGATCGCCCGGCGCAAGTTTGCCCAGAGCGAGCGTGAAGCGGGGAAAGCGGCCTTCGTGCTGGGGCTGTGCTTCATCTCCGAAGGCGCGATTCCGTTTGCCGCGAAAGACCCGCTTCGGGTGATTCCGGCGAGCATCGCGGGCGGCGCGCTGACCGGTGCGCTGTCGATGTTCTTCGGCTGCAAACTGATGGCGCCCCACGGTGGGTTGTTCGTGCTGCTCATTCCGAACGCGATCAACCATGCGCTGCTGTACCTGCTGGCGATCGTGGCGGGCAGCGTCGTGACCGGCGTGCTGTATGCGCTGCTGAAACGACCTGAACCGGCAGAACTGGACGCGGTGCCCGCCGGCGCGTAACCGCTGGCGCTTCCCGGCTATAACCGGTTCCACGGGATGCGCGCGATGCTTTTAGTGGGACCGGCTTCAGCCGGGAAGAGGCCGGTGTGCCCGCCATCAGAACTTTGGTGTGACTACCGACGCCTTCCCGGCTAAAGCCAGTCCTACAAGTGTGCGGTCCGGCTTCCGGAGATGTGTCGGATGTTCGGGCCTCTTCGCGAGCAAGCTCGCTCCTACAGAAGGCTGAGTGCGCCCCGGATTTCCGCGGCGGAACACGATCAATTGTAGGAGTGAGCTTGCTCGCGAAAGCGATATCCCAGGCGCTGAATGTGTGTCGGATGTTCGGGCCTCTTCGCGAGCAAGCTCACTCCCACAGGGACCGGGCTTGGCACTGGATCTTGTGCCAGAACAGACAACACTCGGCACTGGATCTTGTGCCAGACACAGACAACACTCGGCCTGTTCACTGCCCTGTCATCTCCCGCAAACAATCCGCTGCTAGCTTCCTCCTTTTGGCATTCCCTTGAGGAGGATAAACATGTCCCGGTTCGACCTGACTCGCCGCCGTATCATCCAGGCCGCTGGCGCTGGATTGTTGTTGCCGGGGCTTGCGCCGGCGGTTATTGCGTCGGTGAAGGATCGCCCGAAAATGACCGACGGCGTCCAGTCCGGCGACGTGCTCGGCGACCGCGCGATGGTGTGGAGTCGCAGCGACCGGCCTGCGCGGATGGTGGTCGAATGGGACACCCGCAGCATGTTCAGCAACCCCCGCCGCACGGTCTCGCTGCTCGCCGACCCACGCACTGACTTCACCGCGCGCGTCGAACTGACCGGCCTGCCGGCGGATCAAGCCATCTTCTACCGCGTGTTCTTCGAGGATGCGCAAACCGGCGTCGCCAGCGAACCCTGGTTCGGCCATCTGCGCAGCGTGCCGGTCAATCGCCGCAACATCCGCTTCGTCTGGAGCGGCGACACCGTCGGCCAGGGCTTCGGCATCAACCCCGAGATCGGCGGCATGCGCATTTACGAAGCCATGCGTCTGCGCCTGCCGGATTTCTTCATCCACAGCGGCGATACCATTTACGCCGACGGCCCGGTGCCTGCCGAGGTGGTCACCGAGGGTGGGCGTGTCTGGCGCAACATCACCACGGAAGAGAAGAGCAAGGTCGCCGAAACCCTCGACGAATACCGCGGCGCCTACCGCTACAACCTGATGGACGAAAACCTGCGGCGCTTCAACGCCGAGGTCCCGCAGATCTGGCAGTGGGACGACCACGAAGTGACCAACAACTGGTCACCGAGCAAGCAGCTCGACGACCGCTACAAGGTCAAGGACATCCAGCTGTTGGCGGCGCGCGGGCGACAGGCGTTCCTCGAATATGCGCCGATGCGCCTGCAGAGCGCCGACAACGGCGGGCGGGTCTATCGCAAGATTGCTTACGGCCCGATGCTGGACGTGTTCGTGCTCGACATGCGCAGCTATCGCGACGGCAACGACGCCAATCTGGCCGACAAGCCCGGGCCGACCACTGCCTTTCTGGGCCGCGAGCAACTGGATTGGCTCAAGCGCGAACTTCAAGCCTCTGGGGCTCAGTGGAAAGTCATTGCCGCTGACATGCCCATCGGCCTGGGCGTGCCCGACGGCGAGATCAGCCCCGGCGTGATGCATTGGGAGGCCATCGCCAACGGCGACGACGGCGCGCCGAAAGGCCGCGAACAAGAAGTTGCCGAACTGCTGGGCTTCCTGCGCCAGCAGAAGGTCCGCGACACCGTCTGGTTGACGGCTGATGTGCATTACTGCGCGGCGCACCACTACCACCCCGATCAGGCGGTGTTTCAGGATTTCGACCCGTTCTGGGAGTTTGTGGCCGGGCCTTTGAATGCGGGCAGTTACGGGCCTAATACCCTGGACAAGACCTTCGGGCCCGAGTTGGTATTCCAGAAGGCTCCGCCAGCGCAGAACACTTCACCCTTCGCCGGCTTCCAGTTTTTTGGTGAGGTGAACATTGACGGCCAAAGCGGGGAAATGACCGTGACACTGCGGGATCTGGACGGGGTTTCGGTGTTTGAGAAGAGGCTGCAACCTGCCAGCCAGGCCTGACGCCCCGACAGGCAACGCGGTCCGGCTTATTGATCAGTCGTACGATAACCAGGTAATTGCCGGTAACACTTCCCGCGCCGCTGGCCTATCATTAGGCACCTAACGACGGCTCAGGGTTGGCGTGCATGCTGGCAATCTTTCTGGAAACCCTGAACATCACCGCGCCGGTCTTCGCGATGCTGTTTCTCGGCGTGTTGCTCAAGCGCGTGGGCTGGATCAACGACAGCTTTATCCACACCGCCTCGTCGCTGGTGTTCAACTGCACCATGCCGGCGCTGCTGTTTCTGGGGATCATTCACGCTGACCTCCACGCGGCGTTTCAGCCGGGCGTGCTGATCTACTTCATCGTCGCCACGCTGGCGGGTTTCGCGTTGTCGTGGGGGTGGGCCATTTACCGCGTGCCGTTCGCCGAGCGTGGGACTTACACCCAAGGGGCGTTTCGCGGCAACAACGGCGTGATCGGCCTCGCCCTGGCCGCGAGCATGTATGGCGACTACGGCATTTCCCTCGGTGCGATCCTCGCGGCGCTGGTCATTCTTTTCTACAACACCCTGTCCACCGTCGTGCTGGCGGTCTACAGCCCGGTGATCAAGTCCGACCCGTGGAGCATCACCAAAAGCGTCATGGCCAATCCGCTGATCATCAGCATTGTCGTCGCGGCGCCGTTCGCCTACTTCCAGATCCCGCTCCCCAAATGGCTCGATACCTCCGGCAGCTACCTGGCGCAGATGACCCTGCCGCTGGCGCTGATGTGCATCGGTGGCACGCTGTCTTTGAAGTCGTTGCGAGAGAGCGGCACCTTGGCGATCAGCGCGAGCCTGATGAAGATGGTCTGGCTGCCGCTGATCTGCACGCTGGGCGCGTGGCTGCTGGGCTTTCGACATGCGGAACTGGGGATTCTGTTTCTGTACTTCGGCGCCCCGACGGCATCCGCCAGTTTCGTCATGGTCCGCGCGGCCAACGGCAACCACGAGCTGGCCGCGTCGATCATCGTCATGACCACCCTGGCAGCAGCGGTCACGACCAACGTCGGGATATTCATTCTGCAGTGGGGCGGGTGGATTTAGTCTTAGTAGGCCTGTTGCCCATCAATGCTGACGCCGCCACGCCCGCACCGTTCCCACGACGATACACAGCGCAATCACCGGCAGCGCGTAGTGAATCATCAAACGCTCCAGCCGCTCGGCCAGGGGCATGCCCGTGGTAAACGACACGATGTGCAGCCCGTACACCGCGTAAAGCCCGAGCAACAACAGCCCCTCCAGCCGGGTGATCCGATACCCCGAATAGAACAGCGGGACGCACAGCGCCGCGACGCCCAGCATCACCGGCAAATCAAAATCCAGCGCATTGGGCGAGATCGACAACGGCCCGGTGGAGATCAACGCCGTGATGCCGAGCACGCCCAGCAGGTTGAACAGGTTGCTGCCGATGATGTTGCCCACCGCGATATCCCGCTCGCCGCGCAATGCCGCGACCAGCGAGGTCATCAACGCCGGCAGCGAGGTCGCAACCGCAATCACGGTCAGGCCGATGACCCGCTCCGACAGGCCCAGATCCAGGGCTACCGAAACCGCCGCGCCGACGAGAAGGTGACTGCCGAACGTCAGCAGCGCCAGGCCGCAGGCCATCAGCGCCAGTCGGCCGAGTAATGGCCAGATCCGCCGCCGCGGCTCAAGGTCCGTTCTCGCCACATGCCGCGCGCCGTGAGCGAACTGACGGACCACGACGAACAGATACGCCGCCATGCCCATCAACAGCACGACGCCATCCAGCGCGCTCAGCTCGCCATTCCACGCCAGCGCTGCGACCAGGGCGGTGGCCGCAATCATCAATGGCAAATCGACGCGCACCAGTTGTCGGGCCACGCGCAGCGGGATGATCAGGGCGGACAGCCCGAGCGTGACCAGCACGTTGAAAATATTGCTGCCAATGACGCTGCCGACCGCAATGTCGGTGCTGTCAGTGAACGCCGCTTGCAGCCCGACCGCGAGTTGCGGGGCACTGCTGCCCAGCGCCACGACGGTCAGGCCGAGGAACAGCGGGCGGGTTTTGAGCAGGGCGGCCAGGGCCACAGCGGCGCGCACCGACAGTTGTGCGCCGATGATCATCAACAGCAGGCCGCAGGCCAGCTCGATCAGCGTGGGCAGGGGCAGATTCGTTAGGGCAAGAATTCAGGGCACCAGTCAGTCGTCGAGGGCTTGTACCCGCACTTGGGCGGTTCCGCTGCGCAGCATACCCAATTGCGCGGCGGCTGCACGTGACACATCGATCAGCCGCCCCCGGGTGTGCGGGCCGCGGTCGTTGATGCGGACGATGACCCTGCGGTCGTTGTCCAGATTGGTGACTTGCACGCGCGTGCCGAACGGCAATTGCCGGTGCGCGGCGGTCAGTGAATTGGCGTCGAAGCGTTCACCGCTGGCGGTGCGCTGACCTTGATGTTGCGAGCCGTAATACGAGGCGCCGCCGGTGGCGTTGTAGCCGTGCGGGTCGATGATGCCGTCACTGGCGCAGCCGGCCAGCAGAGAGAGCAGGGCGCAAGCGCCGAGGATTCGCCGCATGGGGCAGGGTCTCTACAGAAAGTGTTGATCGTTCCCGCGCCAGGCGCGGGAACAACCGCTAGCGTGAACGCACTCAGCCTTCCAGCTTGCGCTTCAGCAGTTCGTTGACCTGGCCCGGGTTGGCCTTGCCTTTGGATGCCTTCATCGCTTGCCCGACGAAGAAGCCGAACATCTTGCCGCGTTTGGCCTCATCGGCCGCGCGGTATTGCTCGACCTGTTCGGCGTTGGCAGCCAGGACGTCGTCCAGCATCGACTCGATGGCGCCGCTGTCGGTGACTTGCTTCAGGCCGCGCTGATCGATGATCTCGTCGGCGCTGCCTTCGCCATTAGCCATGCCTTCAAACACCATCTTGGCGATCTTGCCGGAAATGGTGTTGTCCTTGATTCGCAGCAGCATGCCGCCCAACTGTTCAGCGCTGACCGGCGACTCGTCGATCTCGACGCCTTGCTTGTTCAGCAACGAACCCAACTCGACCATCACCCAGTTGGCCGCAAGCTTTGCGTCTCCGGAAATGCTCACCACCTTCTCGAAGAAGTCTGCCTGTTCGCGGCTCGAAGCCAACACGCTGGCGTCGTACAGCGACAAGCCGAACTGCGACTGGAAACGCTCGCGTTTCTGCGGCGGCAGTTCCGGCAGGGTCGCGCGGGTCTGCTCCAGGAACGCGTCTTCGATGATCACCGGCAACAGGTCGGGATCGGGGAAGTAACGGTAGTCGTTGGCTTCCTCTTTGCTGCGCATGGCGCGGGTTTCGTTGGTGTTCGGGTCGTACAGGCGGGTCTGCTGAATGACCTTGCCGCCGTCTTCGATCAGGTCGATCTGGCGCTGGATCTCGCTGTTGATCGCCTTCTCGATGAAGCGGAACGAGTTGACGTTCTTGATCTCGCAGCGCGTCCCGTACTCAACCTGGCCTTTTGGTCGAATCGATACGTTGCAGTCGCAGCGTAGCGAGCCTTCGGCCATGTTGCCGTCGCAGATGCCAAGGTAGCGAACCAGCGCGTGCATCGCCTTGACGTAGGCAACCGCTTCTTTGGCCGAACGCATGTCCGGCTCGGAAACGATCTCCAGCAACGGCGTACCGGCGCGGTTCAGGTCGATGCCGGTCATGCCGCTGTAGTCTTCGTGCAGGCTCTTGCCGGCATCTTCTTCAAGGTGGGCGCGGGTCACGCCGATGCGCTTGATGGTGCCGTCTTCCAGGGTGATATCCAGATGGCCTTTACCAACGATCGGCAATTCCATCTGGCTGATCTGATAGCCCTTCGGCAGGTCCGGGTAGAAGTAGTTCTTGCGGGCGAACACGTTGTGCTGACCGATCTCGGCGTCGATGGCCAGGCCGAACTTGACCGCCATCTGCACGGCTTCCTTGTTCAGCACCGGCAACGTGCCGGGCATGCCCAGATCGACGAGGCTGGCCTGCGTGTTCGGCTCGGACCCGAACGTGGTGGCGCTACCGGAGAAAATCTTCGATTGGGTGGTGAGCTGGGTGTGAATCTCCAGCCCGATGACGACTTCCCATTGCATGTGTTTTCTCCTTAGAAGCCAGCTGGCGAGCGGGTGTGCCAATCGGTTACTTGCTGATATTGATGGGCAACGTTCAGCAAGCGGCCTTCCTGGAAATACGGCGCCAGCAATTGCACGCCCACCGGCAGGCCGTCGGCGAAACCGGCAGGCATCGACAGGCCGGGCAGGCCCGCGAGGTTGGCGGTGATGGTGTAGAAGTCTTCCAGGTACTCAGCGATCGGGTCGGCATTCTTGGCGCCGATTTTCCAGGCCGGGTTCGGCGTGGTCGGGCCGAGGATCACGTCGACTTCGGCAAACGCGTTCATGAAGTCGTTCTTGATCAGGCGGCGAATCTTCTGCGCCTGCAGGTAGTAAGCGTCGTAGTAACCGGCCGACAGCGCGTAGGCACCGACCATGATCCGGCGCTGCACTTCAGGGCCGAAGCCTTCGCCACGGGAGCGCTTGTACAGATCGGTGAGGTCTTTCGGGTCTTCGCAGCGATAGCCGAAGCGTACGCCGTCGAAACGCGACAGGTTGGAAGAGGCCTCGGCCGGCGCGATTACGTAGTAAGCCGGAATCGCGTGTTGCAGGTTCGGCAGGCTGATTTCCTTGACCACTGCGCCGAGCTTGTTCAGCGCTTCGACGCTGGCCATGACCAGATCGGCGATGCGCGGGTCGAGACCTGCGCTGAAGTACTCCTTCGGCACGCCAATGCGCAGGCCTTGCAGCGAGGCATTCAGGCCTGCGCTGTAATCCGGGACGGGCTCGTCGATGCTGGTGGAGTCGTTGACGTCGAAGCCGGCCATGCCTTGCAGCAGCAGCGCGCAGTCTTCAGCGGTGCGCGCCATCGGGCCGGCCTGATCGAGACTGGAAGCGTAGGCGATCATGCCCCAGCGCGACACGCGACCGTAAGTCGGCTTCAGGCCGGTCAGGTTGGTCAGTGCAGCAGGCTGGCGAATGGAGCCGCCGGTGTCGGTGCCGGTGGCGCCTGGCAGCAGACGCGCGGCAACTGCGGCTGCCGAACCGCCAGAGGAGCCGCCCGGGACGTGATCCAGATTCCACGGGTTTTTCACCGCGCCGTAGTGGCTGGATTCGTTAGCCGACCCCATGGCGAATTCGTCCATGTTGGTCTTGCCCAGGGTCACGGTGCCGGCGGCGGCGAGCCTGGCAACCACGGTGGCGTCGTAGGGCGCCTTGAAGTTGTCGAGCATCTTCGACGCGCAGCTGGTGCGAATGCCCTTGGTGCAGAAGAGGTCCTTGTGCGCCAGGGGAGCCCCCAGCAGCGCGCCGGTTTCACCTGCCGCGCGACGGGCATCGGCAGCCTGAGCCTGGGTGATCGCCAGGTCTTCGGTGACGGTAATGAAGCTGTTGAGCTGCGGATCCAGCTGGGCGATGCGCGCCAGCAGAGTGCGGGTCAATTCTTCGGAAGAAAACTTTTTATCGGCGAGTCCGCGAGCGATCTCTGCCAGAGTCATTTGATGCATTGCAGGCACATTCCCTTAGTCGAGGACTTTCGGAACCAGATAAAGGCCGTCTTGGACCGCTGGTGCGATGGCTTGATAGGTATCGCGATGATTGATCTCGGTAACGGCGTCTACACGCAGGCGTTGCGAGGCTTCAAGGGGGTGCGCGAGGGGCTCGATGCCGGTGGTATCGACCGCCTGCATCTGGTCAATCAGCCCGAGAATGCTGTTAAGTGCTTCAGTAGTACGCGGGATATCGGCGTCATTGAGGCCCAGTCGGGCCAGATGAGCGATTTTTTCCACGTCGGAGCGATCAAGCGCCATGGGGTTCTCCAGTGGAATGCGCACGGGGTGAGCCGTACGTCAGATTGCGGAACACTACGCCCTTTAAACGGTCATAAGGCCGCGATCTTCCAGGGTAGTGCTCGGAAAAACAGCCAATTTAACATATTGGCTCCTTGCCCAAAATCCCTGTCGTTGTTAGAGTTTGCCGCACTTTTTTACCCACGCGTTGCCTAGGGTCCTTTCCCCATGTTCAAGAAACTGCGTGGCATGTTTTCCAGCGATCTTTCCATCGACCTGGGCACTGCCAACACCCTTATTTACGTGCGTGAGCGCGGCATTGTGCTGAATGAACCATCAGTTGTGGCCATTCGGACCCACGGAAATCAGAAGAGCGTTGTTGCTGTCGGGATGGAAGCCAAGCGGATGCTGGGCCGTACCCCGGGCAACATTGCCGCCATTCGCCCGATGAAAGACGGCGTCATCGCCGACTTCAGCGTCTGCGAAAAAATGCTTCAGTACTTCATCAACAAGGTTCACGAGAACAGCTTCCTGCAGCCAAGCCCTCGTGTGCTGATCTGCGTTCCTTGCAAATCCACCCAGGTCGAGCGTCGCGCCATCCGCGAATCCGCTCTGGGCGCCGGTGCACGTGAAGTATTCCTGATCGAAGAGCCAATGGCGGCGGCCATCGGTGCCGGCCTGCCGGTTGAAGAGGCCCGCGGCTCGATGGTTGTCGACATCGGTGGCGGCACCACCGAAATTGCGCTGATCTCCCTGAACGGCGTGGTGTATGCCGAGTCCGTCCGTGTGGGTGGCGACCGTTTCGACGAAGCGATCATCACTTACGTGCGTCGCAACTACGGCAGCCTGATCGGCGAATCCACCGCCGAGCGCATCAAGCAGGAAATCGGCACGGCCTACCCGGGCGGCGAAGTGCGTGAAGTCGACGTACGCGGTCGCAACCTGGCTGAAGGCGTGCCACGTGCCTTCACCCTGAACTCCAACGAAGTGCTGGAAGCGTTGCAGGAATCCCTGGCAACCATCGTTCAGGCCGTGAAGAGCGCTCTGGAACAGTCTCCGCCAGAGCTGGCTTCGGACATCGCCGAGCGCGGTCTGGTGCTGACCGGTGGTGGCGCGTTGCTGCGTGACCTCGACAAGCTGCTGGCCCAGGAAACCGGTCTGCCGGTGATCGTGGCCGAAGACCCGCTGACCTGCGTTGCGCGTGGCGGTGGTCGTGCGCTGGAAATGATGGACAAGCACACCATGGACCTGCTCTCCAGCGAATAAGTCGCCGGTACGCAGCATGTTGCGCTTAACGGGCAGCACCTCACCGTGCTGCCTGTTCGTGTCCGACCTGTTGACGTCGCGCAGCGATGTTGCAAGTCTGACGCCCTGCATTTCCATCAATCCGCATCAGGCCGGTTTCATGTCGCATGAATAAGCACAGCCACACTCACGCACCTCTGCGCGCATCTCTGGAAGGAGCGGCCCATTAAACCGCTTTTTTCCAAGGGTCCGTCTCTGGGCGTCCGTCTTCTGGTGCTGGTCGTGCTGTCTGTGGCCATCATGGTCGTGGACGCGCGTTTCACCCTGCTCAAACCTGTCCGCAGTCAGATGTCACTGGTGCTGATGCAGTCTTACTGGATTGCCGATCTGCCCGAGCGTCTGTACCAGGGCGTTGCCAGCCAGTTTGGCAGCCGCACCGAGCTCGCCGCCGAAAACGAAAAACTCAAGACCGAGAACCTGCTGCTGCAGGGCCGCCTGCAAAAGCTGGCGGCGCTGACCGAGCAGAACGTGCGCCTGCGCGAGTTGCTGAATTCGTCGGCGCTGGTCAACGAGAAAGTCGAAGTCGCCGAGCTGATCGGCATGGACCCCAACCCGTTCACCCACCGGATCATCATCAACAAGGGTGAGCGCGACGGCGTAGTCCTCGGCCAGCCAGTGCTTGATGCGCGCGGCCTGATGGGGCAGGTGGTCGAGTTGATGCCCTACACGTCCCGTGTACTGCTGCTGACCGACACCACCCACAGCATCCCGGTGCAGGTGAACCGTAACGGCCTGCGCGCGATTGCCAGCGGCACCGGCAATCCTGAACGTCTTGAGCTGCGCCATGTGGCGGACACCGCCGACATCAAGGAAGGCGACCTGCTGGTGAGTTCCGGCCTCGGTCAGCGCTTCCCGGCGGGTTATCCGGTGGCGACGGTCAAAGAGGTGATCCACGACTCCGGCCAGCCTTTCGCCATTGTCCGGGCGGTGCCCACCGCCGCACTGAATCGCAGCCGTTATCTGTTGCTGGTGTTCTCGGACGGCCGTTCCCCTGAAGAGCGCGCTGCCGACGCCGCGCAGCAGCAGGAATCCCTTGATCGTCAGACGGCCGACCCGGCGGCGGTGCCCTCGGCCACTGTGCCGGGTGCCGCCCCTGCTGCCACGCCGAACAAGGCGGTCGTTCCGGCCACCGTGCCCAAGCCTGCCGGACACAGTGCTTCGTCGACGCCGGCCAATGCCAACAGCGCGTCTGCTCCGGCGACCACTGCACCGGCGGCGACCACGCCTGCCAAGCCCGCGACCAGCAAGCCGCCCGCCAAACCTGCGGCGAAACCTGCCGCCACCCGACCGGCGACGCCTGCTGCGACCCCGGCCGCTCCACGCGAGAGGGAAGAATAATGGCGCGTCACGCTCCCGCACGAAACGGCTGGGTGGTCTGGCTGACCTTCGCCATCGGCCTGCTGCTCAGCGTTTCGCCGCTGCCGCAGTTCATGGAAATATTTCGCCCGCTGTGGCTGGCCTTGCTGCTGGCCTTCTGGGCATTGGCGTTGCCGCACAAGATCGGCATGGTCACGGCGTGGATGCTGGGGCTGGCCGAGGATGTGCTGTACGGCACGTTGCTGGGGCAGAACGCGTTGATCCTCACGTTGATTACCTTTCTCGTGCTGTCGCTGCAGCAGCGCTTGCGCATGTTCCCGATGTGGCAGCAGTGCCTGGTGATCCTGGTGATTTTCGGCCTCGCGCAGCTGGTGCAGCTGTGGCTCAGCGCCCTGACCGGCAACCGTCAGCCGACCCTGGCGCTGGTCTTGCCGGCACTGGTCAGCGCATTGCTCTGGCCATGGGTCAGCTACGGACTGCGGGGGTTACGCCTGCGTATGAAGATCAACTAAGTAATTGGGAACGGCATCTGCCAGTTTTTGTAGGACCGGCTTCAGCCGGGAAGAGGCCAGTGTGAGCACCCCAATTCTGCGGCGTGACACCCGACGCTTTCCCGGCTAAAGCCGGTCCTACAGTTTGAACGCGGTGTATCAGTAGGACCGGCTTCAGCCGGGAAGAGGCCGGTATTGGCGCCATCAGTTCTGCGGTGTGACCCCGGCGCTTTCCCGGCTAAAGCCGGTCCTACAGGATGAAGGAACGGAAAGGGGGAACGGAAAGGGGACTGATTTATTTAAAGCGCTTCACCGTAAATTAATCTGTCCCCGGCAGATGAATGTTGCGGCGTTACACCCGGCGCTTTCCCGGCTGAAGCCGGTCCTACAAGGGAAGAGGCCGGCGCGAGCACCCTCCCTTCAGCGGTGTGCACCAAGGCTACGCTTGTGATCAACGACACGGAGACGTCCCATGCCCCACCTTCTTCTTGCCTCCGGCTCCCCGCGCCGTCGTGAGCTGCTCACCCAGATCGGCGTGCCGTTCACGACCCTCAGCGCCGACATCGACGAAACCCCTCTGGCCAACGAAACCCCTGCCGCGTACGTCCTGCGGCTGGCCCGTGGCAAGGCGGACGCCGGACTGCTGCAGCTCGCCAACGATCCCGCCTACCCGACCGCCTGCGTACTGGGCGCCGACACCGCCGTGGTCCTCGACGGCCGCATCCTGGGCAAACCGGCGGACGAAGCCGAGGCGCTGGCGATGCTTGCCGCACTGTCGAACCGGGAACACGAAGTCCTGACCGCCATTGCCGTGGTGCACGAAGAACGCTGCGAAACCCGAACCGTTACCAGCCGTGTCCGCTTCCGCGCGATCCCGGAAGACGAGGCCCGCCGCTACTGGGCCAGCGGCGAGCCCTGCGACAAGGCCGGCGGCTACGGTATCCAGGGGCTGGGCGCGGTGTTCGTGGAAAACCTCAGTGGCAGTTATTCCGCCGTGGTCGGCTTGCCCTTGTGCGAAACCGCAGAAATCCTCCAGCGTTTCGGCATACCCTGTTGGCAACGCCCGGAAGGTGACAAGTCATGAGTGAAGAGATTCTGATCAACATCACGCCGATGGAATCGCGCGTGGCCGTCGTTGAGAACGGGGTGTTGCAAGAGGTGCACGTTGAACGCACCCAGCGTCGCGGGATCGTGGGCAATATCTACAAGGGCAAAGTCGTGCGCGTGCTGCCTGGCATGCAGGCGGCGTTCATCGACATCGGGCTTGACCGCGCGGCGTTCATTCACGCATCTGAAATCTCCATGCGCGAAGGCCCGGCCGTGGAGACCATCAGTTCGCTGGTCCACGACGGACAGAGCCTGGTGGTTCAGGTCACCAAGGACCCGATCGGCAGCAAAGGCGCGCGGTTGACGACGCAACTGTCGATCCCGTCGCGCTACCTCGTGTACATGCCGCGCACCGCCCACGTCGGCATTTCCCTGAAAATCGAGGACGAAGCCGAGCGCGAGCGCCTGAAACAAGTGGTCAGCGATTGCGTCGCCAAGGAAGGGATCAAGGAGAAGGGCGGTTTCATCCTGCGCACGGCGGCCGAAGGTGCGGGCGCCGACGAGATCATGATGGACATCCGCTACCTGCGCAGGCTGTGGGACCAGATTGGCGAGCAGATCAAAACCATCAGCCCGGCCAGCGTGATCTACGAAGACCTGGGCCTGGCGCTGCGCACGTTGCGCGACCTGGTCAGCCCGCGCACCGAGAAGATTCGCATCGACTCCCGCGAGACCTTCCAGAAGACCACCCAGTTTGTCGCTGAGCTGATGCCGGAAATTGCCGATCGCCTTGAGCATTACCCCGGCGAGCGGCCGATTTTCGACCTGTATGGCGTCGAGGATGAAATTCAGCGGGCGCTGGACCGCAAGGTGCCGCTCAAGTCCGGCGGCTATCTGGTCATCGATCCCGCCGAAGCCATGACCACCATCGACGTGAACACCGGTGCGTTTGTCGGTCATCGCAACCTCGAAGAGACCATCTTCAAGACCAATCTTGAAGCGGCGACCGCCATTGCCCGACAGCTGCGGCTGCGCAACATCGGCGGCATCATCATCATTGATTTCATCGACATGGAAGACGCCGAGCATCAGCGCCAGGTGCTGCGGACCCTGGAAAAACAGCTCGAGCGCGATCACGCCAAAACCAACATCATCGGCATCACCGAGCTGGGGCTGGTGCAGATGACCCGCAAGCGCACCCGGGAAAGCCTGGAGCAAGTGCTCTGCGAGCCGTGCAGCAGTTGCCAGGGCCGTGGCAAGCTGAAGACTCCGGAAACCATCTGCTACGAGATATTCCGCGAGATTTTGCGCGAAGCCCGGGCTTATCAGGCGGTGGGCTACCGCGTGCTGGCCAATCAGAAAGTGGTCGACCGGCTGCTCGACGAAGAATCCGGCAACGTGGCCGAGCTGGAAGTGTTCATTGGCAGGACCATTCGCTTCCAGGTCGAGACCATGTACTCCCAGGAACAATATGACGTCGTGCTGCTCTGAAAGTGCGTGATGCGCCGCGCTGCCCAGTGGCGGTGCAGTTGAAAACAGAAAACAGTGCCCTTGAGGCAGACGGAACGGATGCCGTCCAAAGAGAACAACGCGTGGCGATTGAGCACAACCTGGACGTACCCGCACCTGCACGATTGGGCCTGACGCCATGTGCAGGCGGTTTTTGCGGAGGCGCAGCGACATGGAACGTCTGACGCGGTTTCTGGCTGTGCTGACCCGTTGGGGGCTGAGTCTGTGCGCCCTTTTCGTGGTGCTGGTCGCGCTGTACGTGAGCGTCGGCCGTCAGTTGGTGCCGATGGTGGCCGAATACCGCGCCGACGTGGAAGCCAAGGCGCAGGCGGCGCTGGGCATGCCGGTGAGCATCGGTCGGCTGGAAGGCAGCTGGAGCGGCTTCGCCCCCATCTTTGTTGCGCGTGATGTGATGATCGGCGAGGGCGGCAACGCCGTTCGGCTCGATCACGTGCGCGCCATGCCCGACCTGCTCGCCAGCCTGCGTACCCGCGAAGTGCGTCTCGAACGCCTTGAGCTGGACGGCCTGCAGATTGGTCTGAAAGAAGACCAGAACGGCCACTGGGCACTGCAGGGCCTGCCCGTACAGCCCGATCAGGTGACCGATCCCGAGCAAATCCTCAATCAGATGCAGATGGTCTCGCACCTGTCGCTATTCGACAGCCAGATCACCTTGCAGCCCTATGATCATTCGCCCCTGACGCTGACCTATGTGAGCCTGACGCTGAAGACCGGCAGTCTGCATCAGCGCCTCGACGCGCGCCTGAACCTGCCCGACGGCCAGCCATTGTCGTTGAACGTGCGCTCCACGGTGCGCGCCCATGAATGGCGCGACGGCGAGGCCCAGGCCTACCTGAGCTTGCCGCAAAGCGAGTGGTCGCAGTGGTTGCCGAAGAGCCTGACCCGCGACTGGAAAATTCAGAAGCTCAAGGCCGGCGGCGAGTTGTGGCTGAACTGGGGCAAGGGCAATCTGCAAAGCGCCGTCGCCCGCTTGAATGCGCCGCAGTTCAAAGGCTCGTACGCCGACCGCAAGCCTGCACGCATTGACAATCTGGCCCTTAACGCCTGGTTTGTGCGCGACGAAAAAGGCTTCAGCGCGACGCTCGACTCGCTGGCGATGGACCTGAACAGCAAGCGCTGGGAAAGCCGCGTTGATCTGCAGCAGACTGCTGCGACGGCCGATGCCGAAGAGCTGTGGCACGTGCAGGCCGACCGGCTTGATCTGACGCCGATCACGCCGCTGCTCGACTCACTGGCGCCGTTGCCTGACAAGGTGATGGTGGCGGTCGACCGCCTGAAAGTCACCGGGGGCCTGCGCAACGTGCTGGTTGATTACCGACCGCAGGCCGAGCCGCCAAAACGAGTGAGCTTCGCCGCCAATCTGGACAAGGTCGGTTTCGACGCCTACCACGGCGCGCCGGCGGCGGGGAACGTCAGCGGCGCGATCAGCGGTGATCTGGGTCAGGGCGAACTGCGCCTCGACACCGATGATTTCATGCTGCACCTAGACCCGATTTTCCGTAACGAATGGAAGTACCGTCACGCCAATGCAAAGCTGACCTGGTCGCTGGACGATCAGGGCTTCACGCTGATTGCGCCGTACATCAAGGTTCAGGGGGAGGAGGGCAATATTGCCAGCGACTTCCTGATTCGCCTGCACTTCGATCACAGCCAGGAAGACTACATGGACCTGCGCGTCGGGCTGATCGACGGCGACGGGCGCTACACCTCCAAATACCTGCCTGCCGTGCTCAGCCCGTCCCTTGATCAGTGGCTGCGCACCGCGATTCTGGGTGGCAACGTCGATCAGGGTTTCTTCCAGTATCAGGGCTCGATCAGCAAAGATGCGCCTGACGTGGCGCGGGTTATCAGCCTGTTTTTCAAGGTGCGCAACGCGAGCCTGGCGTTCCAGCCGGGATGGCCGCAGCTGAACAATGTTGACGGTGACGTCTTCGTCGAAAACAGTGGCGTGCGCATTCGGGCCAACAAGGGGCAGTTGCTGAACACCCAGGTCAGCAATGTCGCGGTGGACATTCCGCATGTTCCGGCGGGCCAGTCCAGCCATCTGCTGGTGGACGGGGATCTGAAAGGCAGCCTCCAGGACGGCATGAAGATTCTCCAGGAAGCGCCAATCGGCACCGGGCAGACCTTTGCGGGCTGGCAGGCAGAAGGGCCGCTGCAGGGGCATATCAACCTGGATATACCGCTGGTGAAGGGCCAAGAGCCCAAAGTCGTCGTCGATTTCAGTACCGACAATTCGCGTCTCAAGCTCGCCGATCCGGTGCTGGAGCTGACGCAACTGCGCGGCGATTTCCGTTTCGACTACACCAAGGGCCTGAGCGGCAAGAACATCAAGGCCGTCGCCTTCGACAAGCCGGTGAACGCCGAGATTTTCGCCGAAGGCAAACCGGGAGCACCGGTGACCCGTATTACCGCCAGCAGCCAGATCGCCAGCAAGCGCCTGACCGATTGGCTGGGCGTGACGCAGCCGTTGCCGATCTCAGGCGATCTGCCCTACCAGTTGCAACTGACATTGAGCGGCAACGCCAGTCAGCTGCAGATCAACTCGAATCTGAAAGGGTTGGCGGTCGATTTGCCGCCGCCCTTCGGCAAAACCGCAGATGATGCGCGCGACACCGATTTGCGCATGAACCTGCAAGGCCCGGAGCGGCGCATCGACGTCGGCTACGGCAATATCGCCAATCTCGCGTTTGCGTCGCCGCCGGGCAAATTCGGCGACGGCCGTGGCGAACTCTTCCTCGGCGAAGGCGGGGCGATCGTGCCGGACGCCAAGGGATTGCGCGTTCGCGGTTCGTTGTCGGAACTGGACATCGCGCCCTGGCAAGCCATGGCTGAGCGGTATGCCGGCAATGACCCGGGGGGTAGCGCCAAGCAATTACTCAACAGCGTCGATTTGCAGATCGGCAAGCTGACCGCGATGGGCACGACGCTGGAGCAGGTGGGCGTTCAGCTCCAGCGCAGCAGTGCCGCATGGGCGCTGTCGCTGGACAGCTCGAAGGTAAAAGGCACTGCGACGTTGCCGGACAGCAAAGCCGCGCCGATCGACATCAGTCTGCTGTATGTACGCTTGCCTGCACCGGACCCCAACGCGGCAGTCGTTGAAAACGCGCCTGACCCGTTGGCGGACGTGGACCCGCGCAATATTCCCGCGCTGAACATCAAGATCACTCAGCTGTTTCAGGGCGATCAATTGATGGGGGCGTGGTCGCTCAAGATCCGCCCGACGCCGAACGGTATCCAGATGTCCGACATGAATCTGGGCCTCAAAGGCATTGCGCTGCTGGGTAATGGCGGTTGGGAAGGTACACCGGGGACGACCAGCAGTTGGTTCAAGGGCCAGGTGAGCGGCAAGAATCTCGCAGATGTGCTCAAGGCCTGGGGTTTCGCGCCTACGGTCACCAGTCAGGAGTTCGAGCTGAACGCTGACGGTCGCTGGCCGGGCTCGCCCGCCTGGGTGGGTTTGAAGCGCTATTCCGGCAGCCTGGATGCGACGCTCAAGAACGGCCAGTTCGTTGAGGTCGAGGGCGGTGCGCAGGCGTTGCGGGTGTTCGGCCTGCTCAACTTCAATTCCATTGGCCGGCGTCTGCGTCTGGACTTCTCCGACCTGCTGGGCAAGGGCCTGAGTTACGACAAGGTCAAAGGGCTCCTGGTGGCGAGCGATGGCGTATACGTCACCCGCGACCCGATCACCATGACCGGCCCGTCCACCAATCTGGAACTCGACGGCACGCTGGACATGGTCCGCGACCGCGTCAACGCCAAGCTGCTGGTGACCCTGCCGGTGACCAATAATTTGCCGATTGCCGCGTTGATCGTGGGCGCACCGGCGATTGGCGGCGCGTTATTCCTCGTCGACAAGCTGCTGGGCGATCGCGTATCGCGCTTCGCCAGCGTGCAGTACAAGGTCGAAGGTCCCTGGAAAGAACCGAAGATCACCTTCGACAAACCGTTCGAGAAACCGCAGTGATCACTCCCTCGGCACGACGCAGACCTATGCAGCGTGACGCCCGACGCCTTCCCGGCTAAAGCCGGTCCTACAGACTTCGCGCGGTCTGTAGGACCGGCTTCAGCCGGGACCAGGGGAGAGGGGACTCAGGGGAGAGGGGACTGATTTATTTACAGCGCTTCACCGTAAATTAATCTGTCTCCGTTGGCCAAACTCTGCGGTGTAACACCTGACGCCTTCCCGGCTAAAGCCGGTCCCACTAAGGTTGGCTGTCGAATTGGGGCTTTCGGACGAGCCCAATCGTCGGCGCCTGGAGTAGAGTGCAGTTCTATCGATCGGGGAGCGTGTATGTCCTTCGCAGTCATTCAGATGGTCAGCCAGAGCGATGTGCTCGGCAATCTGGCTCAGGCGCGCCGGCTGCTGGAACAGGCCGCTGCATCGGGCGCCAAACTGGCGGTGCTTCCGGAAAACTTCGCTGCCATGGGCCGTCGTGATATCGCTGCCATCGGCCGCGCCGAGGCCCTTGGCGAAGGTCCGATCCTGCCATGGTTGAAACTTGCCGCCCGCGACCTCACCTTATGGATAGTGGCCGGGACATTGCCGCTGCCGCCGGAAGGTCAGCCGGATGGCAAGGTCACGGCGTGTTCGTTGCTGATTGACGATCAGGGCCGGCAAGTCGCGCGTTACGACAAGCTGCACTTGTTCGATGTCGACGTTGCCGATGCGCGAGGGCGTTACCGGGAATCCGACGATTACGCCCATGGCAACAACGTGGTGGTGGCCGACACCCCGGTCGGGCGGCTGGGGCTTTCGGTGTGTTACGACCTGCGCTTTCCCGAGCTGTACACCGCGCTGCGGGAAGCCGGGGCTGAATTGATCACCGCGCCATCGGCCTTTACCGCCGTAACCGGCGCGGCGCACTGGGACATTCTGCTGCGCGCCCGGGCCATCGAAACCCAGTGCTATGTGCTGGCGGCGGCCCAAGGCGGCATTCATCCGGGGCCGAGAGAAACATTTGGGCATGCGGCGATCATAGATCCATGGGGCCGCGTGCTGGCCGAGCAGGCGCAGGGTGAAGCCGTGCTGCTGGCCGAACGAGACAGCGTCGAACAAGCGTCCATACGGGCGCGCATGCCGGTAGCGAATCACCGGCGATTTTTTTCGCAGGCCGCCGTGCGACCTGCCAATACCCCGGAGTGAATATGAGCCACTTGTCCTCTGTCAGCGAACACCTTCTGGCACCAGGCGGCCTGAGCTTAGACAACCTGCAATCGGTGCTCGGCGAGCTGGCCGGTCCAGGCATCGACGCCGCCGACCTGTATTTTCAAGGGCAGATTTCCGAGTCCTGGGCACTGGAAGACGGCATCGTCAAAGAAGGCAGCTTCAACCTGGACCAGGGCGTCGGCGTACGCGCGCAGTCAGGCGAGAAAACCGGCTTCGCCTACAGCAACGCCATTACTCATGAAGCCCTGACCCAGGCGGCCCGGGCCGCTCGCTCGATTTCCCGCGCGGGCCAGAACGGCCGTGTTCAGGCGTTCACCACCCAGGACGTCGCCCAGCTGTACGCGCCGGACAACCCTCTGGAAGTCATGACCCGCGCCGAGAAGGTCGAACTGCTCAAGCGCGTCGACGCCGCCACCCGTGCGCTGGACCCGCGTATTCAGCAAGTCACCGTGAGCATGGCCGGTGTCTGGGAACGTATTCTTGTGGCGTCCACTGACGGCGGTCTTGCCGCCGACGTACGTCCGCTGGTGCGTTTCAACGTCAGCGTGATCGTCGAGCAGAACGGCCGTCGTGAGCGCGGCGGACACGGCGGCGGCGGACGCACCGATTACCGTTATTTCCTCAGCGACGACCGTGCGATGGGCTATGCCCGTGAAGCGTTGCGTCAGGCGCTGGTCAATCTGGAAGCCATTCCGGCGCCGGCTGGCACCTTGCCGGTCGTATTGGGCTCCGGCTGGTCCGGCGTATTGCTGCACGAAGCCGTCGGCCACGGCCTTGAGGGCGACTTCAACCGCAAGGGCAGCTCGGCCTACAGCGGCCGCATGGGCGAAATGGTTGCGTCGAAACTCTGCACCATCGTCGATGACGGCACCCTGGCCGATCGCCGTGGCTCCCTGACCGTCGATGACGAGGGCACCCCGACCGAGTGCACCACGCTGATCGAAAATGGCGTGCTCAAGGGCTACATGCAGGACAAGCTCAACGCACGGTTGATGGGCGTCGCGCGCACCGGCAACGGCCGTCGCGAGTCCTACGCACACCTGCCGATGCCGCGCATGACCAACACCTACATGCTGGGCGGCCAGAGCGATCCGGCGGAAATCATCGCCTCGGTCAAGCGCGGCATCTACTGCGCCAACCTCGGCGGCGGGCAGGTGGACATCACCAGCGGCAAGTTCGTGTTCTCCACCAGCGAGGCCTATCTGATCGAAGACGGCAAAATCACCGCGCCGGTCAAAGGCGCGACGCTGATTGGCAACGGCCCGGAATGCATGAGCCGTGTGTCGATGGTCGGCAACGATCTGTCCCTGGACAGCGGCGTCGGCACCTGCGGCAAGGACGGTCAATCGGTTCCGGTAGGCGTCGGTCAGCCAACGCTGAAGATCGATGCGATCACCGTTGGCGGCACAGGCGGGGCTTGATAATCGAGGGGCTTGCGCCGGTTGAGTGATTCAAACGGCGCAGCCATTTTTAGCGCAGTCCGCGTTTGCTTTCGTCTAGCTCGCGGATGTATTTGAAAATTTTGCGGGTCGCGGTAGGGGCCTTGTTCTGCGCAGCTTCATGCTGAGCCTGACGGATCAGCGAGCGCAGTTGCTGACGGTCGGCGTCCGGGTACTCACTGACGAACTGCTCAAGCACGTCGTCGGTACCGGTCACCAGGCGATCACGCCAGCGTTCCAGATTGTGAAAGCGCTCGTTGTACTGGCGCGTAGAGGCGTCAAGCTGATCGAGCAGCACCAGGATTTCATCCAGATCCTGATCGCGCATCAGCTTGCCGATGAATTGAATGTGGCGTTTGCGCGCAATGTGCGCGGTGTGCTTGGGAGCATCGGCCAGTGCCCGACGCAGAGGGTCGGTCAGAGGCAGCTTGGCCAGCACATCGGGCTTGAATGTCGTCAAGCGTTCGCCCAGCTCCACCAGAGCGTGAAGCTCTCGTTTGACCTGGGTTTTGCTTTTCTCTCCGTCGAAGGAGTCGTCGTAAGAATCAACCATGGGGGCCGTCCGCAAATAAACGCCGCCATGATAACCAGTCAGGGCCCGGTTGTCCGGCCCGGCTGCTGAAATCAGAATTTGATGGAGAACGTCATGAGTGCATCAGAAAGCGTCGGCCCGCAGGCTTTGCCGGCATTGCAACAGCAGGTCGAGCAGATCGTCGCTGAAGCCAAACGTCAGGGCGCGACCGCGTGCGAAGTCGCCGTGTCGCTGGAGCAGGGCCTGTCCACCACGGTTCGCCAGCGCGAAGTCGAGACAGTCGAATTCAACCGCGATCAAGGTTTCGGCATCACCTTGTACGTAGGCCACCGCAAGGGTTCAGCCAGCACTTCCGCGAGCGGCCCCGACGCCATTCGCGAGACCGTTGCCGCCGCGCTGGCCATCGCCAAGCACACGTCGGAAGACGAGGCCTCGGGGCTCGCCGACGCTGCGTTGATGGCCAAAGACCAGCCGAATTTCGACCTTTATCACCCGTGGGACATCACCCCCGAGCAGGCCATCGAACGCGCGCTGGTCTGTGAAGCGGCCGCCTTCGACGCCGACAGCCGGATCAAGAACGCCGACGGCACCACGCTGAACGTGCATCAGGGCTGCCGCGTTTATGGCAACAGCCACGGTTTCATCGGCGGCTACGCGTCGACCCGCCACAGCCTGAGCTGCGTGATGATCGCCGAAGGCGAAGGGCAGATGCAGCGCGACTACTGGTATGACGTCAATCGCCGTGGCGAGCTGTTGATGGACGCCCGGCTGATCGGCCAGAAAGCCGCCGAGCGTGCCGCAAGCCGGCTGGGCGCGCGGCCGGTGCCGACCTGCGAAGTGCCTGTGCTGTTCTCCGCCGAGCTGGCGGGCGGTCTGTTCGGCAGTTTGCTGGGCGCGATCTCTGGCGGCAACCTGTACCGCAAGTCTTCGTTCCTCGAAGGCGCGATCGGCCAGCGCCTGTTCCCCGAGTGGATGACCATCGACGAGCGTCCGCATCTGGTTGGCGCCATGGGCAGTTCCGCGTTCGACGGCGACGGCCTGGCGACCTACGCCAAGCCGTTCGTCGAAAATGGCGATCTGGTTTCCTACATCCTCAGCACCTATTCGGGCCGCAAACTGGGCCTGCCGAGCACCGCGAACGCGGGTGGCGTGCATAACCTGTTCGTCAGCCACGGCACCGAAGACCAGGCGGCGCTGATCCGCCGCATGGGGCGCGGGCTGCTGGTCACCGAGTTGATGGGCAGCGGCCTGAACATGGTCACCGGCGATTATTCCCGTGGCGCTGCGGGTTTCTGGGTCGAGAATGGCGAGATCCAGTTCCCGGTTCAGGAAGTGACCATCGCCGGCAACATGCGCGACATGTTCAAGCAAATCGTTGCCGTGGGCAGTGATCTGGAGCTGCGCAGCAACATCCGCACCGGTTCTGTGCTGATCGAGAAGATGATGGTGGCGGGTAGCTGATTCCGCTCTGCGTTAGCGCGTCACCCCCAAGGCCTGCCCCGATTTCGGTGCGGGCCTTTTTTATGGGCGCTTTCAGACACTGCAGCAGACTCAATACATCGCCGGGGTTGTGTTGATTCTTAAACTCATTTAATAATGAATCTCATTCGTTAAGTGGGCCTCGGTCATGGGCACTGTTCTGCACGAGTCGCCGTACCTGGAACACTGGCGCGCATTGAGTCTGCGGATTCGCTGCGCGCTGGATCCGGACGAGCCGCGGCTCATCGAACACTACCTTGCGGAAGGCCGCTATCTGGCGCGCTTCACCGCCACGCCCAAATCCCTCATCTGTGAAAGCACCTTTCGCCTGCTGGTCGACACCGCCAGCGACACCGCGCTGCCCTGGCATTGGCGTTGTCTGTGCCTGGACCAGGCATGGCGTCCGCTGCGTGACATGCAGGCGCTCGCCAAATCCGCTGCGCAACAGCAACGGGTTCAGGCCTTCGCTCAGCGTGTGGCGACCTGCGCACTGCTGCCGTCGATTCCTCTGACCGACCCCGCGCCATCGAATCCGCAAAACGCCCTGCCGACGGCTTTTGATCGCCGGCGCCACTCGTGAGGACCTGCGCCATGGAGCAATGGAAACGTACCATCCTGAGCGGTAACAGTTGCTTTAACCGAGGCGACTTGATCGATGCGCGCGAGCTGTACCTGCAAGCCCTCGCGCTGGCGCAGGTGCTCTTCGACCGTTGGAGCGTCGCCGATGAGGCCGTTGCGGCGTTCGTGATTTCTCATCACAACCTGGCGGATCTGCACCTGAGTCTGGGTCAGCCCGAGGAGAGCGCCGAATACCTCTGCGCCGTGCATCAGCGGCTGCTGAATGTGATTCAGGACCCGCAAATGACGCCCGCCCTGCGACAGGCAGCGCTGCGGCACAGTAATAAAACCTACAGCGAACTCTTGGGTTTCGTCGGCCAATACGGCGAGTACCCACGCACCCAACGCCTGCTCAACAGCCGCGGCGAACATTCCCGCTCGGCGCTTCAGCACCACGCCGCTCGCGCCGGCACCCTCTCGTATGGAGTCCACTGACATGCCCTTTACCTTGCCTGCCTTGCCCTACGCCTACGATGCGCTCGAACCCCACATCGACGCGCAGACCATGGAAATTCACTACAGCAAGCACCACCAGACCTACATCAACAACCTCAACGCAGCCGTCGAGGGCACCGAATACGCGGAGTGGCCGATCGAGAAGCTGGTTGCCAGCGTGGCCGAGCTTCCGGAAAAACTGCGCCCGGCGGTGATCAATCAGGGCGGCGGGCATGCCAACCATTCGCTATTCTGGGAGGTGATGAGCCCCCAAGGTGGCGGCGTGCCAAGCGGTGCGCTGGCGAAGGCGATTGACGAGCAAGTGGGCGGATTCGAGGCGTTCAAGGACGCTTTCACCAAAGCAGCGTTGACGCGCTTCGGCAGCGGCTGGGCCTGGCTGAGCGTCACGCCGGACAAAAAACTCATCGTGGAAAGCAGCGGCAATCAGGACAGCCCGCTCATGAACGGCAACACGCCGATCCTCGGGCTGGACGTCTGGGAGCACGCTTATTACCTGCGCTACCAGAACCGTCGTCCGGACTACATCGCTGCGTTCTACAACGTCGTCAACTGGGATGAAGTTGCCAAGCGCTACGCAGCGGCGCTCGGCTGATCCCTACCAGACCCCGGATAAGGCGATTTATGCGTTCGGACATACTGGCTCTCGGCAGCGTGCGGTTATTGCGGCTGGCATTGGGCTCGATTCTGGTCCTCGTGGGCACCGCTCTGCTGGTGGCCCAGGGACTCTCATGGGTTGCACTTGAGCCGAGAATGTTGCGAGCGCTGGAAGGCGGCGCCATCTGCGCGTTGGGCACGGCCCTGGGCGCCGTGCCGGTGCTGGTGATCCGCGGCCTGCCGGTGGCAGTGTCCGATGGCCTGCTGGGTTTCGGCGCCGGCATCATGCTGGCGGCGACAGCGTTTTCGTTGATTGTGCCGGGCCTGGGCGCGGCCCATGATCTGGGCTTCACCCCGTGGGGCGCGGGAGCGTTGATCAGCTTCGGGATACTGCTCGGCGCGGCCGGTTTGTTTCTGGTCGACACGCTGGTTTCCAGAGGGTCACCGTTATCGGAGGTGGCCGGGAAACCGACGATCCCCTCGAACATCTGGCTGTTTGTCATCGCCATCATTGCCCACAACATTCCCGAAGGGATGGCGGTGGGCGTGTCGGCGGGGGGTGGTTTGGCTCACGCCGACAGTCTGGCAATGGGTATTGCCATTCAGGACGTGCCGGAAGGGCTGGTCATCGCGCTGGTGCTGGCGTCTGCCGGCATGTCGCGGCTCAAGGCGTTTTTGATCGGCGCTGCCTCCGGATTGGTCGAGCCGGTGTTCGCCGTGCTCTGCGCCTGGCTGGTGGAGGTGGCTGCGTTACTGTTGCCGGTAGGACTGGCGTTGGCGGCGGGGGCGATGCTGTTGGTGGTGACCCACGAAGTCATCCCCGAATCCCGCCGCAACGGTCACGACAAAATCGCCAGCTTCGGATTGCTGGTCGGATTCTGCTTGATGATGGTGATGGACACGGCGCTGGCCTGAGGGGGCGGGCGGCTACAGCCTGCCTCCGCCCAGCTTCGACAGCGTGACGGCATCCGGCTTGCCGTCGAAAAACGCCTCAAGCACCTGCTGGAAAACCGGCGTATCCGGCGCCACCGCTGCGAACAGCGTCATGCTTGATCGCAGCTTCATGTCATCCGGCGAGCCCATGATCTGCATGGCGCTGCGGTTTTTCCATTCAAGCAACGCCTCGCAGCAGCGCGCCAACCGTTCGCCCAATACCGGATGCTGCAGATAGGCAATCGCCTCGTCACGCCCACAGACCGCGTACCGCCGAGCCATGTCGCTGTGGCCCAGGCCGGCCAGTTGCGGGAACACGAACCACATCCAGTGCGACTGCTTGCGCCCGGACTTCAGTTCCGCCAGTGCGCGTTCGTGCATCGACGCTTGCGCTTCGACAAATCTTTGCAGGTCAAATGGATCGTTCATTGCTGACGCCTTGCCCTGATCGCGGCACCTCGCCGCGCTTGCGATTGAGACTACAGCAGCGAGTGATGTTTCCAGCACTTTCAGGCGCCTGCTCCTCAACCGCGTAAAAACCCTTATAATCCTGCGCCTATTCCCTCTGATGCGAGATCCGCCGTGAGCTTACCGCCGTGCCCAAAATGCAGTTCCGAGTACACCTACGAAGATGGCAGCCAGCTCGTGTGCCCGGAATGCGCCCACGAGTGGTCGGCTGACGGCGCCAGCGCCGAAGCGGGCGATGACACCAAGGTGATCAAGGACGCTGTGGGCAACACCCTGCAGGACGGCGACACCGTCACAGTCATCAAAGACCTGAAGGTCAAAGGCTCGTCGCTGGTGGTCAAGGTCGGCACCAAAGTCAAAAACATCCGCCTGGTGGACGGCGATCACGACATCGACTGCAAAATCGACGGCATCGGCGCGATGAAGCTGAAATCGGAGTTTGTGAAGAAGGGTTGATGATCGCTTGGCCTGATAGTGTGGGAGTGAATGGGATGAACTCAGTATCTCGATGACGCTGCTGGACCTGTGGGAGTGAGCTTGCTCGCGAAGACTGCCTTCCGGCCGCTGAAGACGATGCGGATGCACCCACCGCTTCGTGAGCAAGCTCACTCCCACAATGGATTGTGTGCGGCATGGTTTTCCGCACGCTAACCCAGATGCCCGCCTCAACTCGGCAAATTAATCCCGAACGTATTCACTCCATCCTCGCTGCGCACGAACACGGTGCCGCCGTGCATCAGGGCGATGGCTTTGACGATCGCCAGTCCAAGCCCGTGGTTGGCGCCGCTGTTGCTGCGCGAGGCATCGACGCGGTAGAAACGCTCGAACAGTTTGGGCAGATGTTCCCCGGCGATCGGCGCGCCGGGATTGGTCACGCCGATGCTGACGTGATCGCCCTCATCGCGAATATCCACCTGAATCAACTGCCCAGGCGAGGTGTGCTGCACCGCGTTGTGCAGCAGGTTGATCAGCGCCCGGCGCAAGTGCGCGGTTTCGATGGGCGCGTTGGCATCCCCGCGCACCTCAACCTGCACCTGCGCGTCTTCCAGAATGAAATCCAGATAGTCCAAGGTCTTTGCCACCTCCACGGCGAGCGAGGCTTGGGTCAGTTGAGTGGCTTTGCTGCCTTGATCGGCGCTGGCCAGAAACAGCATGTCATTGATGATCGAGCGCAGCCGTTCGAGCTCTTCGAGGTTGGATTGCAGCACCTCGAAGTAATGCTCGGCCGAGCGCCCGCGGGTCAGCGCCACCTGGGTCTGACCGATGAGGTTGGTCAGGGGAGAGCGCAGTTCATGGGCAACGTCGGCGTTGAATGACTCCAGCCGCGAATAGGCCTGCTCGACCCTATCCAGCGTCGAGTTGAACGAGGTCACGAACTGATCCAGTTCAGGCGGCAGATGCGACAATTTCAGGCGCCCGCTCAGTCGTGGCGGTGTCAGTTTGCGCGCCTCCAGAGACAACTCCGTCAGCGGCTTCAAGCCGATGCGCGCGACCCAGTAACCCAGAGCAGACGCGAGCAGGATGCCGACGGCGGCCAGACTGATCAGCGCGACGAGCAGGGAATGTTGGGTCTGCCAGAAGGTTTCGGTGTCCACCGCTGTCAGAAAACGCAGCGGCGGACGTTGATCTTTCGCCGGGAACTGACTGACCAGCACTTTGAACGGGTAATCATGGCCCCTCAGGTTCAAGTCGCGCATGCCCAGCGGGCCCTTGGCGAAGGCGCGGATCTCGGCGTCCGGGTTGCCGAATTCATAGGTCGGGTTGTCGCTGACCACCCAAAAGCGCAGGCGTTTGTCTTCCTCACTGAGCAGCCTGAGCTTGGCGTTGATTTTGGCCCAGTGCTCGGGCGTTCCATAACGCTGGACGGCCGATTCGAGCACGCTGTAACGGGCGTCGACTTCGGCTTCCGGCAACAGCCCGAGGCCCTTGTCCACTTGCAGGTAAAGCGCCCAGCCGATCAACAGAAACACCAGCAGCGCCACGAGGGCGAACATGCCGCTCAGGCGCAGGGCGATGGAATTAGTCGACACGACGGCTCTCCAGCACGTAACCCATGCCGCGAATGGTGTGCAGCAGTTTTTGCTCGAACGGCCCGTCGAGCTTGGCACGCAGGCGTTTGATCGCGACTTCGACGACGTTGGCATCGCTGTCGAAATTCACGTCCCAGACCATCTCGGCAATCGACGTCTTCGACAGGATTTCCCCCTGACGCCGAGCCAGTACGCTCAGCAGCGAAAACTCCTTTGCCGTCAGATCCAGACGTGCGCCGGCCCGGGTGGCCTTGCGGCTGATCAGGTCGATCCACAAATCAGCGACGCTGATCTGCACCGGCTCGTGGCCGCCACTGCGCCGGGTCAAAGCCTGCAGGCGAGCCACCAACTCCAGAAACGAAAACGGCTTGCCCAAATAATCGTCAGCCCCTTCGCGCAGGCCGCGAATGCGATCGTCGACGTTCTCGCGGGCGGTGAGCATTATCACCGGCGTCTGCTTGCGCGCACGCAGGGCTCGCAGCACGCCATAGCCATCGAGGCCGGGCAGCATGACGTCGAGAATGATCACCGCGTAGTCGCTTTCCAGCGCCATGTGCAGGCCTTCGATGCCTTCGCGCGCGACGTCGGTGGTGTAACCCTGCTCGGTCAGGCCCCGGTGCAGGTAATCGGCGGTTTTCTCTTCGTCTTCGATAATCAGGACACGCATCGGTCCACGCTCACTTTTTCACTGCTTGCTTATTAGGTACTTGGTTTCAACGGCTTACTTTTCAGTGGCCAGTTCCGCAACCGCCGGCTTACCGGATGCTGTCGCGCCCGGCGCTGTCGAAGCAGGCGTCTGACGCGGGCGGTGGAACAGTCGCTCCAGTTGCAGGTAGATCACGGGCGTGGTGAACAGCGTCAGCGCCTGGCTCACCAGCAACCCTCCGACAACGGCAATGCCCAAGGGCTGACGCAGCTCCGCACCGACACCATAACCGAGCATCAACGGCAGCGCGCCGAGCAATGCCGCCAGCGTGGTCATGATGATGGGCCGAAAGCGCGTCAGACAGGCTTCATAAATGGCGTCACGCGGGGACATGCCTCGATTGCGCTGGGCGTCCAGCGCGAAGTCCACCAGCAGGATGCCGTTCTTCTTGACGATGCCGATCAGCAGCACGATCCCGATCAGGCCCATGATCGAAAAGTCCTGACCCATCAGCCACAGCAGCAACAGCGCACCGATACCGGCGGAGGGCAGGGTGGAAATGATCGTCAGCGGATGGACGAAGCTTTCATACAGCACGCCCAGAATGATGTACACCGCTACCAGCGCCGCGATAATCAGCCACGGCTGGTTGGCCAGCGAACTCTGGAACGCCTGGGCCGCGCCCTGGAAGTTGCCGATGATCGAGGCGGGCATGCCGATCTCGTTCTTCGCCTGATCGAGCAGCACCACCGCATCACCCAAGGCAACGCCCGCCGACAGGTTGAACGACAGGTTCGCGGCCGGGAACATGCCGTCATGGCTGATCGACAACGGTCCCATCTTCGGCGCGCCGACCTTGGCCAGCGCCGACAGCGGCACCATTTCATTGGTCAGCGGCGAGCGCAGGTAGAAGTAATTGAGGCTTTCGGCCTTGCCGCGCTGCTGCGGCTCCAGCTCCAGGATGACTTTGTACTGGTTGATGTCGGTCTGGTATTCGTTGATCTGGCGCTGACCAAAGGCGTCGTACAGCGCCTGATCGACGTCCGCCGTGGTGAGGCCGAAACGCGCGGCGGCGCTGCGGTCGATGTCGAGGTGCGTGACGCTGCCGCCCAGTTGCAGGTCGTTGGAGAGGTCGCGGAAGGCCGGCAGGGTCTTCAGTTTATCGGTCAGCTTTTGCGTCCAGACATTCAGCAGCGCGCCGTCGTTGCTCTTGAGCACGTATTGGTACTGCGCGCGGCTCGGACCGGAACTCAGGTTGATGTCCTGCCCCGCGCGCAGGTACAGGACGATGCCGGGGATCTGCGCCAGTTTCGGCCGGATCCGGTCGATGAACTGGCTGGCGGAAACGTCACGGTCTGCACGGTCCTTGAGGGCGATCCACACCCGGCCGTTGGCGATCGTCTGGTTACTGCCGCTGACACCGACCGAATGGGAAAACGCCTTGACCGCCGGATCCGCGGCGATGATTTTCGCCAGCTGTTTGTGTTTCTCGATCATGTCCGGGAAGGAAATATCCGCCGCCGCTTCACTGGTGCCCAGCACCATACCGGTGTCCTGAACCGGGAAAAATCCCTTGGGGATCAGCACATAGCCGACCACCGCAAGCGCCAACGTCAGGCCGAAAATACCCAGCATCAATCGCTGGTGCGCAAGGGCAAAGCGCACGCCGCGGGCATACCGCGCGAGCAGTCGCTCGCCGAAGCCGGGCTTGGCGTGGGGATCGTGTTTCGGTGCGCGCATGAACAGTGCCGCGAGGGTAGGCGCCAGGGTCAGCGAGACCACCACCGAAATCAGAATGGTCGATGTCGCGGTCAGCGCGAACTCCTTGAACAGCCTGCCGACCACGCCGCCCATGAACAGCAGCGGAATGAATGCCGCGACCAGCGAAAAGCTGATCGACACCACGGTGAAGCCGATTTCGCTGGACCCTTTGATCGCCGCGTCGCGCTTGCTTTCGCCGGCTTCCAGGTGTCGGTGGATGTTCTCCACCACGACAATCGCATCGTCGACGACAAACCCCACCGCCACCACGATGGCCACCAGCGTCAGGTTGTTCAGGCTGAAGCCGAGCACGTACATCAGCGCGAAACTGGCAACGAGGGACACGCCCAGCACGGCGGTCACGATCAGCGTCGCAGAGAGCTGGCGCAGGAACAGCGCCATGACCGCGATCACCAGCGCGATGGCAATCAGCAGCGTCATCTCCACTTCATGCAACGATGCACGAATGGTTTTGGTGCGGTCGCTGAGCACCGAGACGTCCACCGACGCCGGGAGCATTTCCTGCAATTTGGGCAACTGGCCAAGCACCCGGTCGACCGTCTCGACGATGTTCGCGCCGGGCTGGCGGAACACCACGATGTTCACGCCCTGCTGATCCCCGGACCAGGCCCGCACGTAGGCGTTTTCCGAACCGTTGATGACCCGCGCCACGTCACGTAAATGAACCGGCGCGCCATCTTTGTAGGAAACGATCAGTTGTTCGTAGTCCTTCGCCTGAAACAGTTGGTCGTTGGAGGCGAGGGTGGAAATGCTGTCTTTGCCGTACAGCGCGCCCTTGGCCAGGTTCAGGCTGGTCTGCTGCAGGGATTCCCGCAGATCGGCGAGGGTCAGCCCGATGGATGCAAGTTTTTCAGGCGCCGCCTGCACGCGAATTGCCGGACGTTGCTGACCGGTGATGTTGACCTGTCCGACGCCATCGATCTGACTCAACTGACGCGCCAGCAGGGATTCGGTGACGTCGCTGAGTTCGGTGGCGGGCATCAGGTTCGAGCTGACGCTGAGGATCAGCACCGGGCTGTCCGCCGGGTTGACCTTGCGCCAGGTCGGCAGGGTCGGCAGGTCTGCGGGCAAGCGGCCGGCCGCCGTGTTGATGGCCGCCTGCACTTCCTGCGCGGCGGTGTCGATGCTTTTGTTGAGGGTGAACTGCAGCGTCAGGTTGGTGGAGCCCAGCGCGCTGCTCGACGTCATCTGGGTCATGCCGGGAATGGCGCTGAACTGCACTTCGAGCGGCGTCGCCACCGACGATGCCATGGTTTCCGGGCTGGCGCCGGGCAACTGCGCAGCCACTTGAATCGTCGGAAACTCGGCCTCCGGCAGCGGCGCCACCGGCAGGCGAGGGAAGGCGATGCAGCCCAGCAGCACCAGCGCGAAGGTCAGCAGAACCGTGGCGATCGGGTGGTTGACGCACCACGCGGAGATGGACCCGCGGCTGTTCATTTCGCCGCCCCGGTGGAGTCGGCCAGGGTGTCCACAGGATCACCCTTGACCACCTCGATGTACGAACCGTTTTTCAGACGCGACTGACCGTCGCTGACCAGCACGTCATTGGCCTCCACCCCGCTGATCAGCATCAGGTCGCTGTCCTGATACAGCACCTTGACCGGCACCACCTCGGCCGTGTCGCCCTTGATCCGATAAACATAATGCTGGTCGATGCCGCGCTGCACCACCTGTGGCGGAACCTTCAAGGCATTGCGATCGATGGCGGTCTGAATGCGCACGGTCACCAACTGCCCTGGCCACAGCTTCTCGTTCGCATTGTCGAATATCGCCTTGGCGCGGATGGTGCCCGTGCTGGCCGCCACCTGATTGTCGATCAACAGCAACTTGCCCTGACCCAGCAGCGTGCCAGTCGCGCCTTCGCCGAGGTAGGCATTGACCGGTGCGGGCGTGTTGGAGGCAATCAGATCATGCAGCGTGGGGAGCATCTGCTGCGGCAGGGAAAACTCCACCGACACCGGGTCGATCTGCGTCACCGAGAAGAGCCCGGTCGCATCGCTGACGCGCAGGAAGTTGCCTTCATCGACGTTGCGGATGCCGACCCGACCTGTCACCGGCGAGCGTATTTGCGTGTAGGACAGCTGCACTTGCGAGGCATTGATCGACGCCTGATTGCCCAGCGCCGTGGCCTTGAGTTGGTCGACCAGCGCTTGCTGCTGATCGTACTGCTGTTTCGAGATGCTGTTGTCGACGGTCAGCAGCTTGTAGCGCTTGAGGTCGACATTGGCCACGTTCAGCTGCGCCTGGCTCTGGGTCAACAGCGCTTTGGCCTGATCGAGTGCGGCGCGGATCGAGCGATCATCGATGGTCGCCAGCAGATCACCCGCCTTGACCTGCTGCCCTTCCTTCACCAGCACCCTGGTCAGAATCCCGTCTACCTGAGGACGAATCACCACGCTTTGCAGCGACAGCACCGAGCCGATGCCGGTGACGTAACGCGGCACGTCTTCCTGCATGACGTTGATCACGCGCACCGGCACGGCAACCGGGGCGCTGACCTTCTTTGCCGCGGGCCGTGTCATTGCCCAGACGCCTATCACCACGAGCACGACCAACAGGGTCGCGAGCATCACAACGTTGTTCTTCTTCTGCATACAGGGACAGGGCCAACCAGTGAATGAGGGGCGGGTAACCGAGAGCGTTCTTTATAACCCTTTGACCCGGTCAGCAAAATGACTGCTGCCTGTCAATATTGTCAGGTGAATAAGGGCAGACGATGAACGTGGGTAAAGAAACAACGCCGCAGGGCGATACCCAGATAGAAGCCACGAGTTTCGATGAACGAGTTCTACTGTGACGGGGAAAATTCCTACATAAACTTCGTGAGCTCCGAATGCTGGTTCACCAGGGGCTGGACTGATTTCGCTCAGCAGGTCCCTACTCCGGAGTAGTGCGATGAAAAGCCAAAAGGCTGTTTCGCTGTTTTTCTCGATCGCGGTCATCGGTGCGTGTGCCATGACGGCGCCTGCCGCCCGGGCTGCCCAAGGCGCGCTAATGTTTCACGGTAGCGTGGTCAATGCGACGTGCGACGCGCAGGTTTATAGCGCTCCGTCTTCAACCGGCTCCTTTAATACCTTGCCAGCCGACACTCATCTCACCTTGAGCGCAAGCCGTGGTGATGACGCGTGCGCTCAGCGAGTCGGGCCCGTACAGGTGACTTACAACGCGCTGTCCGCAGCCGGGTCTGAGGCTCACGCGGGCATCGTCACGCTGACTTATCCATAAGCGCTTTCGCGCTCACCCGAAGCTATCTGCTGACGAACCCGGCTCAATCGAGCCGGGTTTTTTGTGGGTGAACGCTTTAAAGGGGCTCGTCTGCGGCCAGGCCTTTCGGGGCACCGTGCAAACGTTCGCCTCAGGTTTTCTGAGGACGTAATGCCGCAAGCCGCGGCCTGCCTGGGGTCTGACACAGAAGCGTCACCTCCTACTGAAAGGTCCCACACGCGCAACTGTGTTTTCAATCCAAAAGAGGTAGATCGCCTGACAGCCGACCTTGAAGACGCTGCTTATAGTTCGTGTCGTCCTTTTGGGCACACACGAATCGACACAAGGAACGTCGTTATATGAAAAAGCTTTCTCTTACCCTGGCTATCGTGGCCGCAATGGGGCTTGGCATTTCCGGGACCGCGAATGCTGCGAACAACGGCAAACTTGTTTTCACCGGTACCCTGACCAATATCACGTGTGACATCGGCGCCGGAACGGGCGCCACCCCTGGCAACAACCCCGGCGAGATCAACGTAGACCTGGGCAACGTCTCGTTTTCCGACATCGGTCTCTTCGCCGACAACAAACTTGAAACCGCATCGCCCATCCAGCTGTTGGTCAATTGCACCGGCGGCGCCTCTCAATACAACACTGTGAACATGCGCTTCGTTGCTCGCCAGGGCAGCGGTCTGGATAACCTCGATCAGAAACTGCTGCGGGCCACCGGCGCGGCGGACGGTGTGGGCATCGGTCTGCTCAATGCATCCAATCAGTTGATGGACCTGAGCGGCAACGAAACCATCGACACGCCACTGGTCAAGGACGGTGCCGATGGCGCGACCGCCGAGATCAACTTCGGCGCGGTGTACGTCCTCAACGGCGCGGCCACCAACCCGGGTAATGCCGACGGCTTCCTGCCGTTCGTGATGGATTACCAGTGATGTAGCGGGCGAGCGGGCGTTGCTCGCTCGCCTTCCTGGCGTGTCCACCCCACAGCCCAAGACGGTCTCACCATGTTTCCTGATTTCATTCGCGGCTCGGCCCTATGGCTGGGCCTGCTCCTGGCTGCCCCGGCGCAGGCGGGTATCGTGCTCAACACCACGCGTGTCATCTACCAGGCTACGGACAAGGAAGTCAGTTTCGTTGTGAACAACAGCGGGACGGCTGACATCCTCGCCCAGTCATGGCTCGAAGCGCAGAACGACACCGAGAATCTGCCTTTTGTCGTCACTCCGCCGCTGGCGCGAATGGCGGGCAGTGCCCGGCAAATGATTCGGGTGATCTACGCCGGCGAAGGTTTGCCTCAGGATCGCGAGTCGGTGTTCTGGCTCAACGTCCAGGAGATCCCGCAATCGGCGAAGGATAATCAGCTGCAGATCGCGATTCGTCAGCGCATCAAACTCTTCTACCGGCCCGCCGGTTTGAGTGACGATCCGCTCGACGCTGCCAAAAACCTCAAATGGCGCATGCATGACGGCCAGCTGGAAGTCAGCAATCCGACGTCGTATCACGTTTCGATGATTCAGATCGACGCCCGCCAGCAGGGCAAGACGCTGTTCAAGGCGGACAGCAGGATGCTGGCGCCAAAGCAGACCGTTCAATTGCCGCTCACTCAATCGGCCAGTGGTCACGCGGTGGACCTGCGGTTCATCAGCATCAACGATTTCGGCGCGCAGGAGCCGTACACCGCAAAGGTGTCCGGTGGCCAGACGACTCAAGCCATCAAGGCCGCCAACGTCATCACCCGGGCCGAGTAGCCACTCAGTCGCGGGCCGGATTTTACCCAGGTCTTTCTTCGGTCGCAGTCATGCGGCTCCAGCGCCTTGCGCCTGCCAAACATGATTTGCCAGCGCGTCGGAATCGAGAACACGAGTGAAACCAGCCAATGGAACCCCGAGATCACACCCAGGGAGATGCACGGATCGCAGCATGCTCGTCCCGCATCGACCGCAGACATCTGGCACACCTGCCTGTCCGGATCAGCCCCCTGGCGAGGATTATTCTTGCCTCGGCAGGCATGGCACTGGCCTCATCCGCGACTGCAATGACTGATCAAAGCAGCGCCGCGACCGATGTGAAATTCAACACCTCGTTCATCCAGGGCACCGATCAGCCTGCTGATCTCGCGACCTTTTTGCACGGTAACAGCGTGGTCCCCGGAACCTATCGGGTGGATGTCTACGTCAATCGTGTGCTGAGCGGGCGGCGTGACATCAGCTTCATCGCCAACCCTGCAAAAGGCACCGTCGAGGCCTGCCTCACCCTGGACATGCTCCGCCAGTTCGGCATGAACCCGGAGGCTGTGCACGCCGGCGATGCCTCGTCGACGGAATGTTTCGATCTCCCGGCGCGGGTCGAATTCGCCCGCGTCGACTACCAGCCGGCGAGCCTGCGTCTGAACATCAGCATTCCCCAGGCCATGATGTTACGCAGCGCTCGCGGCTACGTGCCGCCGGAGTTATGGGACGAGGGCGAGACGGTCGGTTTCGTCAATTACAACTTCAGCGGCGCGCGCCGTACCCGCAGTGGCCAGGGTCGCTCTCACGCCCAGGATCAGTATTACCTGAGCCTGCGCAACGGCGTGAACCTCGGTGCCTGGCGACTGCGCAACGAGTCCTCGCTGACCTATGGCAATGATCAGCCGTACCGCTTTCGCAGCAACCGGACGTTCGTGCAGCGCGACCTCACGGCAATGAAAGGCCAGCTGACCCTGGGCGAAACCTTTACCGATTCGCAAGTCTTCGACAGCGTTCGATTCCTTGGCGCCATGGTGATGTCCGACGAGGGCATGCTGCCCGACAGCGAGCGGATTTTCGCGCCGGTCATTCGCGGCATCGCCGACACCAACGCGTTGGTGGAAGTGCGTCAGAACGGTTTCATGCTGTACAGCGGCAACGTCTCGCCGGGCCCGTTTGAAATCACCGACATCTATCCCAGCGGGTCGAACGGCGATCTGGAAGTGACGGTGGTCGAAGCCGACGGCAGCAAGCGCGTGTTCGTCCAGGCCTACGCATCGCTGCCCATCATGGTGCCTAAAGGCGCGTTGCGTTACAGCCTCGCCGCCGGCCAATACGACAGCAACACCGAGGACGGTCTCTCTCCCGGCTTCGCCTCCGGCACCGTGGTGTACGGCCTGACCGAGCGGGTAACGGCAGCGGGCGGCGTGCAAATCGCCGAGGATTACCAGGCCGGCAACATCGGGGCGGGTGTTAACACAGGGCTCGGCGCGGTGTCGCTGGACGTGACCCAGTCCCTCAGCCGTCAACGCGAGCAACGCTTCAGCGGCCAGAGCCTGCGGGTGCGCTACGCCAACACGCTGGACCTGACCCAAACCACCCTCGCCGTGGCCGGCTATCGCTATTCAACGAATCAATACCTGACGTTCGACGACCATGTGGATGCGTTGCAGGCGCGTGACGGATCCGCCAGCGCGCGGGCCAAGGATCGCCTCGAAATCAGCCTGACCCAATCGCTGCCGGCGCAGGGCGCGTCGCTAAGCTTTACCGGATCCGAGCAACGTTACTGGGACCGGGGCAGCAAGACGCGCCAGTTTTTTCTGTCGTGGAACTCGGCGTGGCGCAGCCTGAGCTACAGCCTGTCGGTCGAGCGTAACCAGACCTTCGAGCGCAGCGGAGACAATCGATCGGACAACCGTGTCGCGCTGACATTGAGCCTGCCGCTGGGGAGCGAATCCGGTTCGTCGCGGGTGTTCGGGAATGCCGTTCGCGACAGCTCCGGCGCGTCCAGCGTGCAGTCGGGCCTCAACGGGCAACTCTTCGACGACCGCAACAGCTTCTACTCGGTACAGGCGGGTCACGACAGTGAGTCTGGGTCGTCAGGGTTCGGCAAGCTCAGCACCACCACGGCCTACGGGCGTTTCGATGCGGGCTACGGACAGGGCAGGGATTATCAGGCGTTGAGCCTGGGCGCTTCGGGTTCGGTGGTTGCTCACGGCGGCGGGGTGAATTTGGGCCAGCCCCTGGGCGAGACCTTCGCGCTGGTGCAGGTAAAAGACGTCAGCGGTGCGCGGCTGAGCAATTTCAGCAACGTCGAAACCGCCGATAACGGCTATGCCATCCTGCCTTACGCCCAGCCCTATCGAACCAATTGGGTCAACCTCGATACTCGCCAGTTGGGCGCCGATGTTGAGCTGGAAAATGCCGTGGACCAAGTCGTGCCCCGGCGCGGCGCGGCACCCCTGATCAGCTTTCGCACGGCAATCGGCCGGCGTGTGCAATTCGAACTGGTGCGGGCCGATGGCAGCCGCTTGCCCATGGGCGCAGCGGTTGAAGACGAGCAGGGCAAGCCGCTGGCAACCGTCGACCCCAGCGGGCGTGCGCTGGTGCTGAGCGAGCGGGACAGCGGCGAACTCATTGTCAAATGGACCGATCAGCAGTGCCGTGCATCGTTCGTGCTGCCGCCCAAGGAAGCCCATCGCAGCTACGATCGCCTGAAGGTGCAATGCCTATGAAACGCGCCTGTCTGTCAGGGTTATTTCTGGCCGTGATCAGCGGCATGGCCCAAGGCGCGGTCTCGCTGTCAGGTACCCGGTTGATCTTCGACGGTCGCGATAACGAGGCGACGATCGAGGTCAGCAATCGCAGTGATGCCGAGGCCTTGATTCAGGCCTGGCTCGATGCGCCCCGCGGCGACGATCAGTCAGGCGATGGGCGTGCGGCCGACCTGCCGTTCGCGTTGACCCCGCATCTGGTGCGCCTGCCAGCCAAGGGCAAGCAGACCCTGCGCCTGCTGTATGAAGGCATCGGCATGCCCCAGGACCGGGAATCGATGCTGCACCTGTTCGTGCTGGAAATCCCTCGGCGCAGCCCGGCGGTTCAGCAGTTGAGCATTGCAATCCGCCAGCGCATCAACGTGTTCTATCGGCCAGCGGGGATGACCGGCGACCCGGCGGATGCGGCACAAACGCTCCTCTGGCAACGCGAGGCATCGGCGAGCGACAGGCTTTCGGTGCGCAACCCGACGCCGTATCACGTTTCGCTGCTGGACCTGCGCCTCAATGGAATCGAGGTCGCAGACCACCGGTTGCTGGCGCCTTTTTCGGACGCATCGCTGCCCCTCCCTGTCCTCGGCACAAAAGTCCCGGTGCCCTTCATCCTGAGTTTCAAGGCCATGACTGATTACGGGGGACAGCGCGATTACTGTGCGCCGCTTCAGGGAGGGCAGCCGTTTACGGTGCCGCTGCGCACGCCGGATTCACACTCACCCATAGGGAAATGCTGACATGAAAAGAACCATCATCCGAGGGTGGCTGACGTTACTGACGACGCCGCTGCTGATGCTGTTGATGCCCGGCTGCGCACTGGCGCTGACCTGCAAGACCCAGGGCGCCGGCGAGACGGTGGTGCGCGCGGACCTCGGCAGCACCGTCGCCATCCCGGCGAATCTGCCCGATGGCAGCGCGGTCTGGCGTTCGGAGCGACTGAACCTTGCCGTCGAATGTGCGAGGGACGAACCGGGTGGTCCCGAGGATGTATTGATTTATCTGAACCCTGACAACCTGCAGATAGGACAAGGCATTCGCGCCGGGCTCACGTTGAGCGGCGTCGACTTCGTGCAAACCAGCGGGCGTATTCCCACGCGTCAGCAAGCCCCGGCCTGCACGGAGGCACGCTCGGCCTGCCCGAGCGTCGCGTTCAACCTGGCGTTTTCGGTGTTCATCCAGAAGTACGGTCCGACCCCGCCCTCCGGCGTTGCCAGTGATCTGCACGACTATCGATTGTTCCAGCTCGACGCTGGCAAAGGGCAGAGTCCGGGGGGAGACCGCACGCTCAGCTACGTCATCAACAACCTTGAAGGGCTGCGCTTCGTCGCCTGCGATGCTGAGTTGCGGGTCATGCCCGAGACCGTGGATTTCGGCGACGTGGCCATCCGCAACGTGCGGGTGGGAGAAGTCGCCACCTTTCAGCGCTTCGCCCTGGCGACCAGCCGCACCTGCGAATCGCCGTTCAGCCTCAATGCGCGCATCACGCCGGTGTCTGGAACACTCAAGGGCGACGTGCTGGTGCCCATCAACAACGACAGCATCGGCGTTCGCATCACCCATGCCCGGGACAGCTCGCCCGTGCCGTTCCTCGAACCCTTCCACCTGACCGATCTGCTGGAGGGCAATTACTCGGAGACCGCTGACTTCAACGCCGAGCTGCTCTGGCAAACCAGTAAGCCGACCGCAGGCCCGTTTTCGGCGGAAGTGATGGTGGATCTGTTCTACAAATAGGCGCGCCCAGCCGGTCTGTTGGCAGAAGCGATCCGCTGGCGATTAAGGTATGCTGCGCGGCCCTCGGGCGCCGCCCGTATTCTCGAACGTCTGCCATTCCGGAGCTTTCATGACCACCCCCGAACACACGCCCGCTCCTGATGCTCGTGATTCGCACGCTTCGGTCGACGCCAACGCTGCGGCGGCGGACGCAAAACCTGCGATCCCGGCCTTCAGCTTCCCGTTCAAACCGGGCGAGCTGTTGCAGGCCAAGAAGGACCAGCAGCACTACAAAGGCTCGGGCAAATCGAACCACGACAAGCGTCCGGGCGTCGCACCATCAGGCACCCGTCGGTCGATGGGCAAGCGCTGATCACACCTTCGCTGGCGCGCACGGCAGGGTCATCCGACCCCCGCCGTGGTCATGCTTCGTTACGAAAACTGTCCTGATACTGAGCCTTACTTCTCCGGCAACGTGGTGACGTTATCCCATTCGGTGATCACCGCTTTCTTGTTCTTGCGGTCGTAGAGGCACAGCTCGGTGCCCGTCTTGTTCTTCATGAACGCCTGTTTGTACTGGCCTTTGATCAACAGCGCGTTGAAGCCGACGCTGTCATCGAAGGCCGCATCGGCGCCGGCAGGTTTGGCATTCTTCAGGGAGCTGGCGCTGACACAACTGTCGACCAGGGTTTTGTTGAAGCCGGCCCAGGCGTCCGGGCTGGAGGCATTGGCCTGGCCGGCGGCGCAGGCGGTGAGAACGAGTAACAGCGCGACGTGCATCTTCATGGGTAGGGCTCTCCATGGCATGAGGGGGGAACGCGTCTCGGCGCAGATTCAGCGCGGTTCGAGTTCGTGGCGCTGAATATATTGCATACCGGCGCGCTCATACAGTCGGCGTGCGCCCAGGTTGCTTTCCATCACCTTGAGATCGACGTGGCCTTCGCCCCGCTGGCGGAAGGCCGAGAACGCCTGATTCAGCAACGCCAGACCCAGGCCTTGACGGTGCGCGCGCGGGTGAACCACCAGATTGCGGATGAACGCGCTGGTCCAGCATTGCGCCACGGCCACCACGCCTTGAGCATCCTCCACAACTAAACACAGCGCCTGGTCAAACTCGGGATCCGTCTCGAAGGCGTCCAGCCAGGTGGCATAGTCGGGCACCCGGCCGCCGCCGTATTCGCGTCCCAGCATCAGCAATTGATGAACCGCCGGGGCGTTCTGCGCACTGAGCTCAACGGGCCGCACACCAGCGGGCCAGACCGCATCATCATTGGCCGGGGCAAGGTGGCGGCGCATCAGCCAGTAGTGCGCGGTGGAGGCATCGCCTGCGGCCGGACTCAGATTCCCTGAGCTTCGACCGTGCGGGCGGCTTCGATCAAGCATCGTGTCAGCTCGGGCGAGGAGAACTTGGTCAGAACAGCGTTGGCGCCGGCGGCATTGGCCTTCTCGGCGTTCATCGCGCTGTCCAGTGAAGTGTGCAGCAGGACGTACAGCTCCTGGAAGTCCGGGGTCTCCCGAAGCGTGCGGGTGAGCGCGTAGCCGTCCATCTCCGACATCTCGATGTCGGACACCAGGACGTTGATCTGCTTCGCCGTGCCTTGCAGTTCAAGTAACTGATCAATGGCTTCCCGCGCGCTGCGGGCGGTGTGGCATTCGATGCCCAGGTTGCGCAGGGTGATCACCGATTGTTGCAGCGCCACCTGACTGTCATCGACCACCAGAATGCGCGCCTTGGCCAGCACGGCAGCGTCTTCGGTACTCAGCTCGGCACGTTCGGCGACGATCCGCGCCGGCGCGATGCCGTGAATGACCTTCTCGATGTCCAGCACCTGAACCAGCGTCCCGTCCACCTGCGTCACGCCGGTGATGAACGACTTGTTGCCGGAGCCGAAGGGTGGCGGGCGAATGTCAGTGGTCAGGCAGTGAACGATCTTGCTGACGGCCTGTACATGCAACCCCTGCTTGGAGCGGCTGACATCGGTGACGATCAGGCAGCCGCCATCCGGGTCCACCAACGGACGCTCGCCAATCGCGCGACTCAGGTCAATCACCGACAGCGGGTTGCCGCGCAGGGTCGCGACGCCTTTGACGTGCGGGTGGGATTCGGGCAAGCGCGTGAGGGGAGGGCAGGGGATGATTTCACTGACCTTGAGCAGGTTGATCGCCATCAGCTTTCCGCTGCGTAACGTGAACAGCAGAAGCGAGAGTGAATCTGCGCGGACGTTCTTGGACATATAAACCTTCTGTGATGCGTTGCCTGGCCGCGTGGAATCGGCCAAAAGCTTTCGATGACGGTTTATCGACCTGCGCAAGTCAGGCTTTAACCCTTTCGACCTGAAGGCTCATTTCGGTGCACATCCTGCACAGTCAAATTGACCTCGTCAGGGTCATTTTGACACGCAATGCGAGGAGTCAAATTGACTCAATCTCTACGCCGAGGCCGGTTTCAGGGGGTCGAACAGCTGGCACGGTTCATGAACTGCCGAGGTATTGCCAGCTCATTCTATCTCAGGAGTTTTCTATGTTGTCTGCATCGGATCGTGCCATCGTCAAGTCGACAGTGCCACTGCTGGAAAGCGGGGGCGAAGCGCTGATCACCCATTTCTACAAAATGCTGCTCGATCGATACCCGCAGGTGCGTCCACTGTTCAATCAGGCCCACCAAGTGAGCGGCGATCAGCCACGCGCGCTGGCGAACGGCGTATTGATGTATGCGCGGCACATCGATCAGCTTGATCAGCTGGGCGATCTGGTCGCCAAGATCATCAACAAGCACGTGGCACTGCAGATCCTTCCCGAGCACTACCCTCTCGTCGGGGAATGTCTGCTTGAGTCCATTCGCGACGTGTTGGGTGCCGAGATCGCCACTGACGAGGTGATTACGGCGTGGGGCAACGCCTACGGCCAGCTCGCCGACATTTTGATCGGTGCAGAAAAAGCCATCTACGACGAGAAGGCCCAGGCAGTGGGCGGCTGGCGCGGCGCACGGGAATTCAAGGTCGTCGCCAAGACACCGGAGAGCGCAGAAATCACCTCGTTCTACTTCGCCCCCGCAGACGGCCAGCCGATTCTGCAATTCACTGCCGGCCAGTACATCGGCCTGCAACTGCAGGTGGGGGGCGACGAAATCCGCCGGAACTACTCGCTGTCAGCGCTTGCGGGGAACAATCAGTACCGCATCAGCGTCAAGCGCGAGCCTGGCGGCGTTGCCTCCAATTACCTTCACGATCACCTGCAGCTGGGGGACAGCATCAATCTGTTTCCGCCGTCAGGGGAATTCATCCTGACCCACAGCGACAAACCGCTGGTGTTGATCAGCGGCGGCGTCGGCATCACGCCGACCCTGGCGATGCTGGAAGCCGCGCTGCATACCCAGCGTCCGATCTACTTCATCCACTGCGCTCGCAATGGTTCGGTGCACGCGTTTCGCGACTGGATCGAAAACCTCGCCACCCGGCATCCCCAACTCAAGCGTTTCTACTGCTACGCGCAAGATGATGGCGTAAGCCACGCGCCCCATGGGACAGGGCTTCTCGATCAGACGCGGCTGGAACAGTGGCTTCCGGAGAACCGGGATGTTGACGCCTACTTTCTGGGGCCCAAAGGCTTCATGTCTGCGATCAAGCGTGAATTGAAAACGGCGGGCGTACCCGATGCGCAGACGCATTACGAATTCTTCGGTCCTGCCTCGGCGCTGGAATGATCGCTGCGACAATTAGACGCATCCTACATATATATAGAAGGAGTTCGCGCGGCGATGCGCGTCTGCGACAAAAAGCCGCACTCTTCTACATATAAGCAAGGTGTCAGGCCGGGTGGGGGCTGTGTATGGGGATGTTAACGCTCAGGTAATGCGCAAGTGTCCACCATTGCGCCGGTTGCGGTGCCGGGCGTTGGCCTGCTGCTGTTGTGCGGCGGCGGGCGTTCTGTGAACGGACGGGCACGACGGTGGTAGAATCGCCGGCTTTCCGGGGCGTCCGGGCCGCAACACAACGCATCCGTCGATCCGGATGACTCCAATTCAAAGGATATGTGAATGACTGACGAGATGGTGTACCTGCGGCGTGAAAAGCAGCTTCTGGTGGTGCTCGGGATCATCTGCCTGGCCCTGATCGGCGGCGCCCTTTACATGCAGGTGGTGCTGGGCGAAGCGCCTTGCCCGCTGTGCATTCTGCAACGGTATGCGCTGTTGTTCATCGCGGTGTTTGCGTTCATCGGCGCAGCGATGCCCGGGCGTCTGAGCCTGACGATCTGTGAAGCGCTGGTCACCTTGAGCGCAGTGGGCGGCCTCGTTGCAGCGGGGCGTCATGTGTATATCCAGACCCATCCGACAGAGAGCTGCGGCATCGACGTGCTTCAGCCGATCGTCGACGGTCTGCCTCTGGCGTCGCTATTTCCGCTAGGCTTTCAGGTAGGTGGTTTCTGCGAGACGCCATATCCGCCAGTTCTCGGTTTGTCTCTGGCGCAGTGGGCATTGGTAGCGTTTGTTTTGACTGTGGTGCTGGTTCCGGCGGGAATCATTCGTAACAGGATGAAAGCACGCTGATTACAAAGTGTTGCGTAACAAAGCCCCTGTGCTCCTCCACGGGAACCGGGGCTTTCCGCCTTTTCAGGGTGCGACATAACACCGCATTTTTACCGATTCCGAAATTAACTGTTGCGCAGAAACTTATAGTCAATAAAACTTTACGTATCTACAATCGCCCCCAATTCACGCCTCCCCTCATTTGCGGGACGGTGTAAATCGAGGTTATTGAGCGTCTTTTCGCTCTAGTAGACGCGGTTCGAATGGCCTCCTGAGTCACGTTCTGAATGTCTGCGCCAAAGGATCTGGTCCGCATTAGCGGGTGCCACCATTCGAATAAGAAACCAAAGCTCAACCCGGATTTGTTGTGAGGCCCACATGCTTCCTGACAGGCCCCTTTTCAATCCAAGCATTTGCCAGCACCTGGCAGGGTGAAGTGTTGGCGGTCGAAACCCAACTGCGATGCGAAAGCTGCTTTTAGAGGTCGTGAGATGAGTAAAAAAAGGTACCCCAGGTTTTTTGGCTTCTTGGCCCTTTTCAGCATGCTGCTGCTCAGCGGGTGCGATTACACCCTGCTGGATCCCAAAGGGCATGTCGGCGTTCAAGAGCGTGACCTGATCATCACTGCTACCTTGCTGATGCTTTTGGTAGTGGTGCCGGTCATTTTCATGACCATCATCTTCGCCTGGAAGTATCGCGCTACGAACAAGAGCGCGACGTACACGCCTGACTGGGCGCATTCGACCCGCATTGAACTGGTGGTCTGGCTGGTTCCATTGGCCATCATCATCGTGCTCGGCTACGTGACCTACAAGTCGACCCACGCGCTGGATCCTTACCGCCCGCTCGAGTCGGACGTCAAGCCGCTGACCATTGAAGTGGTCGCGCTGGACTGGAAGTGGCTGTTCATCTATCCGGAACAGGGCATCGCCACCGTCAACAAGATCGTGTTCCCGGCCAACACGCCGATCAATTTCCGCATCACGTCCGATTCGGTCATGAACTCGTTCTTCATCCCTGCACTGGGCGGCCAGATCTACGCGATGGCCGGCATGCAGACCAAGCTGCACTTGATCGCCAATGAAAACGGCGAGTTCGATGGCATCTCCGCCAACTACAGTGGCGCAGGTTTCACCGGCATGAAGTTCAAGGCGACAGCCACCTCACAGGCTGATTTCGACACCTGGGTTGCCGACGTCAAGAATTCACCTAAAACACTGGCAACGGCCGAATACGCCGCGCTGGCCAAGCCTAGCGAACGTAACCCCGTTGAACTCTACTCCTCGGTCACTCCGAACCTGTTCCAGATCATCATCGACAAGTATGAAGGTATGAAGCCGGGCAAGATTGTCCATGAGAAGAAAGAAGTAGCAGGTACGGAAGGGATGGACATGGGTAAGCAGTCAGCTGCGCAGGCAGAGGAGTAAGCAATGTTTGGTAAATTAAGTCTGGACGCGATTCCGTTCCACGAGCCGATAGTCATGATCACGGTCGCCATGATCGCGATCGGTGGCGCGGCGTTGTTGGGCCTGATCACGTACTTCAAGAAATGGACTTACCTCTACACCGAGTGGCTGACGTCCGTCGACCACAAGAAAATCGGTGTCATGTACATCATCATTGCAATGGTCATGCTGCTGCGCGGCTTTGCCGACGCCGTACTGATGCGTTCGCAATTGGCCATGGCCACTGAAGGCTCGCCCGGCTACCTGCCGCCTGAGCACTATGACCAGATCTTCACCGCTCACGGTGTGATCATGATCATCTTCATGGCGATGCCTTTCTTCACCGGCCTGATGAACATCGTCGTGCCTCTGCAGATCGGCGCTCGCGACGTTGCCTTCCCGTTCCTGAACTCCTTGAGCCTCTATCTGCTGATCTCCGGCGTGATTCTGGTGAACGTGTCTCTGGGCGTCGGCGAGTTCGCACGCACTGGCTGGGTTGCCTATCCACCGCTTTCCGAACTCGGCTATAGCCCGGGCGTGGGTGTGGATTACTACATCTGGGCACTGCAGCTCTCAGGACTGGGGACGACGTTAACCGGGGTTAACTTCCTGGTCACCGTTCTGAAGATGCGCACCCCTGGCATGAAACTGATGGACATGCCGATCTTCACCTGGACCTGCACCTGGGCCAACGTCCTGATCGTGGCTTCGTTCCCGATCCTGACCGGCACCCTGGCGTTCCTGACCCTCGACCGTTACCTGGACTTCCACATCTTCACGAACGAGTTGGGTGGTAACCCGATGATGTACGTGAACCTGTTCTGGGCGTGGGGTCACCCTGAGGTCTACATCCTGATTCTGCCGGCGTTCGGGGTCTTCTCCGAAGTCATCTCGACCTTCACCGGCAAGCGTCTGTTCGGCCACCACTCGATGATCTACGCCTCCGGTGCGATCTCGATTCTGGGCTTCATGGTCTGGCTGCACCACTTCTTCACCATGGGTTCGGGTGCAAGCGTCAACGCCTTCTTCGGTCTGGCGACGATGCTGATTTCCATCCCGACGGGTGTGAAGCTGTTCAACTGGCTGTTTACGATTTACCAGGGCCGTCTGCGCTTCACCGCGCCAGTCATGTGGACCCTGGGCTTCATGGTGACCTTCTCCATCGGTGGTATGACCGGCGTACTGCTGGCTATCCCGGGTGCCGACTTCGTTCTGCACAACAGCCTGTTCGTGATCGCGCACTTCCATAACGTGATCATCGGTGGTGCTGTGTTCGGTTACATCGCCGGCTTCGCGTTCTGGTTCCCTAAAGCGTTCGGCTTCAAGCTGAACGAGAAGTGGGGCAAGGCAGCGTTCTGGTTCTGGATCTCTGGTTTCTACGTCGCCTTCATGCCGCTGTACGCACTGGGCTTCATGGGCATGACCCGTCGTCTGAACACCACTGACAACCCGGACTGGACGCCGTACCTGCACGTCGCGTTCGTGGGCGCTGCACTGATTGCCGTCGGTATCGCCTGCCAGCTGATCCAGATCTACGTGTCTATCCGTGATCGCGAGCAGAACCGCGACCTGACCGGTGACCCATGGAATGGCCACACCCTGGAATGGTCCACTTCGTCGCCACCGCCTTTCTACAACTTTGCAGAAATGCCGAAAGCCAACGAGATCGATCCGTTCTACGCCGCCAAGCGTGATGGCGAGGCGTACAAGGTTCCGGCCAAGTACTCCGACATCCACATGCCGAACAACACGGCGACGGGCATGGTGATGGGCCTCCTGCTGACCGTCTTCGGTTTCGCGATGATCTGGCACATCTTCTGGCTGGCTGCCGTCAGCTTGATCGGTACCATCGTGTACTTCGTGATTCACGCTGCACGTGACGATCAGGGCTACATGGTTCCTGCATCCGAAGTGGCACGCATCGAAGGCGAACAGCATGCGATCCTGGCTCGGGTCCGCAACGGTCAGACAAACACTCCTGTCAACAAGCTGGAGCAGGCATAAACAATGTCGAACTTAGTATTAGATGGTGCGAAGGGTCACGACCACGGTCATGACCACGAGCACGACCATGGTCACCATGACGCCGGCGAGATGAAGATCTACGGTTTCTGGATCTACCTGATGACCGACTGCATTCTGTTTGCGTCGATCTTCGCCATTTACGCGGTACTGGTTAACAACGTAGCGGGTGGCCCTGCGGGCCACGATATCTTCGAGCTGCCATACGTGCTCGGCGAAACCGCCTGCCTGTTGCTCAGCTCGATCACCTACGGCTTCGCCATGCTGGCGATGCACAAGGGCAACAAGTCGGGCGTTCTGGGCTGGTTATTCGTGACCTTCCTGTTCGGCCTGGGCTTCATCGGCATGGAGATCAACGAGTTCCACCTGCTGATCTCCGAAGGCTACGGTCCTAACCGCAGCGGTTTCCTGTCGGCGTTCTTCACGCTGGTCGGCACCCACGGTCTGCACGTGACCAGCGGCCTGATCTGGATGGCGATCATGATGTATCAGGTCTCCAAGCACGGTCTGACCGGCACTAACCAGACTCGCCTGAGCATGCTCAGCCTGTTCTGGCACTTCCTGGACGTCGTCTGGATCTGCGTGTTCACCGTTGTCTATCTGATGGGGACCATTTAAATGGCGAATTCACATCACTCAAATGACGCTGCCAGCCATGAACCTGCCGCCCACGGCAGCTTCAAGTCGTACATGGTCGGTTTCGTACTGTCGATCATCCTGACCGCGATCCCTTTCGGTCTGGTGATGTTCCCGACGATTTCGAAAGTGGCTACGCTGTGGGTCGTTCTGATCTTCGCAGTCGTGCAGGTTATCGTTCACCTGGTGTACTTCCTGCACCTTGACCGCTCCGCAGCACAGCGCAACAACGTCATCGCGTTTGCCTTCGCTGGCCTTGTGATCGTGCTGCTCGTTGGCTTGAGCACCTGGATCATGTTCAGCATTCACACCGCCATGATGGCGAAGTGAGGAAAACCTGATGTCACTGAAGCACTTTATCCAAATCACCAAACCGGGGATCATTTTCGGTAACGTGCTTTCGGTGGCAGGTGGCTTTTTTCTGGCGTCCAAGGGACATGTCGACATCGGCTTGTTCCTGGCAGCGGTGATCGGGACTTCACTGGTGGTGGCTTCTGGCTGCGTTTTCAACAACTGCATCGATCGCGATATCGATGTGAAGATGGAGCGCACCAAGAATCGGGTGCTGGTGCAAGGGTTGGTGTCAGTGCAACTGGCGCTGATCTACGCCACCGTACTCGGCGTCGTCGGCGTCGGCCTGCTGTACACCAAGGCCAACGCACTGGCGGCGCTGTTTGCCGTGATCGGCTTCGTGATCTACGTCGGCTTCTACAGCCTGTACCTGAAGCGCAGGTCGGTTCATGGCACGTTGGTAGGTAGCCTGTCGGGTGCGATGCCGCCGGTGATCGGTTACGTCGCGGTCAGCAACACCTTCGACCTCGCGGCGTTGACCTTGCTGGTGATGTTCAGCTTGTGGCAGATGCCTCACTCGTACGCCATCGCGATTTTCCGCTTCAATGACTATCGGGCTGCCTCGATTCCGGTCTTGCCGGTCAAGCGTGGTATCCGGGTCGCCAAGCGGCACATCCTGATCTACATCCTGGCTTTCCTGCTGGCGACCTTGATGCTGACCTTCGGCGGTTACGCCGGGCTCAATTATCTGGCCGTTGCAGCGGCGATGGGCATGTACTGGTTGTACATGGCCTGGACCGGCTACAAAGCCAAAGACGACACGGTTTGGGCACGTAAGCTGTTCGTGTTCTCCATCTTCACGATCACTGCCTTGAGCGTGGCCATGTCGCTGGATTTTCAGGTAACTAAGGAACTGTTGGTGACATACGCAGCGCCTTAGTCTCTTGAATGAAACGTAAAAAAACCCGGTCGCTCGCGAGAGAAACCGGGTTTTTTTTCGAGCCGAATAAGGTCTCTGGTTTAGCTGGTTGGCCCTTTCGCAGAGGCCTCCTCGGCGTCCTTGGCCGGCCCAAGCACGATGGCCAGATGGCGCAAGTCTTCGATCTCCACACTGACGCTTTTCCCGGAAGGGCTGGCGACCAGTGTGCCCAAGGCAAAGACCGTGAAGAAGCGCACCTCATCGGCGTGGCTCAGCAGCTCGCTGAGGTAGCGGCTTGAGCGGTAGGCCTGCATCTGCGCGGGTGACACGTACAAGGTCACCAACTTGCCTTGCAGGCGATCGAAGAACTTGAATTTGAAGCCTGTCCCGTAGCGCTCGACCAGCCCGCCGCCATACAGCACCCGGCGCTCGTCATTGAGCTGAGCGAATTTGATATGGCGAAAATAGGCGCGCAATGACACTTCACCCTGACCCGGAATGCGCAGGGTCAGCAGTGCAAGCTCTTCCTTGGTCAACGAGGCTTGGGCCTGACGAAAGCTGTCGACCAAACGCTCCAGATTGCTGGTGCGGTTCTGCTTGTCCTGTCTGGCCTTGAGCGCGTCGGCGGGAGGCGTGGCGTCTTCGGGCCTCTCGAGCGGATCGGCGTCAGGCTTATCTGTCGGCGGTGTGGGTTTTGCGCGTTCCTTCGGGGTCGGATCGAAGACATCTATGTAGTCATCCAGCTTGCGCTTGACCTTGCGCAGCTCGCTTTCGGCCTCAGTTTCGGCTTCCTGCACAACCGGCGTTTCGACGGCTTCATCCACCCATTCGCAATCGGCATGATGTTCGTAGTTCGGGTTGGCCCGGTAGTGCGCGGCGACGAAGGTCGGGTGCTCCTGGGGCTTCACGTCATAGCGAACCCCGGTGATTTTGACACCCAGGGCACGGCACGGCTCGGACGAGCACAAAAAGCTGAAGCGCGCCCGAGGCGGCTCTTGAGAAAAGTACTCACGTCGCGCCGCTACGATGGAAAGCTCTTGCTGCAGCTCGACGCAAAACGCGCGGGTAATGGTTCTGTTGGTTTTCATGGATACGGCGGGGTCCTGTGCCGAAGTCTTTCTGGCATGCGCACGGTCACTCGTTGGGCATCGCCAGCCATTCGCCGACCACTTTCTTGTAAGCGCCGGTGGCTTTTGAAAGATGCAGCCATTGATCGACATAGGCCTTCCAGGCCACATCATCCCGCGGCAGCAGGTAGGCCTTTTCGCCGTATTGCATGTAGTGCGACGGATTGACCGTGCACAAGCCGGGCATGCGTTTCTGTTGGTACAGCGCTTCGGACGCGTCGGTGATCATCACGTCGGCCTGCTTGTCGAGCAACTGCTGGAAAATGGTTTTGTTGTCGTGGAAGGCCAGACTGGCGTTGGGCAGGTAGGCGTGGGCAAACGCTTCGTTGGTGCCGCCCTGAGGTTCGATCAAGCGAACGCCGGGCTGATTGATCTGCTCGAGGGTCTGGTACTTCGACTCGTCTTCGCAGCGCACCAGCGGGACCTTGCCGTCGATGTCCAGCGTGCCGCTGAACGCCGCCTTCTTCTGTCGCTCCAGGGTGACCGAGATGCCACCGACGGCGATGTCGCACTTGCCGGCCGTGAAGTCGGGCATCAGGGTTTTCCAAGTGGTCGGGACCCACTCGATCTTGACGCCCAGGCTCTGCGCCAGCGACTGAGCCAGCTCGATGTCGATGCCTTCGTACTGGCCGTCAGGCTTGAGAAAGGTGTACGGCTTGTAATCCCCAGTCGTGCAAACGGCCAGCTGACCCTTCTGCATGACGGTGTCCAGGTGCGACGGCGTCTCAGCGGCCTGAGCCTGTGCGATGCTGACCATGCTCAACAGCAAACCGGCGGTGATGCGTGTGTTCATCGAGTCGATCCCTCTGCGTCTAATGCCTGTCTGCCGTTATAGAGGCGGTCGCCGCAGATGGGAAGCGTTATCCAGCGGAGGAGGGCGGGACGTCTTTCGCTTGCTTGGCTGCTTGCCGCGCAGGCCGGGTTTTCGCGCGACGATGCCGATACAGCGCTACGGCCGCGCCCACCACGACCACGCCGATGAAGATCGGCAGTCGATAAGGTTTCAGGTTGCCGAGCATGTTCTCCAGGAAGCCGCCCGCCCAGTAACCCGCAGCCAGGAACAGACTCGCCCAGACCGCCGCGCCGATCAGGTTGATGATCGCGAAGCGGATGGGCGACAAGCGACTCGCGCCGATCACCAGAGGCCCGATCAGGCGCATGCCGTAGAGAAAACGGACCGAGAAAATGGACGCCGTGGGGTAGCGCTTGATCAGGTCCGACACGCGATCGATGGTCGCCTGCTGACGGTGCAAGCGAGGCAGCAGGCGTGGCCCGAAGTAGCGCCCGGTCCAGAACAGTATCTGATCGCCGAGCATCCCGCCCAATGTGGCGTAGATGAGCACTTGCTGCCATTGCAGGACATGCTGGTGTGCCGCCAGTCCGCCGAGGATCAGGATCGTTTCCCCCTCCAGCAGGCAGCCGATGAACACGGCCCAGTACCCGTAGTTTGAAAGCAGATAGTTGAAGTCGATGTGTTCGAACATGGAAGGCCGGTGGTTTTCGGTGAATGAGTGCCTGCTGAAACGTCCAGCAGCGTGCGCGCCTGGGGGCGCATCGCACGGCGTTCGACCGAAGCGGGTCGTCATCGGTTCGCTTGCTTTGAGTCGAATCTTCCGGCGCCGCGTCTCGAAATCTGGATCCTGGCTCTTCGATTGTTCTGGGACCCAAATCGCGCCCAAAAAAAACCGGCTCAAAGATAGCCGGTTTTTTGTGCTTCAAGCCATGATCAATCCAAGAATTAAGGGTTATCTTGCTTGTAGGTGTGATTGGGATTGATCACTATTTTCTTTGCGAGGGAGTCTAGTTCTTTACTGTGATACAGATCCAGGCATTTCAAAAAGTCGAACCTGACACCTTTAACCTCAGCCTCAACTAATTGGTTTTTATAACTCCTGCCCAGATAACTGTTTACCAAGGCTTTGACTTCATCTGGACTTTTTTCCAAGTCGTAATACGTCCAGTCGCGCAACGCGCTCGCACTACTGCCGGCATCTTTCGCTGCGTTCTCGTCACCTTTGTATGCGTTCGCCACACACGTTGCGAGCACCATATCCTTGTAGTTTCGTCCGTAGCTTTGCTCGATGCTTTGTGGAGACGAGGAACGATCAGTTGCGGAGGCCAGAGGCGCTGTGAGTATAAAAGCTAAAAAAACCAGGAAATGTCTCATCAGCTCAAGCTCCAGAAGTTCGCCTGATCTGTATGGTAATTAACACCTGGCTCATTAAAGTAACAGTGATCGTAGCAGGTATTACCATCAAACAAAGTCGCATGACCTTGCGCATCATCCCAGCCGGACACCTCAAAAAGTATAACGCCCTTTTTTCCGGCCAGTGCGCCGCCGCCAGAGGGAGGGTATTTAACTACATCCGGCTTACCCCACTTAGCCTCTAAGAAAGTGATCAGGTTCTTCACCCGAAAAAAATATTGCCGCTGATCTCCGCCCGATACAGTCTGCCCTGGGATTTTTGGAATAATAAAGCCTGCATGATTTAAAATGTAGCTCATGCGCACAGCGCAGGTGTTGGTCCATTTTTGGGAAGGTTCTGAATTGTTGATATTTTTTTCAACATATCCCCCTACCAATGTCGCAACCCGTTGTCCCGAGTTGATCGGATCGTAAATTTGTTGCGATGCAGCCCAAGCCGCTGCAAAAAAAGGCCTAGCCATTATTCATCCTTAATAATATAAGCTACTGATGGAATATCTATTTAAAATGCTGGTGTCAAGAATAGATCTTGTTGTTGATGCGATCCCATCCGCCTGAGACATTGCCCGCTCCACTACCATCGACGCGGCTTTGCTGTGTATAAGTGGTTTTTATCCTGCCGTAGTTCAGGCTAATAGTTTCACTCGGAACACCGTCATTAGCATTTTGCGAGTAATTAGAAATAATTACCTCTTCCAATGTAATTTCAAAGTATTTGAGCTTGTCACCTCCTGCTCGATGCAACATCAGAACAACTTGACTCAAGTGTTTTCCCGAGCATACGGCTTCGATTATTTTGCAACTAGCCTTGTCTAAGGATTTTGTAAATGTAAAATCGCTTAGTGAAGTCCGCCCTGAAGATGCGCCTCCAGAAGAACTGGCAGTAGCTGAAGTGCTTTGGTGCATCCCAAAACCATATCCAGTTATCTCTATGCAGTCTTTGTACTTGTCGTCTAGTGCTTCACCTGGAATACCTTCAATTTTTACATATGCGTCAAATGCCATTGCAGAATTCCCTTTGCCAGTAATAACGTTTAGTCAGAGCGCTTTAATGTTGATAAGTTGCTTTAGCTAAAAACCAACTTTCACATTAAACAATGTATCATCTTGCCTAACGTACCGGCAAGAAGTGAGAAAATCGTTGATGTGAGTAGCTCCTTACGCAACAAGGCCAGTGCGCCGAACCACCGGAAGTATTGATGTTAACGGGATCTTGCTTCGGCCGACGTCGCGGAATTTTTGATGGGGCGGGTATTGCGGCTGGGGTGGTTAGATCGCAATACCGCATTTTCAATGCAGCATGAGCCGACAACTCTTCTTCGATGAACGCTGCAATCATCGCTCGGTATACCTTCTCCACCACCTCTGCTGAGGCCCCGCATTCCTCAGCGACCGCTCGCACTTTCGCAATGACGTCCTCAACCCGTGAGGGCGCCCTGACCTCTGCAGTCGTCTTTTTAAACGCTGCGGCTTGGTTAACCAGATTCCCACGACGGGCGAGCAATGACACAAGGTCGCGGTTAATGTGGTCGATGTGCCGCCGGACTTCTTCAAGCGGTGTGCAGGTCACCATAGTCAATTCTCGTCTTTGATCCGGTATTTTACGAAGGCGATATATTTGGCGAAGCCGAAGTTCAGGATTTTCTTTTTAGGAGATCCCGACAGGTGGCCCACGATGATGAATCGTGCACCTGCGAGATCGTTAAGGCCACTGAGCTTAAATGCCGAAAGCATCTCATCTTCCAGATCCTTATCTCGAACCAGGATACTTGGCTCACTGAGATAGTCGCCGCAGTTGAGCCAGGCTGAACCCTCCTTTCTGTTGACGTTGTTGATCTGTCCCCAGAACAGCCGCACCGAGCCCAGCTCAATATCTGAAAGTTGATATTGGGAGAACAGCAAGCGGCGAATGCTTCCTTCAAGGACTACCCGCCCATTGTCGGCGGTTATCCTGATGTTGGTTTCATCTTCGGGATAGTCAGGATTACGCATCAGCTTCGACAGGATTTGTCTCAGCGACTTATTGACTGGATAGTCGGCCGCGTTTGCGTATTGCTTTTGGATGCTGCCCCAAGGTGATCCCACGGGGGGTGTCGCGGGTGGGGCCGGTGTCAGAATGGTTTGGGGTTTTCGCTTGTCGAGATCCACAACGATGTGCGCAGTGTCTTCACCATCGACAATGCCTGGCTCTTCGCCATCGACGACGAGCACCACCGTTTTGATTTGGCAGCCTTCTTTGTGATGCGCTGCGAAACATGCAGCTCTCTCTCGCAGCCCACCAGTTGATCCGCTGACAAACCAAGCGCCTGCCTCGCACTCGACACATCTGATATTGCCCGCGTATTTTTCTACATCCTGCTGGAACTCGGCCAGCGAGCATGGGCTCAGGTCCACGCGGTAAATGACTGATTGCATCTCTTATCCTTAAGCGCAGCCGAGGGTTGAAAACTGGCTCAGTGCCGTCCTTGTTCGATCATACTCACTGTGCGGGGTGATGCTAGTAGAGAGGGTTCTGAGTCGTTTGTCGGATGTTGCCTACAGAGAAAACGGCTAAGTGCGGAAGCGGTCACGGGTAGCACTGAAAAGAGGTGGTATGAACTCCACCAGATATGCGGCATGGCACATGGCGCCTTCCCGGCTAAAGCCAGTCCTACGAAGGCGCGCGTTGTGTCAGTGGGACCGGCTTCAGTCGGGAAGCGACCGGTGTTGACGCCGCCAGATTTGCGGCGTCGTATCTGGCGGTTTTCCGGCCAAATCCCGTCTTGGTAGACGCGAAAGCCTGCGCCCTACTGCAAATCAACTGTCAGCGACGGCGCCCCAAAGCTCACCAGTCGAGCATTGGACTGGCTCAAATACCCGCTCCAGAAGGTCTCCAGCTTCTGCACCGTATTGCCCGACCGATAGCCATTCTTGGCGGTCCCAGGTACCAGACCTGCGCCCAGTACATAGACTTTGGCGCCGCCCAGGTCCGCAAACAGTTTCTTCTGCTCGACCTTCTTCAACTCGGCAGCCGGGTCAATGGCGCGGATCTGGTTGCTGGCGTAGAAGCTTCCGAAGTCGCTGTTCTCCAGCATGTCCGAAACCAACAACACCACCTTCTCCCGCGCAGGCCGTGGGGCGATGTCTTCGCCTATCTGCTTGAGGCTGAAAAAGATCTCGCTCTTGGCGATGTCCTCGCCCGGCTTCGCAAAACTTTCCACCAGTTTCTGGCCAAGCGTTTTGCGGAAGAAATCGACTTGTTTGGTCAGGCAGCTGTCCAGCTGACGCAAACTGTTCATGCCGATATCGTCGCGTTTCTTCTCGTCCAGCTTGTCTTCAAGTTGCCCGGTATACATCAGCTTCATGTAATTGCCGGGCAAGTAGGCCGAAAACTGATACAGCCGGACGCTGTCACCAGGTTTGACATACCGCAGCGCATGACTGTAAGTCGAGTCCTTCAGGTCCTTTGGCAACTGAACCGTCTGGTCGACGATGATAATCAGCTCGCGCCCGGAGGAGGCGGGTCGGTATTCGGACAGTTTTGCGAAGTCATAGCAACTGGGCAGGTCATTACGCTCAGCCGCGTGCAGTAACGGCGTGCCCAGTAACAGGAGAGTGCTTGCCAGCAAGGCGCGCCGTTTCATATCACTGCTCCTGACGTGTTTGAGTGGCTTTTGCAGCCATGCGTTGCAGCTTCTGGACTTTCTTCAACTGTTCGACAGTGACTTCGTACTTGCCGGCAAGAAATGCCAGTTCGTCATCGTCGAAGTCATTCAGGTCGTCGAAGTTGTCCGGGTCGAGTGCGACTGTAGGCTTGAGCGCAGTCGGGGTCGCTTCTGGAGCGGCAGCAGGCGTAGCAATTGCCAACTCGGCCGCCGCCGGTTGAGTGACAGCCGATTTTGCCCTCGCACGCTCGTGAGCCTGGTCTGCACTCCGTTGCTCCCGGCTGAGACGGTCTTGCTCCAGGCGGCTGTCATCGCTCTTGCGGAAACCTTCGTGGCGCTTGGTGACATATGTATCGAAGTTACGGTGACCAAATCCTTTGAGCAAATGCTCTCGCTCATGGCCTGAGGTGGTAATGCGGTTGGCCAGTCGACTTTGTAAGGCTGTCAGTTTGGCCTGCGCATCACGGGCGACATGTTCGCGAAGATTCTGATAGTGAGCAGCAAACTCTTCGGCGTTATTGAACCCACGCGTGTATTGCCACGCTTGCCCCGATTGTTTCCCCGCGAAGGAGAATCGATTGGACAGCACGATGCCCACGCCCTGAATGCCCAGGAATATGACCGAAAGAATAATGTAAGTCGTCAGCGACGCAGCGCGGATGGCCTCCATTTTGTCGTGCGCCGAGGTCTGATCGGCAGTCTGGTTTTCCTGCGCGCTTTCAGCCGGCAACTCGAATGGCGAATCCGGCAGTTTGGTGTTGCCCGACTGAGTCTGGCTGAAGGCATCCGGGTTGCTGACCAAATCAACTTCCATCGATTTGAGGCTGTAGTTACGGATGACAAAGGCACCAATCGCAATCGCCAGCACATAAATCAGGCAGACCGTGGTCCACGTGTATTTAGGCGTGACCCGTGCGTTGTGGTCAGTGCGGTTAAGCACTTTAAGGTAATTGGGTTCGTCGTCGTCGCGGTAGGTATTGTCGATATCGACTTTGGTGTCCGCCTCCAGATCCCTCGGCGTGCGCGACTGTTCATACCAAGTGCGAATCTTGGTAATCAGGCTGCTGTGGTGCATCTCACGGCCTGCCATCTCGGTGAAGAATACCGCGGCGACAGAGAGCAGAAAGGCAGTGAACCATGCCAGCATGCCAGCGACATTGGCGGATATGTTCTGCACCATGAACGGCGCAAGGACGTAGGCAAAACCAACGGCTTCGAAGAAGATCAGGCCGATGATCAGCATCCACATGAAGAAGCCTTTCTCCCGTCGACCGGTCTCGTGAACCTTGTTCAGGTAATCACGGCACTTGTCATAATAGTCCGGGCTTTTGTTGAAACCTCGGTAGTACGAGTAATAGTCGGCACACAGGCGTGATTCGCTGTCCATCCAACCATCTGCTTCAGTGATAGGCGGCTTTCTGCTCAAGCTGCTGATTCGACCCACGAGCGGCAGGGCGTACGCCACGTTCATATAGAAGTAGCTGACTTTCGACCACCAGATCCTGATGGCGACCAGAAGCACCAGCGTGCTCAGGATCAAACCCACTGCCACGCGGTGCATTACAAGAAAAGCGGTCAGGGCGTCCATTGAAAACTGTTCCATGTTGTTCCTCGAGCGTTACGGACTTCAGGTGCGAATAGGGACGAATTTAGCGACGTAGCTCTCGCCGGTTTTGTCATAGAACAACTTGCCGTCCACTGCCTTGCCGCCGTTCTTGTCCAGAACAATGTCCATGCAGTTCACCGGCGCCTGAGCGTCGTCGATGAACACGCGATAGAGCACGGTGTCCTGGCCTTCGAAAGTGTTGGCAACAGCAGCGAGGGTGGTCGCTTTGCCTTTCTTGTTCTGTTCGTAGCCTTTAACCAGTTGGATACGAGGCTGCTTGGCAATCTCTGCGTTGTTGCGCAGCACGGCGATTGGCGTGATGGTCACCAGATTGCCGTTGACGTTGTTGGCCCAGACTCTGCCGTTGTAACCCGGCAGGTAATCGGTGGTCTCGTGCTCGGCCAGTTCTTGTCCGCTCGCAAGGTTCTTCACCGCGCCGGCAACCCGTGGGCGATCGGCTTCACAGCTCGCGACCGGCACGCTTGCGTTGGCTTTGCTGATCAGCGTGAAGCCCGTGGACTCCATGGGTTTGACCAGGCGGGCCAGTTGATTGACATCCGAGCTGGCGGGGCTTCCGCCGAAATCGATGAAGTTTGGGGCCAGCGCGGCAACCGGCTGCTCGGTAGATTTTTTCGGCGCCTCAGCTTGAGGTGCAGACGCAGCGACTTTGGCTTTCGGCGTGGGCTGGTTGCGCGTCCCATGGGCCAGATAGCGCGGGTTGCTGCGCTCCTGTTTAACGCGTTGTTCCAGCAGCGCCGTGGACTCCAGCTGGACGATTTCCACACGGCGATTCTGGGCGCGCCCTTCGGTGGTGGTGTTATCGGCCAAGGGACGGGCTGCGCCTACACCCTGGAAGTACAGACTCTGAGCGGAAATACCGGCCTCCGCCAGGACTTTGCCGACACTGCGCGCACGACGCTCGGACAGTTGCTGATTGAAGTCTGCGGAGCCGGTCGCGTCGGTATGCCCCACCACCAAAACCGCTTGCGGCTGAGCGTTGGACTGGCCTTGCGCCGGCTTGAACGCGTTGGCGAGCTTGCGCACCTGACGCAGGCCATCGGCTGTCAGTTGGTCGCTGCCCGTGGGAAACATGCCCTGATCTTCGACCTGGGCAACAATGCCCGCGTCCGCCATCACGGCAGGTTTGCCATTCTGCGCGGGGGCCTGTGCCTGCAGCGTGTCGATCTGCATTTTCAGGTGTTCTTCCTGCGCGATGCGCTGCAGTTCCTGCTGACGGTTCTGCCAGACATGGCCCACTGCGCAACCCGCTGCACCGCCGACCACACCGCCTGCGACGGCTTTGCCAGCATTACCCGTGGCGGCGTAGATCAAACCCGCGCCGAGCAATGCCCCACCTGCGCACCCTATCGCCGTGCCGTAATCACGGCCGGCCTGATCGAACGTGGCGCAACTGCTCAGCGTCACTGCCAGTGCCAGCACCGTCAGCTTGCCGGGATGAAAAGACTTCAATGCGTACGCTCCTTGTGAGACTGCGAAAGGCGCACGGACGTGATGACCGGGCGCAATCGCCTGTCTTCGTCCGTGATGAAAAGCCTTCAATGGATCCGATTTCTCAGGCGGTGGATTTCACCACAGCGGGGCAGGGGATTCAATGTCAAAGGGCCATTCCCGTTTGGTTTTGGGAATTTTTGCTGAGGGGATCAGCTTAGGCTGGCGATGTGCTGAGGACGGGGGTGATTGATGCTGATGCTTAACCGTTTAGTAAATGCCGCCCACAAAAAAACCGGCTCAAATCTGGCCGGTTTTTCTGTGCTTCAAGTCACGTAACCACTTGAAGGTGCTGCTGTTTGGTGCCCCGAGGGAGAATCGAACTCCCACTTCTTTCGAAAACGGATTTTGAATCCGCCGCGTCTACCAATTCCGCCATCAGGGCTCAATGGCGGCGAAGTATAGAGACGAGCCTACCGTTGGTCAATCATGTTTCATGGTCAATTTTCACTTATTCCGCTAAACTTCCCGGCCCTGCTAGACGAACCCCATCATGCGTGTCGCTGACTTTACCTTCGAGCTCCCGGATTCATTGATCGCTCGCCATCCTTTGGCGGAGCGACGCAGCAGCCGTTTGCTGACCCTCGACGGGCCAAGCGGCGCGCTGGCACACCGCCAATTCACTGATTTGCTGGAGCATTTGCGCCCTGGCGATCTGATGGTCTTCAACAACACCCGGGTGATTCCGGCGCGGCTGTTCGGGCAGAAAGCCTCGGGCGGCAAGCTGGAAATCCTCGTTGAGCGCGTGCTCGATCAGGACCGTGTGCTGGCCCACGTGCGCTCCAGCAAGTCGCCCAAGCCGGGTTCGACGATTCTCATCGATGGCGGTGGCGAGGCCGAAATGGTCGCGCGCCACGATGCGTTGTTCGAGCTGCGCTTCGCCGAGCCGGTGCTGCCTCTGCTCGAGCGCGTCGGGCACATGCCGTTGCCTCCTTATATAGACCGCCCGGACGACGATGCCGATCGCGAGCGCTATCAGACCGTGTACGCCCAGCGCGCCGGTGCTGTCGCGGCGCCGACGGCAGGTCTGCATTTCGATCAGACCATGATGGCCGCGATTGCCGAGAAGGGCGTCGAGACCGCATTCGTGACGCTGCACGTCGGCGCCGGGACATTCCAGCCGGTGCGCGTTGAGCGCATTGAAGATCACCACATGCACAACGAGTGGCTTGAAGTCACTCAGGACGTGGTCGACGCCGTGGCCGCTTGCCGCGCACGCGGTGGTCGGGTGATCGCCGTGGGCACGACCAGCGTGCGTTCGCTGGAAAGTGCCGCGCGCGATGGCGTGCTCAAGCCCTTCAGCGGCGACACCGATATCTTTATCTACCCGGGCCGACCGTTCCATGTGGTCGATGCACTGGTCACCAATTTCCATTTGCCGGAATCGACGCTGTTGATGCTGGTCTCGGCATTCGCCGGTTATCCCGAAACCATGGCGGCCTACGCGGCTGCGGTGGAGCACGGTTACCGCTTCTTCAGTTACGGGGATGCCATGTTCATCACCCGCAATCCCGCGCCGACCGCTCCCGGGGAATCAACCCCGACGGACTCGGCACCAGAGGATCACGCATGAGTCGCACCTGTCGTATGTCTTTCGAGCTGCTGGCCACCGATGGCAAAGCGCGTCGCGGTCGCCTGACCTTTCCTCGCGGCGTTGTCGAAACGCCTGCGTTCATGCCGGTCGGCACCTACGGCACGGTCAAGGGGATGCTGCCTCGGGACATCGAGGCCACCGGCGCTCAGATGATCCTCGGCAACACCTTCCACCTGTGGCTGCGTCCGGGTACTGAAGTCATCAAAGGCCACGGCGACCTTCACGATTTCATGCAGTGGAAAGGGCCGATTCTGACCGACTCCGGCGGTTTTCAGGTGTTCAGCCTGGGCGCGATGCGTAAGATCAAGGAGGAGGGCGTGACCTTCGCCTCTCCGGTTGACGGCGCAAAGGTGTTCATGGGGCCTGAAGAATCGATGCAGGTTCAGCGCGACCTCGGTTCCGACGTCGTGATGATCTTTGACGAATGCACGCCGTATCCTGCGGACGAAGAAGTTGCGCGCACCTCCATGGAGCTGTCGCTGCGCTGGGCCAAGCGGTCCAAGATCGCCCACGGCGAAAACACCGCGGCGCTGTTCGGCATCGTTCAGGGCGGCATGCACGAGAACCTGCGCATGCGCTCGCTCGAAGGCTTGAGTGAGCTCGACTTTGACGGCCTGGCGATTGGCGGCCTGTCGGTCGGCGAGCCCAAGGACGAGATGATCAAGGTCCTGGACTACCTGCCGGGCCGCATGCCGGCTGACAAACCTCGTTACCTTATGGGTGTAGGCAAGCCCGAGGACCTGGTTGAAGGTGTCCGCCGCGGCGTCGACATGTTCGACTGCGTGATGCCTACGCGCAATGCGCGCAACGGTCATCTGTTCATCGATACCGGTGTTCTGAAAATCCGTAATGCGTTTCATCGTTACGATGAGTCGCCGCTGGATCCGACCTGCGATTGCTACACCTGCAAAAACTTCTCCCGCGCCTATCTGCACCACTTGGACAAGTGCGGCGAAATGCTGGGTAGCATGCTCAATACGATCCATAATTTGCGCCATTACCAGCTGCTTATGGCTGGTTTGCGCGAGGCTATTCAACAAGGTACATTGGCCGCCTTTGTCGACACGTTCTATGCCAAACGCGGGCTTGTGACGCCGTTACTGGACTGAGCGACATCCGGTCTTTCGCTTCCTATTATTAAAATATGCAACTGGAGTGTTAAATGAGCTTTTTCATCTCTTCCGCTTTCGCGGATGCGGCTGCCCCTGCCGCTGCAGGCCCTATGGGCGGCGGTTTCGAGTGGATTTTCCTGGTCGGCTTTCTGGTCATCTTCTATCTGATGATCTGGCGTCCACAGGCCAAGCGCGCCAAAGAGCAAAAGAACTTGCTGGGCAACTTGCAGAAGGGTGATGAAGTCGTCACTACCGGCGGTATCGCAGGCAAGATCAACAAAGTGACTGATGACTTCGTTGTTATCGAAGTGTCCGACACCGTAGAGCTGAAAATCCAGAAGGGCGCAATCGCTGCCACCCTGCCCAAGGGCACTCTGAAAGCCATCTGATTCCAGTCTTTTACCAATCGACGGGGCGCGCAAGGCGCCCCGCGTTATAAGCAGGCGGCGTGATGTTGAACAAATACCCTCTGTGGAAATACATCCTGATCCTGGCAGTGCTGGTGATCGGTTTTATTTATTCCGCACCCAATCTCTACCCTGATGACCCGGCTATCCAAGTCACGGGCGCAAGCACTGCGCTGCAGGTCAATCAGGCTGATCTGGATCGCGTAAGCAAGGCGCTTACCGATGCTGGCATCGCGGTCAAGGGCGCTTCTCTGGCCGAGAATGGCAAGGGCGGTTTGTTGCGTCTGACCAAACAGGAAGACCAGCTGCCAGCCAAAGATGTCGCACGCAAGGCGCTGGGCGACGATTACGTTGTCGCGCTCAACCTGGCTCAGACCACGCCAAAATGGCTGCGCAGCATTGGCGCTACGCCGATGAAGCTGGGTCTCGACCTGTCCGGCGGCGTGCACTTCCTGCTTGAAGTCGACATGGACAAAGCGCTCAGTGCGCGTCTGAATGTCTACGAAGGCGAAGTGAAGAGCCTGCTGCGCAAAGAAAAAGTGCGTTATCGCAGCCTGCCGCAGGACAACGGCGCCATCCAGCTGGGCTTCAGCGATGCTGATGCCCGCGAACAGGCCCGTGCGCTGATCCGTAAGGACTACACCGATTTCGATATCACCACGAGCGATCGCGGCGAGATGCCGATCCTGCGTCTGGCCATGACGCCAGCCAAGATCGCTGAAATCCGCGAATACTCGATCAAGCAAAACCTGACCACCGTGCGTAACCGGGTCAACGAGCTGGGCGTCGCCGAGCCGCTGGTTCAGCGTCAGGGCGCCAACCGCATCGTGGTCGAGCTGCCAGGTGTTCAGGACACCGCCGAAGCCAAGCGTATCCTCGGCAAGACGGCCAACCTTGAGTTCCGTCTGGGCGCAGGTCCCGACGACAGCAAAGCCACCACCGAGATGTTCGAATTCCGCGAAGGCGGTCGTCCTGCGGCGCCGGTCGAGCGTGGTCTGATCATCACCGGTGACCAGGTAACCGACGCCAAGGCTGGCTTTGACGAGCACGGCCGTCCTCAGGTGAACATCAAGCTGGACGGCCATGGTGGCGATCTGATGAGCCGCGCAACCCGCGCGAACGTCGGTCGCAGCATGGCGGTGATCTTCATCGAGCAGAAGCCGACCACCACCTACACCAAGCAAATGGTCAACGGCGTCGAAAAAGACGTGCCGGTCCAGACGTTCAAGGAAGAGAAGAAGATCATCAGCCTGGCGACCATTCAGTCGCCGCTGGGTGCTCAATTCCGCATCACCGGCCTGAACGGCGCAGGTGAGTCGTCCGAGCTGGCGCTGCTGCTGCGTGCCGGTGGTCTGGCTGCACCGATGTACTTCGCTGAAGAGCGCACCATCGGCCCGAGCCTGGGTGCCGACAACATCACCAAGGGTATCGATGCATCCCTCTGGGGCATGCTGTTCGTCTCGCTGTTCATCCTCGCTATCTACCGTTTCTTCGGTCTGATCGCTACCGTGGCACTGGCCTTCAACATGGTCATGCTGCTGGCGCTGATGTCGCTGCTGGGTGCAACGCTGACCCTGCCAGGCATCGCCGGCATCGTCTTGACGATGGGTATGGCGGTCGATGCCAACGTGCTGATCTTCTCGCGGATTCGTGAAGAGATCGCCAATGGCATGACGGTTCAGCGTGCAATCAACGAGGGCTTCGACCGCGCGTATACCGCGATCCTCGACGCCAACCTGACGACGCTGCTGGTCGGCGGCATTCTCTTCGCGATGGGCACCGGCCCGGTGAAGGGTTTTGCGGTCACCATGTCCCTCGGGATCTTTACCTCGATGTTCACAGCCATCATGGTGACCCGCGCAATGGTCAACCTGATCTTTGGCGGTCGTGACTTCAAGAAGTTGTGGATTTAAGGGGCTGCCATGAAACGTACGATCAACTTCATGGGCGTTCGCAACATTGCGTTCGCCATTACCATGCTTCTTACCGTTCTGGCGTTGTTCAGCTGGTTCTATAAAGGGCTGAACTTCGGTCTGGATTTCACCGGCGGTACGCTGATCGAGCTGACCTACGAGCGCCCTGCCGATCTGCACAAAGTGCGCGAAGAGCTGGTTACGTCGGGTTATACCGAAGCGGTCGTGCAAAGCTTCGGTGCGACCACCGATCTGCTCGTTCGTATGCCGGGTGAAGACCCGCAGCTGGGCACTCAGGTTGCTGAAGCGCTGCGCAAGACAGGCGCCGATAACCCGGTGACCGTCAAACGCGTCGAGTTCGTCGGTCCGCAGGTGGGTGAAGAGCTGCGCGACCAGGGTGGCCTCGGCATGCTGCTGGCAATGGGCGGCGTTCTCGTCTACCTGGCTTTCCGTTTCCAGTGGAAGTTCGCGGTGGGGGCGATCATCTCGCTGATCCACGACGTGGTGGTGACGATGGGCATTCTGTCGTTCTTCCAGGTGACCTTCGACCTGACCGTTCTGGCCGCTGTATTGGCGATCATTGGTTACTCGCTCAACGACACCATTGTGGTATTCGACCGGGTTCGCGAGAACTTCCGTCTGCTGCGCAAGGCTTCGCTGATCGAGAACATCAACATCTCCACCACGCAGACCTTGCTGCGGACCATGGCCACCTCGATCTCCACATTGCTGGCGATCGTCGCGCTGTGGATCTTTGGCGGCGATAGCCTGCACGGGTTCTCGGTGGCACTGTTCATCGGTGTTCTGGCAGGTACGTACTCGTCGATCTACATCGCCAACGTGGTGCTGATCTGGCTGAACCTGCGCAGCGAAGACTTGCTGCCACCGGTCACGGTCGACAAGGTGGATGACCGTCCGTAACCAGTAATGGTAACCGGCCATCACCTGAAAAGGCGCGAGTGTGAACTCGCGCCTTTTTTTGTGCTCCAAGGCTGGGAGTAGCGCGAGCAATCGCGCTGAATATCGTCAGGAGGTTCACGTGAACAAGTCGTTGCTTATTGGTGCAGTATTGGGTGCCGTCGGTGTTACCGCCGGTGGTGCTTTGGCCACCTATAGCCTCGTAAAACAAAGCGGCCCAGAGTACGCAGACGTACTTGCCGTCGAGCCTGTTAAAGAACAAATCAAAACCCCGCGGCAAGTCTGCAAAGATGTTGCAGTCACTCACCGAGCGCCGGTGAAGGACGAGCATCAGATCGTGGGGAGTGTCATCGGTGCCGTAGCCGGTGGCCTGCTCGGCAACCAGGTGGGTGGCGGTAATGGCAAGAAGATTGCCACGGTCGCCGGTGCGGTCGGCGGGGGTTACGCCGGTAACAAGGTTCAGGAAGGCATGCAGAACCGCGACACTTACACCACCACCGAGTCGCGCTGCAATACCGTCAATGACATCAGCGATAAAGTCGTCGGCTACAACGTGAAGTACAAGCTCAACGACAAAGTCGGGCAGGTGCGTATGGATCGCGATCCGGGCAGTCAGATCCCTGTCAACAAGGAAGGTCAGCTGGAGTTGAGCCAAGCGGGCCAGTGATAGCACTAACCGTTCCTCAAAAAAGCACCTTCGGGTGCTTTTTTGTTGCCGGTGTCATGAGACTCAAGGGTACAAAAAAACCGGCACATGGCCGGTTCTCTTGTACAGCGTGCTGGGCTTAACGCTTCAGCGAAGTCGGCACAAATGGAGCGATCGACGTCAGCACTGCTTTGAAGCATTTGGTGTTGCCAGCAACGATGTGACCTTTTTCAAGGAAGTCGTGACCGCCGTTGAAATCGCTGACCAGTCCGCCTGCTTCCTGAATGAGCAGGGCGCCTGCGGCCATGTCCCATTCCGACAGGCCCGATTCCCAGAACGCGTCGAAACGGCCCGCAGCCACGTAAGCCAGGTCCAGGCTTGCGGCGCCGGCGCGACGGATACCGGCCGTCTGGCCCACCAGCGAACGGAACATGTTCATGTAGTTATCGAGGTTATCGAGCTGGTTTTCGCGGAACGGAAAACCGGTGCCGAGCAGTGCGCCTTCAAGGCTCTTGCGCGGGCTAACGCGCAGACGGCGGCCGTTCAGGGCAGCGCCACGACCACGGCTGGCGGTGAATTCTTCCTGACGGACCGGGTCCAGAACAACGGCGTGTTCCAGGCGACCGCGGTATTTGCACGCGATGCTGACGGCGAAGTGGGGAACGCCGCGCACGAAGTTGGTGGTGCCGTCGAGTGGATCGATGATCCAGAGGTAGTCGGTACCTTCGCCGCTGCCTTCATGCAGGCCGCTTTCTTCGCCAAGGATGCCGTGGGTTGGATACGCCTTGCGCAGTGCGGTAATGATGCTCTGCTCGGCGGCGCGATCGATTTCGGTCACGTAATCTTTCGCGTCTTTTTCGTCGACCTTGATGGTATCCAGGCGCTCGATGGAGCGGAAAATCAATTCGCTGGCGCTGCGGGCGGCGCGCAGCGCGATATTCAGCATGGGCTGCATGGATGGATCACCTAGGTCGTTAAAGAGAGCCGGCCATTCTATTGGTTCTCTTGGATGATTTCCAGCGCGAGTGCAGACTTTGCCGCGCGGCCGGTCGGCTTGGCGCGACGAGGTCGGGGGTGCCCTGTCTCCTTTTAGTGGCGTATCCGGCGCGTGAGGCGCAAGGTTCGTGGCGTTGCAGCAAGTGCTTCTGTAACATTCGTCCCCCTTTTCACCTGCTAGCGAGACTTCACCAGTGCTGCAAAAAATTCGTGTCGTCCTGGTCGGTACCAGCCATCCCGGAAATATCGGTGGCGCCGCACGTGCCATGAAAAACATGGGCCTTTCACGTCTGGTGCTGGTTGATCCCGCCATGTTTCCCCACCATGAGGCCGATGCACGGGCGTCTGGCGCGGGCGATATTCTGGAAGGTGCGCAGGTCGTGGCGACGCTGGAAGATGCGCTGGTAGGCTGCAATCTGGTGTTGGGCACTAGCGCCCGGGACCGCCGCATTCCCTGGCCGCTGCTCGACCCTCGTGAAGCGGGCGTCAAAACCGTTGAGCACGCCGCGCTGGGCGAGGAGATCGCACTGGTGTTCGGTCGTGAATACGCCGGCCTCACCAATGAAGAGTTGCAGCGCTGCCATTACCACGTACACATCCCATCAGACCCGGAATTCAGCTCGTTGAATCTGGCCGCCGCTGTGCAGGTGTTGAGTTACGAAACCCGCATGGCCTGGCTCGCGGCCGACGGTCAAGCGAGTAAGGTGGAGAAGTTCGAAGTCAATTCGGTGCGAAGTACCGAGCTGGCGACCATGGATGAGATGGAAAAATTCTATGAGCATCTCCAGTCCACGCTGGTTGCCATTGGCTTCCTTGATCCCGAGAAGCCTCGTCACCTGATGGCGCGGTTACGTCGTCTGTACGGCCGCTCTGCGGTCAATCGATCCGAGATGAGCATCTTGCGCGGCATCCTCACCGAGACCCAGAAAGCGGCCACCGGTGAACCCTATAAGCGGAAGGATCAGTAATGTTCGAGCGTTTGCGGGAAGACATTCAAAGCGTGTTTCATCGTGACCCGGCGGCTCGAAATGCCTTTGAAGTGCTGACCTGCTACCCCGGCATGCACGCGATCTGGCTGCATCGGCTGTCTGGCTGGTTGTGGCGCAACGAACTGAAATGGCCGGCGCGCATGGTCTCCAACTTCGGTCGCTGGCTCACCGGGATAGAGATTCACCCGGGTGCGAAAGTCGGTCGGCGCTTTTTCATCGATCACGGCATGGGCATTGTGATCGGCGAGACCGCCGAGATTGGCGATGACGTGACGCTCTATCAGGGCGTGACCCTGGGCGGCACCAGCTGGAACAAGGGCAAGCGCCATCCTACTTTGGAGTCCGGCGTGGTTGTCGGCGCGGGCGCCAAGGTGCTCGGACCGTTCACCGTGGGCGCCGGGGCAAAGGTCGGCTCCAACGCGGTGGTGACCAAGCCTGTGCCGGCGGGTGCAACGGTGGTGGGCATTCCGGGGCGGATCATCGTCAAGTCTGACGACGAGGCCGAAGCGAAGCGCAAGGCGATCGCCGAAAAGCTCGGCTTCGATGCGTATGGCGTTGGTGAGGACATGCCTGATCCGGTGGCACGCGCGATCGGCCAGTTGCTCGATCACCTGCAAGCGATGGACGTGCGCGTGGAGGACATGGGCAAGGCATTGAAAAGCCTGGGCGGCGAGTATCGCGAAAAAGAGCTGCCCGAGCTGCGTCAGGAAGTCTTCGACTGCATGAAAGAGCGTTGCGAGGTTAATGCGCCCCGGGAATAAGTCAGCGCGCGCCCTCAGGTCGAGCATGTGCCAATCCCGGCGTGTTTTGCTATGATGCCGCCGCGCTTTTGCGGGTAATCCCGACTGTTCCGCTAGGTCTTATAGTTGACTTAAATACTCGGGAATAGCATACTCGCCCTCATTCCGAACCTCCGCGGTACACGTCATGCGACTGACTACAAAAGGCCGATACGCTGTCACTGCCATGCTCGACCTGGCATTGCATGCGCAGCATGGGCCAGTGTCCCTGGCCGATATCTCCGAGCGGCAAGGGATTTCCCTTTCCTACCTCGAGCAACTGTTCGCCAAGCTGCGCCGCGGCAATCTGGTCTCCAGCGTGCGTGGGCCCGGCGGCGGTTATCAGCTGGCCCGTCAAATGCAGGGCATTCAGGTGGCGCAGGTGATCGACGCGGTCAACGAATCGGTTGACGCGACGCGCTGCCAGGGGCTCGGTGATTGCCATGCCGGTGACACCTGTCTGACCCACCACTTGTGGTGTGACCTCAGTCAGCAAATTCACGAGTTTCTAAGCGGTATCAGCTTGGCCGACCTCGTCACTCGCCGTGAAGTGCAAGAAGTCGCCCAACGTCAGGATCTGCGCCGTTGCGGTAGCAAGACGCAGCCACTGGACAAGATTGAAACATCCGCCGTTGAGTGAACGCAGATGAACGCGCGGCGCGCCTGCCCGATAGGAGATATTCAATGAAATTGCCAATTTACCTCGATTATTCCGCGACGACCCCGGTCGACCCGCGTGTTGCGCAGAAAATGAGCGACTGCCTTCTGGTTGATGGCAACTTCGGTAACCCGGCGTCGCGCTCCCACGTGTTTGGCTGGAAGGCCGAAGAAGCGGTCGAGAACGCCCGCCGTCAGGTTGCCGATCTGGTCAATGCCGACCCACGCGAAATCGTCTGGACTTCCGGTGCTACCGAGTCCAACAACCTCGCGATCAAAGGCGCTGCGCATTTCTATGCCTCCAAAGGCAAGCACCTGATCACCAGCAAAATCGAACACAAAGCCGTGCTCGACACCATGCGTCAGCTTGAGCGTGAAGGCTTTGAAGTCACCTACCTCGAACCGACCGAAGATGGCCTGATCACGCCGGCCATGATCGAAGCAGTGATGCGCGACGACACCGTTCTGGTCTCGATCATGCACGTCAACAACGAAATTGGTACGGTCAACGATATCGCTGCCATCGGCGAGATGACCCGTTCCCGCGGTGTGCTCTTCCACGTCGATGCAGCACAGGCTACTGGCAAAGTTGAAATCAACCTGGCCAACCTCAAAGTTGATCTGATGTCGTTCTCGGCCCACAAGACTTACGGTCCGAAGGGTATTGGTGCATTGTGGGTCAGCCGCAAGCCACGTGTTCGCATCGAAGCCGAAATGCACGGTGGCGGTCACGAGCGTGGCATGCGTTCCGGTACGCTGGCGACGCACCAGATCGTCGGTATGGGTGAAGCCTTCCGTGTGGCCAAAGAAGACATGGCTGCAGAGAACGTTCGCATCAAAGCCTTGAGCGATCGCTTCTATCAGCAGGTTGCGCACTTGGAAGAGTTGTACATCAACGGCAGCATGACTGCCCGTGTGCCGCACAACCTCAACCTGAGCTTCAACTATGTAGAGGGCGAGTCGCTGATCATGGCGCTCAAGGACCTGGCGGTTTCGTCCGGCTCCGCGTGCACCTCGGCTTCCCTGGAGCCTTCCTACGTGCTGCGCGCCCTGGGCCGTAACGACGAGCTGGCACACAGCTCGATCCGTTTCACCTTCGGTCGCTTCACCACTGAGGAAGAGATCGACTACGCCGCGCAGAAAGTCTGCGAGGCAGTGACCAAGCTGCGCGCCTTGTCGCCGCTGTGGGACATGTTCAAAGACGGCGTCGACATCTCCAAGATCGAGTGGGCGGCGCATTAATTCAAAGTCGCCACACCTGCGGCACTTTGAAAACAGCTTCCGAGTGCCGCGAGAGCGACGTGTTGTAACTGATGAGGAATTGCACCATGGCTTACAGCGAAAAGGTCATTGACCACTACGAGAATCCCCGCAACGTCGGCAAGATGAACGCGGAAGACCCTGATGTCGGCACCGGCATGGTCGGCGCGCCGGCTTGCGGCGACGTTATGCGTCTGCAGATCAAGGTGAACGAGCAGGGCATCATTGAAGACGCCAAGTTCAAAACCTACGGCTGCGGCTCTGCCATCGCGTCGAGCTCCCTGGCCACCGAGTGGATGAAGGGCAAGACTCTGGATGAAGCAGAGACCATCAAAAATACTCAACTGGCTGAAGAACTGGCCCTGCCGCCAGTGAAAATCCACTGCTCCGTGCTCGCTGAAGACGCCATCAAGGCGGCCGTTCGCGACTACAAGCAGAAGAAAGGCCTGCTCTGAGCAGAGTCTGTTCCGCTGCGTTAAGTAACTTGCGTGAGGTAAGGAGTTCCGATGGCTATCAGCATGACCGAAGCGGCCGCCAACCATGTACGCCGCTCCCTCGATGGGCGCGGCAAGGGTGACGGCATTCGTCTGGGCGTTCGCACGACCGGTTGTTCCGGGCTTGCCTACGTGCTCGAGTTCGTCGATGAGCCGGAAAGCGAAGACACGGTGTTCGAGTATCACGGGGTCAAGGTGATCATCGATCCCAAGAGCCTGGTCTACCTTGACGGCACCGAGCTCGATTTCGTCAAGGAAGGGTTGAACGAAGGCTTCAAGTTCAACAATCCCAACTCGCGCGGTGAATGTGGCTGCGGCGAAAGCTTCAACGTCTGAGGCTTATTGTGGGTACTCCTTGTCACTTTGCTTTATTCGACCTGCAGCCGGGCTTCAATCTGGACCTCGACCTGTTGGCGACGCGTTACCGTGAGCTTGCCCGGAGCGTGCACCCCGACCGTTTTGCCGATGCCCCTGAGGCTGAGCAACGGGTTGCGCTGGAGCGCTCCGCCAGTCTGAACGACGCCTACCAAACGCTCAAGAATGCGCCGAAAAGGGCGCGTTACCTGTTGGCGCTAAAGGGCGAAGTTCCGCTGGAAGTCACTGTGCAGGATCCCGAGTTTCTGATGCAGCAGATGCAGTGGCGCGAAGAACTCGAAGATTTGCAGGACGACGCGGATCTGGCGGGTGTTGCGGTATTCAAACGCCGGCTGAAGGTTGCCCAGGAAGAACTGAACGAAAGCTTCGCGGCCTGTTGGGACGATGCTGCACAGCGTGATCAGGCTGAACGGCTGATGCGCCGCATGCAGTTCCTCGACAAGCTCTCCTACGAAGTGCGCCAGCTCGAAGAGCGCCTCGACGATTAACCCCGCGCCGTCCTTCTGGGGCGGCTCGCCAGTGATATCAGAAAAGCAATGGCTCTACTGCAGATCGCCGAACCCGGCCAAGCTCCAAAACCTCATCAGCGTCGCCTGGCTGTCGGGATTGACCTCGGCACCACCAATTCGCTGGTGGCTGCCCTGCGCAGCGGCATCAGTGAGCCGCTCCCCGACGCCAACGGTCAGGTCATCCTGCCGTCCGCCGTTCGCTATCACGCCGATCGTGTCGAAGTAGGCCAGTCGGCCAAGGGTGCGGCTGCGACAGATCCTCTGAATACCATTATTTCCGTCAAGCGCCTCATGGGGCGCGGGATCTCCGACGTGAAGCATTTGGGTGGGCAGTTGCCTTACCGCTTCACCGGTGGGGAATCCCACATGCCGTTCATTGAAACCGTGCAGGGCCCTAAGAGCCCGGTCGAAGTGTCGGCCGACATTCTTAAGGTGCTGCGCCAGCGCGCCGAAGAAACACTGGGTGGCGAACTGGTCGGTGCGGTCATCACCGTTCCCGCCTATTTCGATGACGCTCAGCGTCAGGCCACCAAAGACGCCGCGAAGCTGGCGGGTCTCACCGTCCTGCGCCTGCTCAACGAGCCCACTGCGGCTGCCGTGGCATACGGGCTGGACCAGAACGCAGAGGGCGTGGTCGCGATTTACGATCTGGGCGGCGGCACCTTCGACATCTCGATCCTGCGCCTCACCGGCGGCGTGTTTGAAGTCATGGCCACCGGTGGCGACAGCGCGCTGGGAGGTGATGATTTCGATCACGCCATCGCAACCTGGATCATTGCTGAAGCCGGCCTGTCCGACGACCTCGATCCTGCTGCCCAGCGCCGCTTGATGCAGGCGGCATGTGCGGCGAAGGAATCCCTGACTGACGCCGATTCGGTGGAAGTAGTCCATGGCGAATGGCAGGGCGTTCTGACCCGCGCCGCATTCGATGCCCTCATTGAGCCGATGATCGCCCGCAGTCTCAAAGCTTGCCGTCGTGCCGTTCGTGATTGCGGCATTGAGCTGGATGAAGTCGAAGCCGTGGTCATGGTGGGTGGTTCCACCCGCGTCCCGCGAGTGCGCGAAGCGGTGGCCGAACTGTTCGGCCGCCAGCCGTTGACCGAGATCGACCCCGATCAGGTAGTCGCCATCGGCGCTGCGATTCAGGCCGATACCCTGGCAGGTAACAAGCGCGATGGCGGCGAGCTGTTGCTGCTCGACGTGATCCCGTTGTCCCTGGGGCTGGAGACCATGGGCGGACTGATGGAGAAGGTCATTCCGCGCAACACCACGATCCCGGTGGCCCGCGCCCAGGAGTTCACCACTTATAAGGACGGCCAGTCGGCCATGATGATCCACGTGCTCCAAGGCGAGCGTGAATTGATCAGCGACTGCCGTTCACTGGCGCGTTTTGACCTGCGCGGCATTCCCGCGATGGTCGCCGGCGCCGCGAAAATCCGCGTGACCTTTCAGGTCGACGCCGACGGCCTGCTCAGCGTGTCCGCCCGCGAGCTGGCGTCGGGCGTGGAGTCGAGCATTCAGGTCAAGCCTTCTTATGGCCTGACTGACGGTGAAATCACCTGCATGCTGAAGGATTCGTTCCAGTACGCCAGTGACGACATGGTGGCTCGCGCGCTGCGAGAGCAGCAGGTCGACGCGCAGCGTTTGCTCGAAGCGGTCGAAGGTGCGTTGCAGGCCGATGGCGAACGCTTGCTCGATGCCGAAGAGCGCATGGTGATCGACCTGCAGATGGAAGAACTTCGTGAATTGATGAAGGGCGATGACGGTCCGGCCATCGAGCAGCAGACCAAGCGTCTGTCGCAGGTGACCGATGCGTTCGCCGCCCGCCGCCTGGACTCGACGGTGAAAGCCGCGCTGTCAGGGCGCAACCTGAATGAGATTGAGGAATAACTGATGCCGCAGGTTACATTTCTGCCACACGCCGAGCATTGCCCGGACGGGATGGTTGTCGAGGCCGAAGTCGGCAAGTCGATTCTGGAACTCGCCCACGACCACCACATCGAGATCGAAAGCGCATGCGGCGGCGTCTGCGCCTGCACCACCTGCCACTGCATCATTCGTGCGGGCTTCAACTCCCTCGAAGAAGCGGACGAGCTGGAAGAGGACTATCTTGACCGTGCGTGGGGGCTGGAAGCGCAGTCCCGTCTGGCCTGTCAGGCCAAGGTCGGCACCGAAGACCTCACCGTCGAGATCCCGAAATATTCGCTTAACCACGCTGCCGAAGCGCCGCACTGATCGAGAAGCTGTCATGAGTTACGGTTGGAATGACGTACAACGCATCGCTGAAGAACTCGCCGAGACTCACCCCGGCGTTGACCCTTATTCGGTAGGGTTCACCAAGCTGCAACTGATGATCAAGCAGCTCCCGGATTTCGACGACACCTCTGGCCGCGTCGGCGAGAAAGTGCTGGAGGCGGTCCAGACGCTCTGGGCCGGCGAAATCGACTGATCAGATTTGCACGTTAGGCAATAACATCAAACCCGCGTATAATTCGCGGGTTTAATTTTTCGCAATAATCACTGCTTCTGGAGTTACACCATGGCTGTTCAACGTACTTTCTCGATCATCAAGCCTGATGCTGTTGCCAAAAACGTCATCGGCGAAATCACCACCCGTTTCGAAAAAGCCGGTCTGCGCGTTGTCGCTTCGAAACTGAAGCAACTGTCCAAGGCCGAAGCAGAAGGTTTCTACGCTGAGCACAGCGCCCGTGGTTTCTTCGGTGATCTGGTTGCATTCATGATCTCCGGCCCGGTTGTCGTGCAGGTTCTGGAAGGCGAAAACGCTATCGCTCTGAACCGCGAGCTGATGGGCGCTACCAACCCTAAAGAAGCTGCTGCCGGCACCATCCGCGCTGACTTCGCTGATTCCATCGACGCCAACGCTGTTCACGGCTCCGACTCCGAAGCCGCTGCTGCTCGTGAAATCTCGTACTTCTTCGCTGCTACCGAGGTAACCACTCGCTAAGCTATTGCTGCGAGTGAGGGTGAATCCATGACTGAATCAACTGGCAAAATCAACCTGTTGGGTCTGACCCGGCTGGAAATGGAAAAATTCTTCGAGTCTATCGGGGAGAAACGCTTCCGTGCCGGTCAGGTCATGAAGTGGATTCACCACTTTGGCGTCGATAACTTCGACGCCATGACGAATGTCGGCAAGGCCCTGCGCGAAAAGCTGCAGAGCCGTGCCGAAATTCGCGGTCCAGAAGTCGTCAGCGAGGACATCTCCACCGACGGCACCCGTAAATGGGTCGTCCGTGTCGAGTCCGGCAGCTGCGTCGAGACCGTTTATATTCCGCAAGGCAAACGCGGCACGCTGTGTGTCTCGTCCCAGGCGGGCTGTGCGCTGGACTGCAGTTTCTGCTCCACCGGCAAACAAGGCTTCAACAGCAACCTCACCGCCGCCGAAGTCATTGGCCAGGTGTGGATTGCCAACAAATCTTTCGGCAGTGTCCCGGCTACCGTCGACCGCGCCATCACCAACGTGGTGATGATGGGGATGGGCGAGCCATTGCTGAACTTCGACAATGTCATTGCCGCCATGCATCTGATGATGGATGACCTGGGGTATGGCATTTCCAAGCGCCGCGTGACGCTGTCCACCTCCGGCGTGGTGCCAATGATCGATGAGCTGTCCAAGCACATCGACGTTTCGCTGGCCCTTTCGTTGCACGCGCCCAATGACGCGCTGCGAAACCAGCTGGTGCCGATCAATAAAAAATACCCTCTGAAGATGCTCCTCGAGTCCTGCCGCAACTACATGGCTGCGCTGGGCGAAAAGCGCGTGCTGACCATCGAGTACACGCTGCTCAAGGACATCAACGACAGGCCTGAGCACGCGATCGAGATGATCGAGCTGCTCAAGGACACGCCGTGCAAGGTCAACCTGATCCCGTTCAACCCGTTTCCGCATTCGGGCTACGAACGCCCCAGCAACAACGCAATCCGTCGTTTCCAGGATCTGCTGCATCAAGCCGGCTTCAACGTCACCGTGCGTACCACGCGCGGTGAGGACATCGATGCTGCCTGCGGCCAGTTGGTCGGGCAGGTCATGGACCGCACCCGTCGCAGCGAGCGCTATATCGCTGTGCGAGAGCTCAGTGCCGATGCCGACGTGGTGCAGGCCGCTTCCGCTCGCAATTGAATGCGAATTTGACTGAGAGGATCTCTATGTCCCTGCGCGTTGCGCTGCTGCTCTGTTTTGCCACGCTGCTGGTCGGTTGTGTGTCTACCGGCAACGTCGATCCGCTGAGTACCAGCAAGGGGCGTGAGGAAGCTCGTCAGGCTTACGTGCAATTGGGTTTGGGCTATCTTCAGCAAGGCCAGATGGAGCGTGCGAAGGCGCCTCTGAAAAAAGCGCTTGAGCTGAACGGCTCCGATGCGGATGCCAATGCTGCGCTGGCGCTGGTGTTCCAGGCCGAGATGGAACCGGAACTGGCGAACCAGTATTACCAAAAAGCGTTGTCGGCACGTTCCAAAGACGCGCGAATCCTCAACAATTACGGCAGCTTTCTTTACCAGCAGAAACGTTACAAGGAAGCCTACGAGCGCTTCGAGCAGGCCGCCGAGGATAATCTCTACGCCGAGCGCGCCCGAGTGTTCGAAAACCTCGGCATGACGGCTGTGATGCTTGGGGATCGCGACACCGCCCGTGAGCATTTCGACAAAGCCCTGCGCCTCGATCGTCAGCAGCCACGCGCGTTGCTGGAAATGGCTGAGTTGTCGTACGAAGACAGGCATTATGTGCCGGCACGCGATTACTACGAGCGTTTCAGCCAGTTGAGCGAGCAGAATGCGCGGAGCCTGTTGCTCGGCACGCGGCTGGCGAAGGTGTTTGATGATCGCAACAAGGCAGCCAGCTATGGGCTGCTTCTAAAAAGACTCTATCCCGGTACGCCGGAATATCAGCAATACCTGTCGGAGCAATGATGAAAGCGGCGCATCCCGAAGTTGTAGCAGCCACTCGCACGAACCCAGGCGAAACATTGCGACAGGCCCGCGAGAGCAAGAACTGGTCGCTGCCAGATGTGGCGTTGAGGCTCAACCTCACCGTGACTTCCCTGACTCATCTGGAAGCGGGCGATTTCGACAAGCTCCCCGGCCATACCTTTGCCCGCGGCTATGTCCGCGCGTACGCCAAGCTGCTTGACCTTGATCAAGCTGCATTGGTCAATGCGTTCGATCAGTACACGGGCACCGACGGCAAGGGCAGCAGCGTTCATGCGCTGGGCCGAATCGAAGAGCCCGTACGCCTGTCTCACAATATTCTGCGCATCGTCAGCCTTTTGCTGCTCATCGCATTGATCGGCGGCGGCTTCGTGTGGTGGCAGGATCAAGCGACGCTGCGCGGCAAGGAACCGACCAATCTGGGCATGGAGCATGTCGAAGTCGAAAGCGCCGACGGCACCACCCAGATCCATCCGCTCGACGAGCCGGAAGATCAAGCTGTCGCTCAAGGCCAGACCGCGTTGCCGTTGAACAACGCCGAGCCTGCGTCCGCGCCTGAAGCCCCTGCTGCATCCAGCAGTGCATCCACCAACACGGGCACGGTCACAGGCGCTGCTGTTCCACACAGCACATCGACTACCGCGCCGGTAGCACCTGCACATACCACGTCGACCCCAACCGCGCCGGTCACCACCGTGGCGCCAACGCCTGCGACCACCGCGCCAGTCAACACCGCGCCGAGCGCAACGGCCGACGCCGCGCCTGTACCGGCAGGTGCCGGTCGCGTGCAGGTTCAGTTCGTAAACGATTGCTGGACCCAGGTCACCGATGGCAACGGTAAAGTGCTGATGAGCGGCCTCAAGAAAAAAGGCGACAGCCTCGACGTCAACGGCAAGCCGCCGCTGACCCTGCGCCTGGGCTTTGCTCGCGGCGCGCAGGTGAGCTACAACGGCCAGCCCGTTGATGTGGCACCTTTCACCAGTGGCGAAACTGCTCGCCTGAAGCTAGGGCAATAAGTCATGCACGGCGAATCTCCGATCAAACGTCGCGAATCTCGTAAAATCTGGGTCGGCTCGGTGCCGGTCGGTGGCGATGCCCCGATCGCAGTGCAGAGCATGACCAATAGCGACACCAATGACGTCGCGGCTACCGTGGCACAGATCAACCGTCTGGAAGCCGCCGGCGTGGACATCGTTCGCGTCTCGGTGCCGGACATGGACGCTGCCGAGGCCTTCGGCCGCATCAAGCAGTTGGTCAAGGTCCCGCTGGTCGCTGACATTCATTTCGATTATCGAATCGCCCTGCGCGTTGCCGAGCTGGGCGTCGATTGCCTGCGGATCAACCCGGGCAACATCGGCCGCGAAGACCGCGTCCGCGCGGTGGTCGAGGCGGCCCGCGATCGCGGCATTCCGATCCGTATCGGCGTCAACGCCGGTTCGCTGGAAAAAGACCTGCAGAAGAAGTACGGCGAGCCCACGCCGGCTGCTTTGGTCGAGTCCGCGCTGCGTCACGTCGAGCACCTTGACCGTCTGGATTTCCAGGACTTCAAGGTCAGCGTCAAGGCTTCCGATGTGTTCATGGCGGTCGAGGCGTATCGCCTCCTGGCCAAGCAAATCATCCAGCCGTTGCACCTGGGTATCACTGAAGCGGGCGGTTTGCGCTCAGGCACAGTGAAATCAGCCGTCGGCCTAGGTATGCTGCTGGCCGAAGGGATCGGCGATACCATTCGGATTTCGCTGGCAGCCGATCCGGTTGAAGAAGTGAAGGTCGGTTACGACATCCTCAAGTCGCTGCGCCTGCGTTCCCGTGGCATCAACTTCATCGCCTGCCCGAGCTGCTCGCGGCAGAACTTCGATGTGGTCAAGACCATGAACGAGCTGGAAGGGCGCCTTGAAGATTTGCTGGTGCCGCTGGATGTTGCGGTGATCGGTTGCGTGGTGAACGGTCCCGGCGAGGCGAAAGAAGCCCATGTCGGTCTGACCGGAGGCACGCCGAACCTGATCTACATCGATGGCAAGCCTGCGCAAAAGCTGACAAATGACAATCTGGTCGAACAGCTTGAACGCTTGATCCGTCAGAGAGCGGCCGAAAAGGTCGAGGCCGACGCAGCGCTGATCGCGCGCGGCTAACCCAGTTTCCAAGGAATATTTGTGAGTAAGTCTCTGCAAGCCATTCGTGGCATGAACGACATCCTGCCGGATCAGACGCCGCTGTGGCGCTACTTCGAAGGCACGGTCTCGCGTTTGCTGGATAACTACGGTTATCGCCAGATCCGCATGCCGATCGTCGAGTTCACCGACCTGTTCAAACGCTCCATCGGCGAAGTCACGGACATCGTCGAGAAAGAGATGTACACCTTCGCTGACCGCAATGGCGATTCGCTGACCCTGCGCCCTGAAGGCACGGCGGCCTGCGTGCGTGCGGTCCTCGAACACGGCATCACCGGTGGCGGTCAGGTGCAGAAGCTTTGGTACATCGGCCCGATGTTCCGCCACGAGCGTCCGCAAAAAGGCCGTTATCGTCAGTTTCACCAGATCGGCGTCGAGGTGTTCAACCTCGATGGTCCGGACATCGACGCAGAACTGATCGTACTCACCTGGCGCTTGTGGGGCCTGCTGGGCATCCGCAATGCCGTCAAACTGGAGCTCAACAGCCTGGGCACCAGTGAAGCCCGCGGCCGTTATCGTGAAGCGCTGGTCGAGTATCTCTCGGCGCGTCACGAGCAACTGGACGAAGACAGCCAGCGCCGTCTGAAGACCAACCCGCTGCGTGTGCTCGATACCAAACACCCTGAAACCCAGGCGGTGCTGGTTGATGCACCCAAGCTGGCAGATTACCTGGACGACGAATCCCGGGTTCACTTCGAAGGCCTGAAGGCGCGTCTCGACGCGGCGGGCATTCCGTACGTGATCAACCCGAAGCTGGTTCGTGGCCTGGATTACTACAGCAAAACCGTATTCGAGTGGGTCACTGACCAGCTCGGCGCTCAGGGGACTGTCTGCGCGGGTGGCCGTTACGACGGTCTGGTCGAGCAGATGGGCGGCAAACCGACGTCAGGCGTGGGCTTTGCCATGGGCATCGAACGTCTGGTGCTGCTGCTGGAAACCCTCGACCAGATTCCCGAAGAGATCGCCCGTACGGTCGACGTTTACGTTTGCGCATTCGGCGAGGCCGCCGAGCTTGCAGCGCTGACCCTGTCCGAGCGCTTGCGCGACCAGGCGCCGAACCTGCGTCTGCAAGTCAACGCCGGGGCTGGCAGCTTCAAGAGCCAGTTCAAGAAGGCCGACAAGAGCGGGGCGCTGTACGCGCTGATCCTTGGCGACGAAGAGCTGGCGCGCAAGGAAGTGGGCGTCAAGCCGCTGCGTGGTCAGGGCGAGCAACAAAATATTGCCTGGGATGCTCTGTCCGAGCACCTGGCCACCTGCATTTCGCAGGGTTGAAGCAGATAAAAGCCGATTTAGCGAATAGGAGTATTGGGGTGTCGAGTACCGATGATGATGAGCTGGTTGCCGTAAAGGACTGGTGGCAGCGTAACGGCAAGCCTCTGCTGACCGGCGGCCTGCTCGCGGTGATCGTGGTGTTGGGCTGGCAAGGCTGGCAGCGCTATCAGAACAACCAGGCGCAGGGTGGTTCGGCGCTGTACCAGCAATTGCTGGAAACCGCACTGACGCCAAGCGGCCAGGCTGATGCAGGCCGTGTGGCCGAGATCGCCGGCAAGCTGAAGAGCGAATTCGGTGGCACCGCGTACGCCCAGTACGGCAGCCTGTTCGTGGCCAAAGTGGCTGTGGACACCGGCAAGCTGGATGACGCTGCGAACGAACTGAAATCCGTGACCGACAAGCCGGCCAACGCGACCTTGGGTGAAATCGCCCGTCAGCGTCTGGCTCGTGTCCTCGCTGCACAGAACAAGGCCGAAGACGCGCTGAAGCTGCTCGACGGTCAGGCCGACCAGTCTTTCGCGGCCAGCCGTGAAGAGCTGCGTGGCGACCTGCTGGTTCAGCTGGGTCGCACCGATGACGCTTATGCTGCATACAAAAAGGCCAAGGCGGCGCTTTCCGAAGAAGCGGCTGTTGGCGGTCTGCAAATGAAGCTCGACGATCTGGCGAAAGGGGATGCGTGACGTGATTCGTTGGAAACATGCAGCATTGCTGGCTCTGGCCATTCTGGCCGCGGGTTGCAGCAGCAACAGCAAAAAAGAGCTGCCACCGGCAGAACTCGTCGACTTCAAGCAAGAAGTGACCCTGCAGAAGTTGTGGAGCCGTTCCGTCGGTGACGGTCAGGGCGACATCTACAACATGCTGGTTCCGGCCATCGACGGCGAGAACATCTACGCTTCCGATGCGAACGGCCTGGTCATGGCGATCAACCGCAGCAACGGCGACGTGGTCTGGAAAAAAGAGCTTGAGCAACCGGTATCCGGCGCCGTCGGCGTAGGTTTCGGTCTGGTCATGCTGGGCACGTTGCGCGGCGAAGTCATCGTCCTCGACGAAGCCACTGGCGAGCAGAAGTGGAAAGCCAAGGCGACCAGCGAAGTGCTGTCCGCTCCGGCCACCAACGGCAGTGTCGTGGTTGCCCAGACTCAGGATGACCGGGTTATCGGTTATGACGCCATCACTGGTGATCAGCGCTGGATCTACGAGAGCAGTCCTGCGGTTCTGACATTGCGGGGCACCGGCGCACCGATTGCCACCAGTTCGTTGGCCATCGCTGGGCTGTCGACCGGCAAGGTTGTGGCGCTGGACATCAACAACGGCGTCCCGGCCTGGGAGCAGCGCGTTGCCGTTCCGACAGGTCGTTCCGAGCTGGATCGCGTGGTCGACATCGACGGCGGTTTGCTGCTTTCCGGCAACACGCTGTATGTCGCGACCTATCAGGGCCGCGTAGCCGGCCTGGAACTGCAGAGCGGTCGTGTGCTGTGGCAGCGTGATGCCTCGAGTTATTCGGGTGTGGCGCAGGGCTTCGGCAGCGTTTACGTTTCGCTTGCCAACGGCACCGTGGAAGGCATCGATGAGCGCTCTTCCACCGGTCTGTGGAGCAACGACTCGCTGGCCCGTCGCCAACTCGGCGCGCCGGAAGTGTTCTCCAGCTACGTCGCGGTCGGTGACATGGAAGGCTATCTGCACCTGCTGAGCCAGGTCGATGGCCATTTCGTCGCCCGTGAAAAGATCGACAGCGATGGCCTGCGTGCTCGCCCGCTGGTCTCCGGCAGCACCATTTACGTCTTCGGCAACAGCGGCAAGCTGGAAGCGCTGACGATCAAGTAGTGGCTGTCTATGCTTGAGGCGGTCGAGTATCGGCTTCTTCAGGCGGCCCCGCTTCCATGGGGCCTGCGGCGCTTCGGCGTCGCTCCGAACTCCGGCCGCTGCCTTGCAGCGGCTTTTGTATTTTCTGAAATAACGAAGTGGAGAGCCGCATGGTTCCCGTAATCGCCCTGGTGGGTCGACCGAACGTCGGCAAGTCCACCTTGTTCAACCGCCTGACCAGGACTCGTGACGCCATCGTCGGCGACTTGTCCGGTCTGACCCGTGATCGCCAATACGGTGAGGCCAAGTGGCAAGGGCGCTCCTACATCCTGATCGACACCGGCGGTATCTCCGGTGACGAACACGGCATGGACGAAAAAATGGCCGAGCAGTCGCTGCTGGCCATCGAAGAGGCCGATGTCGTGTTGTTCCTCGTTGACGCCAAAGCAGGCTTCACGGCCGCCGACCAGATGATTGGCGAGCACCTGCGCAAGCGCAACAAGACGTCCTACGTCGTCGCCAACAAGGTCGACAACATCGACCCTGACATGGCCCGCGCCGAGTTCGCACCGCTGGGCATGGGTGACGCGATTCCGGTCGCCGGCGCTCACGGTCGAGGCATCACGCAGATGCTCGAGATCGCCCTGCGCGATTTCCCGAAAGACGCTGACGAAGTCGAAGAAGGCGAAGAAGAGGAAGTCGTCGCCGAAGGTCAGGAAGCCAAGCGCATTCCCGGCCCGAGTGAGAAGGACGGCATCAAGATCGCGATCATCGGCCGCCCTAACGTCGGCAAGTCGACGCTGGTCAACCGGATGCTCGGTGAAGACCGGGTCATCGTCTACGACGAGCCGGGCACTACCCGCGACAGCATTTACATCCCGTTCGAACGCAACGAAGAAAAGTACACGCTGATCGACACCGCCGGTGTCCGCAAGCGCGGCAAGATCCACGAAGAAGTCGAAAAGTTCTCCGTGGTGAAAACCCTGCAGGCAATCAAAGACGCCAACGTGGTGATCTTCGTGATGGACGCCCGCGAAGGCGTCGTCGACCACGACCTCAACCTGCTGGGCTTTGCCCTTGAATCCGGTCGGGCCCTGGTCATCGCGCTGAACAAGTGGGATGGCATGGTGCCGAGCGAGCGCGACTACGTGAAGGTTGAGCTGGAGCGCCGGTTGTTCTTCGTCGACTTCGCCGACATCCACTTCATCTCGGCGCTGCACGGCACCGGCGTAGGTAACCTGTATCAGTCGGTGCAGAACTCGTTCAAATCCGCTGTGACCCGTTGGCCGACCAGCCGTTTGACCCAGATTCTGGAAGACGCAGTCAGCGAGCACGCACCGCCGATGGTGGGCAGCCGCCGCATCAAGCTGCGTTACGCTCACTTGGGTGGCGCAAACCCGCCGTTGATCGTGATCCACGGCAACCAGGTCGAGAAAGTGCCGAAGTCGTACGTCCGGTATCTCGAGAACACCTATCGCCGCGTGCTCAAGCTGGTCGGTACGCCGATCCGCATCGAGTTCAAGGGCGGCGAGAACCCGTATGAAGGCAACAAGAACACGCTGACCGACCGCCAGGTCAACAAGAAGCGTCGGATGATGTCGCACCACAAGAAGGCCGACAAGAAGCGCCGCGACAAGCGCTGATCGTGTAGAGGTCTTTCTCGGAAAAGGCGCCAGTGGCGCCTTTTTTTGTGCGCGACATCTGGGCTATCCTGCGGGTCCCCGCGCCCTTCAGGTGTCGGGAGTGGAGCAGGAAAACCCCCATGATCACCAGCAAACTGCCGAACGTTGGCACCACCATTTTTACTGTGATGTCTCAGCTTGCCGCCGAAACCGGGGCGATCAATCTGTCTCAGGGTTTTCCCGATTTCGATGGGCCCGACGCATTGCGTGAAGCCCTTTGCCGCCGCGTCATGGACGGCAACAATCAATACGCGCCGATGGCCGGCCTGCCGGCGCTGCGCGAGCAAGTCGCCGCGAAGATTGCGCGGTGCTACGGCCGTCAGGTCGGCGTCGACAGCGAAATCACCATCACCCCCGGCGCCACCCATGCCATTTTCTGCGCCATCCAAACTGTTGTGAGCGCCGGCGATGAAGTCATCGTCTTCGACCCGTGCTACGACAGTTATGCCCCTTCGGTAGAACTGGCCGGCGGGCGCACAGTGCATGTGCAGCTCAAGGATGGCGACTTCGCCATCGACTGGGAAAAACTCAGCGCCGCGTTGAGCCCTCGCACCCGAATGATCGTCATCAACACGCCGCACAACCCGAGCGGCGCGTTGATCACCCGCGACGAACTGGATCGCCTGGCGGCGTTGATCCGAGACCGGGACATTTACGTGCTCAGCGACGAGGTCTACGAGCATCTGGTGTTTGACGGCCTGCAGCACGCCAGCGTGCTGGCCCATGACGAACTCTACCAGCGCGCCTTTGTGGTCAGTTCGTTCGGCAAGACCTACCACGTCACGGGCTGGAAAACAGGCTATCTCGTTGCGCCCCCGGCACTGACCGCCGAGGCACGGAAAATCCATCAGTTCGTTGCGTTCTGCGGCGTCACACCGCTTCAATGGGCGCTGGCCGATTTCATGGCAGCGCACCCCGAACACGTCGAGGAACTGCCGGCGTTCTATCAGGCCAAACGCGACTATTTCTGTGATCGCCTGGAAGCCTCGCGCTTCACGTTCACGCGCGCCAGCGGCACCTACTTTCAGCTCGTTGATTATTCGCAGATCCGCCCGGACCTCAATGACGTCGACATGTCGCTGTGGATGACCCGCGAACACGGTGTCGCGAGCATTCCCATTTCGGTTTTCTATCAGAATCCGCCCGAAGGCCAGCGCCTGATCCGGCTGTGCTTCCCCAAGCGTGAGGAGACGCTGCGTCTGGCGGCGGAGAAGCTATGCGCGATCTGAGTACGCTGCCCAATCTGAATATCGCGTTGGTTCAGACCACGTTGGTCTGGCACGACGCCCCGGCGAACCACGCCCACTTCGAAGAGCTGCTGGCCCAGGCCAAAGGCGCGGATCTGGTGATCCTGCCGGAGATGTTCACCACTGGCTTTACCATGGCGTCCGAAACTCAGGCCGAACCTGAAGACGGCCCGACTGCCCAGTGGATACTGGCGCAGGCCAGGCAACTGGATGCCGTGGTGACCGGCAGCGTGATCATTCGCGCCGCTGACGGCAGCCATCGCAATCGCTTGCTGTGGGCGCGGCCGGACGGCGAGCTGCTGCATTACGACAAGCGCCATCTGTTCCGGATGGCCGGCGAGCACGAGCATTACAGCCCGGGCGAGCGCCAGGTGCAATTCGAGCTCAAGGGCTGGCGGATTCGTCCGCTGATCTGCTACGACCTGCGTTTTCCGGTGTGGAGCCGTGACGCCCACAACACCGATCTGCTGCTCTATACCGCCAATTGGCCGGGTGCTCGCCGTCTGCACTGGAACCGCTTGCTGCCGGCGCGCGCCATCGAGAACCTGTGTTACGTCGCTGCGGTGAATCGTGTGGGGATTGATGGCAAGGGCTTCGCCTACACGGGCGACAGCCAGGTGCTGGATTTTCAGGGCGAGAGCCTGCTCAACATCGGCGAGGCGGACGGGGTGTTTCAGGTCAGCCTGTCAGCGCAGAGCCTGGCGGCCTACCGCGAGAAATTCCCGGCCTGTCTCGACGCTGATACATTCGAGATACAGTAACGTCATAGAGTTAGTGGGCGAGTGGTCGATAGCGGTTGTACCCAGACAGGAGATCGGTATGACCACCATCAGCACATCCTCATTGAGTTCGTATTCCACCAGCTTCGCCGTGGCGGTCAAGAAAGACGCCACGACGACGGCGGCAGACAGCGACACCTCCACCACGACAGATGCCACTTCGGTGTCTGCATCGACGAAAACGACTGCAGCGGGTGGCGCTGGCGGTGCCGGTGGGGCAGGCGGCGCGTCTGATTCTTCCAGCACCAGCGAGCAGGCCATCGAGAAGCTGGAAGAGCAGATCAAGGAAACCCAGAAGCGCCTGCAGGAGCAGCAACAGCAACTCGCTGCCGCTCAGGCAAGTTCGGGTTCCGATGAGGAGAAATCGGCAAGGGTGATGGCCATTCAGGGACAGATCTCGTCGACGACCGCCAGCCTGTCCACGGAGCAGGCGGCGCTTCTACAACTGCAGAAGTCCGGCAGCATCAACACCACCGCCTGATTCACTGATTCAAACATAAACCGCTCCATGACCTCGGTCGTGGAGCGTATTTGCGTCTGCAATAAATCCGACTTCAGATGTTTGTACGCTGGCCGATACAAAGTGCACCTCATAAGGAGTTCATCATGACCACCATCAACACCAGTTCGTTGGGCGCTTACTCCAGCGTGTTCACGGCTGCCGTCAAAACTGACGACTCCACCAAGAGCGATGCCAAGACCGCCAGCGTCGAGCTGCGTGGCAATGTGTATGGCGACTCCAAGGCGGCCGGCGCCAGTGAGTCAGGCGACGCGCCGAGCATGAAGGAGGAGATGATCAAGCAGTTGCAGGAGCAGATTCAGCAAACCCAGAAAATGCTCCAGCAGCAGCAGGCTCAGTTGGCCGCGATCCAAGGCAGCAAGACGCCCGATGAATTGAAGGCCACGCAGGTCATGGCGATCCAGCAGCAGATTTCCGGGACCATGGCGCAGCTGGGCGCGTTGCAGGCGTCCCTGTTGAACTTGATGAAAGTCAAAGTCGACACCACGGCCTGATAATCCGGAGCTCAAAAAAAAGGCCCTGAAGCTTGCACTTCAGGGTCTTTTTTATCGGGGAGAGTAATTACCGGCAGTTATGCCGCTTTTGTCGCGTCAGCCTGCAGCAACCCACGATTGAGAGCGCTAAACAGCGCCTTGAAGCTGGCCGTGGTGATGTTTTCGTCGATGCCGACGCCATGCACCGCCCGGTCACCGTTCACACGCAACTCGATGTAAGCGGCGGCCTTGGCCGTGGTGCCTGCGCCGATGGCGTGTTCGTTGTAGTCCATGATCTCGGCTGACACCGGGAGACCAGCAACCAGCGCTTCCAGGGCGCCGTTGCCGGTGCCTTTCCAGCGCAGATTGCTTTCGCTGTCGCTCATTCCGGTCACGACCACTTCGACGGCGCTGTTGCCGTTTTCTTCTTGCAGACGATGGCTGACCAGCGCGTACGGCTTGTTGGCCTGCAGGTATTCACGCTTGAACAGCGAGTAGATCTGCTGAGCGGTCATCTCCAGGCCCAGTCGATCGGTCTCGCCCTGAACCACTTGGCTGAACTCGATCTGCATGCGACGCGGCAGGGAAATACCGTATTCCTGTTCCAGCAGGTAAGTGATCCCGCCCTTGCCCGACTGGCTGTTGACGCGGATCACCGCCTCGTAGCTGCGGCCAATGTCGGCCGGGTCGATTGGCAAGTACGGCACTTCCCACATCGTGCCTTCTTTCTGCTGGGTGAGGCCCTTGCGGATCGCATCCTGGTGGGAGCCGGAGAACGCGGTATGCACCAGGTCGCCGACATACGGGTGACGCGGGTGCACCGGAATCTGGTTGCACTCCTCGACGACCTTGCGCACGCCGTCGATGTCGGAAAAGTCCAACTGTGGATTCAGGCCCTGGGTGTACATGTTCAGCGCGACCGTCACCAGGTCGACGTTGCCGGTGCGCTCGCCGTTACCGAACAGGCAGCCTTCAACGCGATCCGCGCCGGCCATCAGGCCCAGCTCGGTCGCCGCCACGCCGGTGCCTCGGTCGTTGTGGGTATGCAGGCTGATGATCACGCTGTCACGGCGTGAAATGTTGCGGCAGAACCATTCGATCTGGTCGGCGTAGATGTTCGGGGTGGCGACTTCGACGGTTGCCGGCAGATTGAGGATCACCTTGTTCTGCGGCGTCGCGTTCCACACTTCGATCACGGCGTCGCAGACTTCCTTGGCGAACTCCAGCTCGGTGGCGCTGAACGTCTCAGGCGAGTACTCGAACTGCCATTGGGTTTCTGGCTGCAGGGCGGCGTATTTGACGAACAGCTGAGCAGCATTCACGGCGATGGCTTTCACGCCCGCTTTGTCCTGGTTGAAGACGATGCGGCGGAAGGACGGGCAGGTGGCGTTGTAAAGATGGACGATGGCTTTTTTCGCACCGCGCAGCGACTCGAACGTCCGCGCGATCAGGTCTTCGCGGGCCTGGGTCAGCACCTGAATGGTGGTGTCGTCCGGGATGTGGCCGTCTTCGATGAGCGTGCGCACGAAGTCGAAATCCGTTTGCGACGCAGAAGGGAAGGAGGCTTCGATTTCCTTCACACCGACTTGCACGAGGGTCTTCCAGAAACGCAGCTTCTTGACCGCATCCATGGGCTCGATCAGGGACTGGTTACCGTCACGCAAGTCGGAGCTGCACCAGATAGGCGCCGCAGTGATGGTCTTGGAAGGCCAGGTGCGGTCAGGCAGGTCGATGACAGGAAAGGCGCGGTACTTGGTCGAGGGATCTTTGAGCATGGTCATGTGAATAGTCCTTGTTGTACTCAGGGCCGAAAGAAGGCGGCCAGCCGGTTGATGCGAGAGTAGCACTGCGGGGAGAGCGTCGAGGCACCGCGTTCAGCTTTGCAGTCGTGCGCTCACGAGGCAGAGGCAGCGATGTTGACGCATCAGAATGAGGGTGTGAGAGGTTTTCATGTCGCCAAACGTAACCAATGGGGTGAAAGCTGGCAAGCGGTTGGGGAAAATTGAGAGAAGTAACCGGTAAAAGCTTCAGGTTGAGATTCTATTGCCAGATTTTGATGCTGTGCGCGATTTAATTGCTGGTGCGATTCGGTCTGAACGTACCGGCCGCTCCAATGGTAGGACCGGCTTCAGCCGGGAAGGGGCCAGAACGCGTGCCATCAGATTTGCGGTGTTGCGCCTGACGCCTTCCCGGATAAAGCGGGTTCTACAGGGGGCCTACAGAGCTACTCAGCCCTCTAGAGCGTTACGGCTGAAACGCATTGATGAAGATCGCCGGATCCACCCGCGCGTCATTCAGGCTGACGTTCCAGTGCATGTGCGGTCCCGTCGCCCGACCGGTCGAACCAACACGCCCGACCACGCCACTACGCGGCACGGCATCGCCGACTTTCACGTCGATCTTCGACATATGGCAGAACATGCTGATAAAGCCCTGCCCATGATCGACGAACACCGTATTGCCGTTGAAGAAGTAGTCACCGATCAAAATCACCTTGCCTGCCGCCGGCGACTTGATAGGCGTACCGGCCGGAACCGCGAAGTCCAGTCCGGCGTGAGGATTACGCTCCTCGCCGTTGAAGAAGCGTCGCACGCCGAATTTGCTCGAGAGCGGCCTGTCCACCGGTTTGTCCAGCAGAAGGTTGCTCGGGGTCACGGGACTGAACGTACGGTAGGCGCGGACTTGCACATCGAGTTCCTGCTCAATGCGCTTTAGGTCGTCCGGGTTGGGATTGACCTGGCGCTGGTTCTTCAGGGTAATGCGCTGCTCCGGGTACTTCTTGTTGCCCACCACGAAAGGCAGGTTACGGCCGCCGCTGCTGACCTGCTGCGACGTGCCTGGCTTGACGCTCAGCGGAATGCCGACAATGGCCAGCCAGCGCGCGTCCTGATCCTTGACCACCAGCACCGGCTTGCCCTGCCACGTGGCCTTGGGTGCTTGCGCGGCGGGGCCAAGATCGACCACCGCCACGCCGCCCGGCACCGGCTTGTTGAGCAGGCGGGAAATGTAGCTGTCAGCGTAGGCGGGCAGGGCAGCGCAAAAGACCAAGGCGGCAGTGGCCAACGAGCGGGATAGAAGAGGGAGCATTGATCAATCCAGAAGTGAAAGGGTGACAGGCGTCAGATGGTTGTCTTCAACGCGCACTTGCAGCTCGCCATCCGCCAGCTTTGCCGTCAGGCGCTGACCCTGTTGCGTCTGCTCGGCAGCGCGGATGGCCCTGCCGCGTTCATCCAGCAAAATACTGTAACCACGGCCCAGGGTCGCCAGCGGGCTGACCACGTTGAGCGTCTGCACCTGACTTTGTAGCTGCAGGCGACGGCTCTTGAGGTTTTCCTTGATCGCACGGGGCAGGCGCTCGGCCAGTACTGCCAGGCGCTGACGCAGAAACATCAGCGTGCGTCCCGGATGTTGCGCGGCCAGGCGGCTTTCCAGATGGCTCATGCGCACCTGGCGCTTGTGCATCTGCTGCTCAAAGGCACGACGCATGCGCATGTCCAGATCGTCGAGGCGCTGGGCGCGCTGGCGCAGGCGCTCGCCGGGGTGACGTAGGCGGCGGGAAATACCGTCGAGACGCAACTGCTCGCGCATCAGCCGGTCCTGCATGCGGCTGATCAGTCGGCGTTCCAGGCTGTCGACTCGGCGTTGCAGATCGCTGGAGTCCGGCGCCAGCAGTTCTGCGGCGGCGGAGGGCGTCGGGGCGCGCACGTCGGCCACGAAGTCACTGATCGAGACGTCGGTTTCGTGACCGACCGCGCTGACAATCGGCGTCACGCATGCGTCGATGGCCCGGGCCACGGCCTCTTCGTTGAAGCACCAGAGGTCCTCCAGCGAGCCGCCGCCCCGGGCGAGGATCAACGCATCGAAGCCGCGATCGTCAGCAAGTTTCAGGGCGCGCACGATCTGGCCGATGGCCTCGCGGCCCTGCACAGCGGTGGGGATCAGAGTGAGTTCGACCTGGGGGGCGCGACGGCGAAACACGCTGATGATGTCGCGAATCACCGCGCCGGTCGGGGAGCTGATGATGCCGATGCGCTTGGGGTGCAGGGGCAGGGCGACCTTGCGCTCGGCGCTGAACATCCCTTCGGCGCTGAGCTTTTCCTTCAGTGCGTCGAAGGCCAGACGCAGTGCGCCATCGCCAGCAGGCTCTACGGTGTCGAGAATCAGCTGATAGTCGCCGCGACCCTCAAACAGCGAGACCTTGCCGCGTACCTTGACCGCCAGGCCATCTTTCAGCGCCTGACGCACCCGCGCCGCGTTGCTGCGAAACAACGCGCAACGCACCTGGGCGCCGGAGTCCTTCAGCGTGAAGTAAACGTGCCCGGAGGCCGGACGCGAGAGGTTGGAAATCTCGCCCTCGACCCAGATGCTGGAAAACACATCTTCCAGCAGCACGCGTGCGCGGCCGTTGAGCTGGCTGACAGTGAGGACGTCCCGGTCAAGGCCGAGTCTTGCGAAGGGGTCTTTGATCATGGGGGCATCATAAAGGCATTGGGGCACGGGTCACCAGATGAGATCGCTGACGGCGCGCGCCCCGACGGCCATACTTGACGTCACCGACAGCGCGATTAAGCTGCCGCCCCCGATTACTCGTCAGACAGGCCCGTCATGGACACCCAAAGCATCATCGTCCCGCAAATCTCCAGCTTTCCTGCGCACGAAGCGAAGGCGCGGGCGATCCTGCGCTGGCTGGTGAAGCTGAACGTCGTCGAAGAATCGCTGACCACCTGTGGGCGCAGTTTCAATCGCATGGCCTACGCGGTTGCCCCGGGCGCGCGACGCTTCGTCGAAAACCCTGACGCCTTGCCGTTCGGTCAGCCGGTCAACGGTCTGGAAATCGTCCTCAAGCGCTGCATCTATACGCCGCAGAAGGGGTTCAAGGAGGAGGCCGGTTGCCCGGAGTGCCGGCGCGAGATCGGCGAAGCCCTGTTCGACAGCCTGGAAGACTGGATGCCGGGCCACACCGACAACTTCATGTGCCCCGAATGCCGCCACGAAGACGACATCAACGGGTTTCTGTTTCTTGAGCCGTGCGGGTTCTCGAATCTGGGGTTCATCTTCAACAACTGGCTGGATGCCGGCTTCAAAAGCAGTTTTGTCGAGGCGTTTGCCAAGCGAATGGACCGGCCGGTGTCCCATGTCAACGTCAGGATGTAGATCTGCGCGGCTGTCATTGGGCGCCGTAATCCGGCTCATGCGTAAATAGCCTGATCTTTACATTGAGATAGTGCAGGTGTCTGGGTACAATGGCGCGCTTCCATTTTCCCGCTCGGGAGCCCAGCGATGCTGCGTATCAGCCAAGAAGCCCTTACATTCGACGACATTCTCCTTGTGCCCGGTTATTCCGAGGTGCTTCCCAACGAAGTCAGTCTTAAAACACGCCTGACCCGTGGCATCGAACTCAACATCCCCCTCGTTTCCGCCGCTATGGACACCGTCACTGAAGCCCGTCTGGCAATCGCCATGGCTCAGGAAGGCGGCATCGGCATCATCCACAAGAACATGACCGTCGAGCAGCAAGCTGCCGAAGTGCGCAAGGTCAAGAAGTTCGAAGCGGGTGTGGTCAAGGATCCGATCACCATCGAGGCTGACGCCACCGTTCGCGATCTGTTCGAACTGACCCGTCAACACAACATCTCCGGCGTTCCGGTCCTGCATGACGGCGAGCTCGTCGGCATCGTGACCTCCCGCGACGTCCGTTTTGAAACCCGCCTTGATGTGCCTGTTCGCGAAGTGATGACGCCGAAAGAGCGTCTGGTCACCGTCCGCGAAGGCGCCGACAAGTACGAAGTGCGCGATCTGCTGCACAAGCACCGTCTGGAAAAAGTCCTGATCGTCGACGACAAGTTTGCGCTCAAGGGCATGATGACCGTCAAGGACATCGAGAAATCCAAAGCCTGGCCGCTGGCGAGCAAAGACGACCAGGGTCGCCTGCGTGTCGGCGCTGCGGTCGGCACCGGTAAAGACACCGGCGAACGTGTCAGCGCACTGGTTGCTGCGGGCGTGGACGTCATCGTTGTCGACACCGCCCACGGCCACTCCAAAGGCGTGATCGACCGCGTTCGCTGGGTGAAACAGAACTTCCCTGACGTGCAGGTCATCGGCGGCAACATCGCCACCGGCGCCGCTGCACTCGCGCTGGTCGAAGCTGGCGCTGACGGCGTCAAGGTCGGCATCGGTCCTGGCTCCATCTGCACCACCCGTATCGTGGCTGGCGTGGGCGTCCCGCAAATCAGCGCCATCGCCAACGTGGCTTCGGCACTGGAAGGCACCGACGTTCCGCTGATCGCCGACGGCGGCATCCGTTTCTCGGGTGACCTGTCCAAGGCCATCGTTGCCGGTGCCTACTGCGTGATGATGGGTTCGATGTTTGCCGGTACTGAAGAAGCACCGGGCGAGATCGAGCTGTTCCAGGGCCGTTCGTACAAGGCCTATCGCGGCATGGGTTCGCTGGGCGCAATGTCCCAGGCTCAAGGCTCGTCGGACCGTTACTTCCAGGACTCGTCCGACGGCGCGGAAAAACTCGTACCGGAAGGTATCGAAGGCCGCGTTGCGTACAAGGGTTCGCTGACTGCCATCGTTCACCAGTTGATGGGCGGCCTGCGCTCTTCGATGGGTTACACCGGCAGCGCCGACATCCACGAAATGCGCACCAAGCCTGAATTCGTGCGCATCACCGGTGCCGGCATGGCTGAGTCCCACGTTCACGACGTGCAGATCACCAAGGAAGCGCCGAACTACCGGGTCGGCTGACGCCTCCAGCCACAAGTTGATAGTTACTAGCTACAAGCGATCTGTAGCGGCACCGCCTCTAGGCCTGTCGCTACGGATCTGCGGCCCCCGACACCTTGCAGCTTGAAGCTTGAGGCTTGAAGCTGCTCTATCTAGAGTCCTCTCATGGCCCTCGACATTCACGCCCACCGCATCCTGATCCTGGACTTCGGTTCCCAGTACACCCAGCTGATCGCCCGTCGCGTTCGCGAAATCGGCGTGTACTGCGAACTGCACCCGTTCGACATGTCGGACGAAGCGATCCGCGAATTCGCCCCGAAAGGCATCATCCTCGCCGGCGGCCCCGAGTCCGTCCACGTCGCTGACAGCCCGCGCGCGCCGCAGGCCGTGTTCGACCTGAATGTGCCGATCTTCGGTATCTGCTACGGCATGCAGACCATGGCCGAGCAGCTCGGTGGCCGCGTGGCCGGCTCCGAAATGCGTGAGTTCGGTTACGCCCGCGTCGATATCGTTGGCAAGAGCCGCGTGCTGGATGGCATCGAAGACCACGTCGACGCCGATGGCGTTTTCGGCCTCGACGTGTGGATGAGCCACGGCGACAAGGTTACCGAGATCCCGGAAGGCTTCCACGTACTGGCCAGCACCCCAAGCTGTCCGATCGCCGGCATGGCCGACGACACCCGCGGCTACTACGGCGTGCAGTTCCACCCGGAAGTGACCCACACCAAGCAGGGCGGTCGCATCCTGTCGCGCTTCATCCTCGACATCTGCGGCTGCGAAGCATTGTGGACCCCGTCGAAGATCGCTGAAGACGCCATCGCCCAGGTTCGCGCCCAAGTCGGTACCGACAACGTGCTGCTGGGCCTGTCCGGCGGTGTTGACTCCTCGGTGGTCGCAGCGCTGCTGCACAAAGCCATCGGCGACCAACTGACCTGCGTCTTCGTCGACAACGGCCTGCTGCGCCTGCACGAAGGCGAGCAAGTCATGGCCATGTTCGCCGAGAACATGGGCGTCAAGGTGATCCGCGCCAACGCCGAGGATCAGTTCCTCAACAACCTGGCCGGCGAAAGCGATCCGGAGAAGAAGCGCAAGATCATCGGGCGCACCTTCATCGACGTCTTCGACGCCGAGTCGACCAAGCTCGACAACATCAAGTTCCTGGCCCAGGGCACCATCTACCCTGACGTGATCGAGTCCGCTGGCGCCAAAAGTGGCAAGGCTCACGTCATCAAGTCGCACCACAACGTGGGCGGCCTGCCGGAAGAGATGAACCTGAAACTGGTCGAGCCGCTGCGCGAACTGTTCAAGGACGAAGTCCGTCGTCTGGGCCTGGAACTGGGCCTGCCGTACGACATGGTCTACCGCCACCCATTCCCGGGCCCGGGCCTGGGCGTGCGCATCCTCGGTGAAGTGAAGAAGGAATACGCCGACCTGCTGCGTCGCGCCGACCACATCTTCATCGAAGAACTGCGCAAAGCCGACTGGTATCACAAAGTCAGCCAGGCCTTCGTCGTATTCCAGCCGGTGAAATCGGTTGGCGTGGTCGGCGACGGCCGTCGCTACGCCTGGGTGGTGGCCCTGCGTGCCGTGGAAACCATCGACTTTATGACCGCACGTTGGGCACACCTGCCTTACGAACTGCTGGAAACGGTCAGTGGCCGGATCATCAATGAGATCGAAGGCATTTCGCGCGTGACGTACGACGTGTCGAGCAAGCCGCCTGCGACGATTGAGTGGGAATGATGGGGTGGCCGGCATTGTCCGGCACGATCTAGCAAGAAATGCCCTGGAGCCCGCGTAACTGCGGGCTTTTGGGTTTTTGGGTGTGGCACGTTCTGGCAGGTTTGTGCATCGCCAGGCAAAGTGCTTGTGCGGCATTTGGGGGTACTGGCTGAGGTAACTGCCGACTTGACAGGGAAGGGCATGGTGTTAGATCCCATTACCGCCACTGGCTTGAACTCGACGACATAACACTAGACAGCTTTTATGAGTGAATCCGGGCATGCCTTTTTTTGAATCCAAACACCAAAACCCTGGATTTGTCTCATTGCTTTGCTTCGACCAGGGCGGGTGCCACGAGCGGAGTATTGGTGTGGAAAGCATCGATACCCAGCGACCGTTGAACCGCGATATTGTCTTTGACCTGGCCTCCGTTTCCAAACAATTCACTGCGTTTTGTTTGCTGCTGCTGGAGCAGGGGGGGCTTTTGCTTTAAGCGATCCGATAGGCCGCTTCGTACCAGAGATCAGTGGCTACTCATCTCAAATCAGCTTGCAGGATCTTGTTTATCACATTGGCGGAATGCCTGATTTCATAGAGATTGCATTGTCGCAAGGCATCGATTTTGGCGATGAGCTCGGTGCTGCCGATATCCTTGCTCTTTTAAGAGAGCAGACCCGTCCTGATTTTCCGACAGGAGAGCGATTTGAGTACAGTAATACGGGTTATTTTTTGCTGGGGATCGTTATAGAACGTGTGAGTGGGCTCTGCTTATCCGACTATGCCCAAACCCATATTTTTGCGCCCTTGGCCATGGAGCACACTTTTATTCTAGATGGATTGAGCCGGGATGATCGAGTTGCCAGCGGCTATGCAAGAAGTAACGGGCAGACTTATGCTCTTTCGCGTAGCCCCTGGAATTCCTTGGGGGCGAGCCTGGTACATTCTTCCGCTGCAGATCTCATGAAGTGGGGCGAGAATTTTCTCACCGCCAAGGTGGGAGGACATGCTGTTATAGGAAAAATGTTAACGCCGCTGGCGCCAGTAAACCACAGGGGAGAAGCGATCATTGAGCATTCGAGTTATTGCTTCGGGATATCCATGGAGAAAGATGGCAAGGGGGTGAAGTTCTGCCATGAGGGTGTTACGGCAGGCTTCAGCAGCTATTTCGAACGCTCGCTGGAGAAGGGCTATACGCTTGCTATTTTATCGAACGTCGAAGATTACGAAGTAGAGCAACTGGCTGCTGAGCTTTGTGCAGAGCATGGCCTTTAGGCTTGTGTTTCCCGCACAGAGCTCCCTGTTTAATTCCCATGGTTTAAGCTGAATGGCTGGTTATGAGGCCTGTGCTTCATAACTCACGCCAAGCGCTTTCGTGTAAGAGGCTGCCGCTGTAACGAACAACGCCGTCCTTCGCCCACCGCAAATGACCTCATTTGAAATTGGCTTGAAGTTCGAGGAAAATTCTTACGAAGAAGTCTTTGGGGGGCGCCTTAGCCTCGACATCAGCAAAAGAATTCGATGCTCGCATCCGCCATAATCAAGGAACCCGCTCATGAAATCCCGATTTTCTTTCAATTCGTCCTTTCTGATTATGTTGTCGCTGACAGGATGCGCAGCGACTATGGATGCTGCAAAGCACGATCAGCTTCGAGAAAGCGCGCTTTACGGCAGTTGGCACGTAGCAGGTCTAGCGGTATCAGACTCGGGCGTGCAAGCACTGGAAGATAATGACCCAAGCTTCATGGGCCGACGTCTCAGTTTCAATCACGATCAACTTGCATGGAAAGCGTTAGCAGACTCAACGGAAGACGTGTGCAACGGGCCTGCTTTTCATAAGCTTCCGGCGATGAGTGGAGCTGAACTGAAGCCACAACTCCATAAGCTGGGCATCGAAAAAGCCGTACCCTACGGCGTTGAATGCAAAACTGGAAGCTGGGGGCCTCTTGATAAAGAAAGCCCTGCATTTTTCCTGGCGCAAGATGGGACGTTAGCTCTTTCATGGTTTGACGGCGGACTGCTGAAACTGATACGAGACTGAACACGGGAAGGTCACGCTACCGGCCAAGACGTGAACCCAAGAGGGCGAGACCTTAGAAGGGCGTCATGTTCGCGTCTATGCACGCACGGAAGGTAACCGTTGGCTGCCGTATTTGATCGAAGCGTCGGCCAGCGTATTGGGCAGAAAACAGCCGAGTGGACCCCTTAGCGCGCCACTCGGCTGTTTAAATATGAAGCCTCAACGCACCCACGTCATCCCCATCAGCTCCAGCGCCGTCGTCAGATCCGCCAACGTCTCAAACCGACGTCCGCTCACCCGCTGCCATTTCGGCCGATCGATATAGACGCGTTTGCCCTCTCGTTTGATCTCGGTACGAACCGCAGTGCCTTCGTTGCTGCGGTGGACGATTGCGAGGTGACCATCACTGTCATCGAGGGTGAACATGCCCGCTCGTAGCAGTTTGTTCTCCAGGCTGAGCTCAATCCGGGGCGGGGCGACGAGCACTTGCAGACGCAGATCACTCTGGACGCGTCCCGCACGACGGCCCACCGTATCGGTCATTTCAACGCCGGGGTCTGGCGTTATTCCGGCCGATTCAGCCACACGAACGTCTTCAATGCGCAGCCCTACCGCGCCTTCCAGTTCCGCGAGACCGGGGACGCCCTGATACGTATTGGCGTGGGAATTACCCACCAGTGCTACCCAGTGGCCGCCGCTTCTCGCCCCTTGGTCTGCGTCGATCACGCCCTTGGCGTAGTAATTCATCACCTTCTGCCGCAGCCCTTGCTCCGCGCCGTCCATGCCGTCGACGCGGTAACTCGCCATGCAGTCGATGGCGCGGATGCGCACGCGGTTTTCTTGCGCGGCTTTGAAAACGGCCATGAAGGTGTATTTGCCGTTTGGATCAGTTCGATGGCCTTTGTCCAGCGCCTTGATGTAGTCCTCAAGCTGAGGCGACAGAGTGCCCGTTCTCGAAAACGTATCGAGATCCACCTGATGGAAGTCGGTGAGCACGTGCTCCATGTACAGGGTTTTCACCTTGAGCTTGGTGAGCAGCGGCATCTGTTCGATCAGAAACTGTTTGCTGCCGATCCCTGCATGGCTCTCGCCGATGACCAGGCCCGATGAACGTTTGAATACGATCTTGAGCGCACGTTTGAGCGGCGCGTTGGCACTCAGCTCTGGCATGTCTGGACGCTTTGGCAGTTCGAGCGTGTTGAAGAAGGCGTTGGCGTCATCGCGCAGATTGCGACGGATGCGCTTGAAGTCGTCATAGGGATCAGGTTTGTCAAAATCGGGGCTGTGATAGCGATCGTCGACAAAGCGGCCGCCATATTGCGCGCCCTCCATGACTTCAGTCCTCAGCGCCGCTGGCACTTCGTATGTGCTGGGGAGGGTGGTCGTCTGGGGAGAAACGCCGACCCCACGACCGGGCCCCATCTTGCCGAGCACCTTCCCGCCGCCTGACAGGTGCAAGGGAGTGACGGGCTCCCAAATGCCAGCAGCGTTAAGGCGCACAGGCATGTTTCGGTAAAACGAGTAGGGGTTTGCAGGGTCGATGATGGCCCAGCATTTCAGCTCGTTGATGTAGCGAACGGCGTAGGCGAAGCCATCGATCTCGATGAAGGTTTCGCCCTGATCGGTCAGGTAGATGCCCTTCATGCGACCTTCTTCACGCACGGGTTCGAAGGCATCCAGCAGCATGTTGGTCTCGAAGTAGGCCAAGGCATCGTCGCGCTCAAAGGGGTAAACGGATTCTGGTTTCAGGCCCGGCATCTGAACTAACCCATCGGTGGGCTCATCGACTTCCGGTGCCAGCTCTCCCTCGGGTTCAGGCTGCAGCAACTCGCCTTCCGGCATCGCCTCCCCGCCGATAAGAAAGGTGCTGTTGAACAAGACGTCGATGCTGGCCGTCACAGCCCCGATGACCCCTGCCTTGCGCTGCGCCGTGCTCGCGCCATTCACGGCCTGATCAATGTTGAGGCCCATGTCGGCGATGCCGGCACCCACGGCTGCCAGCGCAATCGGCCAGTCAATCGCCGCCAGCGCACCGGAAAGTTGGGAGAACGACCGCAGATAGCCGATCCACATCTGTTTGCGCAGGTCGCCGTTGGAATGCAGCGCCAGGTCTGCGTCGGCAAACATCCGAGCTCGGATCGCGTCGCGCAAATGGCTGAACGGGTCTCCCGACACGGGCCGACTGTGTTGATTGATCAAACCGGGATGAGCGGATCCCCATGAGGTGTAGAGCACATCCAGGCCATGGAACAGCCCGATGTTGTTGTCAGCCGCTCCGTGTGCCGACAACGGGAAATGGCCCATGAAACGCGCGCGGCGTTCTGGGCGGTTGTTCTGCGACAGCAGCCACCCATGCAGCTCTTCGGGCGTGGCGAAGGCATGAAAGGCCTGCACTTCGCCGGGGGTGTAGAGAATTTGCCGGCCTGCTGCGGTCACGATGCGCAAGACGTCGCTGGCTTCGTAGCCGATCACGTCGAAGGTCCAGACTTTCGCGTCAGCGCTGGCCGGAGCGCTGGCTCGCAGAGTTTGCAGGCTCGGTGCCTCAGACGGTTCTACGTTCGCCGCACGCAAGACGATTCGCAGATCTTCTTCACTGAGCCAGCCGGCCTGTTGGTCTTCGAAGGCGCTGGCGATGAAGTTGGCTTTGGCCATGGTGTGAAAATCGTCGGCGAAGTCGCGCCAGAACGCCTTCAGCTTTTCCTGATAGCGCGATTTGAAGTCCACGGACCAAAACTCAGTCATGACCTGGGCGGGCAACATCCTGACCTCGTTTCGTTCATCGAACGGTTCTGCATCGGGGCCTGCGGCGTAGAACCCGCTAAGCATCTGCAGGGTGTCGGCGTTGTCCTGATCGTGGGGATTGAAGCGGTGCATGACCAGTTGCGGGAGGGTCATCGATTGATAGGGCGCGTCGCGGTGCTCCCAGCCATTGAATGACCGCGGACTGCTGACTGCCGTGTGGAAGCGGTGCCAGTAAACTGTATCTGGCTCGATGTCGCGACCGGTCTGGCGCAGGAGGACTTCTCGGGCGATGCTGCGGGCCATTTCGCGCATGTCCGGGCAGGCCTCGACCATGCGCTCACTCATGGTGATGAGGGCGTTTCGGTCCTGGCTCAGGGATGCAGCGGGCGGGTGAGCGGGTGCAACGGTCATATTCGTCTTCCTTGATGAATGGGAAGACAAGCTTGGCGTGATTGCTGATTCATTTGGCACTAAATATGTATTGCGTACGCCGTCGCCTTAAATTTCTGTAAGGGCAGGTGTATCGTGTCCGCCCCTCGCATCGTTCAAGGATGCGACCCGTCGTTTGAGGTTTTTTCGTACATGTCTTTTACCCGTCGACAGATACTCGGAGGTCTGGCCGGTCTTGCGGTGGTCGGGCTTGGCGCGGGCGGCGCCTCAAGGTATTGGCTGGGCAAACGCGGGCCGGGAGAAGGGCACGATTATGAACTGATCGCCGCGCCGCTGGACGTTGAACTGGTGGCCGGGCACCAGACGCCCGCGTGGGCATTCGGCGGGTCGGCTCCTGGCACTGAATTGCGCGTCAGGCAGGGCGAGTGGCTACGGGTGCGCTTCATCAATCATCTGCCCGTGGAAACCACGATTCATTGGCACGGCATTCGGCTCCCGCTGGAGATGGACGGCGTGCCTTACGTCTCGCAATTGCCGGTCAAGCCGGGCGAGTACTTCGACTATAAATTCCGAGTGCCGGACGCCGGCAGCTATTGGTATCACCCCCATGTGAGCAGCAGTGAAGAGCTGGGCCGCGGGCTGGTGGGGCCGCTGATCGTCGAGGAGCGCGAGCCGACCGGATTTGCACACGAGCGCGTCGTCAGCCTGAAGAGCTGGCATGTGGACGAGGAGGGCGCTTTCACTGATTTCAGCGTCATTCGCGAGGCTGCCCGCGAGGGCACGGCCGGGCGATTGTCGACGATCAATGGCGTGCCACAGGGCGTCGTCGAGCTGCCTGCCGGGCAAATCACCCGGGTGCGCATTCTCAATCTCGACAACACGGTGACCTACCGCCTGAATCTGCCAGGCGCCGAGGCGATGATCTACGCCCTGGACGGCAACCCGGTCAAACCGCGCCCCTTGGGCAAGGATTACTGGCTGGGGCCGGGCATGCGCATCTGTCTGGCGATCAAAGCGCCTGCGGTCGGTGAAGAGATTTCCCTGCGCAACGGCCCGGTGCGGCTGGGCACCTTTCGTTCGGTCGCCAGCACCGATACGCCGGGCGAGTGGCCCCCTGAGCTGCCGGCCAATCCGGTTGCCGAGCCTGATTTGACCAACGCCGAGAAGCTCAATTTCAATTTCGAGTGGGTGGGTTCGGTGTCGGTGAATGTCGACAACGGTAAACCGCCCAGCTTGTGGCAGATCAATGGCCAAGCGTGGGACATCACCGACAAGACCTGCGCGGACCGGCCGATCGCCAAGCTCGAACAAGGCAAGAGTTACATCTTCGAGCTGAAGAACATGACGCAGTATCAGCATCCCATTCACTTGCACGGCATGAGCTTCAAGGTCATCGCTTCCAATCGCAAGAAGGTGGTTCCGTATTTCACGGACACCTATCTGCTGGGGCGCAACGAGCGCGCGCGCGTCGCGTTGGTGGCGGATAATCCCGGCGTCTGGATGTTTCACTGCCATGTGATCGATCACATGGAAACCGGTCTCATGGCCGCTATCGAGGTCTCCTGATGCGTCAGCCGCCCATCATCGATCGCAGTCGCGATCAGCATTTCATGCGCGAAGCCCTGGCGCTGGCGGCGGAGGGTGCGTTGCTGGGCGAGGTGCCGGTTGGCGCGGTGGTGGTGCAGAACGGCGAAATCGTTGGCCGCGGTTTCAACTGCCCCATCAGCGGCAGCGATCCCAGTGCCCACGCCGAGATGGTCGCCATTCGCGCGGCGGCGCAGTCACTCAGCAATTATCGCCTGCCCGGCAGCACGCTGTACGTGACGCTGGAACCCTGCAGCATGTGCGCGGGGTTGATCGTTCATTCGCGCATCAGCCGCGTGGTGTATGGCGCGACCGAGCCCAAAGCGGGGGTGGTGCAGAGTCAGGGGCAGTTCTTCATGCAGCCGTTTCTCAATCATCGCGTGCTGTTCGAAGGCGGGGTGCTGGGGGAGGAATGCGGGACGATGCTGAGCGAGTTTTTCAGGATGAGGCGGGCGAAGGGTTAGTTCAGTGCGACGGCGAGCGGATTCTGGCGCTGACTAAAGCGGCGCTTTCTCTTCCGACGGCTTGGTCTTGTCGACCCCAGGCACATGCAACGAGCCTTCCGCCACCTGGCCGCCTTCCATCTGCGGCTGCGTCACCCACGTCAGGATGTCGTAGTAACGGCGGATGTTGGCGACGAAACTGACCGGTTCGCCGCCACGGGCGTAGCCGTAGCGGGTCTTGCTGTACCACTTCTTCTGCGACAGACGCGGCAGCATCTTCTTCACGTCCAGCCACTTGTTCGGATTAAGCCCTTCGCTTTCGGCCAGCTTGCGCGCGTCATCCAGGTGGCCGCTGCCGATGTTGTAGGACGCAAGCGCCAGCCAGGTGCGATCCGGCTCCTGAATTGAGTCGTCGAGCTGTTCTTTGACGTAGGCGAAATACTTGGCGCCGCCCTGAATACTCTGTTTGGCGTCGAGCCGATTGGACACACCCATGGCCTGGGCCGTGCTCTGGGTGAGCATCATCAAGCCGCGCACGCCGGTCTTCGACGTCACGCCCGGCTGCCACAACGATTCCTGATAACCGATCGCCGCGAGCAGGCGCCAGTCCACCTGTTCTGCTTTGGCGGCGGTCTGGAAGTGCTTCTCGTACTTGGGCAGGCGCTCCTGCAAATGCTGGGCGAAGGTGTAGGCGCCGACATAACCGAGGACGTCGACATGCCCGTAGTAGCGGTCTTTAAGTCGCTGCAGCATGCCGTTCTTCTGCATCTTGTCGAGATAGGCGTTGATCTCGTTGAGCAGGCTGTTGTCATCCCCCAGCGCCACGGCCCAACGCTGATCGCGGCCATCGCCGAGGTCGAAGCCGACGCGAACGTTGGGGAAATACACCTGATTCATCGCCAGTTCGTTGGAATCCACCAGGGTCAGGTCGATCTGACCTTCATCCACCATCCGCAGCAGGTCGACGACTTCGACCTGATCGGACTCTTCGTAGTTGATGCCGGGGTACTTGACCTTCAGCGCTGCCAGTTGCTCGGCGTGGCTGCTGCCTTTGAGGACGAGGATGCGTTTGCCGACCAGATCGCCCGGATCGGTGGGGCGCGACTGGCCGTTGCGGTAAACGACCTGCGGGGTGACTTCAAGATAGGAGTGAGAAAAACGCACCTGTTTCGCGCGGTTTTCGCTGCTCACCAGGCCCGCTGCCGCTAGCACCGGCCCGCCGGGCTTGCCCATCTGATCGAACAGGTCGTCGAGGTTGTCGGCGGCTTCGATTTTCAGTTCAACGCCCAAATCGTCGGCGAAACGCTTCACCAGTTCGTACTCGAAACCGGTTTCACCGTTGCGGTCCTGAAAATAGGTTGCCGGGCTATTGCGGGTGACGACGCGCAGAACGCCATCCTCCTTGACTCGTTCCAGCGTGTTGGGTTTCTCCACACACGCGCCGAGCAGCAGGAAGATTCCGGTTGCGATGAGCCACTTGGCACAGCGTGGGCGGAAATCTGATAGGGAAAACATCGGTGCAGTATACGCAAAGGAGCCATACCGCCATATCTCGACAGCGCGGGTCCCGTCTGATAGAGCCGAGGAATTTTTACCTTCCGGCGCAGGCAAGCGCCCGGAGCCGACATTCGGGTGCATCCCATGCCGTGGTTTCGGGTGCCGACGCAGACTGATTAGGCTAGAATGCACGGCCTCAAAGCACACCCCCTTCCCGAGGCTGTCCCGACGATGTTGATCCTGCGTGGTGCTCCCGCCCTTTCCGCCTTCCGCCACAAGAAATTACTTGCGCAGCTGAACGATAAAGTTCCGGCTGTCAGTGGCCTGTACGCTGAATTCGCCCACTTCGCTGAGGTCAATGGCGTCCTGACCGAAGACGAGCAGCAAGTCCTTGCCCGCCTGCTGAAATACGGTCCGAGCGTGCCGGTTCAGGAGCCGGCGGGCCGCTTGTTCCTGGTACTCCCGCGTTTCGGCACCATTTCGCCATGGTCGAGCAAGGCCACCGACATCGCGCGCAATTGCAGCCTGACCAAGATCCAGCGCCTTGAGCGCGGCATCGCGTTTTATGTAGAAGGCCAGTTCAGCGACGCTGATGCGCAACTGATCGCCGACACGCTGCATGACCGCATGACCCAGATCGTACTGGGCGCGCTGGAAGAGGCCGCCAGCCTGTTCAGCCACGCCGAGCCCAAGCCGCTGATCGCCATCGACGTGCTGGGCGGCGGCCGCGCGGCGCTGGAAAAAGCCAACGTCGAACTGGGTCTGGCCCTGGCCGAAGACGAAATCGACTACCTGGTGAACGCGTTCACCGGCCTCAAACGCAACCCACACGACATCGAACTGATGATGTTCGCGCAGGCCAACTCCGAGCACTGCCGTCACAAGATCTTCAACGCCAGTTGGGACATCGACGGCCAGAGCCAGGACAAAAGCCTGTTCGGCATGATCAAGAACACCTATCAGATGCACAACGAAGGCGTGCTGTCCGCTTACAAGGACAATGCCTCAGTGATCGTCGGCAGCGTGGCCGGCCGCTTCTTCCCGAATCCTGAAAGCCGCGAGTACGGTGCGGTTCAGGAGCCGGTGCACATTTTGATGAAGGTCGAAACCCACAACCACCCGACGGCAATTGCCCCGTTCCCTGGCGCAGCCACCGGTTCCGGCGGCGAGATTCGTGACGAGGGCGCGACCGGACGTGGCGCCAAGCCGAAAGCCGGCCTGACCGGTTTCACGGTGTCCAATCTGAACATTCCGGGTTTCGAGCAGCCCTGGGAAAAGCCGTACGGCAAACCCGAGCGCATCGTGACACCACTGGACATCATGATCGAAGGCCCGCTGGGTGGCGCGGCGTTCAACAATGAGTTCGGTCGCCCGGCGCTGACCGGTTATTTCCGTACCTTCGAGCAGTCGATCAGCACGCCACATGGCGATGAAGTTCGCGGCTACCACAAGCCGATCATGCTCGCAGGCGGCATGGGCAACATCCGCGAAGAGCACGTGCAGAAAGCCGAAATCACCGTTGGCGCCAAGCTGATCGTGCTCGGCGGCCCCGCGATGTTGATTGGTCTGGGTGGCGGCGCGGCTTCATCCATGGCCACCGGCACCAGCTCGGCTGACCTGGATTTCGCTTCGGTGCAGCGTGAAAACCCGGAAATGGAACGCCGTTGCCAAGAGGTCATCGACCGCTGCTGGCAGCTGGGTGAAGCCAATCCGATCGCGTTCATCCATGACGTCGGCGCGGGTGGTCTGTCCAACGCCTTCCCTGAACTGGTCAACGACGGCGGTCGCGGCGGCCGCTTCGAACTGCGCAACGTGCCAAACGACGAGCCAGGCATGGCCCCGCTGGAAATCTGGAGCAACGAGTCCCAGGAGCGTTACGTTCTGGCGGTCAGCGCTCCTGACTTCGAACGCTTCAAAGCCATCTGCGAACGTGAGCGTTGCCCGTTCGCGGTGGTCGGTGAGGCCACTGAAGAGCCGCAACTGACCGTCACTGACAGCCATTTCGGCAACAACCCTGTCGACATGCCGCTGGAAGTGCTGCTGGGCAAAGCCCCGCGCATGCACCGTTCGGCCGAGCGTGAGACAGAGCTGGGTGACGACTTCGACCCGAGCGCGCTCGACATCGAAGAAAGCGTGCAGCGCGTGCTGCATCACCCGGCCGTGGCAAGCAAGAGCTTCCTTATTACCATTGGCGACCGCAGCATCACCGGTATGGTCAATCGCGACCAGATGGTCGGCCCGTGGCAAGTGCCGGTGGCGGACGTCGCCGTCACCGCAACCAGCTTTGACGTGTACACCGGCGAAGCCATGGCGATGGGCGAGCGCACGCCGCTGGCCTTGCTGGATGCCCCGGCGTCCGGCCGCATGGCGATTGGCGAGACCCTGACCAACATCGCTGCTTCGAGCATCGGCAAGCTTTCCGACATCAAGCTGTCCGCCAACTGGATGTCCGCTGCCGGTCACCCGGGTGAAGACGCGCGTCTGTACGACACCGTGAAAGCCGTCGGCATGGAGCTGTGCCCCGAGCTGGGCATTACCATCCCAGTGGGCAAGGACTCGATGTCCATGAAGACCCGCTGGAGCGACGAGGGCACCGAAAAAACCGTGACCTCGCCGCTGTCGCTGATCGTCACCGGTTTCGCCCCGGTCACCGACATCCGCAAGACCCTGACCCCGCAATTGCGCATGGACAAGGGCCTGACCGATCTGATCCTGATCGACCTCGGTCGTGGTCAGAACCGCATGGGCGCATCGATACTCGCCCAGACCCACGGCAAGCTCGGCAGCGTTGCGCCGGACGTCGATGACGCTGAAGACCTGAAAGCCTTCTTTGCCGTCATCCAGGGCCTCAACGCCGACGACCACCTGCTGGCCTATCACGACCGTTCCGACGGTGGCTTGATGGCGACCGTGCTGGAAATGGCGTTCGCTGGGCACTGTGGCCTGAACCTCGAACTCGACACGCTGACCGGCACCCGCGAAAAAGTTGCGGCCATTCTGTTCAACGAAGAGCTGGGTGCAGTGATCCAGGTTCGCCAGGACGCCACGCCGCTGGTGCTCGCGCAGTTCAGCGCTGCCGGCCTGGGCGAGGATTGCGTCGCCGTGATCGGTAAGCCGATCAACAACAGCGATGTGATCATCAGCCTGAGCGGCGACACCGTGTTCAAAGGCGATCGCCGCCTGCTGCAGCGTCAGTGGAGCGAAACCAGCTATCAGATCCAGCGCCTGCGCGACAACGCCGATTGCGCCGATCAGGAATTCGACGCGCTGCTGGAAGAAGACAACCCGGGCCTGAACGTGAAGCTGGGCTATGACGTCAACGACGACATCGCTGCGCCTTACATCAAGAAGGGCGTTCGCCCACAAGTAGCGGTACTGCGTGAGCAGGGCGTCAACGGTCAGGTTGAAATGGCGGCTGCGTTCGATCGCGCCGGTTTCGCCTCGGTTGACGTGCACATGAGCGACATCCTCGCCGGTCGCGTCGACCTCAACGACTTCAAAGGTCTGGTGGCGTGCGGTGGTTTCTCCTACGGCGACGTGTTGGGTGCCGGCGAAGGCTGGGCCAAGTCCGCGCTGTTCAACAGCCGTGCACGGGATGCGTTCCAGGGCTTCTTCGCCCGCACCGACAGCTTCGCGCTGGGCGTTTGCAACGGTTGCCAGATGATGTCCAACCTCAGCGAGCTGATCCCGGGCAGCGAATTCTGGCCGCACTTCGTGCGCAACCGCTCGGAGCAGTTCGAAGCGCGCGTGGCGATGGTCGAAATCCAGAAGTCGGCGTCGATCTTCCTGCAAGGCATGGCCGGCTCGCACATGCCGATCGCCATTGCCCACGGTGAAGGCCACGCCGAGTTCAAGACCCCTGAGTCGTTGATTGAAACCGATCTGTCCGGCACCGTTGCCGTGCGTTTCGTCGACAATCACGGCAAGGTCACTGAAACCTATCCGGCCAACCCGAACGGTTCACCCCGCGGCATCGCGGGTCTCACCACACTCGACGGCCGCGTCACCATCATGATGCCGCACCCTGAGCGGGTGTTCCGCGCCGTGACCAACTCGTGGCGACCGGATGAGTGGGCTGAAGACGGGGCGTGGATGCGCATGTTCCGCAACGCCCGCGTCTGGGTGAACTGATCGCTGATGTACAAGCTGGCCTTCTTTGTGCCATCGAGCCATGTGGAGCAGGTCAAGAACGCGTTGTTCGCCGCCGGTGCGGGGCGAATCGGCGCGTACGACCGCTGCTCATGGCAAGTGCTTGGCCACGGCCAGTTTCGCCCGCTGGATGGCAGTCAGCCGTTCATCGGGCAAGCCGGCGAGGTCGAGCAGGTTCAGGAATGGAAGGTCGAGCTTGTCGTGTCAGATGAGCTGATCAGGCAGGCGGTTGCTGCGCTGAAGGACAGCCATCCCTACGAAGTACCGGCTTATGACGTGTGGAAGCTGGAAGATATCTAGCTTCCCTGCAGCATGGCTCGAGATTGAAGCAATCCGCATTACCCCCGGCAAAATCTTACGGCCGAATCTCTATCATCGTGCCGTCTTTCACCAGATCCCACACCTCACGAATATCGCTGTTGCGCATGGCGATGCAGCCGTTCGTCCAGTCCAGCGTGTGGAAATACCACTCCGGGTAATCGTCGTTGATCGGCGTGCCGTGAATCATGATCATGCTGCCCGGTTTCACGCCTTCGCGGCGGGCGCGTGCGGCATCGGAAATGTTGGGGTAGGAAATGTGCATCGACAGGTTGTAGGCGTCGCTGGTCTTGCGCCAGTCGAGCCAGTAGAAACCCTCCGGTGTGCGCTGGTCTCCCTCTTGCAGCTTCGGTCCGGTGGGCGCTTTGCCCAGTGAGATCCGGTACGTCTTCAGCGCCTCGCCGCGGCTGATCAGCTGCAATTGATGCGCGGATTTGAGCACCAGCACTTTGTCGACAGTCCGGTCCGCGATGTTCTGAGTGTCGACGACCTTTCCGCCAACGAACTTCTGTTCGCTGCCTTTGGGCACGATGGTCTGGGTGAACGCAGCCTGGGACAGCGGCACAACCGACAGGCATAAAACGGCAAGCAACCAACGCATGAAAAGGGTATCCCTGAAGCCTGCGCGGCAATCGCGCATCATCGTTTCGATCAAGTGGTCTTGAGCGGCGGTGTGACAGACAGACAATCGGTGCGTACCTGGAAATCTTGATGCCGCCGGTCGCGGAAAAAACACTCCAGGGTACGCCTGACCGTATTGAACGCCAGCTCAGACCACGGAATATCCGCTTCGTCGAAGAGCTTCACTTCAAGGCTTTCGATACCGGCCGCGAACTCCGGTTTGACCAGATTCGAGCGGTAGAAGATATGCACCTGATTGATGTGCGGCACATCGATCATCGAGTACAACTGCAGGTCCTCGACCTCTGCGCAGGCTTCTTCCAGCGTTTCGCGGCGGGCCGCCTGCTCGACGCTTTCGCCGTTTTCCATGAACCCGGCGGGCAGCGTCCAGTAGCCCAGTCGCGGCTCGATGGCCCGACGGCACAGCAAGACCTTGTCGCCCCACACCGGCACGACGCCGGCCACGATGTTGGGGTTCTGGTAGTGAATGGTGTCGCAATGTTCACACACGTAACGCGGGCGGCTGTCGCCCTCGGGAATACGCTGGATGACCTGTTCGCCGCAGTTGCTGCAGAATTTCATGATCGAATCGGGTTCCTGTTGGCAGCGGCTATCTTGAGCCGTAGCGCGGGTGGACGGCAAGAGGCGTCTTGCACGCGCGGGTTGTCCTACAAGACTTGGGCGCGTCGCCGCTTTGGTGCATGATGCCGGGCAGGCAACCGATCGAGAATTCCCATGCTGGATGAGCTACTTCACCGTATGAGCAGCCACACGCCGGTGATGCTGGAAACGGACGCGCGCTTTCCCGAGGCCGCCGTGCTTCTCCCCATTACCCGCAATGCAGAGCCTGAACTGGTGCTGACCCTGCGCGCCAGCGGCCTGTCGACCCACGGCGGCGAAGTGGCCTTCCCGGGCGGACGGCGTGACCCGGAGGATCCGGACCTCATCTTCACGGCGCTGCGCGAAGCCCAGGAGGAGATCGGTTTGCCACCGGGTCTCGTTGAGGTCATCGGCCCGCTGAGTCCGTTGATCTCCAAGCACGGCATAAGAGTGACGCCCTACGTCGGCATCATTCCGGATTTCGTCGAGTACACACCCAATGATGGCGAAATCGCAGCCGTCTTCAGCGTGCCGCTGGACTTCTTCCGTCAGGATGTCCGCGAACACACCCACCGCATCGACTATCAAGGGCGCAGCTGGTACGTGCCGAGTTACCGCTTCGGCGAGTACAAGATCTGGGGCCTGACCGCGATCATGATCGTCGAGTTGATGAACCTGTTGTTCGACAGCGCCATCGACCTCAACGAGCCGCCAAAGCGATCCATCATCCACACGCTGAAATCCTGACTCGCGGCCGCCGCGCCTTGCATCAGGAATGAGCCATGAGGGCCGAGCCGTGAGGAATACGTCATGAGGAATACGCCATGAAATACCGCTTGGGCGATGCCCGCGTCGATGCGCACGCCAGCAGCTGGATCGCGCCGACAGCCACCGTCATCGGCAACGTGCGTTTGCAGGCCAACGCCAGCGTCTGGTTCGGCGCGGTGTTGCGTGGCGACAACGAGCTCATCGACATCGGCGAGAACAGCAACGTGCAGGACGGCACCGTGATGCACACCGACATGGGCTCGCCGCTGACCATCGGACGGAACGTGACCATCGGCCACAACGCGATGCTGCACGGTTGCAGCGTGGGTGACAGCACGCTGATCGGCATCAACGCGGTCATTCTCAATGGCGCGAAGATTGGCAAGCATTGCATCATCGGCGCGAACTCGTTGATCGGCGAAGGCAAAGTCATTCCTGACGGTTCGCTGGTCATGGGCTCGCCCGGCAAGATCGTCCGCGAGCTGACTGACGCACAGAAGCAGATGCTCGACGCCAGCGCCGCCCATTACGTCCACAACGCTCACCGCTACGCGCGTGACCTGGCCCCGCAGGAAGATTGATGTCCAGCGCCATACCCCCGATCCATGAAGCAACCGTTCATGACAAGCCGATTCATGAAAAGCCCGTCCGCTCGCCCTGCGTGAGCATTTGTGCCCTGGACGACGCCGACATCTGCACCGGTTGCCAGCGCACCGTGGCCGAGATCACCGGCTGGAGCCGCATGGACAACCAGGCACGTCGCGCGGTGTTGATCGCCTGCGAGGAGCGGGCGAGAGCCAGCGGGATGATGTTTCTACTGGGTGGCGACAACCCTCAAGGTTGAATCAACCCTGCGCCGCTGCATCCCATTCCCCGGCCTTCATGGTAAATTGCGCGCCTTTCTACCTGCGGTTGCTTGCACACGGCGAGCAACCCTCGACCTGCTCCACGAGGACCTGAGATGACTCAAATCGGAACTCCACTGTCGCCGACCGCGACCCGCGTTTTGCTCTGCGGTTGTGGCGAGCTTGGCAAGGAAGTAGTGATCGAGCTTCAGCGCCTGGGCGTTGAAGTGATCGCCGTCGACCGCTACGTCAATGCTCCGGCGATGCAGGTCGCACACCGCAGCCACGTGATCAATATGCTCGATGGCGCCGCCTTGCGTGCGGTGATCGAGTCCGAGAAACCGCATTACATCGTCCCGGAAATCGAAGCCATCGCCACCGCGACCCTGGTGGAGCTGGAGTCCGAAGGCTTCACGGTCATTCCGACGGCCCGCGCTGCGCAGCTGACCATGAACCGCGAAGGTATTCGTCGTCTGGCCGCTGAAGAGCTGGACCTCCCCACCTCGCCATATCACTTTGCCGACACCTTCGAAGACTACAAAAAAGCCGTCGAAGACCTGGGCTTCCCGTGTGTGGTCAAGCCGGTGATGAGCTCGTCGGGCAAGGGTCAAAGCTTGCTGAAAACCGACGCGGACATCCAGAAGGCCTGGGACTATGCGCAAGAAGGCGGTCGTGCCGGCAAAGGCCGTGTGATCATCGAAGGCTTCATCGATTTCGATTACGAAATTACCTTGCTGACCGTGCGTCACGTCGGCGGCACGACCTTCTGTTCGCCGGTCGGTCATCGTCAGGAGAAGGGCGACTATCAGGAATCGTGGCAGCCCCAGGCCATGAGCCCGGTGGCATTGGCCGAGTCCGAGCGCGTCGCCAAAGCGGTAACCGAGGCGCTGGGTGGCCGTGGTCTGTTTGGCGTCGAGTTGTTCATCAAGGGCGATCAGGTCTGGTTCAGCGAAGTCTCGCCGCGCCCCCACGACACAGGTCTGGTCACGCTGATCTCCCAGGACCTTTCGCAGTTCGCGCTTCACGCGCGGGCCATTCTCGGTCTGCCGATCCCGTTGATTCGCCAGTTCGGCCCATCAGCATCGGCCGTGATTCTGGTTGAAGGCCAGTCGACCCAGACGGCGTTCGCCAACCTGGAGCAAGCCTTGAGCGAACCGGACACCGCGCTGCGCCTGTTCGGCAAGCCTGAGGTCAATGGTCAGCGCCGGATGGGCGTGGCACTGGCGCGCGACGAGTCGATCGAAGCGGCCCGTCGCAAAGCCACCCGCGCGTCGATGGCGGTGAAGGTTCAGCTGTAAGCATCACGCTGAATGAAAAACGGCGCCCTCAGGGGCGCCGTTTTTGTTTGGCGATCACGCACCGTCGATACCCGGTTTGCTCAGGCAATCGTATCCAGGTCCGCGTGCCGGGTTTCTTTCAGGCACAGCACAGCGATCACGCTGATCAACGCCGCCGCCGAGACATAGCCACCGACCCAGCTCAAACCGCCCATCTCCACCAGCTTCTGCGCGAAGAAAGGCGCCACCGAGGCACCAACAATGCCGCCGATGTTGTAGGCCGCCGACGCGCCGGTATATCGCACCCGCGTAGGAAACAGCTCCGGCAACATCGCCCCCATCGGCGCGAATGTAACGCCCATCAGAAACAGCTCGATCGACAGGAACAGCGTCACCGCCCAGGTCGTGCCGTGGGTCAGCAAGGGCTCCATCAGAAACCCCGACAGGATCGCCAGCACGCCGCCGATGACCAGCACCGGCTTGCGACCAAATCGATCGCTCGCCAACGCGGAAAGCGGTGTCGCCATGGCCATGAACAGCACCGCAAAGCACAGCATCGCGAGGAACGATTCGCGGCTGTAACCCAGGGTTTTCACGCCATAGCTCAGCGAGAAGACGGTGGAGATATAGAACAGCGCGTAGCACACCACCATCGACGCGGCCCCTAGCAGCATTGGCTTCCAGTACTGACCGAACAGCTCGGCAATCGGCAGTTTCACACGCTCATGGCGGGCGATGGCTTTGGCGAAAACGGGCGTTTCCTCAAGCTTGAGGCGCACATACAACCCGATGATGACCAGCACGGCACTGAGCAGAAACGGCACGCGCCAGCCCCAGGAGCGGAATTGCTCGTCATCCAGCGTCATCGCCAGCGTCAGAAAGAGCCCGTTTGCCGCGAGGAAGCCGATGGATGGGCCCAGCTGCGGAAACATGCCAAACCACGCACGCTTGCCCTTGGGCGCATTCTCGGTCGCCAGCAACGCCGCGCCGCCCCATTCGCCGCCCAATCCGAGGCCTTGGCCGAAGCGCAGCACGCAGAGCAGGACCGGCGCCCATGATCCGATGGCGTCGTAACCCGGCAACACGCCGATGAGCGTGGTGCAGACGCCCATTAGCAGTAGCGAGGCGACCAACGTCGATTTGCGGCCGACGCGATCACCGAAGTGACCGAACAGCGCCGAGCCCAGCGGACGTGCGAGAAAGGCGATCCCGAACGTCAGAAACGCCGACAGCATCTGTGCGGTGCTGGAGGTTTGCGGAAAGAACACCGGCCCGATCACCAGCGCGGCGGCGGTGGCGTACACGTAGAAATCGTAGAACTCGATGGCGGTGCCGATGAAGCTGGCGGTGGCGACGCGGGCCGCGGAATTGGCGGGGCGGGCCTCGCTCTCGTCGCTGCTCGGAAAGGCAGAAGTCGTGGTCATGGGGAATCCCTGGCAGTCGTATCGCCTGTCAGCGGGTGACGAAAATTCGTACGCGCGCTGCGGCAATCGTTAATTGTTTTTTTGGTCCAGCGCTGAACAGACTAGCCCGGATGCGGGCAAAGATGCGTGGCGTGCTCGGGATGGGAGCGAAGGCCAGGGTGTCGCGTGAGCGGTCAGGCTGTGTGACTGGCCAGATCGCGCATCGTGCGGGTAGCACGCGGATCGGCGGGGCTGGGTAAGCGGATCGATTATAGGAAGGGGATCGGCGCGGAAACAAGTGCCTCAGGGCGCCGCCCGACTTTTCAGATCACGTCTTTGGTGCGGGTGTTCAACCACATCAGCACGCGGCTGACGCGGTTGTCTTCGGTCTCGAGGATTTCCAGGCGGTAAGGGCCGATCTTCAGGCAGACCGCGCTGTTGGGAATGGTCTCCAGCGCTTCGGTGATCAGGCCGTTGAGGGTTTTGGGCCCGTCGGAAGGGAGGTGCCAGCCGAGGCTTTTATTCAAATCGCGAATCGACGCCGCGCCGTCAATCACCAGGCGCCCGTCAGGCTGCGGCTGAATATGCGGATTGTCGAGGGCTTGCTCGCTTTCGAATTCGCCGACGATCTCTTCCAGAATGTCCTCGAGGCTGACGATGCCCAGCACCTCGCCGTATTCATCGACCACCACGCCCATGCGCCGCTGCTGTTTGTGGAAGTTGAGCAGTTGCATCTGCAGCGGCGTGCTTTCCGGCACGAAGTAGGGTTCGTAGCAGGCGGCCCGCAGCGCCTCTTTGGTCAGCTCGTTGCGCGGCAGCAGGTGGCTGATCATCCGCGTGTTGAGCACGCCTTCCACCTGATTGATGTCGTTGTAGTAGACCGGCAGGCGGGTGTGGCGAGAGATGATCAGCTTGTCGATGATCTCCTCGATGGTGTCGTCGAGGTTGATGCCGTCGACTTCGCTGCGCGGCACCAGAATGTCATTCACGGTCATGCGGTCCAGCGCGTAAATCCCGGAGATGACGTGGGCACGGCCATATTGGCTTTCGTTGTCCTGATAGACCGTCGGGCGCGTGTCGTCTTCGTCATCGATGGTGTCTGGCCGGCGCTTCGACAGAAAAGGGCGCAACAGCGTTTTGGCGATGTTCTTGTAGAGCCAGGTCAGCGGCTGCAGCAGCCGAACCGGGATGCGCAGCACGTTGTTGCCCAGCAGCAGGATTGACTCGGGACGACGCGCCGCCAGCTTTCGCGGAATGAACTCAGTCACCACCACCAGCACGCTGGCGACACCTAGCCAGGCAATCAGCGGGCCGTGGAAATACCAGTGCCCGATGGCCAGCAACGTGGCGAGCACGGTGATCAGCGCCTTGAGCAGCGTGTTGCCGAGGATAAGGCTGTTGAGGTTGAACGCCAGAACCGGCTTCGGTGGCTCGTTGGAACGATGATTGACCGGCATCGCCCGCAGATTATGGTGCGCCGCCTCGACCGCGCTGAACAGCCCGGACCACAAGGTGAGCAGGGCAAGCAGCGTGAGCATTGTGCCGACCGGCAGATTATCCATGATCAACGCCCGTCAGATGTGCAGGATGTATTCACGAACGAGCTTGCTGCCGAAGTAGGCCAGCATCAGGAGCAGGAATCCGCCCAGCGTCCAGCGGATCGCCTTGTGGCCGCGCCAGCCCAGATGGTGGCGTCCCCACAGCAGCACACTGAAGACGATCCACGCGAGGATCGACAGCAGGGTTTTGTGTACCAGATGCTGGGCAAACAGGTTTTCGACGAACAGCCAGCCGGAGATCAGCGACATCGACAGCAAGACCCACCCGGCCCAGAGGAAGCCGAAGAGCAGGCTTTCCATGGTCTGCAACGGGGGGAAGCTTCTGATCAGGCCAAGGCGGTGCTTGTTCTTCAGCTGATGATCCTGCAGCAGCAGGAGCAGGGACTGGAACACCGCGATGGTGAACATGCCGTAGGCGAGGATCGACAGCAGGATATGGCTGATGATGCCGTGTTCTTCGATGATCGGTTGCTGGGTACCGGAAGGCGCGAACTGCGCCATCAGGCTCGTCAGCAGCCCCAGCGGGAACAGGAGGATCAGCAGGATTTCGATCGGGAGGCGAATGCACGCGAGCATGGTCACGATGATGACGGCAACAGCAATCAGGCTGGCGGCACTGAAAAAGTCCAGACCCAGGCCGATAGGGCGCACCAGTTGGCCGAACAGCGCACTGGCCTGGCAAGCGACGGCAAGGGTGCCGATCAGGCACAGCAGCCATTTGTCGGCCTTTTGGCCCTGACGCAGGCGCATACCCTGGTAGACAGTCGCAGCGGCATAAAACACGGCGGCGGCGAGGCTGAAGAGCAAACTCGGTGACAAGGGGGACATAGATCCTGTTGGGCGTGCTCGAAAGCCGGTGAGTTTGGCATAAAACGCGCATTTCACGAAAGACTACAGAAGGAGACGCCGTGGTGTCCGTGCGCTGGAGTCTTCGCTATAATCCGCGACCTGCTCAAGCCACAGGCTAGCCGATCGCTGTTTCAGCCGCCTTTATAGCGTCCCTATTTCAATAGCGACTCTCTGAAGAGCAGGCGTCGCGATCTCGCCAGCCGACTGAAAAAGGCCGCTACGGGCCTGGCCGCATCAATCGGGGTTCAGCACGAACCCAAAGGATCACGCATGTTTGAAAATCTGACAGATCGTCTCTCGCAGACGCTGCGCCAGGTCACTGGTAAAGCCAAGCTGACCGAGGACAACATCAAGGACACACTGCGTGAAGTGCGTATGGCGCTGCTTGAAGCCGACGTCGCCTTGCCGGTTGTCAAAGACTTCGTCAATCGCATCAAGGAGCGCGCCGTCGGCACCGAGGTGTCGCGCAGCCTGACGCCGGGCCAGGCGTTCGTGAAGATTGTCCAGGCCGAGCTGGAAGAGATGATGGGGGCGGCCAACGAAGAGCTGACCCTCAACGTCACGCCGCCGGCGGTCATCCTGATGGCGGGTCTGCAAGGTGCGGGCAAGACCACCACTGCCGGCAAGCTCGCCCGATTCCTGAAAGAACGCAAAAAGAAAACCGTGATGCTGGTGTCGGCGGACGTCTATCGTCCGGCCGCGATCAAGCAACTGGAAACCCTGGCCAACGACATCGGCGTGACGTTCTTCCCGTCCGACATCAGCCAGAAGCCGGTCGACATTGCCGAAGCGGCTATTAAAGAAGCCAAGCTCAAGTTCATTGATGTCGTGATCCTCGACACCGCCGGTCGTCTGCACATCGACGCCGAGATGATGGGCGAGATCCAGGCGCTGCACGCGGCGGTCAAGCCGGCCGAGACGCTGTTCGTCGTCGACGCGATGACCGGCCAGGATGCTGCGAACACCGCCAAGGCGTTTGGTGATGCGCTGCCGCTGACCGGTGTGATCCTGACCAAGGTCGACGGCGATGCCCGTGGCGGTGCTGCACTGTCGGTGCGCGCCATTACGGGCAAGCCGATCAAGTTCATCGGCATGGGCGAGAAGAGCGAGGCGCTGGAGCCTTTCCATCCGGACCGTATCGCATCGCGCATCCTCGGTATGGGTGATGTGCTCAGCCTGATCGAGCAGGCCGAACAGACCCTCGACAAGGACAAGGCCGACAAGCTGGCCAAGAAGCTGAAGAAGGGCAAGGGCTTCGACCTCGAAGACTTCCGCGATCAGCTGCAACAAATGAAGAACATGGGCGGCCTGGGCGGGCTCATGGACAAGCTGCCAAGCATCGGTGGCGTGAACCTGTCGCAGATGGGTAACGCACAAGGCGCCGCCGAAAAGCAGTTCAAGCAAATGGAAGCCATCATCAATTCGATGACCCCGGCCGAGCGTCGCGACCCTGAGCTGATCAGCGGTTCACGCAAACGCCGTATCGCCATGGGTTCGGGCACCCAGGTGCAGGACATCGGTCGTCTGATCAAGCAGCACAAACAGATGCAGAAGATGATGAAAAAGTTTTCGACCAAGGGCGGCATGGCGAAAATGATGCGCGGCATGGGCGGAATGTTGCCCGGCGGCGGTATGCCCAAAATGTAAATTGCATCGCGCGGGAGTGATTCCCGCGCGTCATTCATGGGGGCAACCGTCCCGATGGCCTGCTCAGGCAGGCGCTCACCGCCGTCCTCGCTGACGGCTCCACGGCAGATCTAAGTGGCCTGACGGCGTACGCCGGAAAAAGTCATTTGCAAAAATCCGGATATTCCTTAGAATATGCGGCCTTTCGGGCACCCATGCCCGCTGTGCATCTTAGATTTGCAGCACCGACTACAGGAAAATTGTTCAATGCTAACAATCCGTCTTGCCCTTGGCGGCTCTAAAAAGCGCCCGTTCTACCACCTGACTGTCACCGACAGCCGCAACCCACGTGACGGTTCCCACAAGGAACAAATCGGTTTCTTCAACCCGGTTGCCCGTGGTCAGGAAATCCGTCTGTCCGTGAACCAAGAGCGTCTGGCCTACTGGCTGAGCGTTGGTGCACAACCTTCTGAGCGTGTTGCTTCGCTGTTGAAGGAATCTGCCAAGGCTGCGGCCTGAGCAATATGAACGCGACGCCAGCTTCCGCCGACGATCTGATCGTCATCGGCAAGATTTACTCGGTACACGGCGTTCGCGGCGAAGTGAAGGTGTATTCCTTTACTGATCCGACTGAAAACCTGTTGCAGTACAAAACCTGGACGCTCAAGCGCGAAGGCAATGTGAAACAGGTCGAGCTGGTCAGTGGACGCGGGAACGACAAGTTCCTGGTCGCCAAGCTCAAGGGTCTTGATGATCGTGAAGAAGCTCGTCTTCTGGCCGGTTATGAGATCTGCGTGCCGCGCAACCTGTTCCCTGAATTGACCGACGGCGAGTACTACTGGTACCAGCTTGAAGGTCTGAAGGTCATTGACGGTCTTGGGCAATTGCTCGGGAAGGTCGATCATCTTCTGGAAACCGGCGCCAACGATGTAATGGTGGTCAAACCCTGCGCAGGCAGTCTGGATGATCGCGAACGCCTTTTGCCCTATACGGAGCAATGCGTGTTGGCAGTTGATCTGGTTGCAGGCGAGATGAAGGTGGAATGGGACGCGGATTTCTAAGCAATGGCCAGCCTGCGCATAGAAGTCATCACGCTGTTTCCCGAGATGTTTTCCGCCATCAGCGAATACGGCATTACCAGCCGTGCGGTGAAACAGGAGCTGTTGCAGCTGACCTGTTGGAATCCGCGGGATTACACCACTGATCGACATCACACTGTGGACGATCGCCCGTTTGGCGGTGGCCCTGGCATGGTGATGAAGATCAAGCCCCTCGAAGATGCTCTGGCTCAGGCCAGGCAGGCGGCGGGGGATGCGGCGAAGGTGATTTACCTGTCGCCACAAGGCCGCAAGCTGGATCAGTCTGCGGTACGCGAACTGGCGCAGGAAGAAGCACTTATCCTGATTGCCGGTCGTTATGAAGGCGTCGACGAGCGTTTCATTGAAGCTCATGTCGATGAAGAGTGGTCGATTGGCGACTATGTGTTATCTGGCGGTGAGCTGCCGGCCATGGTCCTGATAGATGCGGTTACGCGACTGCTGCCTGGAGCTTTAGGGCATGTAGATTCCGCGGAGGAAGATTCCTTCACGGATGGTCTGCTGGATTGCCCGCACTACACCCGACCGGAGGTGTATGCGGATCAGCGTGTTCCCGACGTATTGCTTAGTGGCAATCACGCACACATCCGGCGTTGGCGTTTACAGCAGTCCCTTGGGCGGACCTATGAACGACGCGCCGATCTTCTGGAAAGCCGCTCGCTTTCTGGAGAAGAGAAGAAGCTGCTGGCGGAATACCTCCGCGAGCGGGACGATAGTTAACGTATCGATGGTAGATCGAACCGATTTACCTTAGGAGCACAGCATGACTAACAAAATCATCCTTGCACTCGAAGCAGAGCAGATGACCAAAGAGATCCCTCCCTTTGCCCCGGGCGACACCATTGTCGTTCAGGTGAAAGTGAAGGAAGGCGACCGCGCTCGTCTGCAGGCGTTCGAAGGCGTTGTTATCGCCAAGCGTAACCGTGGTGTGAACAGTGCTTTCACTGTTCGTAAAATCTCCAACGGTGTTGGCGTTGAACGTACTTTCCAGACCTACAGCCCGCAAATCGACAGCATGGCTGTGAAACGTCGCGGCGACGTTCGCAAGGCCAAGCTGTACTACCTGCGTGACCTGTCCGGTAAAGCAGCTCGCATCAAGGAAAAACTGGTTTAATCCCAGTCTTCCCATGCGAATGAAAAAGCAGCCTACGGGCTGCTTTTTTGCTTTCTGGCATTCGGTTTTGTCCCGCCTTCGCAAGTATGAAAAACTGCCACCGGTTTCCACCCCCCAAGTCAGAACCCATGCCCGCCATTGACCATCCCATGATCGACCGCTTCCTTGACGCTCTGTGGCTGGAGAAAGGGCTGTCGGACAACACGCGCCATGCCTATCGCAGTGACCTCGCACTGTTCAACGGCCGGTTGCAGGAGCAGGGCGTGGACCTGATGAGTGTCAGTCGGGAGGCGATTCTCGATCACCTCGGATGGCGGGTCGACAACGGCTACAAGCCTCGCTCGACAGCGCGACTGCTTTCCGGCGTGCGTGGCTTCTATCGCTACCTGCTCAGAGAAAAGCTGATCGCGGTCGACCCTACGTTGCAGGTCGACATGCCACAGTTGGGTAAGCCACTTCCCAAATCCTTGTCCGAAGCCGACGTCGAAGCGTTGCTGGCTGCGCCCGACCTGAGCGAAGCCATCGGCCAGCGTGACCGGGCGATGCTTGAAGTGCTCTACGCCTGCGGACTGCGGGTGACTGAGCTGATCAGCCTGACGCTTGAACAGGTCAACTTGCGCCAGGGCGTGCTGCGCATCATGGGCAAGGGCAGCAAAGAGCGGCTGGTGCCGATGGGGGAGGAAGCCATCGTCTGGGTCGAGCGCTACATGCGCGACGCCCGCCACGAATTGCTCAACGGCCGCCCCAGCGACGTGCTGTTTCCCAGCCAGCGCGGCGAGCAGATGACCCGCCAGACCTTCTGGCACCGCATCAAGCACCAGGCCAAAGTCGCCGGCATCGGTAAGTCCCTCTCGCCACACACCCTACGTCACGCCTTTGCCACGCACTTGCTCAACCACGGCGCCGATCTTCGCGTCGTGCAGATGCTCCTCGGTCACAGTGATCTGTCGACGACGCAAATCTACACCCACGTCGCCCGCGCGCGGTTGCAGGAAATGCATGCGAAGCACCACCCGAGGGGGTAGATGACTTCAGTAATTTGCGACCTGTCTTACATCGGCGGGCGTCGGCCTTGCGAGCCTTATGTGATAGGCTTTGCCGGTTTCGCAGATCAAGGCCCTGAAAACATCCTGGTGCGGTTTCGCCACCCGTTTTCAGCCCGGCCCGTCTGCTCACCGCTCGAGGAGTTTTCATGCGCGTCACTCGTTTTCTCGGTGCTGCCGTTGTAGCGCTGGCCAGCTCTTTCAGCCTGTTTTCCCACGCCGATGAGGCGTCCGACAAAGCCATTCGCAAGACCCTGGAATCGCTCAATCTGGAAATCCCCATCGAGAGCATTTCCAGCAGCCCGTTGAACGGCCTCTATGAGGTCAATCTGAAAGGCGGTCGCGTGCTGTACGCCAGTGCGGACGGCCAGTTCGTGATGCAGGGCAACCTGTATCAGATGCAGGCCGGCAAGCCGGTCAACCTGACCGAGAAAGTCGAGCGTCAGGCGATTTCCAAGACCATCAACGGCATCCCTGCCGCTGAGATGGTCGTCTACCCAGCCGTGGGCGAGACCAAATCCCACATCACGGTATTCACCGACACCACCTGCCCGTACTGCCACAAGCTGCACGCCGAAGTGCCGGAGCTGAACAAGCGCGGCATCGAAGTGCGCTATGTAGCGTTCCCGCGTCAGGGCCTCGGTTCGTCGGGTGACGAGCAACTCCAGGCAGTGTGGTGCTCCAAGGACCGCCGCGGTGCAATGGACCGCATGGTCGACGGCAAGAATATTCAGGCGCCCAAGTGCGATAACCCGGTCACCAAACAGTTCGAGATCGGCCAGTCCATCGGCGTGAACGGCACACCGGCCATCGTGTTGGCCGACGGTCAGCTGATTCCGGGCTACCAGCCGGCGCCGCAAGTGGCCAAACTGGCGCTGGGCGCCAAGTAATTTCGTTTATCGCAGCCTCCTGCGGTAAACATTGAAGCGGCCTGTGTGCAGCGCTTCATCAATAGCGAGCCGTGTTGAATGCGGCTGATTCCACGGCCGGCCTCGCGTCGGCCGTTTTATGGGGAGTTCATAGTGAAACCGGTCAAAGTAGGCATCTGTGGGCTGGGTACTGTCGGTGGCGGTACCTTCAATGTGCTAAAGCGTAACGCCGAGGAAATTGCCCGCCGTGCCGGGCGTGGAATCGAAGTGGCGCAGATTGCCATGCGTACACCAAACCCCAATTGCCAGATTACCGGTACCCCGACCACGACCGACGTGTTCGACGTGGCGAGCAACCCTGAAATCGACATCGTCATCGAGCTGATCGGTGGCTACACCATCGCCCGTGAACTGGTGCTCAAGGCCATCGAAAACGGCAAGCACGTGGTCACCGCCAACAAGGCGCTGATCGCCGTGCACGGCAACGAAATTTTCGCCAAGGCCCGGGAGAAGGGCGTCATCGTCGCCTTCGAAGCGGCAGTGGCGGGCGGCATTCCGGTGATCAAGGCCATTCGTGAAGGCCTGTCGGCCAACCGCATCAACTGGGTGGCCGGCATCATCAACGGCACCGGCAACTTCATCCTCACCGAGATGCGCGAGAAAGGCCGTACCTTCCCGGACGTCCTCGCTGAAGCGCAGGCGCTTGGTTACGCAGAAGCCGATCCGACCTTCGACGTCGAAGGCATCGACGCGGCGCACAAGCTGACCATTCTGGCGTCCATCGCTTTTGGCATCCCGCTGCAATTCGACAAGGCGTACACCGAGGGCATCACCAAGCTGACCACCGCCGACGTCAATTACGCCGAAGCGCTGGGCTACCGGATCAAGCACCTGGGCGTCGCCCGCAGCACGCCGAGCGGTATCGAGCTGCGCGTCCACCCGACCCTGATCCCGGCCGATCGCCTGATCGCCAACGTCAACGGTGTGATGAACGCCGTGATGGTCAACGGCGATGCAGCCGGCTCGACCCTGTTCTACGGCGCAGGTGCCGGCATGGAGCCGACCGCTTCGTCCGTCGTCGCAGATCTGGTCGACGTGGTCCGTGCCCTGACCACCGATCCGGAAAACCGTGTCCCGCATCTGGCCTTTCAGCCCGACTCGCTGTCGGCCCACCCGATCCTGCCGATCGACGCGTGCGAAAGTGCCTACTACCTGCGCATCCAGGCCAAGGATCATCCCGGCGTGCTGGCGCAGGTGGCGAGCATCCTGTCCGAGCGCGGCATCAACATCGAATCGATCATGCAGAAAGAAGTCGAAGAACATGACGGCCTGGTGCCGATGATTCTGCTGACCCACCGCGTGGTCGAGAAACGCATGAACGATGCGATCAAAGCGCTGGAAGCGCTGGAAGATGTCGCCGGGCCGGTTGTCCGCATCCGCGTTGAGCATTTGAACTGAGATCAGCCGCAAGCGTTAAGCGGCAAGTAACAGCAAAATCATATCGCGGTGAGCTTTGGGTCCCGGGCTGGAGTTGAAGGTTAAGCACTTTGACTTGCAGCCCGCCACTCGAAGCTTGCCGCCCAAACCGAAGGTTTGAACAATGCGCTATATCAGTACCCGCGGCCAGGCACCGGCCCTGAATTTCGAAGACGTGCTGCTGACCGGTCTGGCGAGCGATGGCGGTCTGTACGTTCCGGAAAACCTGCCGCGTTTCACCCAGGAAGAAATCGCGTCTTGGGCCGGCCTGCCTTACCACGAGTTGGCTTTTCGTGTGATGCGTCCGTTTGTGACGGGCAGCATCCCGGACGCGGATTTCAAGAAGATCCTCGAAGAAACCTACGGCGTGTTCTCCCACGCTGCGGTTGCGCCCCTGCGTCAGCTCAACGGCAACGAGTGGGTGCTGGAGCTTTTCCATGGCCCGACCCTGGCGTTCAAGGATTTCGCCCTGCAACTGCTGGGTCGTCTGCTGGACTACGTGCTCGAGAAGCGCGGCGACCGTGTGGTCATCATCGGCGCCACCTCCGGTGACACTGGCTCGGCCGCCATCGAAGGCTGCCGTCGTTGCGACAACGTCGATATCTTCATCCTTCACCCGAACAATCGCGTGTCCGATGTTCAGCGCCGCCAGATGACCACCATCTTCGGCGAGAACATCCATAACATCGCGATCGAAGGCAACTTCGACGACTGCCAGGAAATGGTCAAGAACAGCTTCGCCGACCAGAGCTTCCTCAAAGGCACGCGTCTGGTGGCGGTGAACTCGATCAACTGGGCGCGGATCATGGCCCAGATCGTCTACTACTTTCACGCGTCGCTGCAGTTGGGCGGCCCGGCACGTTCGGTGGCGTTCTCCGTGCCGACCGGCAATTTCGGTGACATCTTCGCCGGTTACCTGGCCCGCAACATGGGCCTGCCGATCAGCCAACTGGTGGTCGCGACCAACCGCAACGACATCCTGCACCGCTTCATGAGCGGCAATCAGTACGTCAAGGAAACCCTGCACGCGACGTTGACCCCTTCGATGGACATCATGGTGTCGTCCAACTTCGAGCGTCTGCTGTTCGACATGCACGGTCGCAACGGCGGCGCGATTGCCAAGCTGATGGACACCTTCAGGCAAGGCGGCGGTTTCAGCGTGGATGAAGAACGCTGGACCGAAACCCGCAAGCTGTTTGATTCGCTGGCGGTCAGTGACGAAGACACCTGCAAAACCATCGCCGAAGTATTCGCCAGCACTGGCGAGCTGCTCGATCCGCACACCGCGATCGGCGTGAAAGCCGCACGGGACTGCCGCCGCAGCCTCGATACGCCGATGGTGATTCTGGGAACGGCGCATCCGGTCAAGTTCCCGGATGCCGTGCTGAAGGCCGGTGTAGGAAAAGCGCTCGAGCTGCCTGCACATTTGTCTGATTTGTTTGAGCGAGACGAACGCTGCACCGTCCTGCCAAATGACCTCAAGGCCGTACAGGCCTTTGTCAGCCAGCATGGCAATCGTGGCAAACCTCTCTGACCGTATCGCCGTGTAACAACTAAGGCCCGCCTCGCAGCGGGCCTTGTTTTTTCTGCGTGCCACACTTCCGAAGAATCTTAATTTCTCGGATAAGCCTGTGGTTGTTAAACATTTTTACTCAACGGCATTCGATGGCCGTCACCTTGATCTCCGACCGGCGCTATGGGCATTGCTGCTGCTCGTCTGCCTCTACAGTCCCATGGGGCACTCCAGTGAAAACCTGCCGTTCGCCCTGGGTGCGCCTTTCCTTGCGCAACAGCCTATCGCCCTCAATGACGCGGACCGTCAGTGGCTGGACGCACGAAAAACGCTCCGGGTGGGCATTTCCGTCGCCGATCACGAGCCCGTCGACATCACCACTGACCGCAATCGCTATCAGGGCATCAGCGCGGATTACCTCAGCGTAGTCAGCGCCCGGTTGGCAATTCCCGTTCAAGTGCGAGGGTTCGCTAAACGAGAGAAGGCGGTGGAGGCACTCCTGGCCGGTGACATCGACGTGCTGACCAGCGCCAGCGGATTTGAGCGAAACAAAGCCGGACTGTCGATGACGCGCGACTACCTGGCGGACCGCGCGGTGGTGTTCGGCCGGGCCAACGACACCAGCCTCAAGCCTACGCTGGAAGGCAAACGCGTGGTGCTGCTGGACGGCTATGCCGACGCTGCGGTTGTGCAGCGCATCTACCCCGAAAGCGACATCGTGCTTGCGCCCACGCTCTACAGCGCCATGGAGGCGTTGGCCCACGACGACGCCGACGCGCTGATTGCCAACGAGCTCGTGGTGCAGTCCTACAGCCTTTTGCGCCCGTACCTGGGGCTGCACAGCAAGTTCGACAGCCTGTTGCCCCCCATGGGTTTTTCGTTCGCCCTTCGCGATAAAGACGCGAGGCTTCACGCACTGTTCGATCGCGTGCTGGCAGACATGGACGAGTCTTTGCACCGGGAAATCCTGGGGCGATGGACCGTCGGGCTTGGCGCTGACCCTGCGCGTCGGCAAGTCAGTATCAACCCCGTTGAACAGTTGTGGATCCGCAAACATCCGCGGGTGGTGGTGGCGTCAACTCAGCACCCTCCCTACATCTACAAAGACGCTCGTGGTCAATGGGTGGGGCTGAATGTCGATGTGCTGGCGCGCATTTCGCGCCTGACCGGGTTGCAGTTTGTCTATCAGGAAGCGCCTTCCACCTATTCTCTGCTTGAGACCCTGGCAGACGGCGGCGCGCACATGAATACCACCCTGGCCGAAAACCCCGAGCGCAAGAAAATGCTGTATTTCACGTATGCATTTGGAGGCAACAGCTGGGTATTTCTGGAACGCGCCGACAGCAATGTCTCCCTTCAGCTGGCGGACATGACCGGCAAGGTGCTCGCGCTCCCCGCGCGACATGCGTTGCTGGAGTTTATTCAGACACGCTACCCGCAGATCCGCCTGCTGCTCGTGCCCACCTACGCCGAAGCCCGCCAGCTCGTCGAGGAGGGGGAGGCGGACGCCACTATTCAGAACGAGGCGGGCGCCTGGCTGTATCCGCCCGGCGGGCTGAAAGTGGGCCGCAGCGTCGAAGGGTTGTGGTCTCCGGACCGGTTTTCCGTGGTCAAGGCCCATCCCGAATTGCTCGGCATTCTGAACAAGGCCCTTGAGGAATTTTCCGTGACGGAAATGCGCGCTATTCGCCTCAAATGGCTCGGCGCGGCAGCCGCTGCGCCTTCGGTGTGGAACCGCATCCCCAACTGGATCTACGGGGTTACGGGCGCCTCACTGTTGCTGGGTCTGGTGTCGCTGGTCTGGAGTAGCCGCCTGAGGTATCAGATCCATCAACGGCAGCGCGCCGAAGCACAGTTGGGTGATCAGCTCGCCTTCAAACGGACATTGCTCGATGCGTTCCCCAACCCTGTTTATGTGCGTGATCTGCAAGGCCGGCTCGTCGCCTGCAACCGCAGTTACGAGGAGAGCTTCGGGATCGGTTACGAACAGATGCAAGGCCGACGCCTGACCGATGTCGATCTCGTTGACCGCGATATGGCCGAGCAACTGCACGCCGATTACATGAAGCTGCTGGAGACGCAGGAGCCGGTGTTTGCCGAGCGCGTCCTTACGCTGGCCGGGCGACGGGTCTACGCCTGGCAATGGGCGGTGCCCTATCATCGCGCCGACGGTCAGATGCAGGGATTGCTCGGCGGCTGGATGGACATCAGCGAGCGTAAGCGCCTGGAGAGCGAGTTGCGCGAAGCACGTCAGGCCGCGGAGCGGGCGGCAGGGCAGTTGAAGGCGCTGCTCGACGAATTGGGGCGAGCGAAGGCATCAGGGGTGTAAATTTTGCCTGTCACATTCGGCAGGCATGCTCCGGAGTCAAGCTGTTGCAGTCAGTGCGCATGTGTCAAAGCGCCACACTGCTCAGAACTTTCCGCTGCTGCCAATGGTCATTGGTTAGCACCTTTGCATTCAAACTGTTGAGTGGTGATCCGGATGGAAAATATCAGCTTGCTACTGAGCGAAGCGCTGTCTCCTTATCAGGCGATTATCGGCCCGGCCGGTATTCTGGGCGAACGCCTGGTGACGCTGAAAAATCCAGCGGGTGCGATGGTGATTGAACGGGTTTTTTCTGCATCGCAGTTGGGCGACAAGCGTCAGCTGACTGACGTGGTAGATGGTCTTCACCGTGATTTGATGGTGGCAGAAGGGCGCATCGAGCCTTGTGTCATCGCTGCCATGCGCAATGTGTCCCAGTCTGCCACTTATGCTGCCTCCCGACCTTTCGTCTGAGTCGCAGGGAACCTTCTCCATTCGGTAGGCTCCTATCAGTTACGGCAGGCGCAGGCATTGTGCTCCGATGTTCATGCTGCCTGCCGTACGGGTCCAAGATGGACCACGGTTGACCCCGAGTAGTCTCCCCGCTGCTCGGGGTTTCTTTTGTCTGACATTCAGGGCTTCAACGCCAGGCGCGGATTTCACCCGGCGTCAATTCGTTTCCTCATCGAAAAATGTCTGGGCGTCGCGCAGGTATTCCTCCTTCTTCATCATCCACTCCGCGTAAAACCCGATCAGTCGCGTCACGCGCAGCACACGCATTTCCCGGTTGATGATCTCCATCGCCGCACGGCCCTTCTCGGTCTTCGAACAGGCAATGTGAGCGAACTGGTATTTGGGCACGTCTTTGACCGGCAAGAACTCCAGCTCTGCTAGCGGAATGCCCTGTTCCTGCGCGTGAAAGCGCGCTTCCGGCCAGTAACTGATGATCGCCTGGAAGCGATCCAGCCGTTCCATTTCCAGCATGCTGCCCACCGCTGTATTGCCGTAGTGCAGGATCAGACGTTCGGGGTGCGGGGTCTCGCGCAACACTTTATCGATGACGGGGCCGTAGCTGCGTTCGCCGACGATGCCGACATCGACGCTGTCGCTGGCCAGTAAGGCGGCAAGGTCGAGGCGGCCGTCGGCGTTGATGAACGGTGCGAACAGTGCGTGGCGTCTGCGCTCGATCGTGACGCCGTTACTGGGCGTGGCGTAGGATGGGATGGAAAACAGAATGGTTTTGTCGCGCTCGGGCGTCCACAGCAGGGTCGGGTCGCAGGCGAACACGTCGGGGTCATTGAGCATCTGGGTTCCGCGCGCGCGGTTGACGTGCATGACCTGGTGATCGTACTCCGGCATCCGGGCAGTCAGCTCGGGCATCAGCTTGTCGATGGCACCCTGGCCCGCCAATGGTCCGGAAAATATGGTCAGGGGCGGGAAGTCGCGCAGCAGCCAGATCAGCGTTTCACGTGCCGACGCCGTACCGGGCAGGCAGGCGAACAGGCCTGCGATCAGCAAGGCGCGCATTCGGGAACCGGTGACATGCATGGAAGCGTTGACCCTCATCGACAGCGTCTCGCAGCAAGGAATCGGTGATGTGCCTCATTTATTTAACACATGTCATGGGGGCATGAGTAACGCCTCGCGAACGTTGTGCCCCGTCTCCCATTTGAGAGACGAGCCGCATCGCTCATCGAGTTCGGTCGTTCAACGGGGCTGCATCGGGTAGACTTGCCGCCTTTCCCGTCTCTCTAGAAGCCCGTTCATGGCCCAGCCGTCCACGACCTACAAGTTCGAACTCAACCTCACCGACCTTGATCGCGGGGTCTATGAAACCGTCAAGCAGACCATCGCCCGTCATCCTTCGGAAACCGAAGAGCGCATGACCGTGCGCCTGCTGGCCTACGCCTTCTGGTACAACGAGCACCTGTCGTTTGGCCGGGGTCTGTCAGACGTCGATGAACCGGCGCTGTGGGAAAAGAGTCTGGACGATCGCGTCCTGCACTGGATCGAAGTCGGACAGCCCGACGCCGACCGTTTGACCTGGTGCTCGCGCCGTACCGAACGCACCAGCCTGCTGGCCTACGGCAGTCTGCGGGTGTGGGAAGGCAAGGTCATACCGGCGATCAAGACGCTGAAGAACGTCAACATCGCTTCGGTACCCCAAGAGGCGCTCGAAGTCTTGTCCAAGGACATGCCACGGGTGATCAAGTGGGACGTAATGATCAGCGAAGGCACGATCTTCGTCACAGATGATCGCGGCCAGCACGAAGTGCAATTGCAGTGGCTGGCAGGCGAGCGGGGCTGATTCACGCCTGCACCGCGACGGCCTCGCGATGCTGTTGCCAAGCCATCGCGACGGCATCGCTGCCTCCTGCCAGTCCCAACGAGAATCCCAGCGGAACCTGAATGCGCATCGAACCACGCGAGTTACCTGACACCCTGCCTTTTCTTGGCGACCTGCCACCCTTGCTCACCCGGCTGTACGCGGCCCGCGGTGTCGCCTCGGAGGCAGAACTCGACAAGGGCCTTGCCCGATTGATTCCGTATCAACAGCTCAAGGGCATCGACGCCGCCGTCGAGCTGCTGGTGACGGCGTTGCAGCAGCGCCATCGCATTCTCATCGTGGGCGACTTCGATGCCGACGGCGCGACGGCCAGCACCGTCGGCGTGATGGGCCTGCGCTTGCTCGGTGCCGCGCACGTGGACTACCTGGTGCCGAATCGTTTCGAATTCGGTTACGGCCTGACACCTGAAATCGTCCAGGTCGCCCTTGAACGTCAGCCCGATTTGCTGATGACCGTGGACAACGGCATTTCCAGCGTCGAAGGCGTTGCGGCAGCGAAAGCGGCGGGCTTGCAGGTGTTGGTCACCGATCACCACCTGCCCGGCCACGAATTGCCGGCGGCTGATGCCATCGTTAACCCGAACCAGCCCGGCTGCACCTTCCCGAGCAAGTCGCTGGCCGGCGTCGGCGTGATCTTTTATGTATTGATGGCCTTGCGCGCGCGACTGCGGGACATCGGCTGGTTCGAGGGCCGCGCTCAACCCAACCTGGGCGAGTTGCTGGATCTGGTGGCCTTGGGCAGCGTCGCTGACGTGGTGCCGCTGGATGCCAACAACCGGATTCTGGTGCACCAGGGGCTGATGCGCATCCGCGCCGGGCGTGCACGTCCGGGTTTGCGCGCCATTCTGGAGGTCGCCCGTCGCGAGGCGTCGCGCATCACCTCCACCGATCTGGGGTTCATCATCGGCCCGCGCCTGAATGCGGCCGGGCGTCTGGATGACATGAGCCTGGGCATCGAATGCCTGCTGTGTGATGACGAGACCGAGGCGCGGGAAATGGCGGTGCGTCTGGACGAGCTCAATCAGGACCGCAAATCCATCGAGCAGGGCATGCAGCGCGAGGCGCTCGCCCAGCTCAAGGACCTGCCGCTGGAGTCGATGCCGTTTGGGCTGTGCCTGTTCGAACCCGAGTGGCACCAAGGCGTGATCGGCATTCTGGCTTCGCGCCTGAAAGAGCGTTATCACCGCCCGACTATCGCGTTCGCCAGCGCAGGCGAGGGTGTGCTGAAGGGGTCGGCGCGTTCGGTACCGGGCTTTCATATTCGCGATGCCCTCGATGCCGTGGCGGCGAAACATCCCGAGCTGATCAGCAAGTTCGGCGGCCACGCGATGGCGGCCGGGCTGTCGCTGCCGGAAGGCAACTTCCCGGCGTTCGCCGAGGCCTTCGACACCGAGGTTCGCCGCCAGCTCAAGGAAGAAGACCTGACCGGCCGGCTGTTGTCCGACGGCACCTTGGCGGTGGAAGAATTTCATTTGGAACTGGCCCGTGCCCTGCGCAATGCCGGCCCGTGGGGGCAGCACTTTCCCGAACCGTTGTTCCATGGCGTGTTCCAGCTGGTGGAGCAGCGGGTGGTCGGCGAGCGCCATCTGAAGATGGTACTCAAGACCGAGTGCGGCAGCGTAAAGCTTGAAGGCATCGCCTTCAGCGTCGACCGCGACGTATGGCCCAACCCGACTGTGCGCTGGGTCGAGCTGGCCTACAAGCTGGACCTAAACGAATTTCGCGGCAACGAAACCGTGCAACTGATGGTGGTTCACCTCTCGCCGCGCTGAGCCACGATCAACTTGCGGTGTGCCTGCTGACGCCTTCCCGGCTAAAGCCAGTCCTACAGATGTACGCGGTGTCTCGGTAGGACCGGCTTTAGCCGGGAAGGGGCCTGCGTGGGCACCCTCAATCTCGCGGTGTGACATCCGACGCCTTCCCGGCTAAAGCCAGTCCTACAGATGTACGCGGTGTCTCGGTAGGACCGGCTTTAGCCGGGAATGGGCCTGCGTGGGCACCCTCAATCTCGCGGTGTGCCTGCTGACGCCTTCCCGGCTAAAGCCAGTCCTACAGATGTACGCGGTGTCTCGGTAGGACCGGCGTTAGCCGGGAATGGGCCTGCGTGGGCACCCTCAATCTCGCGGTGTGACATCCGACGCCTTCCCGGCTAAAGCCAGTCCTACAGATGTACGCGGTGTCTCGGTAGGACCGGCTTTAGCCGGGAATGGGCCTGCGTGGGCACCCTCAATCTCGCGGTGTGCCTGCTGACGCCTTCCCGGCTAAAGCCAGTCCTACGGACGTACGCGGTGTCTCGGTAGGACCGGCTTCAGCCGGGAAATGACTGAACCCTCACTTCGCTCGGGTTGTCGACTAGGCTCAAGGTTCGCACGTAAGGAACCTGCCACACGATCTGAGAGGTCCCCCATGAGCCTGCTGCTTGAACCCTATACCCTTCGCGAACTGACACTGCGCAATCGCATCGTGGTTTCGCCAATGTGTCAGTACTGCTGCGCCGACGGCCTGGCCAATGACTGGCATTTGGTCCATCTGGGCAGCCGCGCGGTCGGCGGCGCAGGGCTGATTTTCACTGAAGCGGCGGCGGTGACCCAGGATGGGCGCATTACCCCGGAAGACCTCGGCATCTGGAACGACGAGCACATCGAGCCGCTGCAACGCATCACTCGATTCATCAAAGCACAGGGCGTGGTTGCCGGCATTCAGCTGTCCCATGCCGGACGCAAGGCCAGTACATGGCGGCCATGGGTGAGCCAGAGTGGCGCCATCCCTGCCGACCAGGGTGGCTGGGCGACCTGGGGGCCCTCGAAGATCCCATTCGACCCGACCTACACCGTGCCCACCCCGCTGGATGAAGCCCAGATTCAGGACGTGATCAAGGCGTTCGTCGACGCCGCCAAACGTGCCTTGACCGCAGGTTTCGAAGTCGTCGAAATTCACGCTGCCCACGGTTATCTGCTGCATCAGTTCCTGTCGCCGCTGAGCAACCAGCGTCAGGATCAATACGGTGGCTCGTTCGAAAACCGCATTCGTCTGACGCTTGAAATCACCAAAGCCGTGCGCGACGTCTGGCCTGCAGGCCTGCCGTTGTTCGTGCGCGTCTCGGCCACCGACTGGGTGGAAGGCGGCTGGACTGCGGACGAAACCGTTGAGCTGGCAAAGCGCTTGAAAGAGTTGGACGTTGATCTTGTTGACGTGTCCTCCGGCGGCACTGCGGCGAAAGCCGAGATCCCCGTGGGCCCGGGCTATCAAACCGAGTTCGCCGCTCGCGTGCGCAACGAGTCCGGCATTGCCACCGGCACCGTGGGCATGATCACCGAACCCACCCAGGCCGACACCATTCTGCGTACCGGCCAGGCAGACCTGATTTTCCTCGCCCGCGAACTGCTGCGCGATCCGTACTGGCCGCTGCAAGCCGACGAGGCGCTCGGTGGACGCCAGGCCACATGGCCTGCGCAATACCAGCGAGCAACGCACCGCGATCAGCCGATTCATGAGTCGGATTTGCGGGATTGATCACACCGCTGAATAGCTGATCTGCACTGCTCCAGCATCTCTGGCTCTGTGATGCTGGTTCTATTGGAGAAGATCCATGTGGGAGTGAGCTTGCTCGCGAAGACGGTATTCCAGCTGCTGAAGATTTGGCGAATGTACCGACCTCTTCGCGAGCAAGCTCGCTCCCACATTTGTCCTGCGTCGGCCTCCGGAATGAAGATAGCCCTTCACTTCCCCCCACTCCCCGCCACGCTTTCCCCGCCCCGAGTCAGGTAGTACGCGCCGAGGATCGGCAGCAGGGTCACCATCATCACGAGCATCGCCACGACGTTGGTCACCGGCACGTCCCGCGGGCGGCTGAGTTGGTTGAGCAGCCAGATGGGCAGGGTGCGTTCGTGCCCGGCGGTGAAGGTGGTGACGATGATTTCGTCGAACGACAGGGCAAACGCCAGCATGCCACCGGCCAGGAGCGCCGAGCCCAGGTTGGGCATGATGATGTAGCGGAAGGTCTGCCAGCCATCGGCACCGAGGTCCATCGACGCTTCGATCAGGCTGTGGGAGGTGCGGCGCAGGCGGGCGATGACGTTGTTGTAGACGATCACCACGCAGAAGGTCGCGTGGCCGACAATGATGGTGAACATCCCTGGCTCGATCCCCAGGGTCTTGAACGCTGACAACAAGGCCAGCCCGGTGATGATGCCGGGCAGGGCGATGGGCAGAATCAGCATCAGTGAAATCCCGTCCTTGCCGAAGAAGTCCCGCCTGTACAGCGCCGCCGAGGCTAGCGTGCCGATCACCAGGGCGATCAGTGTGGCAATGCAGGCGATTTGCAGCGACAGCTTGATCGACTCCAGGACGTCGGGCCGCGCGAACGCCACGCCGATCCACTTCAGGGTGAAACCCTTCGGCGGGAAGCTGAAGGCGGCGTCTTCGGTGTTGAAGGCGTAGACGAAGATGATCAGGATCGGAAAGTGCAGGAATACCAGCCCGCCCCAGGCGGCGATCTTCAGGCCCCACGACGCTCTTTCAGAGTGCATCGAAAGCCCCCAGTCGTTTGACAATAGCCAGATAAACCGCGATCAGCACGATTGGCACCAGCGTGAACGCCGCGGCCATGGGCATGTTGCCGATGGCGCCTTGCTGCGCGTAGACCATGCTGCCAATGAAGTAGCCCGGCGGGCCGATCAGCTGCGGCACGATGAAATCCCCCAGCGTCAGCGAAAACGTGAAGATCGAGCCCGCCGCAATCCCTGGCACCGACAGCGGCAGAATCACCTGCATGAACGTTTGCCGCGGCGTGGCACCGAGGTCGGCGGAGGCGTGCAGCAAAGAGGGCGGCAGGCGTTCGAGGGAGGCCTGAATCGGCAGGATCATGAACGGCAGCCAGATGTAGACGAACACCATGAAACGCCCAAGGTGCGAGGTCGACAATGTGCTGCCACCAATGCCGGGCACGCTCAACAGCCACTGCAACACCGGCGCCAGCCCCAGATGCTGCACGAACCATTGCGCCACGCCGCCCTTGGCCAGCAGCAGCGTCCATGCGTAGGCCTTGACGATGTAGCTGGCCCACATGGGCATCATCACCGCAATGTAGAAGAACGCCTTGGTTTTGCCGGTGGTGTAGCGCGCCATGTAATAGGCGATGGGGAAGGCGACGATGGCGCTGGCGATGGACACTGCAACCGCCATGACCAGGGTGCGCCGGATGACGTCGAAATTGGCCGGGTTGAACAGCGCGCCGAAGTTCGCCAGGGTCAGGTCCGGCGTCACAGTCATGCTGAAGTCGTCGAAGGTATAGAAGCCCTGCCACAACAGGCCCAGCAGCGAGCCGAGGTAAATCGCGCCGAACCACAGCAGCGGCGGGATCAGCAGCAGCGACAGGTACAGATTCGGGCGTCGATACAGCAAGTTGGAAAAGCGCCGGAGTGGCGATGGCCGTTGCGTCGGTGCCGGGCCTGTGAAGGTCTGACCCATCTCACTGCGCCTCAACCGGCGTGTCATGCAACGTAATCATCGCTTCCCGCGCCCAGCGAACGGTGACGGGTTGCCCCGGTCGATGATGCGCGCCGGCGTCCAGCCACTGATCGTTGGCCTGGCTGACCGTGAGCGTCTGGCCGTTGTCCAGTCTGACCTCGTAGCGGGTGGCACTGCCCTGGTATTGAATGTCGTGCAGCACGCCGCTGAGCTGAATGTCGTGCGTCACAGTGCCGCCCTCGGCAAAACGGATGTGCTCCGGTCGAATCGAAAACGCGCCCGGATTGCCGCTCAACATCTGCGCCAGTTCACCATGCACGACGTTGGAGGTGCCCACGAACTCTGCCACGAAGGTCGTGGCCGGTTTCATGTACAGATTGCGTGGCGTATCGACCTGCTCGATGCGGCCCTTGTTGAACACCGCGACCCGGTCCGACATCGACAGCGCTTCAGTCTGGTCGTGGGTGACGAAGATGAACGTGATGCCCAGTTGGCGCTGCAGTTTCTTTAGTTCGCTTTGCATCTGTTCGCGCAGCTTCAGGTCGAGGGCGCCGAGGGGTTCGTCGAGCAGCAACACCCGCGGGCGATTGACCAGTGCCCGCGCCAGGGCTACACGCTGGCGCTGGCCGCCGGACAGTTGCGCGGGTTTGCGTGCGCCGTAGCCATCAAGGGCGACCATGTTCAGTGCCTCGTCGGCGCGCTTGATCCGTTCGGCCTTGCCGACGCCTTTTACTTTCAGGCCGTAGGCGACGTTGTCCCGCACGTTCATGTGAGGGAACAGCGCGTAGTCCTGAAACACTGTGTTGACGTCGCGCTGGTAGGGCGGCAGGCCGGCGGCTTCCTGACCATGAATGCGGATCGAGCCGGCGCTGGGTTGCTCGAAGCCTGCGATCAGGCGCAGGCAGGTGGTTTTGCCGGAACCCGAGGGGCCGAGCATGGAAAAGAACTCGCCTTCCTGGATGTCGATGGACACCCGGTCCACGGCTTTCACCTCGCCGAACAACCGCGAGACCTGGGTGAACTGGACAGCGTGGGTCATGGCTTAACGTCCACCCATGATCGCAATGTAATCCTGAGTCCAGCGGCTGTACGGCACGTATTTGCCGCCCTCGGCCTGGGGTGTTTTCCAGAAGGCGATTTTCTCGAACAGGTCAAATCCGTTGGTTTCGCAGCCCTCGGCGCCGAGCAGTGCGTTGCCCTTGCAGGCGTCCGGCACCACCGGCAGGGAGCCGAACCAGGCGGCAACGTCACCCTGAACTTTCGGTTGCAGCGACCAGTTCATCCATTTGTAGGCACAGTTCGGGTGTTTGGCTTCGGCGTGCAACATCGTCGTGTCGGCCCAGCCGGTGGCGCCTTCCTGGGGGATGGTCGAGGCCACGGGTTGTTTGTCGGCAACCAGCCCGTTGACCATGTAGCCCCACGAACTCGACGCCGCCACGCCTTCGTTTTTCACGTCGCTCATCTGCACCGTCGCGTCATGCCAGTAGCGATGAACCAGCGGCTGCTGGGCGCGTAGCAGATCGAGCACGGCCTTGTACTGGGTCTCGGTGAGCTGATAGGGATCGACGATGTTCAGTTCCGGCTTGGCCGTCTTCAAATACAGCGCGGCGTCGGCGATGTAGATCGGCCCGTCATAGGCCTGGACCCGGCCCTTGTTCGGCTTGCCATCGGGCAAATCCTGCGGCTCGAACACCACGCTCCAGCTCACCGGCGGCGTCTTGAACACGTTGGTGTTGTACATCAGCACGTTCGGGCCCCACTGGTACGGCGTGCCGTACGTTTTGTTTTCAACCGTGTACCACGGACCATCTTTCAGGCGCGGGTCGAGGGTTTTCCAGTTCGGGATCAGCGTGGGGTCGATGGGCTGCACGCGCTTGCCGGCGATCAGCCGCAACGACGCGTCGCCCGACGCGGTGACCAGGTCATAGCCGCCCTTGGTCATCAGGCTGACCATCTCGTCGGAGGTTGCAGCGGTCTTGACGTTGACCTTGCAGCCGGTCTCCTGCTCGAAGCCGGTCACCCAGTCGTAGGCCTTGTCGCTTTCGCCTCGCTCGATGTAACCCGGCCACGCCACGATATCCAGCTGCCCCTCGCCATCGCCCACCGCCGTGAGTGCTTCAGCGGCCTGCACCGCGCCGCTGGTGAATAGTGCGGTAATCACGGCGCTCAGAATCGCGGTCTTGTGCACGGACATGGTGGGTTTGCCTCATGGTGGTGGTTTGGGCAGAGATCGGTGGTGCAGAGCGTAGTGCCCCGTTCGATCCCCGACAAACTTCACGCAGCAAATACCGAGCCCATTCCTGCAGGCGGATGCGGTTGAGTGAAAACCCGTCCTGACTCTGGACGCTCAGTCGCCGCAACATTCAGAAGCAAACCCGCCCGACGTGCGTCGGTGCCTTCGCCTTAACCTGCGGGTCGAATCGTCTGTCCCCATTTCTGAAGGTGAAGTCATGAACACGCGCGGTTTACTTGATCAATTGTTGAAATCCGGTCAGGACCTGCTGCAAAACAAGGCCGGCGCTCACGACAAGAGCGGCAAAAGCGGGCAAAACGGGCAGGGCGGGCTTGGCGATCTGCTTGGCAAGGTCGGCGGCAGCGGTCTGGGAGGCAAGCTGGGCGGCAGCCTTGGCGGGCTGCTCTCCGGTGCTGGCGGCGGTGCGTTGGCGGCGGGCGCGATGGGCTTGCTGATGGGCAACAAAGGCGCACGCAAAATGGGCGGCAAAGCGCTGACCTACGGCGGGCTCGCAGCGTTGGGCGTGCTGGCGTACAAGGCCTATGGCAACTGGCAGGCGAGTCAGGGGGTGGCGCAACCGGTTGAGCCGCAAACCGTTGACCGCGTGCCACCGGCCCAGGTTGAACAGCACAGCGAGGCCATCCTGCGGGCGCTGGTGGCCGCGGCCAAGGCTGACGGCCACGTCGACGACCGTGAGCGCGAACTCATCGAAGGCGAGTTCACCCGCATCACCGGCGACAACGAACTGCAGCAGTGGCTCCACGCCGAGCTGAACAAACCACTGGACCCTGTCGATGTCGCCCGTGCGGCGCAAACCCCGGAAATCGCCGCGGAGATGTACCTGGCCAGCGTGATGATGGTCGACGAAGAGCACTTCATGGAGCGCGCTTACCTGGACGAACTCGCCAAGCAACTGAAACTCGATCCGGCGTTGAAGACCGAGCTTGAGCAGCAGGTGCGTCAGGCCCAGCCGTAAACCGTCAGTCCGCCCTGCGATCCGGCACGGATACGACGGCCAATAGCCGCAAACCTGTTGGGTCAGGCCCCACAACCACTGGGGCCTGACCCACATTCTTGTTCCTCGCTACAGAAGTCCCGCCCAGACATCCGCCCGCGGCGCATTCGTACCATCAAGCAACGCCACATCGAGCCGATAGCGTGTAAGACATTTCCGATATGGCTGTGTGTTATGGCGTTTTCCTCGTCAGAAACACCCCAAGTGTCGGTAAGGCACTAGGCTATACTCCCGCTCGCTTTGGACCATCTGTCGGTCCGCTTCTTGAACCCGGTCATGCCGGCGTTGAACCCTTGAGGGCTGACTGTGAAGAACTGGACGTTGCGTCAACGGATTTTGGCGAGCTTCGCTGTCATCATCGCCATCATGCTGTTGATGGTGGTTGCGGCATTCAATCGCTTGTTGGTGATCGAGAGCAGTGGCGATGCCGTACGGCTGGACGCGCTGCCCGGCGTTTTTTACAGCAGCACCGTGCGCGGCGCCTGGGTTGAAAGCTACGTAGCCACTCAGCATTTACTCAGTGAGGGCGCCGGACGCGACCTCACCAGCGCTGAAGAAGACCAGTACAAAGACTTCGAAGACCGCCTGCAGGCGCAGATCGTCAATTACCAGAAAAGCATCTTCGACGAATCCGATCGCAATGACTTCGCCCAGTTTCTGCAGTTGCGCGAGCGCTATCAGCTAGTGCTCAACGGTGTGCTAGCGGCCTATCAGGGCGATAACTATGCGCTGTCCCAACGGATGTTTGCCGAGCAACTCACGCCCGCGTGGTTTGAGGGTCGCAAGGAACTCAATGCACTCGGCGCCAAGAACAAGGTGGTCGCCGACAAGGCGTCCGACGCCATCCAGGCCGCAGTTTCCAGCGCCAAGATCACCCTCGGCATCTCGCTGATCATCGCTCTGCTGGCAGCAGCTGCGTGCGGCCTGTTGCTGATGCGCGCAATTCTGGCGCCGATGAACCGCATCGTGCAGATCCTCGACATCATGCGCACTGGCGACCTGAGCACGCGGCTGGCACTGGACCGCAACGATGAGTTCGGATCGGTGCAAACCGGCTTTAACGACATGGTCGCCGAGCTCGCCGCACTGGTGTCCCAGGCCCAGCGCTCGTCGATTCAGGTGACCACCTCGGTGACCGAGATCGCCGCGACCTCCAAACAGCAACAAGCCACGGCCACCGAGACCGCTGCGACCACCACGGAAATCGGCGCGACGTCGCGGGAAATTGCCGCAACATCCCGGGATCTGGTGCGCACCATGACCGAAGTGACCTCGGCGGCGGACCAGGCTTCGATCCTGGCGGGCTCCGGCCAGCAAGGCCTGGCGCGCATGGAAGAAACCATGCACTCGGTCATGGGCGCGGCCGATCTGGTCAACTCCAAGCTGGCGATCCTCAATGAGAAGGCCGGCAACATCAATCAGGTGGTGGTGACCATCGTCAAAGTCGCCGACCAGACCAACCTGCTGTCGCTCAACGCCGCCATCGAAGCCGAAAAAGCCGGCGAATATGGCCGTGGTTTCGCCGTGGTGGCGACCGAGGTCCGGCGCCTGGCCGACCAGACCGCCGTGGCCACCTACGACATCGAGCAGATGGTTCGGGAGATCCAGTCGGCGGTGTCGGCGGGCGTCATGGGCATGGACAAATTCTCCGAAGAAGTGCGTCGCGGCATGTACGAAGTGACTCAGGTCGGCGAGCAGCTTTCGCAGATAATTCATCAGGTGCAGGCCCTCGCGCCGCGTGTCTTGATGGTCAACGAAGGCATGCAGGCCCAGGCCACCGGCGCCGAACAGATCAACCAGGCGCTGGTGCAGTTGGGTGACGCCAGCAGCCAGACCGTTGAATCCCTGCGTCAGGCCAGCTTTGCCATTGATGAGCTGAGCCAGGTGGCGGTGGGGCTGCGTAGCGGCGTTTCGCGTTTCAAGGTCTGAGTCAGGCCCATGATCGAGCATTCAGCCAAGCGCAGCGCTGCGGTATTGCCGAAGAGCAAGCTGTTTCTGCTGTTCCGTATCGGTGCGGAACGTTATGCGCTGCAAGCGACAGAAGTCGCCGAAGTGCTGCCACGGCTGGTGCTCAAGCCCATCGCGCAAGCGCCGCACTGGGTCGCCGGTGTATTCGCCCACCGGGGTGCAATCGTCCCTGTCATCGACCTCAGCGCGCTGACCTTCGGCCATCCGTCCCAGCTGCGCACCAGCACGCGGCTGGTGCTGGTGCACTATCGCCTCGGCGGCGATCGTCCCCCGCGTGAGCTGGGGTTGATCCTCGAACAGGCAACCGACACGCTGCGCTGCTCGCCCCATGAATTCAAAGCCTACGGCCTGGACAACGCCCAAGCGCCGTATCTGGGGCCGGTGCGCGAAGACGAACACGGCCTGCTGCAGTGGATACGCGTGGAAGACTTGCTCAGCGACGCTGTGCGCGAACTGTTGTTTCCCGAACAGCCCATGAGCCTGGATGCCTTCGAGGCCACGCCATGAGCAGCGATGCGCGTTTCTTCGCTTTTCTAAAGGACCGCATCGGGCTGGACGTCGCGTCGGTGGGCAAGGCGATCATTGAGCGCGCCGTGCGTCAGCGCTGCACGCTGTCCAAGGCGCGGGACCACGACGATTACTGGCAGACGCTGCTGGTTTCGGCGGACGAGCAACAGGCGCTGATCGAAGCGGTGATCGTCCCCGAAACGTGGTTTTTCCGTTACCCGGAATCCTTCGTCACCCTCGGCAAGCTGGCCAATGCCCGACTGGCGCAGCTCAATGGCGTGCGTCCGCTGCGGATTCTCAGCCTGCCGTGCTCCACCGGCGAGGAGCCTTATTCCATCGCCATGGCGCTGTTCGACGCCGGTTTGCGAGGCCCGCAGTTCAGCGTCGAGGCGGTGGACATCAGCCCGCTTTCGATCCAGCGCGCGCGCCAGGGCGTGTATGGCAAGAACTCCTTTCGCGGGGATCAACTGGGTTTTCGGGAGCGTTTCTTCAACGCGGCCGAAGAGGGCTATCGTCTGGAGATGCGCGTACGTGATCAGGTCCGCTTTCAGTCCGGCAACCTGCTCGATCCCGCCATGCCGGTGGCGCAGTCGGCCTACGATTTCGTGTTCTGCCGCAACCTGCTGATCTACTTCGACGTCGAGACTCAGCGTCAGGGCTTCGAGGCGCTCAAACGCATGACCCGCGACGACGGCGTGCTGTTTATCGGCCCCGCCGAGGGCAGCCTGCTCGGGCGCATGGGCATGGTGTCGATCGGCATTCCCCAATCCTTTGCCTTTCGTCGGCGTGACGAGGCCGTTTCCGAACCCCACGGCGGGCTGACTGCCCCAGCCATGCCGCCGTCGCGAAACGATGCTTTGCCTGCTTACTCAACGTCTGCTCGCTCGGCCCCGTCGCGCGGCACCCTTAAACCCCAGGCCTTTGCGCCGAGGTTGTTGGGTGATCCTGCGCTGGCTGAAGAACGCAGGGCTGCGCTCAGACCGGACATCAAGCCTGCGGCGCCGGGCGCTGGCAGCGGCGAAGCAGCCGAGTTGCTGCGCAGCATCGCCGTCCTTGCCAACGAAGGCCGCAGTGGCGAGGCGAAGGTGGCGTGCGAGCAGTACCTCAAGCGCTTCGACCCCGTGGCGCCGGTGTTTTACTGGCTGGGCCTGCTCAGCGAAGTGGCGGGGGAGACGAGCGCGGCACAAGGGTTTTATCGCAAGGCGTTGTATCTGCAACCACAGCATCCGGAAACCCTGGCGCAACTGGCCGCGCTCCTCGCCGCCCAGGGCGACAGCGCAGGGGCCCGGCGGCTGCAGGAGCGCGCGGCACGGGGTGTCACTAAAGAAGGACACAGTGGATGAGTCGCGTACACACAGAGCTGGTCAGCGACGACGCCGAGGCGATCGACGACTGCTGGAACCGCATTGGCATCCATGGCGACCGCTCCTGTCCGCTGCTTGCCGATCATATTCATTGCCGTAACTGCTCCGTCTACTCGGCCGCAGCCACGCGCTTGCTCGACCGCTATTCGCTGGCGCAGGAGCAGCGCGTGTCGATGCACACCGATGCGCTGGCCGTCGACGTCGAAACCCGCTCGACCGTGGTGTTTCGTCTGGGCGAAGAGTGGCTCGGTCTGCCGACCCGGTGTCTGGTGGAAGTGTCGCCGGTGCAAGCCATTCATTCCCTTCCGCACCAGCGTTCCCGCGCCTTGCTGGGGGTTGCCAATGTGCGCGGCGCCCTGGTGGCGTGCCTGTCGTTCGTCGAACTGCTCGGGCTGGACCCTTCAGTCGCGCCGGTGGGTGACGCCCGAACATTGCCGCGCATGCTGATCGTTTCGGCAGACGGCGGTCCGGTGGTGGTGCCAGTGGACGAAGTCGACGGCATTCATGCCATTGAGGCGCGTCTGCTGGACAGTGCCTCGGCGTCGACGCAGAACAGCAACGCGCGCTTCACCCGAGGCGTCGTGCAATGGAAAAACCGCAGCTTGCGCCTGCTCGATGAAGACCACCTGTTGTCGGCTGTGAACCGGAGCCTGACATGACGCCCGATCAAATGCGCGATGCGTCGCTGTTCGAACTCTTTACCCTGGAGGCGGAAGCGCAGACCCACGTGTTGAGCGCAGGCCTGTTGGCTCTTGAGCGCAATCCGACCCAGGCCGATCAACTGGAAGCGTGCATGCGCGCGGCCCATTCGCTGAAAGGCGCGGCGCGTATTGTCGGGGTCAACGCCGGCGTCAGCGTTTCCCACGTCATGGAAGATTGCCTGGTCAGCGCCCAGGAAGGGCGATTGCACCTGCTGCCCGAGCATATCGACGCGCTGCTGATGGGCACCGATTTGCTGATGCGCATCGCCACGCCTGGCGCCACCGTGCCTCAGGCAGATGTCGACGGCTATGTGGCGCTGATGAACAACATGGTCAGCGACGATCCGGCGATGAAAGCCATGCTGGTGCCGACCGCGCTGCCTTCCCTCGAAGACATCCTGCTGGCCAACGCGCAGTCGCTGGTCACCTCGCTTCAGTCGGCGCAGGATTCGGCGGCTGAAGAGCTGGCAGCTTCCACTGCCGAACCCGTTCCGGACCCTGCGCTCAAAGCGGAGGGTCCCGGTGAACGACGTGTGGTCGAGACCGGCGAACGGGTCCTGCGCGTCACCGCCGAACGCTTGAACAACCTGCTGGACCTGTCGAGCAAGTCGCTGGTCGAGACCCAACGGCTGAAGCCGTATCTGGCCGCGATGCAACGGGTCAAACGCACCCAGACCGGTGCGACCCGAGCGCTGGACAGTCTCGAAGCCTTGCTCGGCGCCAACACCGATCCCGACGCGCAGAAGGCGCTGGACGAAGCGCGGCGGCTGCTCGGCGAAGCGCAGCATTTGCTGATTCAACAAACGGCGGACCTCGACGAGTTCGGCTGGCAGGCCTCGCAACGCGCGCAACTGCTCTACGACACGGCGCTGGCCTGCCGCATGCGACCGTTTGCCGACGTGCTGGCGGGGCAGGCGCGCATGGTCCGTGATCTGGGCCGCTCGCTGGGCAAGCAGGTGCGGCTTGAGATCGACGGCGAAAAGACTCAGGTCGATCGCGACGTGCTGGAAAAACTTGAAGCGCCATTGACCCACTTGCTGCGCAACGCCGTCGACCATGGCATCGAGCTGCCCGAGCAGCGCGTCGCCATCGGTAAGCCAGCCGAGGGGCTGATTAAGCTGAAGGCCTCTCACCAGGCCGGTTTGCTGGTGGTCGAGCTGATCGACGACGGCGCCGGGGTGGATCTTGAGCGTCTGCGCCAAAGCATCATCGATCGCAAACTCTCGCCCGCCGAAACCGCTGCGCAGTTGAGCGAGGAGGAACTGCTGAGCTTCCTGTTCCTGCCCGGGTTCAGCATGCGCGACAAGGTCACTGAAGTGTCCGGTCGAGGCGTCGGTCTGGATGCGGTTCAGCACATGGTCCGGCAGCTGCGTGGCGGCGTCGAACTGGACCAGCGCGCGGGGAGGGGCAGCCGTTTCCATCTCGAAGTGCCGCTGACCTTGTCGGTGGTGCGCAGTCTGGTGGTGGACGTCGGCGGCGAAGCGTATGCCTTTCCGCTGGCGCACATCGAGCGCATGCGTGACGTGCGCGCCGACGAAATCGTACAGCTGGAAGGGCGTCAGCATTTCTGGCATGAAGAGCGCCACGTAGGGCTGGTAGCCGCCACTCAGCTGCTCAACCGTCCGGCCAGCCAGCACAGTGAAGACGTGCTCAAAGTGGTGGTGATTCGCGAGCGCGATGCGGTGTATGGGGTTGCCGTGGAGCGTTTCATCGGCGAACGCACCCTGGTGGTGTTGCCGCTGGATCCGCGCCTGGGCAAGGTTCAGGACATCTCCGCCGGCGCGTTGCTCGACGACGGCTCGGCGGTGCTGATCATCGACGTTGAAGACATGCTGCGTTCGGTGGAGAAACTGCTCAATACCGGACGCCTGGAACGCATCGACCGGCGCAGTCGTCAGGCTGACGCACGGGTGCGCAAGCGCGTGCTGGTGGTCGATGACTCCCTGACCGTGCGCGAACTGGAACGCAAACTGTTGCTCAGTCGTGGCTATGAAGTGGCGGTGGCCGTAGACGGCATGGACGGCTGGAACGCCCTGCGCGGTGAGGATTTCGACCTCCTCATCACCGACATCGACATGCCGCGCATGGACGGCATCGAGCTGGTGACGCTGGTGCGTCGCGACAGCCGCCTGCAATCGCTGCCGGTGATGGTGGTGTCGTACAAGGACCGTGAAGAAGATCGCCGCCGCGGCCTGGACGCCGGCGCCGATTACTATCTGGCCAAGGCCAGTTTCCACGACGACGCGTTGCTCGATGCGGTCGTTGAGTTGATAGGAGATGCGCAGGGATGAAGATCGCCATCGTCAACGACATGCCCATGGCGGTGGAGGCGCTGCGTCGCGCGCTGGCTTTCGAGCCGGCGCACCAGATTGTCTGGGTGGCCAGTAACGGCGCCGAGGCTGTCGAGCGTTGCGTCCAGCAAAAGCCCGATCTGATACTGATGGACCTGATCATGCCGGTGATGGACGGCGTGGAGGCGACTCGACGTATTATGGCGGCGACGCCGTGTGCCATCGTTATCGTCACCGTGGATCGCGAGCAGAATGTGCATCGGGTGTTCGAAGCCATGGGCCATGGCGCGCTGGACGTGGTCGACACGCCTGCGCTGGGGGCCGGCAACCCCAGGGATGCCGCCGCGCCTTTGTTGCGCAAGATACTTAATATAGGCTGGCTCATTGGCGAGCGGGACACGCGGGTGCGCCCCGTGCCGCCCCCGGTGCGCGAGTCGGCACAGCGTCAGCGGTTGATCGCGATCGGCTCATCGGCTGGCGGGCCCGCCGCGCTGGAAATACTGCTCAAGGCGCTGCCGAATGACTTTCCGGCCGCCATCGTGCTGGTGCAGCACGTGGATCAGGTATTCGCCGAAGGGATGGCGCAATGGCTGAGCGGCTCTTCGGGGCTTGAGGTCAGGCTGGCGCGCGATGGCGAGCCGCCGCAAGTGGGCACGGTGCTGCTGGCAGGCACCAACCACCATATTCGTCTGCTCAGGAACGGCACGCTGGCGTACACCGCAGAGCCGGTTAACGAAATTTACAGGCCCTCCATCGACGTGTTTTTCGAAAGTGTGGCCAGCTATTGGAATGGTGACGCAGTGGGTGTTTTGTTGACCGGCATGGGCCGTGATGGTGCGCAGGGACTCAAGCTGATGCGTCAGCGGGGCTTTCTCACCATCGCCCAGAATCAGGAAAGCTGTGCGGTGTACGGCATGCCTAAAGCGGCTGCGGCGATCGACGCCGCCATGGAAATTCGCTCACTGGACTCGATCGCACCTCGCTTGAAGGAGGTATTCACCCAATGAATTTCCAGGTGATTTCACAGCCCGCCTGTGACCAGGAGACCCCGCATGCATGATTTGCAACTGGACGATCTGAACGCCACGGATGAAAACGCTGCGATGGTGCTGCTGGTCGACGATCAGGCCATGATCGGCGAGGCTGTCCGCCGCGGGCTGGCGCACGAAGACAACATCGACTTCCATTTCTGCGCAGACCCGCATCAGGCGATAGCCCAAGCGATCCTCATCAAGCCGACCGTGATTCTTCAGGACCTGGTCATGCCCGGCCTGGACGGCCTGACACTGGTGCGTGAGTACCGCGCCAATCCGAAGACCCGTGACATTCCGATCATTGTGCTCTCGACCAAGGAAGACCCGCTGATCAAAAGCGCCGCCTTTGCCGCTGGCGCCAACGATTATCTCGTCAAACTGCCGGACAACATCGAACTGGTGGCGCGCATTCGCTACCACTCGCGCTCCTACATGACGCTGCTGCAGCGCGACGAAGCCTATCGTGCGTTGCGGGTCAGTCAGCAACAGCTGCTCGACACCAACCTGGTGCTGCAACGGCTGATGAACTCCGACGGTTTGACCGGCCTGTCCAATCGCCGCCACTTCGACGAGTACCTGGAACTGGAATGGCGCCGTTCCACCCGGGAGCAGACCCAGATCTCGCTGTTGATGATCGACGTCGACTACTTCAAGGCTTACAACGACGCCTTCGGCCATCTCGAAGGTGACGAGGCATTGCGTCAGGTCGCCAAAGCCATCCGCGCCAACTCCAGCCGTCCTTCCGACCTGCCGGCGCGTTACGGCGGCGAAGAATTTGCGCTGGTGCTGCCCAGCACCTCCCCGGGCGGCGCGCGTTTGCTGGCTGAAAAACTGCGTCAGACCATCGCCGGCATGAATATCCCCCACGTCGCCCCGACCCAAGGCTCCAGCCTGACGGTCAGCATTGGTCTGGCCACTGTCGTCCCGCAAGTGGGCAGCCACAGTCGCCAGTTGATTCAAAGTGCGGATCAGGGGCTGTATGCGGCTAAGCACAATGGTCGCAATCAGGTGGCGGTGGGGTAAACGACTTATTATTGATCAAGAGTGGGCGAGCCACTCTTGATTGAACCGGTATGAAGGGTTTCAAGGTTTGGTGGGGCCGGGATCACAGCTAGTATTTACGCAGAGTCGAATCGAGTAAGCAGCAGAGCCCAATGAATTATGGAGCGTCAAGTAGCCGTGGCTTCCGTCGCACTTGTTAATCTCGCTAATGGGGAGCAGGAACTCTGCCAGCCGAGAGTCTGAAGTAAGAGGGGCTAGCTCCCATAAAAGTTCGCTGATTGAGTTGCTCCACGTTACTCTTGCTGGCTGAGCTGTCATGTTTTCCCATTTGGCAAAGATGTGGGCCCCCTCACCGAGAGCGGATGTTCTCACTTCCACATTAACAATCGTAGGATACAGGCCTTCGTGTTGTTTTATTGTCTCTCGCACCGCGATGCTCCCGACGCTTCCAATTGGAGGAGGCCCTGAACCAGCGGAGGTAGCTTCGAATTCCAATGGCTCCGAATCAACAGATGGTCCATTTTCGATGGATACGCTGTACCAGACTTTAATCAAGCCCATGCGTGACAGCGTGTTGGAATAGTAATGCCGTGGCGTCCTTTGGAAGTGCGAGTCTTCGCCCGGTGATTGTTGTTGAAGCTCGCAGCAGTATATCCAATGCTGCTCCTTGCCGTAGATTTCCCACATGACGCTTACTGAGTGCGCCTTGTCGAGGGTTGGGTAATTAACTTCGATAATCGGTAGATCGGTTTCTACCAAATCCAAAATGCCGTCAGTGACGCCTGTAACGCTAGGGGCGGGATAATGACTTTTCATGTTTGGTGACTCGTTGTTGTGGAGAGATTGGTCTTGATGATCATAGCCTTTCAGGTTGAGGCTTCCAGCTGGTTTAAATATTGATTGGATGTTGATGTTATCGCCATTGGGTCTAAGCAATTAATGGACAACGGCATTAAAGGTTTCCCAGATACTTAGCGTTCGTTCGTGAACCACGTCGCTCTGGTTCCCGATGGTTATAGATACGCCCCGCCATCGAAAACGGGTGTATGAGGTGGCATTTATGCGCGCAACGGACTGCCGTGCGGGTTCACCAGCGCCATACCCCGAATAGCCATTCGCGATTGCGCCCCGTCGGCCATTACCCGATAAGGGGCAGCGCTAATTGCTGTCATTCCGGACGCTCAGGCGTGCCCTGCCTCCATGACTGCGATATACTCGCCGGCTTTGTGAAAATCGCCTGCGAGTGCTGCCTACCATGGAAATCAACCCGATCCTAAACAGCATCAAGGACCTGTCCGAGCGCTCCGAAACCATTCGGGGGTATCTTTGACTACGATCACAAACATGATCGTCTGACCGAAGTTAACCGCGAGCTCGAAGATCCAAACGTCTGGAACAACCCGTCGTACGCCCAGGAACTGGGCCGCGAGCGTTCGCTGCTGGCGCAGATCGTCGACACCCTCGACGAAATGAGCACCGGCCTGGTGGACGCCAAGGACCTGTTGCTGATGTCCGCCGAAGAAGAAGACCAGGCCGCCGTCGACGACGTTGCCGCTGAAGTCGAGCGCCTGCGTGAGGCGCTGGAAAAACTGGAATTCCGTCGCATGTTCAGCGGCGAGATGGACCAGAACAACGCCTATCTGGACATCCAGGCCGGTTCCGGCGGCACCGAAGCCCAGGACTGGGCGAACATCCTGTTGCGCATGTACCTGCGCTGGGCCGACAAGCGCGGCTTCGACGCGACCATCATGGAGCTGTCGGCCGGTGAAGTCGCCGGTATCAAAGGCGCCACGGTGCACATCAAGGGCGAGTACGCATTCGGCTGGCTGCGCACCGAAATCGGCGTCCACCGTCTGGTCCGCAAAAGCCCGTTCGATTCCGGCAACCGCCGTCACACCTCGTTCTCGGCAGTGTTCGTTTCGCCGGAAATCGATGACAACATCGAAATCGACATCAACCCGTCTGACCTGCGTATCGACACCTACCGCTCCTCGGGCGCCGGTGGTCAGCACGTCAACACCACCGACTCGGCGGTCCGGATTACCCACGTGCCGACCAACACCGTGGTCAGTTGCCAGAACGAACGTTCCCAGCACGCCAACAAAGACACCGCGATGAAGATGCTGCGGGCGCGCTTGTACGAGCAGGAAGTGCAGAAGCGCAATGCGGCCTCGCAAGCGCTGGAAGACACCAAGTCGGATATCGGCTGGGGTCACCAGATCCGCTCGTACGTACTCGATGCCTCGCGCATCAAAGACCTGCGCACCAGCGTCGAACGCAGCGATTGCGACAAGGTGCTCGATGGCGACATCGACGAATACCTGATCGCGAGCCTCAAACAGGGCCTGTAATCGCCACACCACTGTTGCGGGTCGGGCGCGTCATCATGACGTCGCCGCCCGCGATCCTTTGTCGCGCTTCCCGGCCAGACGAAGGGCCACGAACCTGTGATGGATAATCAAGACATGAGCGACCAACAACTCGACCCGCAAGCCCAGCAACAGGAAGAAAACAGCCTGATCGCCCTGCGCAAGGAAAAACTTGCGGCCGAGCGCGCCAAGGGCAATGCCTTCCCGAACGACTTCCGTCGCGAAAACTACTGCAACGACCTGCAGAAACAATACGCGGACAAGACCAAGGAAGAGCTGGCTGAGGCGGCGATTCCGGTCAAGGTTGCCGGGCGCATCATGCTTAACCGTGGCTCGTTCATGGTGATTCAGGACATGACCGGCCGCATCCAGGTCTACGTCAACCGCAAGACGCTGCCGGAAGAAACCCTGGCCTCGGTGAAAACCTGGGACATGGGTGACATCATTGCGGCCGAAGGCACCCTGGCCCGTTCCGGCAAGGGCGATCTGTACGTCGAAATGACTAACGTGCGCCTGCTGACCAAGTCCCTGCGTCCGCTGCCCGACAAGCACCATGGTCTGGTGGATACCGAGCAGCGTTATCGCCAGCGTTACGTCGACCTGATCGTCAACGAAGACGTGCGCGAAACCTTCCGCGTTCGCTCGAAAGTCATCGCCCACATCCGCAGCTTCCTGATGCAACGCGACTTCCTTGAAGTCGAAACGCCGATGCTGCAGACCATCCCGGGTGGTGCTGCGGCCAAGCCGTTCGAGACGCACCACAACGCGCTGGACCTGGAAATGTTCCTGCGCATCGCGCCGGAGCTTTACCTCAAGCGTCTGGTGGTTGGTGGGTTCGAGAAAGTGTTCGAGATCAACCGCAATTTCCGTAACGAAGGCGTTTCGACCCGGCACAACCCCGAGTTCACCATGCTCGAGTTCTATCAGGCCTACGCTGATTACGAAGACAACATGGACCTGACCGAGGAACTGTTCCGCGAACTGGCCCAACTGGTTCTTGGCAGCACCGACGTGCCGTACGGCGACAAGGTGTTCCACTTCGGCGAGCCGTTTGCGCGTCTGTCGGTGTTCGACTCCATCCTCAAGTACAACCCCGAGCTGACCGCCGATGACCTGAACGACATCGGCAAGGCCCGCGCCATCGCCAAGAAAGCCGGCGCCAAGGTGCTGGGCTTCGAAGGTCTGGGCAAGCTGCAAGTGATGATTTTCGAAGAGCTGGTCGAGCACAAGCTGGAGCAGCCGCACTTCATCACCCAGTACCCGTTCGAAGTGTCGCCGCTGGCCCGTCGCAACGATGACAACCCGAACGTCACCGACCGCTTCGAGCTGTTCATCGGCGGCCGCGAAATCGCCAACGCCTATTCCGAGTTGAACGACGCGGAAGACCAGGCCGAGCGCTTCATGGCTCAGGTCGCGGACAAGGACGCGGGCGACGATGAAGCCATGCACTACGACGCAGACTTCGTCAGGGCGCTTGAATACGGGATGCCGCCGACAGCGGGCGAGGGCATCGGCATCGACCGTCTGGTCATGCTGCTGACCAACTCGCCGTCCATACGAGACGTCATCCTGTTCCCGCACATGCGGCCGCAAGCCTAAGCGTCAAAACAAGCCGCCTGCGCAGGGCGGCTTTTTTTTGTCTGTAAAGTCACGCAGGCCACGCTCCTGCAGACACCGCGCCTGCTACTCAATGAAAAGGAAATCCAGTTGTGAACCGCACGATCGCTCAAAAGGGAGCCGCTGGCCTGGCCACGGCAGTCGCACAGAGTGTTCAGTACCAGGGCCGCAAGGCGAGTCGACAGGGAAGTGAACAGCGTCGGCAACAGATTCTCGATGCGGCCATGCGCATCCTCATCCGTGATGGCGTTCGGGCCGTGCGTCATCGCGCAGTCGCTGCCGAAGCGCAAGTACCGCTCTCCGCGACCACTTACTATTTCAAGGACATCGATGACCTGCTCACCGATGCCTTCGCGCAATACGTTGAACGCAGCGCGGCGTACATGGCCAAGCTGTGGACCAACACCGAGGCGCTGCTGCGCGAGATGGTCGCACGCAATGACGGCAGCGCCGACGCCCGCGCCCGGCTGGCCGATGAGATCGCACGAATGACCATGGAGTACGTGCGCCATCAACTGCTGACCCGCCGCGACCAGCTCATTGCCGAGCACGCCTTCCACCTCGAAGCGCTGATCAACCCGCGTCTGGCACCATTGGTGAGTGCCCACCAGCAGATTCTGTTGCAGGGCAGCGCCCAGTTTCTTGAGGTCATGGGCTCGGTTCAGCCGCAGCTGGATGCCCAAGTGTTGACGGGGCTCATCTGCCGGATGGAATATCAGGGGCTGCTCAACGGGCCCCGCCCCGGCGCAGACGAAGAAATGCTCGCTATTCTGACTCGCCAGATGCATCTGGTACTGGGCACTGCCAAGCCGATGGCTGGCTGATACCTCAAGGAGAACCTGATGAAAGGCTGGCGCGTATTGCTCGCCCTGTCGTTCGCGTTGTTGAGCGGATGCCTGGTGACGTTCAAGGACCCGATTCCGGTCAGCAACACCGCCCCGCTCAGATTGCTCGGCACCTGGAGCAGCAAAAATGCCTGGGGCGAGCCGCTCGAACTGGAAATCAGCCGCGCCGGCCCCGACCGTTACAAAGCGGTCAGCTACCGCAAAGGCGATCGCAAAAACCGTGACGAGTACCCCTTCACCGTGTCGCGGCACGGCAGTCGCTGGTACGTGTCCGCCGCGCTGCCTGATAAATACGGCGGCAATTACGTCATCGCCGGTTTCGACCTGATGGATAACGAGAACGGCGCCGACGAACTGGTGGTCTATGACCTGGACCTGGAGCGGTTTCAGCAGTTGGTCGAGCAGAAGCTTCTGGACGGGGAGCGGGTCGATACGGTCAAGGGCGACGGCATGCTGATCTCAAGTCCCATGGACAAGGTCTTTGGCTACCTCGACGACCCGGCCAATTCCGACGTCTTTCTCAAGGCAGCTCAATATCAGCGCATGACCAAATAGCGCAAACGGTTCAATAAGGGGTACCGGGTGGACGAATACCAGCAGACTATTCGCACGTTGTCCGATCGTATCGTGGTGGCGCAGACGCCGATCCGCGTCCTTGATGCCGTGAAGTGGGATGACAACATCCGCAAGACCTTCCTCGACGGCAAAGGCAAAAACCTGCCGGAGGTGGATCGCGCGTACTACGAGAATCGCCCGCTGGGCTTTGATTCCGGCGCGGTGAAGCTGGAGTTCCAGAACATCGAGCGTGACATCACCCGGCAGCTGGGCCAGTTCAACCCGGTCGGGCAGATCATGCGCCGCATGTGCAAAGAGTACCGGATGGTCATCCGCATGCTCGAAGCACGCGGCACCCCCGACTTCGGCCTGATCTCTCAGGAGCTGTACGGCGCGGCGTCCGATGCTTTCCACGCCGGCGACCCGACCCTGTCCGACCTCGGCATGATGCTCTCCGATTACCTGAACAACATTGCCGGCCGCGGCGATCTCAAGGACGAGCCGAAAATCCTGACGGCCAAAGACGCCGTCGCCATGCTGCAAACCCGGCTCAATCGCACGTTCGGTGAGGCTGAAGAGACGATCCGGGTGTTCGAATCCGACGGCATCGTGGCGGACGCGGCAGCCGGAGCCGATTACATCAAGATCCGCAGTGACGCGATGTTCAACGAACGCGACGTGCGCGCGCTGGAAGTCCATGAAGGCCTGGTGCACGTCGGCACCACGCTCAATGGGCAGAATCAGCCTATCTGCACCTTCCTGTCCAAAGGCCCGCCCTCGTCGACAGTGACCCAGGAAGGCCTGGCGATCCTGATGGAGATCATCGGCTTTGCGTCCTACCCGAGCCGCCTGCGCAAGCTGACCAATCGTACCCGCGCCATTCACATGGCCGAGGAGGGCGCCGACTTTTTGCAGGTGTTCGAGTTCTATCGCGAGCAAGGCTTCGGCATGTCCGAAAGCTACGGCAACGCCAGTCGGGTATTCCGGGGCTCGGTACCGAATGGGCTGCCCTTCACCAAGGATCTGTCCTACCTCAAGGGCTTCATCATGGTCTACAACTACATCCAGTTGGCCGTGAGAAAGGGCAAGCTGGAGCAGGTGCCGCTGCTGTTCTGCGGCAAGACCACGCTGGAAGACATGCGCACGCTGCGCCAGTTGGTGGACGAAGGCTTGGTGGTACCGCCCAAATACCTGCCCGATCAGTTCCGTGACATGAATGCGCTGTCGGCGTGGATGTGTTTCTCCAACTTCCTCAATCATCTGAGCCTGGACCGGATCGAAGCGGACTATTCGAATATTCTGTGAGTCTGTGAGTCTGTGAGTCTGTGAGTCTGTGGGCGCTGATACATCGGCGCCTTTGTCAGGTTTCCCGTCGTCCGCCCATCCAGAATTGAAGGACATCGCTTGAAGCTTCTTCTTACCTTGCTCCTGGTCATTTCCCTCAGTGGCTGCAGCGAATTGCTGTTCTACCCGGAACGCGGTTTGCCGCTGACGCCGGACAAGGCCCACCTCGCCTGGCGCGATGTCACCCTTACAGCGGCCGACGGCACCAAACTCAACGCGTGGTTTCTGCCGGCCAAGCCCGGCGTACCGGTAAAGGGCACGGTGCTGCACCTGCATGGCAACGGCGGCAACATGGCGTGGCATCTGGCGGGGAGCTGGTGGTTGCCGGAGCAGGGCTATCAAGTGCTGCTGGTGGATTATCGCGGCTATGGTCGGTCGGAAGGTGAGCCGAGTCTGCCGGCCATTTATCAGGACATCGACGCGGCGTTTGACTGGCTGAACGCGGCGCCTGAAGTGCAGGGCAAACCGCTCGTGGTGCTCGGCCAAAGCATCGGCGGCGCGCTGGCGGTGCATTACCTGTCCGAACATCCGCAGCAGCGCGCGCGGGTCAAGGCGCTGGTCCTCGATGGGGTGCCGGCGAGCTATCGTGAGGTCGCCCGCTATACCCTCAGCACGTCGTGGCTGACGTGGCCCATCAAACGGCCGCTATCGTGGGTGATCCCCGACGGCGACAGCGCCATCAACGGCATGCCGCAACTCAAGGGCACGCCCATGCTGCTGTTCCAGAGTCTGGACGACATGCAAGTGCCGCTGCACAACGGCATCAGCCTGTATCAGGCCGCGCCACCGCCGCGCGTGCTGCAACTCACGCGCGGGCCTCACGTGCAGACCTTCGGCGACCCCACTTGGCGCGAGGTGATGGTTCGCTATCTGGACGATCCGCAGCACTTCAACGGGCTGCGCAGGCTGGGGGAAATTCCGAATTATCCTGATCCTCAAACGGGCAAGGCGGCACCGGCTCCTCAACCGTGAGCAGAGCAGAGTGCACAAGGGGACTTGCATAAGGGGACTGATTTATTTACAACGCTTCACCGTAAATTAATCTGTCCCCGGCGGTTGAACTAGCGGTTTAAAAGGCCGGGCGTTTTTCACTCCTACTCAGACCAAAGATTAAAGAGCTCGCCGCCAAAAATCTTTAGGCCGTCCTCCCTGTGCATAAGGGGACTCATAAGGGGACTGATTTATTTACAACGCTTGACCGTAAATTAATCTGTCCCCGGTGGTTGAGCTAGCGGTTCAAAGGGCAGTGCCTTTCTACTTATCCTCACGCTAGTTCAAGGGGGCCGTCCCAATAAGCTACTGTAAGCTGTCCGCCTTAACGCGAAAGAACTCAAAGGGAATTACTCCCTGCTTCTATTCTTATTTTTATTTTTTGTCTCTTTAAGTTTGTATTCTGCCGCGCGAGCAACATGCTTGTTTTGATCATTAAGTAGTCTTTCCAATATTGTAATTGGTGCTTCTTTGTTGGCGGCCACTGCTATGCGTACAACATAACTCTCATCCCAAGATAGAATTTCGAAGAGCGCCGGTGACAGCTTTCTTTTTGCTGCAATGAACTGCCGGACGGTGCTATCAAACTGGCATAGTTCTTCTAAGATCTCTAATGGGACACTTTTATTATGCGAATCCCATCGCCTGGAGTTCGGGTATTTTTTTATTACATCGCGCCATACCGAAATCGGGGCCTCCTCAGTTGCAGCTCTATCGTATTCACTTATGATGGAGCTATTCCGTAGCGCTACAAACTCCTCAGCAGATGTAATCATTTTTAACCTTACACTTAAAAAATCTGAAATTTATATTCTTTCTGACTCCGCTTTTATGCTTGCTCTTATGGCCTCCGTAAATATCAGCATTCACGAGCCACACGCTAGATTCATCTTGGACTTTCAAGCGTTTCCCCGTGGCCTGTTTTATTTACTGTCCACTATTGTTACTTTTTTGGGTCAAGATTGTATTTCGCATAACCCACCTGGAACTAAAGGGGGCCGTCCCCACTAGTCCTAGCCTGTTTGCTCTCCAACTCTTCAATTCTACGCTCGTAGTTTTCCGTCGCCACACAAGCAACGTCTTCGTTCACATCCTGACGCAGTCGGTCAAGGATTTCCAATGGAGTCTTTTTATTGGTACATATTGCGACCCGGACGTCAGAATCCTCATCTTGTGAGAGACGCTCAAACAACGCAGCAGAGAGCTTTCTTTTACGTGCCACGAACCATCTGGTGCTAACATCGAACACACATAGCATTTCAAGAATCTCCACCGGCACGGTTTTATTGTGCGCAACCCATCGCCTGTGATCGGGAAATTTTTCTATCACATCCCGCCATACGGCAATTGGCGCTTCCTCCATGGCGGATCTGTCGTATTCGGCCTTTATCTCACTGTCGCGCAGCGCTACAAATTCTTCGGCAGAATTAATCATTTTATATCCTTACACTTTAGCGATTTGAAATTTACGAATTAAAGGGGTCCGTCCCCTTTTGTCCCCCTCTGGTCTTAAGCACGGTTGCTTTTAAGGGCTATTCTTTTTCTAGCGGCCGCCGAGACAATCGGATCTTCATCTCCTGCTAGCTGAACTAGGATGTCTTCTGGCGCTTTGGGATTGCAGGCAATTCTGTGCCGGATGATGATGCTTTTATCACGAGCTAGCTGCTCGAAAATCGCTCGGTTTATCCTTCTTTTGATGGCAATTTCCCAGCGCACGTGCATATCGTCGCATAGGCATAGCCGTTCCAATACGTCCACCGAGATCGTGTGATTATAAACAACATCTCGGCTTAGTTCAGGGTACTTTAGCAGTACGTCGAACCAGACCTCATCAGGCGCTGGATCAAACGCCTTCGCGTTTTCATCCTCGATTTCGCTCTCTACGTACCGCTTAAATTCTTCAGCGCTCGTGATCATCATCAGATTCCTTTGGCATCCCGACATTTCATGCCTTTCATAGGCATGACTTTTCCCGTTTTTCCTTTATGTTTATTCATGAAGTCCCCATAAATATTCACATCACGAATATGGATTAAATGGTTGCTATCTTGCTCCATCAATTTCCACGCTGTACCACCGTGACCTTCAGTGTCAGCGGACCACCACATCTCTGTCCCCGTTGCACGATAATATTTAACTAAGGTGCCGTTGAGTTTCGCTTCACAAATGCGATCAAAGCGATTGACCTCCCATTTTTTTCTGCATGCGCGTTTACAGTTTTGATTAGGCTTATCAGATTTTGGTTTCCGCCCTAGTCCGACGGTCGAACTTGCCAGGCCTAACGGATCGACCCAACTGATTGAGTTGGGCCCGTATTGGTAGATGTTCAGTCCACCCAGATACCCAATCGGGTCTTCGCTGATGAAGCGCCCGACCCTTGGATCATAGTACCGATGCCGGTTGTAGTGCAGGCCGGTTTCGTGGTCGTGGTACTGGCCCTGGAAACGGATCGGGTTGGTTAGGCCAGTCTGTTGGGCGAATTCAGAGCGCTGTTCGGTTGCCTCTCCCCACGCTTTGTATTGGGCGCTCCAGGCGGTGTTGCCGGTCTGGTCGGTGATTTCCTGGGGCGTGCCGAGGTGGTCGCATTGGTACCAGGCGAGTGCGTCAATCGGCAGCGCGACGGGTTTGTAGTTCCAAAGCGGGTCTTCTTTGAAGTTGTAGCGACCTTCGTACGTAGGCTGGCTTACGAGACGGATGGTTTCGTGGCGGATGGCCTGGGCCACCGGGACGAAAGTGCCGGGCTCGTGGATGTAGTGGACGGTTCGGCCCAGGGCACCGGCGTATGGCGGAGGACTGCTTTCCCACGCCAGGTTGTCGCCGTCCCAGCCATACAGGGTGAAGCCGCAGCCGAGCTCGCGCTCTTTACGGGCGTGTTCGTTTTCGTTCCAGCCGGTACCGGCTTCGGGGCTCGGTCGGTAGTGGGCTTTTGAGAGTTTGTAGAGGCGACGTCCCAGTGGGTCGTAGCCGAAGTCGACAGTCAGGCGCGAATCTCGGAAATGCGCGAGGCGATCGAAGAGATCCCAGTGAAGTTCGCTGCGCAAGCCGTTGGTCCAGCGCTCGGTCTGGTTCCCGCGTTCGTCGTATTCGTAGTGGCCGCCGGCGTAGTCGCGCAGCAGGTTGTCCACGAGTTTGTTTTGAATTGGTTCTGGGTCGAGTGGGCGGCGGACGGGCGCGGCGGTTTCGTTGCGCAGGTTGCTCGCAGGGTCGAAGGCGAAGGTTTCCACACCCAAGCGACTAGTCGCATTGATTAGCCGGCTGACGGGATCGTAGCGGTAGCTGAGCGGCCCGCGGCGGCTGTCATTGATGTCGGTGAGTTGGCCGGCGGCGTCGTAGGTGTAGGCGCGTTTGATGAGCGTGGATTTGTCGTCTGCTCGTCCTAGCAGTTGTTCTTGGAGGCGTCCCGCCGGGTCCCAGCTTTGGGTTTGCAGGAGTTGGTTGCCTTGGTGGCGGGCGACTTCGCGATGCAGGTCGTCACGCTCGTAACTGAGCAGTTCGTGCTCGTCGAGCTTCATACCCAGCAAATGACCGCTGCCGTAGGTCAGCCAGCTGACGCGATGTCCGTCCGGTCTGATAGTCGCGACGCGGTGGTTAAGCGCGTCGTACTCGTGCTGCCAGACCGCAACCATGGGTTTATCCAGATTCGAGTAATGCTGATGCTCGCGCAGCAGGTTGCCAGCCGGGTCGTGAAACCATTGCAAGCGACTCACGGCGTTGGTTGCCATGACCAGATGGCCATTGCCGTCGTAGGCAAAGGTTTCGCTCTGGGACTGTTCGCCGAGGGTGGCGCGGCGCTCCGTCAAGCGGCCCATCGGGTCGAAGGTCAGTGCGATAGTGCGTTGGCCGTTAACCGTTTGAGCCAGGCGCCCCGTTTCTGGGGCGTATTGATAGCGAGTCGAGCGACCGTCGAAACCGCTCTCTTCCAACAGCCTGCCCACAGGGTCGTAATGAAAGTGCGCGCGGCGTTCGTTTTCGTTTTCCAGCGCAACGAGACGGCCGAGTTTGTCCCAGCGATAGCGCAGGGTTTGCTCGGCGGCGTCCACGCGTTCGGCGATAAATCCCGCAGCGCTGTAACGCCAGGTGGTGCAGCGTTCAAGGCCGTCCGAGTGGGCCAGCAAACGACCTTCGGCGTCGCGACTAAAGCGTTCTTCGGTCTTGTCCGGGTGCTTGATCAGCACTAACTGGCCGGCTTTGTACTCATACGTCGTGCTGTAGCCAGCGGGGTCGGTAAAGCGAACCATCTGGCCGCGTTCGTTGTACTCCCAGCTACTCACCTTGCCCGAGCAGTCGGTGTACTTAACCAGTTGTCCGGCGTCGTTGTAGGCCAGCGCCTTGGTATTCCCGTTGGCATCCTTGATCGCTGTAGGAAGGCCGAACGAGTTGTAGGCGTATTCGGTAACGTTCTCTAGCGGATCGGTCGCCTCGACCAGATTGCCGCGAAGGTCGTAGTTCCGTTTCCAAAGACCACCCTCGCCATCGCTGATCTTGATCAGATGGCTTTTATCGTCGTACGCATAATTCATCACGCTGTGATCAGCGCGAGTGTGCTCGGTCAGATTGCTGAGCTTGTCGTAGCGATACCGGTCGGTGCTGCCGTCGGTGTGGACGTGGCGGATGATGTTCTTGGCGGAATCACGGAAGAACCATTCCGATCGCCCATCGGCGTGGCAAATGCGGTAGGTGTAACCCAGGCTGTCGTAGTAATGCCGGGTTTCATGACCGAGAGCATCCGTGACATAGGTCAGGCGGATGTTTTCATCCCACGCCAACCGAGTATCAAAGCTGCCGTCGTCAGCCCATTCACGGACAGCTTTCGCGTCGGGGCCTGTTCCTTGCCACTGCAAATTCAAACCACGATTGGTGCGGTCGGTGTAGCGAGTAATCAGGTGGTTCTGATACTCGTAGCGCCACGCGGCGCCATTCTCATCCTGAGCCAGAACAAGATCGCAATAATCATCGTACTGATACGCGCACAGTTGGCGTTTGACGTCGCCATCACGTACTTCCCAAACACCCGTCAACCGCCCCTGATCATCGATCAACGTACCCAGGCGCAGATGGACTTTGTTGAGATCCTTCTCCGAGTAAGTTACCAACTCTGAGAGCACCAACCGCCCATCATGCTGATGCTCATGATGGAGCATGACCCCAGCGCCGTTGGGCAGCATCTTGTTGATCAGAACAAACCGTTTGCCCCGCCGAACATAGGTTTCCCTGTGCTCAAGCCCCCGCATCAGCAACAGCCGATCCTTGCTGAGGCGAACGACGGTCAGATTTTCGATGGCATTGAAGTGGAACAGCTTGACCTTGGGCAGAGGGAATTCCTGGCTGCGGCCATCGGCGTCGTGGAAGACCAAGCCATCGCCGACGAGATCAAACCGCGTGGTAAACGGCGTAATCCAGCGTGCGCCAACAACATCCTCATCAAACGCATCCAGACTTGAGCAATAAGTCCGCGTCCATTCGATGGGAAACGGCCCCGGCAAACTGAAATCGGTATGACTGACCGACTCCGAGCCCATTGCAAAACTGATGCTTCCGATTGTAGTAGCGCAGGCACAATCCTTCAGGTCGTTAGGCAGGGCGTTGGCAGGTTTCTCGAACTGAACAGCCTCAAGTTTGCCTTCGCCGCCGCGGCGCTTGGCCTGATTAGTAACTCCCGGCTTGATGTTGAAAGATTGACCATGCCCATTGCGCGCACGCCAACTGACAACCGCACCCTCCAACGTAACCAGTAACGCAGCGATAGAATGCTGAGCTCCGGGATCCGCCAGCCCCGTAATTTGGGTGCGAAGCTGAGGAGCCAGATCACGCAATAACTTGGCCTGCCTGCCCACCTCTTTTTTAACCGCTTCAGGCACAAGGTATTCAGCAGCGCCATTCACCGCGCCCTTGCCGGCAGCAACACAAACCGCCGCAGCCGCAACGAAGATATTGCCGATCGCAGCCTTTGGATCGTAGGCCCACAGATCCCCAGTGGCATGGACCCGCTGCTCCGCTTCAAGCAAATCAGCCTTAGCGTTCAGCTTCGGGTCGACCAGGCTCTCCAGGCCGTCGGCAATCTGAAACAAGACGCCTTCGCCCAGCGCCCCCGCATCTTCAAGAATCCCGGGTAGCTTGCCCTGCGCCTGGCTCACAAAGTCATCAAGTGTCCCGACAATCGTGGCATTCAGGTGCCCGATCAAAATCTCGATCAGCGCATCCCCCAGCACCATCTTCCCCGCCTGACGCATCTCCTGACGCACCAGAAACAGCATCGGCCGCAGCGTCATTCGCGCTGCCGCCATGCCCGGCGGGATGGGGATCATCCCAATCAGATTGATGCCCAAACTCACCCAATCCAGCGGATCGCGCTTCTCACTGGTCGCCAGTCGTGCAATGTCATTCAGCGCATCAACCAGCGCCATGATGTTGCCGACCACCGGCAGCCCGCCGGCGAAAGTCTTGATTCGCTCAAGCGTGACGACCCCGCCGCTGATCTCCTGCAGCCAGGCATCGAAATTGGCCGCACCAAGACCAACGTCTTCGACCTGAATCAGATCAAGCGGAACAACCGCCACTTGAGGTTCGCGTTTCTCGCCACCAACGGGCGGATTTAGGGGGGGCGCCAAAGATGCTCTCCGTGCTCAAAAAACCATCCGGAACGGCGTAAATGCCAGTCCGGGGGCCACGGAGATATCAAGGGCTGTGCCAGCTATTAATTAGCCATTCAAAATCAATAACTTAAGAAATAAAACGGCGGGTTTCAGCGAGCGCCAACCCGGATAACACAGCAAAAGTGCGCAAGAAGTTGCGCACCCCTGCGCAACTTCTTGCGCACTCGCCTACAGGCCAAGAACAACGTGGCCTGTAGAGCATCAGTCACCCTATTTTCAGCAAGGGAGTGCGCAACTTCTTGCGCAGCCCCCAAAAACACGGGGCCCCATCATTGCTCCCTAAAAGCACCTCATCCCAATCCCATCCGGAGAAAAACGCAGCCCACAAAAAAGCCCCGCCTGTCTCTCAACAGGCGGGGCTTTTTATGTGCCGCTACAACCGCATTACTTCATCGAAGAGCGCGGTGCTACTGGCTGGTTGTCGTTGGAAATGGTCACTTCCACGCGACGGTTCATGGCACGGCCCGAGGCGCTGGCGTTGTCAGCCACCGGGTATTCCTTGCCGTAGCCCTGAGCCACGATACGCTCCGGACCTACACCCATTTTGACCAGGGCCATGCGCACGGAGTTGGCGCGACGCTCGGACAGCGAGTCGTTGTAGGCAGCGGAACCGGTGCTGTCGGTGTAGCCCTCAACGATGACCTTGCGATCAGGGTTTTCGGACAGGAACTGGGCCAGCTTGTTGACGTTGACGAGACCGGACGACTTCAGCTCAGCCTTGTTCAGGTCAAACAGCACGTCGCCGAACGTTACCAGCGTACCGCGCTCGGTCTGCTTGGCGTTCAGGCTGTTCTGCAAGGCCTTGATCTGAGCATCACGAGCATCCAGACGCGCCTGTGCACGTTGGGCTGCAGCACCTTTCAGATCGTTTTCAGCGGTCTTCAGGTTGATGGTCTGCTTGGCCAGCTCCACGCGCTGGTTGGTCAGATAGGCCAGCTGATCGACCTTCTTCTGGTCATCGTTGTTGCGGTACGCGGCGTCTGCCTTGTCCAGCCACTCGCTGGCGTCTTTGGTTTCCAGCGCAGCCAGTTCAGTGGCTTTAGGGTTGCTTTGCAGCGCGGAATAGTTGGTGCGGGCTTGTTCCAGGTTCACGTTCGGCTGCGACGAGCACGCCGCCAGACCAACGCTCAGAGCCAGCAGGGCAGGAATAAGTACTTGTTTACGCATAATATTTTCGTCCTTTAACTCAATGGCCAATGCTTGAACTGCGAAGCGTTACTGTGTGACAGGCTGAACCTGACGCATGCCTTCTTCACGCAGCTCATTGACGCCCTGACGAGCATCCTGCACCGCTTTCTGTGCCTTCGCGGCCTGAGCCTTACGCTCGGCTACACGGGCATCCCACTCGGCCTGCTCGGCGTATTTACGAGCTTCGTCGTATTTCTTGTCCTGCATGGCCAGTTCGGCTTGCTTGAACTTGTCCTGAGCGGACTTCATCTCAACGGCAGCGTACTCGGTAGCGCCAGCGGTGACCGCGGCGTTGACGGCCGACTGGGTCACGGCGTACTGCTCGCTTGGAGGATTGCCCGCGCAACCAGCCAGAAGAACGCTGGTGCCCAGCGCCAGTGCAGCCATCTTCAGCCCGCGCAGGCGATTGAACGTTGGTTTGGCAGTGCTGGTGTTCATGGTGGTCAACTCCATTTCTTAACTCCTGAAAACTGGTTGTTCCATTTCAGCAGCAGCCCACGCGGATGGATGGTGTTACGTCACTTCCGCTGTCATCTGACGGCTTTTACTGGAATGGCTAACTGCTCGGACCGCTGCTTTTTTTGAATAGTTCAGACATTTTTCTTAACTTCCGGTCAGCTTTCGTTACGTGTTGTAAAATTGACGCTCGAAAAATGGCGGGGGTTTGCCCGCCAGATTACTGGCCCGGTGCGGCCTGTGGAGCATTTTGCCGGGCCAAAAACGACGTCGCAGTTGCAACCGTCACAGGTCTTCCCGATCGGAGATTTCCTGAAGATGGTGCTTAGAAAGCTCGAGAAACCTGGGCGTCGGGCCAACGTCTTCGTAAAGCGGATTGCCTTCCTCGTCGGTGGCGACGACCTGCTGACCGCGCACGTACGGAAAACTCGCCTCCAGTTCTTCCAGCGCGGCGCCGATCAGCTCGCCCAGCAACTCCTCAGGCGTGCGCTTGGGGTACATCTCGGCGATCGCCGCAAGCCGCGCGGCAGCCTCCACGTCCAAATGAATGGCGTAGGCGGTCTCGGTCAGACGGCCTTTGGCGTTCTGTTCCCACTGTTCGGCGAGTTCTCGGATTTTCATACATACCTCATCGGTTCCCGCGCGAGGGCGGGCATTGGACGTGGAGAGCCACGGTGAAGCGTGACTGAGACGGGCTTCCCCGGCGGTGAAAGTGCGTCGAGGGTTGCGTAGGGACATCAATTTGTCGCTCTATACACACCAATAGAAACGAAACCCCGCAGGGCGTTCCGTTCGGCAGCAGCGAATGGACCCCCCGCAAGGACTCGCCGGTAAAAACAACAAGGCTTAAGGAGAGGGCTGGATGGCTGATATCGATGCACGATTGCGCGAGAATGTTCACCTGCTGGGTGAGCTGTTGGGCAACACCATTCGTGATCAGCACGGCGCTGATTTTCTCGAGAAGATCGAGCGCATCCGCAAAAGCGCAAAGGCTGATCGCCATGCGTCGACCCAAGGCACCGAGCAGCTTAGCTCCAGTCTTGAAGGCCTGGGTGAGGATGAATTGCTGCCGGTGGCACGTGCGTTCAACCAGTTTCTCAACCTGGCGAACATCGCCGAGCAATATCAGCTGATCCATCGTCGCGATGACGGCAAGCCGCAGCCGTTTGAGTCCCGCGTGTTGCCCGAGCTGCTGGAACGCCTGAAGCAGGCCGGGCAGACACCCGAAGCGCTGGCGCAGCAATTGACCACGCTGGAAATCGAACTGGTGCTGACCGCCCATCCGACCGAAGTCGCGCGGCGCACGCTGATCCAGAAGTACGACGCTATCGCTGCGCAACTGGCCGCGCTCGATCATCGCGACTTGAATCGCCACGAGCGGGAGCAGATCACCGAGCGTCTGCAGCGACTGATTGCCGAAGCGTGGCACACCGAAGAAATCCGCCGCGTCCGTCCCACGCCTGTCGACGAGGCGAAGTGGGGGTTTGCGGTCATCGAAAATTCCCTGTGGCAAGCAATCCCCAACTACCTGCGCAAGGCCGATCAGGCGCTGCACGCCGCGACCGGTCTGCACCTGCCGCTGGAGTCGGCGCCGATTCGCTTCGCTTCCTGGATGGGCGGTGACCGCGACGGCAACCCCAACGTGACAGCTGCCGTCACCCGCGAGGTGCTGTTGCTGGCGCGCTGGATGGCCGCTGATTTGTACCTGCGCGACGTCGATCAACTGGCCGCCGAACTGTCGATGCAGCAGGCCAGCCCGGCGCTGATGGAAGCAGCGGGTGACAGCGCCGAGCCTTACCGCAGTGTGCTCAAGCAACTGCGTGAGCGGCTTCGGGCCACGCGCAATTGGGCCCACGCCTCACTGAGTGTCACCCAGGTCGCACCGGAAGACGTGCTGCACGAAAACCGCGAGCTCGTTGAGCCGCTGAAGCTGTGTTTCGACTCGCTGCACCAATGCGGCATGGGCGTCATCGCCGATGGCCCGTTGCTCGATTGTTTGCGTCGCGCGGTGACCTTCGGGCTGTTCCTGGTGAAGCTCGACGTACGCCAGGACTCCACGCGGCACAGTTCGGCCATGAGCGAGATCACCGAATACCTGGGGCTCGGCCGCTACGACGAGTGGGATGAGCCGACGCGCGTCGACTTCCTGCTGCGAGAACTGGACAACAAGCGGCCGCTACTGCCTGCGCATTTCAGCCCTGAAGCGGACACCGCCGAAGTGTTGGCGACCTGCCGTGAGGTCGCGGCTGCGCCGGCGGCTTCGCTGGGTTCCTACGTGATCTCCATGGCCGGCGCGGCCTCCGATGTGCTCACCGTTCAACTGTTATTGAAAGAAGCCGGGCTGCAGCGATCCATGCGTGTGGTGCCGCTGTTTGAAACCCTTGCCGATCTGGATAACGCCGGACCGGTGATCGAGCAGCTGTTGAGCATTCCTGCCTACCGCCGAAGCCTGGAAGGTCCGCAGGAGGTCATGATCGGCTACTCGGATTCGGCCAAAGACGCCGGCACCACGGCTGCGGCCTGGGCGCAGTACCGGGCGCAGGAAAAACTGGTTGAGATCTGCCGCGCCCAAGAGGTCGAGTTGCTGTTGTTCCACGGTCGCGGCGGTACGGTCGGTCGTGGCGGCGGCCCTGCCCATGCGGCGATTCTGTCGCAGCCACCGGGCTCGGTGGCGGGGCGTTTCCGCACCACCGAGCAGGGTGAGATGATCCGCTTCAAGTTCGGCCTGCCGGACATCGCCGAGCAGAACCTCAACCTTTATCTCGCTGCAGTGCTGGAAGCCACGTTGCAACCGCCACCCATGCCGCAACCGGCGTGGCGTCAGGTGATGGACGAACTGGCGGCAGATGGCGTGAAAGCCTACCGCGCCGTGGTTCGGGAAGACCCGGAGTTCGTCGAGTACTTCCGTCAGGCCACGCCGGAACAGGAGCTGGGCCGCTTGCCACTGGGCAGCCGTCCGGCCAAGCGCCGCGAAGGCGGGGTGGAAAGCCTGCGCGCGATTCCGTGGATTTTCGCCTGGACCCAGACGCGCCTCATGCTGCCCGCCTGGCTGGGCTGGGAAAACGCGTTGAGCAAGGCGCTGGAACGCGGTCAGGGTGATCTGCTCGCCGAGATGCGTGAGCAATGGCCGTTCTTCCGCACCCGCATCGACATGCTGGAAATGGTGCTGGCCAAGGCCGACAGCGACATCGCCCAGCTCTACGACGAGCGCCTGGTGGAGCCGAAACTGCTGCATTTGGGGACGCATTTGCGCGGCCTATTGTCGCAGGCGTGTGACGTCGTGCTGGGCCTGACAGGTCAGTCCCGACTATTGGCCCACAGCCCCGAAACGCTGAAGTTCATCAGCCTGCGCAATACCTACCTCGATCCTCTTCATTTATTGCAGGCAGAGTTGCTGGCGCGTTCGCGTCAGCAGGAGGCGAGTCTGGACAGTCCGCTGGTGCAGGCGCTGCTGGTGTCTGTCGCAGGCATCGCCGCCGGGTTGCGCAACACCGGCTGACGGGCAGGCAGGCCGGCCGAATGGACACGACCCCTTTCATTCGGCCGGACCTGTGGCGTCGTGGCCGCTGCGGCGTCACCCCGTTGCACGAGGTCTCACCCTTGCGCAGATCGATGCCAAGCTACTGGTTTTTCGCGGGTTACTGCGACTTTCGGCGTCTTGTGCGCCATGAATCGGCTGTGTATCTTGATCAGCCTTTGGCCGTTGGGTCAGTAAAATTTTGCGATTGGCCCCATTTAGGCGAATCCGACGATATCTCTATAAAAATTTGAGGAGCACAACAATGCGCGTGATTCTGCTGGGAGCTCCCGGGGCCGGCAAAGGTACTCAGGCAAAGTTCATCACTGAGAAATTCAACATTCCGCAGATTTCCACCGGCGACATGCTGCGCGCTGCGGTCAAGGCCGGTACTGAACTGGGCCTGCAAGCCAAAAGCGTCATGGACAGCGGCGGCCTGGTCTCCGATGACCTGATCATCGGCCTGATCAAGGATCGCCTGTCCGAGCCTGATTGCGCTGGCGGTTGCCTGTTCGACGGCTTCCCGCGCACCATTCCTCAGGCTGAAGCCCTGAAGAAAGCCGGCCTGGCCATCGATCACGTCATCGAGATCAAGGTCGACGACGAAGAGATCGTCAAGCGAATCTCCGGTCGCCGCGTTCACGAAGGCTCCGGTCGCGTTTACCACACTTTGTACAACCCGCCTAAGGTTGAAGGCGTGGATGACGTCACTGGCGAACCACTGGTTCAGCGCAAGGACGACGTCGAAGCCACCGTTCGCCATCGCCTGTCGGTCTACCATTCGCAGACCAAGCCTCTGGTGGAGTTCTACACCAAGCTGCAGGCTCAGGACGGGACGCCGAAGTGCAGTCACATCGAAGGCGTGGGCTCGGTCGAACAGATCACCGCCAAGGTGCTTGAAGCCCTGAGCTGATTCGTACTCAAGGCATTGAACAACGGCCCGCTTGCGGGCCGTTGTTGTTTATAATGCGGCACTTTTTTCGCACAACGATGGAAACCCCGATGACCACCTTGCTGGCCCTGGACACCGCCACTGAAGCCTGCTCAGTCGCTTTGCTGCATGACGGCAAAGTGCTGACTCACTACGAGGTGATCCCGCGCCTGCACGCGCAAAAGCTCCTGCCGATGATCAAGGACCTGCTGGCCGAGGCGGGCATCGGCCTGTCGGCGCTGGACGCCATCGCTTTTGGGCGTGGGCCGGGTGCGTTCACCGGCGTGCGCATCGCCATCGGTGTGGTTCAGGGGCTGGCCTTTGGTCTGGATCGCCCGGTGCTGCCGGTCTCCAACCTCGCGGCGTTAGCGCAGCGGGCCTTTCGCGAGCGGGGCGCCACTCAGGTCGCGGCCGCCATCGACGCGCGGATGGACGAAGTCTATTGGGGCTGCTACCGCGAAGTGGTAGGGGAGATGAGGCTGACCGGTGAAGAGGCCGTCATGCCACCCGAAATGGCCACTTTGCCGAGCGGTGCGACGGGCGACTGGTTCGGGGCGGGCACCGGCTGGGGTTATGCCGAGCGCATTGCCGCCGGTGTCAGTGCCCATGACGCCACGCTGTTGCCCCACGCGCAGGACCTGCTCACCCTCGGCACCTTCGCCTGGCACCGGGGCGAAGCCATTGTTGCCGACGACGCCCAGCCGGTTTACCTTCGGGATAAAGTCGCCACACCCAAGGCGCGGTGAGGGCGATACCCTGTCTCACAGGCAGTCGTGAATAAGTCGCACCACGCCCGATCTGCGACCCAGGTCACACTGTTCATGACCGTTCAGCGATAAAACCGCATAAAATTCAGGCTGCTTTAAACAATTCGCAATAAGTGTGGTCTAGTTATCGTTCGCATGTTTGCTTAATAGCCAGCTGCGAGATTAAATTGCCACTATCAAACGCCGAGTAAGCATGATGCGAATCACCGGTCCTTCACCACGTACCTACCCGATCAAGCGCAAGCTTCGCAAGGATTCTGCGGCGCTGGAAGGCTCGTTCGAGGAAGTGAACGAGGAGATCGAGGTGAACCCGCAAGTGGCCCGTCGCCAGACCGGGACCACAGCCAACGTGCCCGCGCGTCAGCAAGACATTATCTTCCCCCGTGCCATGAGCACCCGCGTCGCCCACGCGCTGAGCAGCTACCTGATGACCTCGACCTTCGTCGACTGGGACCTCGAGGTTGCCGGGCTCGATCTTCACGTTTGAACCTCGCTCATCCGCCTTACTACATTGGTTGTCCGTCCTGGAGCGAAAAAGCCTGGCGTGAATCGCTGTATCCGCCGGATGCCCCTGACCTGGAATTACTCGGGTTGTATGCGCAGGTCTTCAACGCCGTCGAGGGCAATACCACGTTCTACGCACGCCCCAAGCCTGAAATCGTTCAGCGCTGGGCGGACGCTTTGCCTGAGCATTTCCGCTTCTCTGCAAAAATCCCCCGCGACATCAGCCATGCTGGCGACCTGCGTGAGCACCTGGTCGCGGTAGAGGATTTCCTGCAACTGCTTGCGCCGCTGGGGTCGAGGCTTGAACCGCTGTGGCTGCAGCTGTCGGCCAGTTTCGGTCCCCATCGGCTGAATGAGCTGGGCGCTTTCATTGATGCACTGGAAGGCCGGCCATTGGCGGTGGAAGTGCGCAACATGGCGTTTTTCACCAAAGGCGAGGACGAACGTCAGCTCAACCGCCTGTTGCTCGACCGCGGCGTCGAGCGCATCTGTCTGGATTCCCGGCCGCTGTTCAGCTGCGTTTCCAGTGAGCCTGCCGTTCTTCATGCGCAGTCGAAAAAGCCCAAGGTGCAACCGCGTCCGGCGGCGCTGACGTCCTTCCCCCAGGTGCGCTTCATTGGCGGGCCGGATGAGGCGATCAACGAAGGCTTCATTGTGCAGTGGGCGGAAAAGGTGGCCGGCTGGATCGAGGAGGGGCGCACGCCTTCGGTGTTCCTGCACACGCCTGACAACATCGCCTCGCCCCAACTGGCCCGTCGTTTTCACCATCAGCTCATGACCCTGCTGCCGGGGCTGCCCGACCTGCCGGAGCTGGATCGCGGTCGACAAGTGGAGCAACTCGGGCTGCTCTGAGGTCGAGATAGGGTGGACTTATCCCTCCGTCAGACGAGAACCTTCCGGCATGCGCGGCTCGACCCTCTTTCTTCTACTGATTTTGATGAGCGCAGCGGTTGCGGTGTCGATCTGGCGTGGCTGGTTGCCTGTCGCCGACCGCTGGAACCCGTGGGCCCCGCTGAATGTGCGGGACGAGCCCAACCTCCTTACACCTTTCAAACTCTGGCGATTGCAGGAGGATCCGGCGTTGTGCGACGCCGCGCTGCAAACGTCGACCCTGCGCTACACGCACCAGGCCGACAGCGCCGCCGACGCCAAATGCCCGCTCACCAACACCCTGCGTATCCAGGGCGGCGACATCGCGCTGAGCAGCAGCTTTCTGTCCAGTTGTCGTCTGGCAGTGGCGTATGCGCTGTTCGATATTCATCAACTGCAGCCAGCGGCCCAGGCGGTATTCGGGCAAAAGGTCGCCAGGATCGATCACCTTGGCAGCTTCGCCTGCCGCAACATCTACAACCGCAGTGAAGGCCGACTGAGCCAGCACGCTACCGCCAACGCGCTGGACATCGCCGGGTTTCGACTGGCAGACGGGCGCAGGATTTCGGTGCTCAAGGACTGGAAAGACGAGGGCGAGGAGGGGCGTTTTCTGCGATGGGTGAGGGATGGCGCCTGCCAGCAGTTCAATACGGTGCTGAGCCCGGAGTACAACGCTGCGCACCGAAACCACTTTCACCTGGACATGGGACGCTGGCGGGTGTGTCGCTAGGGGAGGCGAGCGAGGTTGTGTGCTGCGCTGGGTTGCGGCCTGGCGTCAGGCAGCGATACGAAGGTTTTGAAGCACAATCGGCCGCGCCCAGCCGTTATCGAAGGCCAGATGACGCTGCTGCTCGGTCATCTCTTCAGCGCTGAAGGGTGTGGCGGGCTTGTCGGCCAAGTCCCATTCAAATTCGGCAATCGGCAGGAACAGTGGGCGAGGCTGAGGGCCCGGGCCGGGTTCAACGCTGTCATCGTAGGGGTTGAGCACGGTTGGGCGGACCCAGGTGTCATCGAATTCGAGGTTGCGCTGCTGCTCGATCATTTCCATCGCGGTGAACGGCTTGGCCGGCTTGTCGGCCAGATCCCATTCGAACTCGGCGATCGGCAGGAACAACGGCTCCGGCGGCGCGATTTCCTTGTCCTGAACCGGGCACTCACGCTGCTCGACGATCTTGTCCAGTGCGGTGGCGCCGGCCACCGGCTCGCCGGTCAGACTGTCATTCGTGGCAACGGCGCTGTATTCGGGCGCTGTGCCGGCGTTGTCATCGACCTGTTGAGCCATCGCACGGGCAAACGCATCCTGCCAGAGCTGCGTAACGCCGCTCAGGGTTTGGGTATTGCGTACGCTGTAGTCGCCTGCGTACGTCAAATAGCCTATCGAGGAGGTTTGCTGAATGTCTGACATAAGCGCTCAGTACAGCCCGTGGGTCTGGCAAAATGCCGGATACTTTTGTTATCGGCAGATGTTGCCAATCATTAAGAATATTTGAGCGCGTAGAGACAATGACTGAGCAGCACGCGGGCAGCCGCATTCGGGTCGACAGCCTGACCCCCGACGGGCAGGACACCGCAGCGCAGTGGGCGCGGCGACTGGGTTTGCCGCTGGACGACGCCGACGCGGATTTTGCCCTGCAAGTAGCCGAAGATGGCCTGCAATTGCAGCAACTGGGTAACGATGCACCGGGCCCGGTCCGAGTGGATTTCATCGAAGGCAAGGCGGCCCATCGGCGTCTGTTTGGCGGCGGCAGCGGGCAGATGATCGCCAAGGCCGTGGGTATTCAGCCGGGCGTACGGCCTCGGGTGCTGGATGCCACGGCAGGGCTGGGCAAGGATGCGTTCGTGCTGGCGAGTCTGGGCTGTGAAGTAAGCCTGATCGAGCGGCAGCCGATTATCGCCGCGCTGCTCGAAGACGGCCTGGCGCGCGGTGCGAGGGATCTGGACGTGGGTGGGATCATCGCGCAGATGCGCCTGTTGACCGGCAACTCCATCGAGCTGATTCGGCAATGGGAAGGCGAGCCGCCCCAGGTCATCTACCTTGATCCGATGTTTCCCCACCGGGAAAAGACCGCATTGGTGAAGAAGGAAATGCGCCTGTTCCGGCCGCTGGTGGGCGACGACATGGACGCCCCGGCACTGTTGGCCGCAGCGCTGGCGCTGGCCAGCCATCGCGTTGTCGTCAAACGCCCGCGCAAGGCGCCGTGCATCGAAGGGGCCAAGCCGTCTTACGCGCTGGACGGCAAATCCAGCCGCTACGACATTTACCCGATAAAGGCGCTGAAGAACGCGCGGCCGTGAAATTCATGCGATTCGATGAACCCGGCAATCATCGGCGCAGTCATCTGCTGTGCCGATGCCAGAAAAGCCACCCTATGAGTGTGCGCTCATCGGAGCCAAACCTGACCTGATCCGTAGCCGGAGATAACCGATGAGCGCTTCCACGTTGTCCGTGACCCCCTTGCCGTTCGAGCCGCAGTTCGAGCAGATACCCGATGACGAGGCTCAGACGAGCAAAGAGCTGGCTGAGGCCATGCACAGTATTCTGGAAACCACCTACGAAGATGGCGGCCATGCCATACGCAGCGTGCATGCCAAAGCCCACGGCTTGCTGCATGGGCAAATCCGCATTCTGGATAATCTGCCGCCCGAGCTGGCCCAGGGTGTCTTTGCGCATCCCGGCACGCTGGACGTGAAGATGCGCTTTTCCACCAATCCAGGTGATCTGCTCGACGACAAGGTGTCGACGCCACGCGGTCTGGCCATCAAGCTGGTCGGTGTGCAGGGCGCACGCTTGCCGGGCAGTGAAGGCCAGGTCACCCAGGACTTCGTGATGCAGAACGCCAAGGCGTTCACGGCCGCCACGCCCAAGGATTTTCTCAAGACGCTGAAGCTGTTAGCCAAGACCACCGACAAAGTGCCCAACATGAAGAAAGCGCTGTCGGCCTTCTTCCGCGGTCTGGAGTCGGTGGTTGAAGCCGTGGGAGGGGAGAGTGGCACGCTCAGGTCACTGGGCGGGCACCCGATGACCCACCTGCTCGGGGAGACCTATAACAGCATCGTGCCGTTTCTCTATGGCCGCTACTACGCCAAGCTGAGCGTGGTGCCTGTGTCCCCTGAACTCACCGCGTTGACCGACCAGAAGGTGGACCTGAATGGCCATCCGGACGGCTTGCGGGAAGCGGTGCGCAGTCACTTTGCGAGCAAGGGAGGGGTCTGGGACGTGCGTATCCAACTCGCCACCGACCTTGAAAAAATGCCGATTGAAGATGCTTCGGTGGAATGGTCCGAAGAGCTGAGCCCGTTCGTGACGGTTGCCCGTATCGAGGTGCCGCTTCAGGACAGCTGGTCAGACGAACGCCAGCAGGAAATCGACGAGGGTATGGCCTTCAGCCCTTGGCACGGCGTGGTTGAACACCGTCCACTGGGCGGCGTCATGCGGGTGCGCAAGCCGTCCTACGAGCTGTCCTCAGGCTTCCGCGCCAGCCACAACGGCTGCCCGATGCACGAGCCTCGTTGACAGAACCCAAACCGGTCCCACAGGCGCGCGCGGCTTGTAGGACCGGCTTCAGCCGGGAAGAGGCCGGTGTGATCACCATCAGATTTGTGATGTGACCCCTGACGCATTCCCGGCTAAAGCCGGTCCCACAATATTGGCCGGGCGCCAGTATTCGCGGATGCACGCACTGCGTTCAGTAGGACCGGCTTCAGCCGGGAAGAGGCCGGTGTGATCACCATCAGATTTGTGGTGTGACGCCTGACGCATTCCCGGCTAAAGCCGGTCCCACAATATAAGCTGGGCGCCAGTATCCACGGATGCACGCTCTGCGTTCAGTGGGACCGGCTTCAGCCGGGAATAGGCCGGTGCGCGCGCCATCGAATCTACAGCCTTAAACCCGATACGCCTTCAAGAACAGCGCCACCACGTCCCTGGCGTGGTGGTCGGCAGCTCGCTCGTCCGGTATTTCCCCGGTGCCGATGAGAAGCCTGAAATGATGCACGCCTTTGATCAAACTCAAAAAATGCCCCGCCGCATCAAGCGGCGATTCGAAATGCAGGCCGTTTTTACCGCTCAGCTTGCGAAGGAACCGCTCCAGCTCGCGCAGGACTCGCTGCGGTCCTGCTTCGAAGAACACCTGTGTCAGCGATGATGCCTGAGGCCCCAACGCGATGATCAAACGGTTCAGGTCGATGGACTCCGGGCTGTTGATCAGCGTTTGAAACCCTCTGGCAATACCCAGCAATACTGTTTCAACGGGCTCATCAACCGGCACATCCACGAATAACGCCGGGACCTGCTCCTCGCAGCGAGCAACCACTGCGCAGGAGAACAAAGTCTCCTTGTCGGTGAAGTGGCTGTAGACCGTGAGCTTGGAGACCCCGGCCTCAGCGGCGACGGCGTCCATGCTGGTGTTGGCGTAACCGTTGCGGATGAACAGGTTTTTGGCGGCTTCGAGAATGGCCTGGCGCTTGGCCAGATCCTTGGGGCGGCCGGGTCCGGCGGGGGCGCTTGCCTTCACAGCGCGCCGAACACTTTCTTCGCCAGACCGGTCGCCGCCGCTGCCGGGTTGGCGCGGATGCTTTCTTCCTGTTTGGCGATCATTTCGAACAGGCCGTTCAACGCCTTCTCGGTGACGTAGCCTTCGATGTTCGAGCTCTTCGCGTCCAGCACGCCCAGCGTCGCGGCCTGACCGGCGAAGGCGTTGTATTTCTGCGCCAGCCCGACTTTGTCAGTGGCCTGCTTGACGATGGGCAGAAATTTGGCGCGGATCTGTTCGCGGCTGGAAGTGCTCAGGTACTGGGTGGCCGAGTCCTTGCCGCCGCTGAGGATGGCTTTGGCGTCGGACACACTCATCTTCTTCACGGCATCGACCAGCAACGTCCGCGCCTGGGGCATCGCCGCTTCCGCCGCTTGGTTCATGCTGGTTTCCAGCTGGTCGACCTGAGTACCCATGCCGAACTGTTTCATCTTCTTGGCGACCTTGCCCAGGCTGCCGGGCAGTTCGATGCGAACATCCTTGTTGTTGCTGAACCCACCTGGTACGCCCAGTTGCTTGACGGCGACCTGGGCGCTCTGGGTGAGGGCATCCTTCAGTCCGCCGGTGGCGTCCGATTGCGACAGATCATTGAGCGACAGCGCGAAGGCACTGGCCGATAACAGCAGGCCGGCGCATATACCAGTGAACGAGAGGGAGCGACGCAGCATGGGTAATGTCCTTTTCAACGGTCTGTGATCCACGCCCGATTAACGGGCCGGGCTCAAGCGAATTTTGACGGGCGGTTTTTCGTCCAGCGTCAGGTCCACCGTGTAGCGCTCGGTGCTGATCATCAGCAACTTGCCGTCCACCTCGATGCGCGCGCTGACCGAGTAAGTGTGACCCGGCTGGACCTGCTTCTGATCGTAGGTCAGCTGAAACGGCAGCGGCACCTGGCCTTTGATCGGGCCGTTCTGGCTGGCGAGGATCTGCGCGGGCGCGTCTGCCAGCGTCACGTCCTGCAGCGAGACCTTCAGCGTAGCGGTTGGCGGAAGCGCCATGCGCTGCAGGTAAAACACTTCGCCGTCCACCGAGCCCGGCAGGTTGTCCGGCGTATGGGCGCAAGCGGCCAGCACAGTGGTCATGAGGGTGAGCAGGATGTGTTTCATGTGATGTTCCTTGTCAGGTGAAACAGGTGAGAGGGCGTGCGTCGTCGCTCAGGCGATCGGCGCGTCCCCAATGACTTCATCACTGCGATGCAACGCCACCTGGCGGATCGACAGCCTGATTTCCGCTGGCAATACCCGCTTGGCGGCGCCTTCGGCCAGATCCCCCAACATATCGTGATAGCTCAACTTGCCTGCCGCGTCGGTGCGCAGAACGCCCTGATCCAGCAGCGTCTGAATGAAATGCCGGAACAGGCTCTTGTCGAAAAACTCCGGCGCATTCAGGCCGTGCAGGATCGACAGCCGCTGGGCCATCGTCGTGCACAACTCCTCGAGCCCTTCGGCGGTGAGCGTGTGCTGACCGCTGTTGAGCAGCAGGGAAATCGCCATGTAGAAACGCTGCAAAGTCTGGGCAATCGCTCGCGACAGCACCGTCAGCATCACAAAAGCGCGCGAGCTCGGCGCCGGGCGCAGGTACACGCCGTTCTCGAATCGCAGCAGGCCCTGATCGACAAACGCCGTCAGCCACTGATCGATGACGTCATCCAGATCGTCCAGCGACCAGCGGATGAACAGCTCCGATTGCAGGTACGGGTACAGCGCCCGCGTATACCGCAGAATCTGTTCGCGGCTCATGCGTGACGAGCTCTGGAAGAAGCAGGCCAGCAACGAGGGCAGCGCAAAGATGTGCAGCACGTTGTTGCGGTAGTACGTCATCAGGACGGCATTCTGCTCGTCCAGATACAGAATCTTGCCCAGCGCATCGCTGAGTTCCGAGAGCAGGTTCATGCCTTTGACGTGCGCGATGAGCGCCCGTCCATCGCCGTCCGGCAGCGTGGTATGGGGCGAGTAGGGCACGGTGCGTAACAGCGTCAGGTACAGATCCAGCACCCGCGCCAGGGCTTGATCGTCCAGCGCGTGTTTGGCTGTCGACAGCAACGCCAGCGCCACCAGATTCACCGGATTGATCGCCGCCGCTTCGTTCAGATGGCGTGCCACGCGTTCGCCCAGACGGTGGGTGGTCTCGTTGAGCCAGGCCGGTTTGAACACCGGGCCCAGTTCCTGGGTGCGCCAGTCCGGCTGCTCATGGTCGAGAAACTCGGTCAGCTTGATCGGCTCACCGAAGTTGACCGAGACCTGGCCGAAGCGCTGCTTCAGCGCGCCAATGACTTTGAAGATGTCGAAGATCGACTCTTTCTTCTTTGCCGCACCGCGCAGTTCGCCCAGGTAAGTCCGGCCTTCCAGCACGCGTTCGTAGCCGATGTACACCGGCACGAACACAATGGGCATGCGCGAGTTGCGCAGGAAACTGCGCAGGGTGATCGCCAGCATCCCGGTCTTCGGCTGCAACATGCGCCCGGTGCGCGAACGTCCGCCTTCGACGAAGTACTCCACCGGGAAACCTTTGGTGAACAGCGTGTGCAGGTATTCGTTGAACACCGCGGTGTACAGCGGATTACCCTTGAACGTGCGGCGCATGAAAAACGCGCCGCCGCGCCGCAACAGGCCGCCGATCACCGGCATGTTCAGGTTGATGCCGGCGGCAATGTGCGGCGGGGTCAGGCCGTTCCGAAACAGCAGGTACGACAGCAGCAGGTAGTCGATGTGGCTGCGGTGGCACGGCACATAAATGATCTCGTTGCCCTGGGCGACGTTCTGCACGCCCTCCAGGTGACTGACCTTGATGCCGTCGTAAATCTTGTTCCAGAACCAGCTCAGCACCACTTCCAGAAAACGGATGGCGGTGTAGGTGTAGTCCGAGGCGATTTCGTTGCCGTAGTGCAGGGCTTTTTCACGGGCCTTGGCTTCGGTGATTTTCTCCCGAGCGGCCTCGTCGAGAATGGCCTGCCTGACCAGCGGGTCCGCCACCAGCCCTTTGACCAGATGGCGACGGTGCGAAAGGTCCGGTCCGATGACGGAGGTCTTCAGGTTGCGGAAATGCACACGCAGCAAGCGTTGAGCCATGCGCACCGTGCGCTCGTAACCCTTGTTCTGATCGACCAGCTCACGCAGATGAACCGGCGCCGAGAACTGCACGCGGGTTTTGCGGCCCAGGATCAGAATGGTCACGAAGCGACGCAGACGCCCGGTCACCTTCCAGCTATCGGCAAACAGCAGCTTCCACGGGCTGTCTTCCTTGTCCGGGGACTGGCCCCAGAACACGCTGACCGGAATGATTTGCGCATCTTCCGTGGCATTTTGCGTGACTGCGCCGACCAGACGTTCAAGGGTCGGTGGCGCGCCGCGTTTGTCGTGGCGGCCCAGCCAGTCGGGCTCGGGCGTCAGGTAGAAAAACGCAGCCGGCTCGGTCAGATTGCCAACCGCCACGGAGAGTACCGGGCGCGGCAGACCGGCCTTGCGGCACTCGGTGTCGAGGACGGCAAGGTCGCTCATCGAAGGGTTTTGCAGCGCGTAGAAAACCGGGCGGCTGCGGTCGAGATTGAGGGTGAAAGACGACTGGTTGATCGTCTCCGAGCGCACCCAGAGGTAAAGCAGGCGGCGCACGGTGCCGAATACAAGACGGCGAAACGGGGAACGGGTCATAGAGTTCTGCTGAGAGGGGCGACGCCCGCGAGGCCGCCAGTTTGCCGCATCTGGTGGGGATGGGCAAAGCGGCGCGGGTGCCCGGCGGGATGACGTATCAGGACGTATGCCAGGTGATTTCTTCTTCACCATCAACGCTGATGCGAATCCATTGATCGGCTTCGGCGTCACTCTCTTCCTCGACCCAGGTCCCCGGCGCGCAGCGCACTTCGACTTTCAACGTGGCGAAGGCGGCGCGGGCGCAGGCGATATCGTCGTCCCACGGGGTTTTGTCGCTGTCCAGGCACAGGCTGTTCCACTTGCCGACGGCCTTGGGAATCCAGGTCACGGGCACGTCGCCCGCTTGGCATTTCCAGGTCTGGCCTTTCTGTGTCCAGTCGGTGCAAGGGCCGATGTCTGCGGTGAGCCAGGCGGTGATTGCCTTGTGGTCGACGTCAGCGTCTTTCAGGTAAATCTCGATATCGGGTTGGCGCATGGATGCCTCTTGGTTGTGCTGGAAAATCCACTCGCGGATTCAGTCTGTTCGGGTGCTTCAAGCCGTCAATTCAGGACGAAATAATCGTAGCGCATGGACACCGTAACCTCGAACGGCTCGGCCTGATCGACAACGTTCGCGCGGCGTTCAGCACTGGCGCGCCAGCCGTGGGGCGTCATGGCGAGCAGATTGGCGCGGGCCTGGCCGTCCACCAGTGTCAGGGTGAAGCGCAGGGTTTCGCTGTGCTGCAGGCTCATGCCTTCCGGCACCAGCGCCAGGTGCTTGTCATCGCTGTAATCGCGGACTTCGTCGTACAGGCGCTGGCGCAATTCCATCAGGTGATCATTGGTCGGTCCTACACGCATCAGGCCGCCGCCCGGCGACAGCAGACGCTTGGCCTCGGCCCAGTCGAGCGGGCTGAACACGCTGGCGATGAACTGCATGCTCGCATCCGGCAGCGGCACGCGGGCCATGCTGGCAATCAACCAAGTGATCTTCGGGTCACGTTTGCAGGCGCGCTTCACCGCTTCGCGAGAGATGTCCAGCGCATAGCCGTCAGCGTTGGGCAGGCCCTGGGCGATCTGCGCGGTGTAATAACCCTCGCCGCAACCGATGTCGAGCCAATGCGCGGGGGCGCGCTCGGCAGCCAGTTCTGCCAGCCGTTTGGCCACCGGTGCGTAATGCCCCGCGTTGAGAAAGTCGCGGCGCGCCTCGACCATCGCCTGATTGTCGCCAGGGTCGCGGCTGTTCTTGTGCTGCACGGGCAGCAGGTTCAGGTACCCCTGACGGGCGCGGTCGAAGCGGTGCCCGGCCGGGCACACGACGCCGTTATCCGCTGAATCGAGCGGGGCGGAGCAGATCGGGCAAGTCAGCATCAGGCGAGCAACTTGACCAGAGTCTGGTAGTAGATCTCGGTCAGCACGTCGAGATCGCTGGCGAGGATGCGTTCGTTGACCTGATGGATCGTCGCATTGACCGGCCCCAGTTCAACCACTTGGGTACCGAGGGTGGCGATGAAGCGACCGTCCGACGTGCCGCCGCTGGTCGACGCACGGGTGTCGCGGCCGGTGACGTGTTTGATGCTCGCCGACACTGCGTCCAGCAGCGCACCCGGTTCGGTGAGGAACGGCAGGCCGGACAGCGCCCATTCCACGTGCCAGTCCAGGTCATGCTTGTCGAGAATAGCGGCCACGCGCTGCTTGAGGTCTTCGACGGTGGATTCGGTGGAGAAGCGGAAATTGAACACCGCCACCAGATCCCCCGGGATCACGTTGGTCGCGCCGGTGCCGGAATTCAGGTTGGAAATCTGGAAGCTGGTGGGCGGGAAGAAATCATTGCCGTTGTCCCAGTGCTCGGCGGCCAGCTCGGCCAGCGCAGGTGCTGCCAGATGAATAGGGTTCTTCGCCAGATGCGGGTAGGCGACGTGGCCCTGAATGCCTTTGACGGTGAGGGTTGCGCCCAGTGAGCCGCGACGGCCGTTCTTGACCACATCGCCCACCAGTGTCGTGCTCGACGGTTCGCCGACGATGCACCAGTCGAGACGCTCCTTGCGCGCCGCCAAGCGCTCGACCACCGCTTTGGTGCCGTGGTGGGCCGGGCCTTCTTCGTCGCTGGTGATCAGGTAGGCAATCTTGCCCTTATGGTTCGGGTGGTCGGCAACGAAACGCTCGGTGGCGACAATCATCGACGCCAGGCTGCCTTTCATGTCCGCCGCGCCACGGCCGCAGAGCATGCCGTCTTCGTCGATCAGCGCGCTGAACGGATCGTTCTGCCAGGCCTGAACCGGGCCGGTCGGCACGACGTCGGTGTGACCGGCAAAACACAGCACCGGACCCTCCTGGCTGCCGTGGGTGGCCCAGAAGTTATCCACATCCTGAATACGCATAGGCTCCAGGGCAAAACCGGCATCGCTCAGGCGTTTCATCATCACGGCCTGGCAGTCGGCGTCCAGTGGCGTGACGGATGGGCGACGGATCAGGTCGCAGGCGAGTTGCAGCGTGGGCGAGAGGTCGGCTGGGGCTGTCATGAAAAGTCCGAGATATTGAGTGAAGGCAAGGCGATAAACCGGCGAATAGCTTAAAGCAAAACGGCGACCCGAAGGCCGCCGTTTAGTACAGCGCCCCATTGTTTCAGGCAGTAGCGGGTTCGTCTGCCGGTTTTGGTTTCGGCAGCGAAGACAGAAACGCCATGATCAGCGCCGCGAGGTACGGCAGCGACTGCACCAGCAGCATGATGACCCAGAAGCGCATGTCGTTGCTCGGCAGGCCCTGCACCAGACAGATGCCCAGCGCGGCGCCCCACAGCATCAGCATGATGAACAGCTCTTCGCGGGCCTCGGAAATCGCCACCAGCAAGCCATGGCTTTCGGCGTTTTTCGGGGTGCGGAAGAACGGGATGCTGGTGGTGAAGAACCCGTAGAGCACCGCTTTGGCGATGGTGTGAGACAGCGCCAGCCCCGCGAGGGCCGCATAGAACGCATCCGTGAGGTTCACGCCCACGGCGCGACGGTAAAGGAAGATGATCTTGCCGACCTTGAAGAAGAACAGCGCCAGCGGCGGGATCGCGAAAATCAGCAGCGGCGGGTCAACCCGGTTGGGCACGATGATCATCGCCGACGACCAGAGCAATGCGCCAACCGTGAAGAAGATGTTCATGCCATCGGCCACCCACGGCAGCCACCCCGCGAGGAAGTGATAACGCTGGCCACGGGTCAGTTCGGTGTCTTTGCCGCGCAGCAGGCTGGCGGCGTGACGCTTGATGATCTGAATCGCGCCATACGCCCAGCGGAAACGCTGCTTTTTGAAGTCGATGAAGGTGTCGGGCATCAGGCCCTTGCCGAAGCTGTTGTGGGCGTACGCCGCCGAATAGCCTTTTTCGAACACGCGCAGGCCCAGCTCGGCGTCTTCGCAGATGCACCAGTCCGCCCAGCCCAGTTCTTCCAGAACCGAGCGACGGGTCATGGTCATGGTGCCGTGCTGAATGATCGCGTCGCGGTCGTTGCGGGTCACCATGCCGATGTAGAAGAAGCCTTTGTATTCGGAGTAGCAGAGCTTCTTGAACGCGCTTTCGTGCTGGTCGCGGTAGTCCTGGGGCGATTGCACCACAGCGATTTTCGGATCGGCGAAGTGCGGGACCATGTGCTTGAGCCAGTTGCGATCAACGCAGTAGTCCGAGTCGATCACGGCAATCACTTCGGCGTCCGGCGCGGTGTGCGGGATCAGGTAGTTGAGGGCGCCGCCCTTGAACCCGGCCAGCGGTGCGACGTGGAAAAACTTGAAGCGCGGGCCGAGCATTTCGCAGTGGGCCTTGACCGGCTCCCATACGGCGGGGTCCTTGGTGTTGTTGTCGATCAGCAACACTTCGAAATCCGGGTAATCCAGTGCGGCCAGTGCGTTGAGGGTCTGTTTGACCATCTCCGGCGGCTCGTTGTAGCAGGGCACGTGGATAGAGACTTTCGGTCTGTAGGCCGAATCCCCTTCAACGGGCAGGAATTCGCGGCGGCGCTTGTGCGTCCACACCGCTTCGGCCAGTTCGTGCGCCTCGGTCAGCAGCACGATGAAAACACCGAACGCGCCCAGTGCCAGTAAAAATCCTACGAGCAGGCTGAACCAGGTGCTGTATTGCTGACTGTAGTCGTAGCCGATCCACACCAGAACCGAGCCGCACAGGAAGGCGATGAAGGTCAGGAATGTCCGGCCACGCTGACGCAGCGCCGAGCCATCAATCAGCAGCAAGGCGAGGGCCAGCATCGCCAATACCGCCGAGCCGATCGCGAGCACGCGCCACTGCGGGATCGCCACGACCGGGCCTTCGAAATTGAATTTCTGCTGGCGGGCAGCGTTGTAAACGCCCCAATACGCCCCGACAGAGCCTTCGTCGCTGGCTTTCCACGGCTGGTCGAAGGCCTCGATCACGAAGTAGTTGAAGCCCTGACGGTTGAGCTTGTTGACCAGCGTGCGCAGGTAAACCGCTTGATCCGCCTGGGTGGCGTCCGCACCGCCACGCATGTGGCCGTTGCTTGGCCAGCCGACTTCAGAGAGCAGCAGCGGTTTTTTCGGGAACATGCGTTTCAATTCGCGGGCGCGGTCGAGCACGTACTGCCCGGCCTTATCCATCGGGATGTATTCCCAGTACGGCAGGATGTGCGCGGCGACCAGGTCAACGTGCTTGGCCAGTTCCGGGTACTTCTCCCAGATATGCCACTGCTCGGACGTGGTCACCGGGACTTTGACGGCGGCGCGCACGCGGTCGAGGGCGGCCATCAGGTCCTTGGGTTTGATCTCTTCGCGGTACAGCGCTTCGTTGCCGACCACCACGCGAACGACGCTGCGCGAGGTGTTCGCCAGTTCGATCGCCGTGGTGATTTCGCGCTCGTTTCGCTCCAGGTCCGGACTGATCCAGATGCCGAGGGTCACCCGCAGGCCGAACTCCTCGGCCAGCTTGGGGATGTCCTTGAGCGTGCCGTCCACCGAGTAGATACGGATGTTGTCCGTCTGCTTGCTCATCAGCTCCAGGTCCTGACGCATTTCTTCGTCGGACGGGTAGAGATCCTTCTGCGGATTCTGTCCCAGCCGGAAAGGCGAATAGGAAAAGCCGGAGATCTGTTCAGGCCAGTTGGGGGCGGTGACGGGGCGGTTGATCAGCGCCCAGAAGCCGGTGAACAGCGCAGCGATCGCCACGACGACAACGAGGTTGAGTCCAAATTTACGCGATGACATAGGTGCTTCAGGTTCCAAAAGGGGAACGGGGAGGAGTGACAGGGTACAGCGGGCCGAAACTTTGGCAACCGACACGTGTTCAAGTTCTGTTCGGCCTCGCATGTGCGACGTTGCCAGCTCTCTGCGGGCCTGCCGGGAAAGCGCTGACTTTCAGACCAAACGCCTGCAACTCAGCGCTTTGCGAATCGCCGTCAGGGCCTATAATGCGCGCCGGTTTTTTGGGGTATTGGTCATGAGCACAGAAGATCCGCGTTTCGCTGGCGTCGCCCGCCTGTACGGCATCGAGGGCCTGGAACGCCTGCGCGCGGCCCACGTGGCAGTGGTCGGCATCGGCGGCGTGGGTTCCTGGGCGGCGGAAGCCATGGCGCGCTGTGGCGTGGGCGAGATTTCCCTGTTTGACCTGGACGACGTGTGCGTCAGCAACAGCAACCGCCAGTTGCACGCCCTGAGCAGCACCGTTGGCCGCGCCAAGGTCGAAGTCATGGCCGACCGTCTGCGGGAGATCAATCCCGATTGCGTGGTCCACGCCGTCGCCGACTTCGTCACCCGAGAGACCATGGCCGAATACATCACGCCGGACATCGACTGCGTGCTCGATTGCATCGACAGCGTCAACGCCAAAGCGGCACTCATCGCCTGGTGCAAGCGCCGCAAGATCCAGATCATTACCACCGGCGGCGCGGGTGGGCAGATCGACCCGACCCTGATTCAGGTCTGCGACCTCAACCGGACATTCAACGATCCGCTGGCGTCCAAAGTGCGTTCGACCCTGCGCCGGGACTACGGCTTTTCTCGCACCGTCACCCGCCATTACAGCGTGCCGTGCGTGTTCTCCACCGAGCAACTGCGCTATCCGAAACCGGACGGCAGCATTTGCCTCCAGAAAAGCTTCGTCGGCGACGGCGTGAAGCTGGACTGCGCGGGTGGTTTTGGCGCGGTCATGATGGTCACCGCCACGTTCGGGATGGTCGCCGCGACCAAGGCCGTGGACAAAATCGTCGCCGGCGTGCGACGCCCGTCGGAGCGGACCAAGGAGCAGCCTGCGGCCTGACGGCTGGGTAAGCGGTCTCAGCCGGCCAGCTGTCGCATCTTCTGCAACACGGCATTCAGCCCGTTGCTGCGGGAGGGGGACAGCTGACGGGTCAATCCCAACTGCGTGAACCACTCAACCAGATCCACCTGCTGCAGTTCTTGCAACGACAGGCCGTTGACCCTAGCCAGCAGCAATGCCACCAGCCCCCGAATCAACCGCGCATCGCTGGCAGCGCGGAACTGCCAGTGCCCGTCGATCACGTCGCCCATCAGCCAGACCTTGCTCTCGCAGCCGTCCACCCGATGCTCGTCGGTTTTTTCTTCGTCGCTCATGGGCGGCAGCCGATCACCCCATTGCATCAGCAACCGTGCGCGCTGCTCCCAGCTCAATGACCCGTTGAAGGTCTCCAGCGCCGCATGCGCATCGGACGGCAGGCTCATCGCAACAGCTCCAACGCTTGATCCAGTGCGATGAAAAACCGCTCCAGATCATCGGAATCGTTGTACAGCCCCAGCGACACGCGGATTGCCCCAGAGAGGCCTAAACCACTGATCAACGGGATGGCGCAGTGGTGACCGGCGCGAACGGCAACCCCTTGCTCGGTCAGCAGGTGCGCAAGATCGGCGTTGTGCACGCCCTCGACGATGAAACTCACCAGCGCCACGTGGGGATCGCCCAGCACTCGTACGCCGTCGCGCAGCATCAGCCCGGCGCGCAGCCGCTCATGCAGGCGGGCTTCGTATTCGGTGACAGCGGATTGATTGAGTGCGTTGAGATAATCCAGCGTCGCGCCGAGGCCGATCACCGCGCTGATGGGCGGCGTGCCCGCCTCGAAGCCCAGCGGTGCAGGACGAAACGTAGCCGTCTGGTAACCGGTCTGCAGGACCATTTCGCCGCCGAACTGCCAATGCTGCAACTGTGCCAGCGCCTGATGTCGGCCGAATAGCACTCCCACGCCGTCCGGGCCATAGAGCTTGTGGCTGGAAAACACATAGAAGTCGCAGCCGATGTCCTGCACATCGTGTCGGCCATGGACGACGCCTTGGGCGCCATCAATCACCGTCAGCGCGCCCTGTGCCTGGGCCAGCGCGACGAGCTGCCGGACCGGCTGCCAGGTGCCGAGCACGTTGGACAACTGGCTGACTGCCAGCAATCGGGTGCCTGGAGTGATGAGTTCGGCGGCGGCCTCAACATCAATCACACCCGCCTCGGTGACGGGCAGGACCACCAGCTTCAGGTCGCGACGCAGGGCCAGTTGCTGCCAGGGCAACAGATTGGCGTGGTGCTCCAGCGCGCTGATGACAATCTCGTCGCCGGCCTGAAACACGTGCTCCAGGCCATAGGCGAGCAGGTTGAACGCGGAGGTGGCGCCGTGGGTAAAAACGATTTGCCCCGATGCGCCGGCATTCAGCCATTCGCCGGCCTTGCGCCGCGTGTCCTCGAAGGCCTGGGTCGCCATGGCGCCCGGCAGGTGCTGGGCGCGATGCACGTTCGCCGCGCCATTGGCGTAGTAATGCACCGTGGCGTCGATCAGGGCTTGGGGTTTTTGTGCGGTGGCGGCGCTGTCCAGGTAGGTCTGGCCTTGCCGTTGCAGGGCGTCGATGGCCGGAAAGTCAGCGCGCCAGGGGGAAATGAGGGGCATATCAGTCACGCTCGTTGAGGCGGGTTCGGCCCCTGAAGGAAACCGAACCCGCACGCAGCATCGATCAGTTGTGAGCGTGCAGCGCTTCGTTCAGCTCGATGGCCGACTTGTGGGATTTGCACTCCACCGCGCCGGTCTGCGAGTTGCGACGGAACAGCAGGTCCGGTTGACCGGCCAGCTCACGGGCCTTCACGACTTTGACCAGCTCGTTTTTGTCGTCCAGCAGCGCCACTTTGGTGCCGGCGGTGACGTACAGACCGGCTTCAACGGTGTTGCGATCGCCCAACGGAATGCCGATGCCGGCGTTCGCGCCGATCAGGCAGCCTTCGCCGACCTTGATCACCATGTTGCCGCCGCCCGACAGCGTGCCCATGGTCGAGCAGCCGCCGCCCAGGTCCGAACCCTTGCCGACGAATACGCCAGCCGACACGCGACCTTCGATCATGCCCGGGCCTTCGGTGCCGCCGTTGAAGTTGACGAAACCTTCGTGCATCACGGTGGTGCCTTCGCCGATGTAGGCGCCCAGACGCACGCGCGCCGTGTCAGCGATGCGCACACCGGCCGGCACGACGTAGTCGGTCATTTTCGGGAATTTGTCCACCGAGAAGACCTCCAGAAAGTGGCCTTTCAGGCGAGCTTCCAACTGACGCTCGGCCAGTTCGCCCAGGTCGATGGCGCCCTGGCTGGTCCACGCGACGTTCGGCAGCAGGGGGAACACGCCGGCGAGGCTCAAACCGTGGGGCTTGACAAGACGATGGGACAGCAAATGCAGCTTGAGGTAAGCCTCAGGGGTGGAGGTCAGCGCGGCGTCTTCAGCCAGCAGCGTGGCAACCAGCGGGTTGTGGCTTTCGGCGAGTCGGGTCAGCAGTGCGGCCTGGGTGTCGTCGATACCCTTGAGTGCATTGGCCAGACGCGAGGACAGATCAGTGTTGAATGCGATGGCCTGATTGCCACCGGTGTAGCCCAGGATCGGCGCGATGGCGGCGACGATTTCAGCCGACGGGTTGAGCAGCGGCAGGGCGTAGAAAACTTCCAGCCAGGTGCCTTGACGGTTTTGTGTGCCAACGCCAAAGGCCAGGCTGAATAGAGAAGTGGACATGCAGATACCTCGTTATTTAGGGCTATCTCAATCAGGCGATAGCCGCAGCGTACAGTTCGGGTTTAAAGCCAATCAGGGTTTTTTCGCCAAGATCCAGCACCGGGCGTTTGATCATCGAGGGCTGGGCGAGCATCAGCTCAATGGCCTTTTCCTGGTCGAGGTCGGCTTTCTGCGCCTCGTCCAGTTTGCGAAAGGTCGTGCCGGCGCGGTTGAGGACCGTCTGCCAGCCATGCTCGTTGCACCAACGGGTCAGGTGGTCCCGATCAATGCCCTGGGTCTTGTAGTCGTGGAAATCGTAATTCACCGATTTTTCATCGAGCCAGGTGCGCGCCTTCTTCATTGTGTCGCAAGCCCTGATCCCAAACAGGTGCAACGTGTGGGTTTCCTTGGCCATCGGCCTGCTCCTTTCGGGACGGTTGAAAAAAACGGTGGAGGATTATGCCACGTACACGCCGGGTAAGCGCGGCGGGCCGACGCTTTGTCCGTTCGAGGTGGGTTTGCGCGGCGTGACCTGGGGCGACAATGGCCGGCTATCAGGGATGTATCAGAAGCCCATGATCCCTTGCAGCCGCTATGAGGGGCACTTTGCCTGACGCATCGGGTCTGTTGCCGATGTCAGTCATGTGCCACACGCTTGGGGAAACACGCAATGCAAACAGCCTATACCGTCCTTATCTTGTTGACGCTGGTAGGTGTCTCGCGATTGCTGGCCCGGGTGATTCCGCTGCCGTTGCCGCTGGTGCAGATCGCCGCGGGCGCCTTGCTCGCCTGGCCGACGCTGGGCCTGCACGTGGCGCTCGACCCTGAGCTGTTCCTGTTTCTGTTCCTGCCGCCGCTGCTGTTTTCCGATGGCTGGCGCATGCCCAAGCGCGATCTCTGGCGCTATCGCGGCGCAATCCTGACCCTCGCGGTCGGGCTGGTGATTTTTACCGTGATCGGCGCCGGTTACTTCATCCACTGGCTGCTGCCTTCCATTCCCTTGCCTGTCGCCTTTGCCTTGGCCGCGGTGCTGTCCCCGACCGACGCCGTGGCGGTCTCGGCCATCGCCCAGGACCGGCTGCCCGCGCCGATCATGCGCATGCTCCAGGGCGAGGCATTAATGAACGACGCCACCGGCCTGGTCACCTTTAAGTTTGCCCTCGCAGCTGCCATCACAGGCGTGTTCTCCCTGACCGATGCCAGCCTGAATTTTGTGCTGGTGGCGTGTGGCGGTCTGGCCGTGGGCGTTGCGCTCAGTTGGGTGGTGGGGCGTCTGCGCAGCCGGATGATCACCCGGGGCTGGGATGATCCGGCGACCCACGTTGTCTTCATGTTGCTGCTGCCGTTCGCCGCTTACGTCCTGGCCGAGCGCCTTGAACTGTCCGGCATTCTCTCGGCGGTGGCGGCGGGGATGATGCAAAGCTGGGTCGATCTGCTGCCCCGCCAGACCACCACTCGACTGCTCAATCGCAGCGTGTGGACCCTCCTGGAGTTTGCCTTCAACGGCCTGATCTTCCTGCTGCTGGGCTTGCAACTGCCGGACATCATTACCGCCGTTACCCACCACGAAGCGACCCTGTGGCCGACACTGTTGTGGCGTTGCCTGGATGTGCTGGCGATTTTCGTCGTGCTGGCGGTGTTGCGTTACATCTGGGTGCAGAGCGTCTGGCGGCTGATGATCCAGATTCGGCGCTGGCGCGGCAGGGGCGACGGCACGCTGGATCTGTCGACCCGTTCTTCATTGCTGCTGACGGTGGGCGGGGTGCGCGGTGCAGTCACGCTCGCGGGTACGTTGTCGGTGCCGCTGCTGATCAGCGCCGGCGTCGACTTTCCCGAGCGTGATTTGCTGATTTTCATCGCGGCAGGGGTGATCCTGCTGTCGCTGGTGTCGGCGAGCATTGGCTTGCCGCTGCTGCTGCGTGGGCAGGTCAATGAGCCGGACACGCGCATGAAGCGCGAAGTGCGGGATGCCTGGAAACGGACGGCTCAGGCGGCAATCAAGACACTGGAGAGCGAAGCGATCCCCGCAGCCACGGATTCACCCGAGGCTGCGCAGGCGGTGCTCGCGATAGAAGTAAAGGCGCGGATCATGTCCGAATACCGCCAGCGTCTGGATATATTCAACGACACCGCCGAGGCCCAGGCGCTGGCCTTCCAGATGGACCAACTGGAGAAACGCATGCGCCTCAACGCCCTGCGTGCCCAGCGTCTGGAGCTTTACAACCTGCACCGTCATCACCAGATCGGCGATGACGTGCTGCGCCTGGTGCTGGCGGAACTCGATCTCAACGAAGCCAATCTGGGTCTGGCGCACTGAGGCACGAATAACGCCTCAGCAAGACAGGTATCAGCGGCTCGTGACGAAATCCCGGATGCGCTCGGCGGCTTCGATGCACTCGGCCAGCGGTGCGACCAGTGCCATGCGCACGCGGCCGGCGCCGGGGTTGAAGCCGTCGACGTCCCGGGACAGGTATGACCCCGGTACCACGGTCACGTGTTCAGTGACGAACAGATCACGGCAGAACTTCGCGTCATCAGTCCCGACGTTGGGCCACAGATAGAAGCCGCCGTCGGGGCGCTGCACGTCCATGACCGGGCTGAGGATTTCCAGCACAGCGTCAAACTTCTCCCGGTACAGCGTGCGGTTGGCGCGCACGTGTTCTTCGTCGCTCCAGGCCGCGATGCTTGCCAGTTGCGTTTGCACCGGCATTGCGCAGCCGTGGTAGGTGCGATAGAGCAGAAACGCCTTGAGAATGTCGGCATCGCCTGCGACAAAACCTGAACGCAGGCCCGGCAGGTTCGAACGCTTGGACAGGCTGTGGAACACCACGCAGCGCTTGAAATCCTGGCGACCCAGTTCCGCGCAGGCGCTGAGCAGCCCGGCCGGCGGGGTCGCTTCGTCGAAATACAGCTCGCTGTAGCACTCGTCGGCCGCGATCACGAAATCGTGCTTGTCGGCCAGCGCAATGAGCTTCTTCAGGGTTTTCAGCGGGATCAGCGCACCGGTCGGGTTGCCCGGCGAGCACAGAAACAGAATCTGGCAGCGGTCCCAGACATCAGCGCTGACGGCGTCGAAATCCGGGTTGAACCCATGTTCGGCCAGGCAAGGCAGATAGTGCGGAGTGGCGCCGGCCAGAAACGCCGCGCCCTCATAGATTTGGTAAAACGGGTTAGGGCTGATCACCAAACCGTTGTCAGCGCGATTGACGACCGTCTGGGTAAAGGCAAACAGCGCCTCGCGGGTGCCGTTGACCGGCAGCACATGTTTCGCCGCATCCAGCCAGCCGGCCGGCACGCTGAAACGGCGCTCGCACCAGTGAGCGATGGCTTCACGCAGCGCAGGAATCCCGGCCGTGGTCGGGTAGACCGCCATCTGATCGAGGTTGTCGGCCAGCGCCTTGGCCACGAACTCTGGCGACTTGTGCTTGGGTTCGCCGATCGACAGAGCGATCGGACGTTTGTCCGGATTCGGCGTGACGGCACCGAGCAAAGCGCGGAGTTTCTCGAAAGGGTAGGGCTGAAGCTGCTGCAGGGCGTTATTCATGTCGAATCGTTCTCAAGGCTGGGCGCCCGCACTCGTGTTCACGATGTGGCAGGGCGCCGTTGAATCAAGTCGGTATGGCTGGCCGTCCTGGCCGGTTCAAATGCTGATGCGCAACTCGCTGCCGGGCTCGGGATTGACGCTGAGCTGTTCGACGATTTCATCCTGCAGGCGTCGGCACAGCTGCGGATCGGACAGCGGCTGGTGGTTTTCATCGGTCAGGAAGAACACGTCTTCCACGCGCTCGCCCAACGTGGCGATCTTGGCGTTCTGCAGTGACAGATCGAACTCCAGGAAGATCTTGCCCAGTCGCGCCAGCAGCCCGGGGCGATCCGGCGCGCTGAGTTCCAGCACCGTGACTGGCCGTTGCGCGTCGTTGGAAATCGTCACCACAGGCGCGAAGGCAAAGTGCTTGAGCTGACGCGGTACCCGGCGTTTGATGATCGTCGGGTAATCGTCGGGGTTGCGCAGCGCCTCGGTCAGCCCTTCACGAATGGCCTTGATGCGCTCCGGGTTTTCACCGATCGAACCGCCTTCACTGTCGAGCACGATGTAGGTGTCGAGGGTGAACTGGCTGGTGGAGGTGATGACCCGGGCGTCGTGAATGTTCAGGTTCAGCTGGTCCATCGCCGCCACGGTCACGGCAAAGAAGTCATGCTGGTCGGGCGCATAAATGAATATCTGCGTGCCGCCTTCAAACTCGCGCTGGGTGGTTTCCTTGATCAGCACCAACGGGCCGCCATCGGCCGGCTGCTGCAAAATCGCGTCGCTGTGCCAGGCCACGTCACCTGCGGTGTGACGCAGGAAATAGTCATCACCCAGTTGCGACCACAATTGCTCGACGTCGTCGGGATCAGTGCCGCTGCGCACCAGAATATCCAGGGCGGCGCTTTGGGTGCGACGGATCTGCTCCTCGCGGTCGACCGGATTCTCCAGCCCACGCTTGAGTGCGCGCTTGGTCTCGGTGTACAGCTGGCGCAACAGGCTGGCCCGCCACGAGTTCCACAGCGTCGGATTGGTCGCGTTGATGTCGGCGATGGTCAGCACGTAGAGGTAGTCCAGATGCACTTCATCGCCGACGAACTGGGCGAAGTCGTGAATCACCTGCGGGTCGGACAAGTCCTTGCGCTGGGCGGTGGTCGACATCACCAGATGGTTCTGCACCAGCCAGACAATCAGTTGGGTGTCCCAGTGGGGCAGGTGATGACGAATGCCGAACGCTTCGGCATCCACCGCGCCCAGTTCCGAATGATCGCCGCCGCGGCCCTTGCCGATGTCGTGGTACAGCCCGGCCAGATAAATAAGCTCGGGCTTGGGCAGTCTGGCCATGAGCTTGCTGGCCAGCGGGAATTTCTCTGACACCTGCGTGTATTGCAGCTTACGCAGGTGCTTGATCAGGTTCAGCGTATGGGCGTCGACCGTGTAGATGTGGAACAGGTCGTGCTGCATTTGCCCGACGATGTGGCCGAACTCTGGCAGGTACAGCCCGAGAATGCCGTAACGGTTCATCCGCCGCAGGTTGCGGTGGATGCCGATCTCGCATTTGAACAACTCGATGAACAGGCTGGTGTTGCGGATATCGTTGCGGAAATCGTCGTTGATCAGGTAGCGGTGTTCCCGCAGCAGCCGGATGGTGTCGGCGCGCACGCCTTTTATTTCCGGGCGCTGCGCCATCAGCACGAAGATCTCGAGCATCGCGAACGGCGTGCGCTTGAAAACGTTTGGATGAGTCGCCTCGATGTAGCCGTCATGCAGCTGGAAGCGCGAGTTGATCGTCTCGGTGACCGTGCCTTCATCGTCCGCGAGAATCACTTCTTCGAAGTGCTGGATGATCAGGTCGCTGAGCTGCGCAATGCTCATGACCTCCCGGTAGTACTTCTGCATGAAGCGCTCTATGGCCAGCTTGGCGTCACTGTCTTCGTAACCCAGCAGGCGCGCGATGCTGGTCTGGTAATCGAACAGCAGTCGGTCTTCGGAACGACCGGCCAGCATGTGCAGCGCATAACGGACCTTCCACAGAAATTCCTGGGAGGACGCCAGCAGCGCGTTTTCGCTCTCCAGCAGAAAACCCTCGTCGGCCAGTGCGTGCAGATTCAGCGTGCCGTACTGGCGACGGGCAACCCAGAGAATGGTCTGAATATCCCGCAGCCCGCCGGGCGAGCCTTTGACGTTGGGCTCAAGGTTGTACTCAGTGTCGAAATATTTGTGATGACGGTTCTTCTGCTCGGCGCGTTTGGCCAGGAAGAACTCCTTGCTCGGCCACATTTCGCGGGTGCTGGTGACGGCGAGCATGCGTTGACGCAGTCGCTCGGGGCCGGCAATCGTGCGGCTCTCCATCAAATTCGTAATGACGGTGAGATCGGCCCGTGCCTCGGTGACGCATTCGTCCACCGAACGCACGCTCTGACCGACCTCCAGGCCGATGTCCCACAGCAGCGTCAGAAAACGCTCGATGGAATCGCGGAAAACCTCATGGTCGGCGCTGTCCAGCAGGATCAGCAGATCAATGTCGGAGTAGGGGTGCAGTTCGCCGCGACCGTAGCCGCCGACCGCCAGCAGGGCGATGTCGGCGTCTTCGCTCCAGTCGAACTGATCCCAGGCCTGCTGCAGGATGTTATCGACGAACCAGGCGCGGTCTTCGATCAGGCGGCGAATTTCACGGCCTGACTTGAAGCGTCCGTCCAGCACCTCGCGCGCCTGACGGATGGCTTTCTTGAAGGCGGGTATGGGGCTGGCCTTCAGCGCCAGCTCGGCCTGAAACTGGCCGCGATCGAACAAATCTGGGTCCACCTGCGGCATCGAACTGCTTTCCTTCTATCTATACCGACCGTGCTAAACCGACCGTGCTGGCTGTACCGACGCTGATCGCAAGTGACTTCGCGATCAGGCCGAGGTGCGGGCGATGGTGTCATCGCTGCGCAGGGTGAATATTTCGTAGCCGGTCGCGGTCACCAGAATGGTGTGCTCCCACTGCGCCGACAGCTTGCGGTCCTTGGTGATGGCTGTCCAGCCGTCGCCCAGCAAGCGGGTGTCAGCCTTGCCCTGATTGATCATCGGTTCGATGGTGAAGGTCATGCCTTCCTTGAGCTCCATTCCTTTACCGGCCTCGCCGTAGTGCAGAATTTGCGGCTCTTCGTGGAAGACCCTGCCGATGCCGTGGCCGCAGTATTCGCGGACGATGGAGAAGCCGTTCTTTTCGGCATGTTTCTGGATCACTTCGCCGATATCGCCCAGGCGCGCACCGGGCTTGACCACTTCGATGCCTTTATAAAGGCACTCTTGGGTGACGCGGGACAAACGCTCGGCCCACTCAGGCACCTTGCCCACGTGGAACATCTTGCTGGTATCACCGTGGTAGCCGTCCTTGATGACCGTCACGTCGATGTTCAGCACGTCACCATTCTTGAGCGGCTTCTCGTTCGGAATGCCGTGGCAGACGACATGGTTGATCGAGGTACAGATGGATTTCGGGAAACCCTTGTAATTCAGCGGCGCCGGAATGGCTTTCTGCTCGTTGACGATGTAATCGTGGCAGAGGCGGTCCAGTTCGTCGGTGGTTACGCCAGGCTTTACATGGGCGCCGATCATTTCCAGCACGTCGGCAGCCAGGCGGCCGGCAATTCGCATCTTTTCGATGTCTTCGGGGGTTTTCAGTGTCACGGTCATTAAACAGGCTCTCTCGGCGCGGCGCAGCCACGGCTTGATACGGAAAAAACGCGATTCTACCAGACCGTCGTCAGGCGGGTTATCATCCCTTCTCCCATCGAGCAGGCAGGGTGCCTGACGGCTCGCACGAGGGAGGCAAAAGCGTCGGGAAAACAGGCTCTTATTTCGAGTTCCGTTATCCGGTTTTTTGTGATATAAAATGCGCCGCTTTACGGGGTCTGCCCCGAAAGCTCTAACCCACACACGTGTCGACACGATGACCTGGGTGCCTTCGGCTCAAGCCGCTGGTTGGTCATTGGGATACGTGGAGGCCTAACCCGACTTATCAAGGAACTATCATGTCCCAAGTCAACATGCGCGATATGCTGAAGGCCGGTGTGCACTTCGGTCACCAGACCCGTTACTGGAACCCGAAAATGGGTAAATACATTTTCGGCGCGCGCAACAAGATTCACATCATCAACCTTGAAAAAACCCTGCCTATGTTCAACGAAGCTTTGACTTTCGTTGAGCGCCTGGCTCAGGGCAAAAACAAGATTCTGTTCGTCGGCACCAAGCGTTCCGCTGGCAAGATCGTTGCTGAAGAAGCAGCACGTTGCGGTTCGCCGTACGTCGATCACCGCTGGTTGGGCGGCATGCTGACCAACTTCAAGACCATCCGCGCTTCCATCAAGCGTCTGCGTGATCTCGAAGTCCAGGCAGAAGACGGCACTTTCACCAAGCTGACCAAGAAAGAGGCGCTGATGCGCACTCGCGATCTGGAAAAGCTGGATCGTAGCCTGGGTGGTATCAAGGACATGGGCGGTCTGCCAGACGCTCTGTTCGTTATCGACGTTGATCACGAGCGCATCGCGATCACCGAAGCCAACAAGCTGGGTATCCCGGTCATCGGCGTTGTCGACACCAACAGCAGCCCTGAAGGCGTTGACTACATCATCCCGGGCAACGATGACGCAATCCGCGCCATCCAGTTGTACATGGGTTCGATGGCTGACGCTGTGATCCGCGGTCGCAACAACAATGGCGGCGGTACCGACGTTTACGCTGAAGAAGCTCCAGCGGCAACTGTTGAAGGCTGAGTAACAAACGCCTGGCGTTGACTCAGTACGCAAAAAGGGGGCTTGGCCCCCTTTTTGCCACCTCGAAAACCATCTGACGCCGCCATCGATCTTATTGTCATGTGCAGCAGTCACCATGGATTTTCAAGAATTTGAACGCCCGCATTGCGGGTGGAATGGTTGAAGACCTATCCAAGAGGATTTTGAAATGGCAGAGATTACTGCAGCGTTGGTCAAAGAACTGCGCGAGCGTACCGGCGAAGGCATGATGGATTGCAAAAAGGCCTTGACCAAGGCTGGCGGCGACATCGAGAAAGCCATCGACGATATGCGTGCTTCGGGCGCAATCAAGGCAGCCAAAAAAGCAGGCAACGTTGCTGCTGAAGGCGCCATCGCCATCAAGGACGACGGCAAAGCCGCAGTCCTGATCGAAGTCAACTCCCAGACCGACTTCCTGGCTCTGCAGGATGACTTCAAGGCATTCGTCGCTAAAAGCGTCGAGAAAGCCTTCGCTGACAAGCTGACCACCGTTGAGCCTCTGGTTGAAGCGATGGAAGCTGATCGTCTGGTGCTGGTCGGCAAGGTTGGCGAGAACGTCAACATCCGTCGTCTGGCGCGCATCGAAGGCGACGTTCTGGGTTCGTACCTGCACGGCAACAAGATCGGTGTGGTTGTCGTCCTCAAGGGCGGCGATGCAGAGCTGGCCAAAGACATCGCGATGCACGTGGCAGCGACCAACCCTGAGTTCCTGCTGCCTTCGGACGTTTCCCCGGAAGCGATCGAGCGCGAGAAGAATGTCTTCATGCAACTGAACGAAGACAAGCTGAAAGGCAAACCTGCTGAAATCGCCGAGAAGATGGTTGGTGGTCGTATCAGCAAGTTCCTGGCTGAAGCCAGCCTGGTTGAGCAAGCGTTCGTCAAGAACCCGGAAATCAAGGTCGGTGAACTGGCCAAGAAAGCCGGCGCTGAAATCGTTTCCTTCACCTACTTCAAAGTAGGCGAAGGCATCGAGAAGCCAGTCGACAACTTCGCTGAAGAAGTCGCTGCTCAAGTAGCTGCAAGCAAGCAATAAGACGGTTTCCAACTGTCGCCCCGAAGAGGCTGCCCGCTCACGCGCGCAGCCTCTTTGTCAAAGCGGTACGCGGAATTGTTATGGCTGCACGGAATTTGTTTTTGCAGGAAGTTGGGCCTACGAGGCTGCAATTCCCTGAAGCAGTGACCTAGAGTTAGCGCAGGTCGAAAACGGCCCGCAACTCGAACGATTTTTTTCAAACGCCGCAGGAGAGATTCGCAATGGCTCAGCAGGGCAGTGGCTATCAAGCTCGCTATAAACGCATTCTACTCAAGCTCAGCGGCGAGGCCCTGATGGGGTCGGAAGAGTTCGGCATCGACCCCAAGGTGCTGGATCGCATGGCCCTTGAAGTTGGTCAGTTGGTCGGCATCGGCGTTCAGGTCGGCCTGGTCATCGGTGGCGGTAACCTGTTCCGCGGCGCAGCGCTGAGCGCGGCCGGCATGGATCGGGTCACTGGCGACCACATGGGCATGCTGGCCACCGTGATGAATGCGCTGGCCATGCGTGACGCGCTGGAGCGCGCCAACATCTCGGCCATCGTGATGTCGGCCATTTCCATGGTGGGCGTGACCGATCACTACGACCGTCGCAAAGCCATGCGTCACCTGAATGCCAAGGAAGTCGTGATTTTCGCGGCCGGTACCGGCAATCCGTTCTTCACCACGGATTCGGCAGCGTGCCTGCGCGCGATCGAGATCGACGCTGATGTCGTGCTGAAAGCAACCAAGGTCGATGGTGTGTACACTGCCGATCCATTCAAGGACCCGCATGCCGAGAAGTTCGATCGTCTGACCTATGACGAAGTGCTGGATCGCAAGCTGGGTGTAATGGATCTGACAGCCATCTGTCTGTGTCGTGACCACAAGATGCCACTGCGTGTCTTCAATATGAACAAGCCCGGCGCCCTGCTGAACATCGTGCATGGCGGCGCGGAAGGTACTTTGATCGAGGAAGGCGAACAATGATCAACGAAATCAAGAAAGACGCTCAAGAGCGGATGAAGAAATCCCTTGAGTCCTTGGCCCATGCATTCGGCCAGATCCGTACCGGCAAGGCCCACCCGAGCATTCTCGGCAGTGTGATGGTGCCGTACTACGGTTCCGACACCCCGTTGAGCGGTGTGGCCAACGTGACCGTGAAGGACTCCCGTACGCTGCAGGTCGTGGCGTTCGAGCGCAACATGCTTTCTGCGGTCGACAAGGCCATTCAGAGTGCTGGTCTGAACCTCAACCCGACCAACCTGGGCGAGATGCTGTTGATCTCCATGCCTGCTCTGACGGAAGAGACCCGCAAGGGTTTCACCAAGCAGGCGCGCAGTGCCGCAGAAGACGCTCGCGTTGCCGTGCGTAACATCCGTCGTGACGCTTTGGGTGAACTGAAGAAGCTGGTCAAGGACAAGGAAATCAGCGAAGACGAAGAGCGCCGCGCTGCTGCCGACATCCAGAAGCTGACGGACAAGGCTGAGGCTGACATCGACGCCGCGACCAAGTCCAAAGAAGCGGACCTGATGGCCGTATAAGGGCCGGGAAGCTTTCATGGATAAGACAAAGCTGGCTGCGCCGGCATCGGTGCCGCGTCATGTCGCGATCATCATGGATGGGAACAACCGCTGGGCCAAAAAGCGCCTGCTACCCGGTGTAGCGGGCCACAAGGCAGGGGTCGATGCTGTTCGTGCCGTGATTGAAGTCTGTGCAGAGGCCAAGGTCGAAGTGCTGACCTTGTTCGCGTTCTCCAGCGAGAACTGGCAGCGCCCGGCGGAAGAGGTCGGCGCGCTGATGGAGTTGTTTTTCACGGCGCTGCGTCGCGAAACCAAGCGCCTGAACGAGAACGGCATCAGTCTGCGCATCATCGGCGACCGTTCGCGGTTTCACCCCGAGCTTCAGGCCGCCATCCGCGAAGCCGAGCAGCGCACGGCTGAAAACAGCCGCTTTGTTTTGCAGATTGCCGCCAACTACGGCGGTCAGTGGGATATCGCTCAGGCAGCCCAGCGGCTGGCCCGTGAAGTTCAGGCAGGCCACTTGCGGCCGGACGACATCACCCCGGAGCTGCTGCAGACGTGCCTGGCCACTGGCGATCTGCCGTTGCCCGACCTCTGCATCCGCACGGGCGGCGAGCACCGCATCAGCAACTTCCTGCTCTGGCAGCTGGCCTATGCCGAGCTGTATTTCTCCGACCTGTTCTGGCCGGACTTCAAACACGATGCCATGCGCACTGCGCTGGCCGATTTCGCTTCTCGCCAACGCCGCTTCGGGAAAACCAGCGAGCAGGTAGAAGCTGGAGCCCGCGCTTAATGCTTAAACAACGAATCATCACTGCGCTGATCCTTGCGCCGCTGGCCCTGTGCGGTTTCTTCCTGCTCGAAGGCGGCAGCTTTGCATTGTTCATTGGTGCAGTCGTCGTGCTCGGCGCATGGGAGTGGGCGCGTCTCTCCGGCTTCGAGGCGCAATCTTCCCGCGTTCTGTACGCCGTGGTGGTTGCTGCGCTGCTGTTTCTGTTGTACCTGTTGCCCGACCTCGCGCCTTGGTTGCTGGTGGCGGCGCTGATCTGGTGGCTGGTGGCAACCTGGCTGGTGCTGACCTATCCCGAGTCCAGCGAGCACTGGTCCAGTGCCATCTGCAAGCTGCTGATCGGTTTGCTGATACTGCTGCCGGCGTGGCAGGGTCTGGTGCTGATCAAGCAAATGCCGCTGGGCAACTGGCTGATCCTGTCGGTGATGATTCTGGTGTGGGGTGCCGACATTGGCGCCTATTTCTCCGGCAAGGCATTCGGCAAGCGCAAGCTGGCGCCGAAGGTCAGCCCGGGTAAAAGCTGGGAAGGCCTTTATGGTGGTCTGGCGGCGTGCCTGCTGATCACTGCGGCGGTGGGTGTCTATCGCGGCTGGTCGCTGGGCGAAATCATCTTCGCGCTGGTGTGTGCGGCGATCGTCGTGCTGATCTCGGTCGTCGGTGACCTCACTGAGAGCATGTTCAAGCGCAAATCCGGGCTCAAGGACAGCAGCAACCTGCTGCCAGGCCACGGTGGTGTGCTGGATCGCATCGACAGCCTGACCGCTGCCATTCCGGTGTTCGCATTGCTGCTCTGGGCTGCCCAGGACTGGGGCGTGATGTGAGTACGCCTCAGCTCATTACCGTGCTTGGCGCGACGGGCTCGGTCGGGTTAAGTACGCTGGACGTCATTGCACGGCACCCGTCGCGGTACCAGGTGTTTGCCCTGACGGGCTACACGCGTCTGGCCGAGCTGCTGGCGTTGTGCGTTCGACATACCCCGCAATTCGCCGTGGTTCCGACGACAGCCGCCGCGCGGCAGTTGCAGGACGACCTGCGCGCCGCGGGTCTCGATACCCGCGTGCTGGTGGGGGAGGGCGGGCTCTGTGAAGTGTCTGCACACCCTCTGGTGGATACCGTGCTGGCCGCGATCGTCGGTGCCGCCGGTTTGCGTCCGACCCTGGCCGCTGTCGAGGCGGGCAAGAAGGTCCTGCTGGCCAACAAGGAAGCGCTGGTCATGTCCGGCGCCTTGTTCATGCAGGCTGTTCGTCGCAGTGGGACGGTGCTGCTGCCGCTCGACAGCGAACACAACGCGATCTTCCAGTGCTTGCCGCGTGATTACGAAAGCGGTCTCGAGAAGGTTGGCGTCAGGCGCATTCTGCTGACCGCATCCGGTGGCCCGTTCCGGCAGACACCGCTCGCCGAGCTGGAGCACGTTTCCCCGGATCAGGCCTGCGCCCATCCCAACTGGTCCATGGGCCGCAAGATTTCCGTCGATTCCGCCAGCATGATGAACAAGGGCCTTGAGCTGATCGAAGCCTGTTGGCTGTTCGACACGACGCCCGCGCGGATCGAGGTGGTGATTCACCCTCAGAGCGTGATCCATTCGATGGTCGATTACGTCGACGGTTCGGTGCTCGCGCAGCTGGGTAATCCCGACATGCGTACGCCGATTGCCCACGCGCTGGCCTGGCCCGAGCGTATCGACTCAGGTGTCTCGCCGCTGGATCTGTTCAGCATCGCGCGGCTGGACTTCGAGGCACCGGACGAAGTGCGCTTCCCATGCCTGCGTCTGGCACGGCAAGCTGCTGAGGCGGGCGACAGTGCACCTGCGGTACTGAATGCTGCCAATGAAGTCGCGGTCGCGGCGTTTCTGGACAAGCGCATTCGCTACCCGGAAATCGCGAGTATGATCGACGAGGTTCTGAACCTCGAGCCCGTCGTCGCCGTGTCCGAGCTGGAGACGGTTTTCGAGATCGATGCGCGAGCGCGTGCGCTGGCTGAGCAATGGCTAGGGCGCAATGGTCGCTAGGCAGTCGGTTCAGGCAGTAATGTTTCTTATGATTCGCAGGCAATGTGGGCTTCAACGCACCGCTAGATCGGTACCCGGAGAGCAGCGATGAGCGCGCTATACATGATTGTCGGCACCCTGGTTGCGCTGGGCGTGCTGGTGACGTTTCACGAGTTCGGCCACTTCTGGGTGGCCCGCCGCTGTGGCGTCAAAGTCCTGCGTTTTTCGGTGGGCTTTGGCATGCCGTTGTTGCGCTGGAGTGATCGCAAGGGCACCGAATACGTCGTGGCGGCGATTCCGCTCGGCGGCTACGTGAAAATGCTCGACGAACGGGAGGGCGACGTCCCCCCCGAGCTGGCTGATCAGTCTTTTAACCGCAAGTCGGTTTACCAGCGTATCGCTATCGTGATTGCCGGCCCGGTCGCCAACTTTCTGCTGGCGATTGTATTTTTCTGGGTACTCGCCATTCTGGGCAGCCAGCAGGTGCGGCCTGTGGTGGGCGGCGTCGAGCCAGGCAGTATCGCGGAAAAGGCCGGGCTGAGTTCCGGTCAGGAAATTGTCTCGGTGGATGGCGAAGCCGTCACCGGGTGGGCCGGCGTGAACCTGCAACTGGTGCGTCGCCTGGGTGAGAGCGGCAGCATCGCGTTGAAGGTTCGCGAGCAGGGTTCTGACGTGGAAACCCCACGTTCGCTGGTGCTCAACGACTGGCTCAAGGGCGCAGCCGAGCCGGACCCTATTCGTTCGCTGGGTATTCGTCCCTGGCGTCCAGCCCTGCCGCCGGTTCTGGCAGAGCTCGATCCGAAAGGCCCTGCACAAACCGCAGGTCTTAAAACCGGTGACCGTCTGCTGGCCCTTAATGACGAGCCTGTCGACGAATGGCAGAAGGTCGTGGACTGGGTTCGTGTCCATGCCGATACGCGGATTTCCGTGCGCGTCGAGCGTGACGGCGCTCAGCTGAATGTGCCTGTCGATCTGGTTACACGGGGCGAAGGCGCTGCGGCGACCGGGTATCTGGGGGCGGGCGTGAAAGGTGTGGATTGGCCGCCGGAGATGTTGCGCGAGGTGAGCTATGGCCCTGTAGCCGCCGTGGCAGAAGGCGCGCGGCGTACCTGGACCATGAGCGTGCTCACGCTCGATTCGCTGAAGAAAATGTTGTTCGGCGAGCTCTCGGTAAAAAACTTGAGCGGACCGATAACCATTGCTAAAGTGGCGGGCGCTTCGGCCCAGTCAGGCGTAGGTGACTTCCTGAATTTCCTCGCTTATCTGAGCATAAGCCTGGGTGTTCTCAATTTGCTGCCCATACCCGTGCTGGATGGGGGGCACTTGCTGTTTTATCTGATCGAGTGGGCGCGTGGTCGACCACTGTCAGAGAAGGTGCAGGGCTGGGGGGTTCAGATCGGTATCAGTCTGGTGGTTGGAGTGATGTTGCTCGCACTGGTCAACGATCTGGGACGACTGTAAAAGCTACGCCGAATTGTGAATCTGCCGCATTTTGCGGCAGTTTGTTTATTGCCAGTTGGAATAAGAAAGGACTTCATGAAACGTCTGCTGCTAACTGCGGTTCTTGCCGTACTGATGATCGCCGAAGTTCACGCCGAGTCCTTCACTATCTCCGATATCCGTGTCAACGGTCTGCAGCGGGTTTCCGCCGGCAGCGTGTTTGGCGCGCTGCCGTTGAACGTGGGTGAACAGGCCGATGATGGGCGTCTTGTCGACGCAACTCGCGCGCTGTTCAAAACCGGATTTTTCCAGGACATCCAGCTGGGCCGCGACGGCAACGTCCTGGTCATCACAGTTGTCGAGCGTCCGTCGGTTTCGAGTATCGAGATCGAAGGCAACAAAGCGATCACCACCGAGGACCTGATGAAGGGTCTGAAGCAGTCGGGTCTGGCCGAAGGCGAGATTTTCCAGCGTGCAACGCTGGAAGGCGTGCGCAACGAGCTGCAACGTCAGTACGTTGCACAGGGTCGTTACTCTGCAGAAGTCGCCACCGAAGTCGTGCCGCAGCCGCGTAACCGTGTGGGTCTGAAGATCAACATCAACGAGGGCGCAGTTGCCGCCATCCAGCACATCAACGTGGTGGGCAACTCGGTCTTCCCTGAAGACGATCTGGTGGATCTGTTCGAACTGAAGACCACCAACTGGCTTTCCTTCTTCAAGAACGACGACAAGTACGCCCGTGAGAAGCTCTCCGGTGACCTGGAACGTCTGCGTTCGTACTACCTCGACCGCGGCTATATCAACATGGATATCGCCTCGACTCAGGTATCCATCACGCCCGACAAGAAGAGCGTGTACATCACCGTCAACATTCATGAAGGCGAGAAGTACAGCGTCAAGTCGGTCAAGCTGAGCGGTGACCTCAAGGTCCCTGAAGATCAGGTCAAATCGCTGCTGCTGGTCAAGCCGGGCCAGGTGTTCTCCCGTAAGGTGATGACCACCACCTCCGAGCTGATCACCCGCCGTCTGGGTAACGAGGGTTACACCTTCGCCAACGTCAACGGTGTGCCGACCCCGAACGATGAAGACCACACGGTCGATATCACTTTCGTCGTCGATCCGGGCAAGCGTGCTTACGTCAACCGCATCAACTTCCGTGGCAACACCAAGACAGCAGACGAAGTGCTACGCCGCGAAATGCGTCAGATGGAAGGCGGCTGGGCCTCCACTTACCTGATCGACCAGTCCAAGACCCGTCTTGACCGTTTGGGCTTCTTCAAGGAAGTGAACGTTGAAACCCCGGCGGTGCCTGGCACCGACGATCAGGTAGACGTGAACTACGCCGTTGAAGAGCAGGCGTCCGGTTCGATCACCGCCAGTGTCGGCTTTGCGCAGAGCGCGGGTCTGATCCTCGGTGGCTCCATCAGCCAGAACAACTTCCTGGGTACGGGTAACAAGGTCAGCATCGGCCTGACCAAAAGCGAATACCAGACCCGTTACAACTTCAGCTACGTCAATCCGTACTTCACGCCGGACGGTGTGAGCCTTGGCTACAGCGCGTTCTACCGCAAGACCGACTACGACGACCTTGACGTCGACGTAGCGAGCTATTCGGTTGACAGCCTGGGTGCCGGCATCAACATGGGCTACCCGATCAGCGAGACTTCTCGCCTGAACTTCGGCCTGTCGGTACAGAAGGATGAACTGAGCACCGGTAAATACACCGTTGATGAGATCTTCGACTTCATCGAGAAGGAAGGCGACAGCTTCACCAACTTCAAGGCGTCGGTGGGCTGGTCCGAGTCGACCCTGAACAAAGGCACCTTGCCAACCCGTGGTAGCTCCCAGAGCCTGACCCTGGAAACCACCATTCCGGGCAGCGACCTGTCGTTCTTCAAACTTGATTACCGCGGTCAGTTGTTCCACCCGATCACCAACAACTACACCCTGCGTCTGCACTCGGAGCTGGGCTATGGCGACGGTTATGGTTCCACGTCCGGTCTGCCGTTCTACGAGAATTACTACGCCGGTGGTTTCAACTCGGTTCGCGGCTTCAAGGACAGTACGCTCGGTCCGCGCAGTACACCAAGTCGTAGTGCTGAGAACGGCGGTAAGCCAGGAACCATTGCTGACCCGGATCAAGATCCGCTGCCGTTCGGTGGTAACGTCCTGATCACCGGTGGTGCGGAAATCCTGTTTCCGCTGCCATTCATCAAGGACCAGCGTTCGCTGCGTACCTCGATCTTCTGGGATGTGGGTAACACCTTTAACACCAACTGCGGTTCCCAGAAGACGACGACTGACGGTCAGAAGGTCGAATGTAATGGCCCTGATCTCTCCGGCCTGGCGAGCTCCGTCGGTGTCGGCGTGACGTGGGTCACTGCACTGGGTCCGTTGAGTTTTGCCCTGGCGATGCCGGTCAAGAAACCGGACGACAGCACCGAAACCCAGGTCTTCCAATTCTCTCTCGGTCAGACCTTCTAAGGGTCTGATCACTGCTAACGACAACGGATTCTGTAGGAGTTACATCGTGCGTAAGTTGACCCAATTGGCATTGCTGGCAACGGTTCTGATCGCAGGCCCGGCATTTGCTGACATGAAAATCGCAGTACTGAACTACCAAATGGCCCTGCTCGAATCCGACGCAGCCAAACGGTACGCCGTGGATGCAGAGAAAAAATTCGGACCTCAGCTGACCAAACTCAAGGCTCTGGAAAGCAGCGCCAAAGGCATTCAGGATCGTCTGGTCGCCGGTGGCGACAAAATGGCCCAGCCTGAGCGCGAGCGTCTGGAACTGGACTTCAAGCAAAAAGCCCGTGATTTCCAGTTCCAGTCCAAAGAGCTGAACGAAGCCAAGGCTGTTGCTGACCGCGACATGCTCAAGCAACTCAAGCCCAAGCTGGACCAGGCTGTGGAAGAAGTGATCAAGAAAGGCGGCTTTGACCTGGTGTTCGAGCGCGGTGCCGTGATTGACGTCAAGCCGCAATACGACGTCACTCGCCAGGTCATCGAGCGCATGAATCAGCTGAAGTAAGTTTCATGACTATGACGACCACACTCGGCCACTTGGCCGAGTTCCTCGGCGCCACTCTGCGTGGCCCGGCGGACAAGCAAATCACGGGACTGGCAACCTTGCAGGAAGCCGGTCCCGATCAGGTCAGCTTTCTGGACAATCCCAAGTACCGAAAATTCCTCGCGACCACCCACGCCGCTGCCGTGCTGCTCAAGCCGGCGGATGCAGAAGGGTATGCCGCCGACGCGTTGCTGGTGCCTGATCCGTATCTGGCCTACGCCCGTATTTCCCATCTGTTCGATCCCAAGCCCAAAGCTGCCGTCGGCGTACACCCGACTGCAGTAGTGGCCGCAGACGCTTTCGTCGACCCGGCGGCCAGCGTCGGCGCTTATGCTGTCATCGAGAGCGGAGCGCGGATTGCGGCCGGTGTGACCATTGGTGCCCATTGCTTCATCGGTGCCCGCAGCGTGATTGGCGAGGGTGGCTGGCTTGCACCGCGCGTCACGCTGTATCACGACGTTCGCATCGGGCAGCGGGTGGTCATTCAGTCCGGTGCGGTATTGGGTGGCGAAGGTTTTGGTTTCGCCAACGAGAAAGGCGTCTGGCAGAAGGTCGCGCAGATTGGCGGTGTGACCGTCGGTGACGATGTCGAAATTGGCGTGAACACCGCGATCGACCGCGGCGCCATGGACGATACGCGCATCGGCAACGGCGTGAAGCTGGATAACCAGATTCAGATCGCCCACAACGTCCAGATCGGCGACCACACGGCCATGGCTGCGTGTGTTGGCATTTCGGGCAGCGCCAAGATCGGCAAACACTGCCAGTTGGCCGGCGGTGTCGGGCTGGTGGGCCATATCGAGCTTTGTGATGGGGTTGTCGTCACCGGCATGACCATGGTGACGCGGTCGATCACAGAGCCGGGCTGGTATTCTTCCGGGACAGCCATGCAGCCGGCCGCGGAGTGGCGCAAGAGCGCGGCACGCATGCGTCATCTCGACGACATGGCGCGACGTCTGCAGCATCTGGAAAAGATTGTCGAGGCGGTGACCTCAGGCGGTAAGCCTTCATCTGATAGCTGATACTTTTTCTTATCAAGCGTGCACAGCCGATAAACTGCCTCCTTGATTTGCTAGAGGAGTGACGCGCGTTAGTCGCGCCCTCCCACTCTTTACTACAGGCTTCCTTTCGAAATGATGGACATCAACGAAATCCGCGAATATCTGCCGCACCGTTACCCGTTCCTGCTTGTGGATCGTGTGGTGGAGCTGGATGTCGAGACCAAGAGCATTCGTGCCTACAAGAACGTCAGCATCAACGAGCCTTTCTTCAACGGTCACTTTCCGCAGCACCCGATCATGCCGGGCGTGCTGATCATTGAGGCCATGGCTCAAGCTGCCGGCATCCTGGGTTTCAAGATGCTCGATGTGAAGCCTGCCGATGGCACCCTGTATTACTTCGTCGGCTCCGACAAGCTGCGCTTCCGCCAGCCCGTGCTGCCGGGTGATCAGCTGATCCTCGAAGCGAAGTTCCTGAGCTGCAAGCGGCAGATCTGGAAGTTCGAGTGCCAGGCATCGGTTGATGGCAAGCCGGTGTGCTCGGCTGAAATCATCTGTGCGGAACGCAAACTATGAGTTTGATTGACTCTCGCGCAATCATCGATCCGACGGCCGTGCTGGCCGACAATGTGGAGGTCGGCCCGTGGTCGATCGTCGGACCTGGTGTGGAAATCGGCGAGGGTACAGTGATCGGTCCGCATGTGATCCTGCGCGGCCCGACCAAGATCGGTAAACACAACCACATCTACCAGTTTTCTTCGGTAGGTGAGGACACGCCTGATCTGAAATACAAAGGTGAAGCGACGCGTCTGGTAATCGGTGACCACAACGTCATCCGCGAAGGCGTGACGATCCACCGTGGCACCATTCAGGACCGTGCGGAAACCACCCTGGGTGACCACAACCTGATCATGGCCTACGCGCACATCGGCCATGACAGCGTCATAGGCAATCACTGCATTCTGGTCAACAACACGGCGTTGGCCGGTCATGTGCACGTGGATGACTGGGCCATTCTGTCCGGGTTTACCCTGGTGCATCAGTATTGCCACATCGGCGCGCACAGCTTTTCCGGCATGGGCACTGCCATCGGCAAGGACGTTCCGGCGTTTGTCACCGTGTTTGGCAACCCTGCCGAAGCCCGCAGCATGAACTTCGAAGGCATGCGTCGTCGGGGGTTCTCCGAGGAAGCGATTCATGCGCTGCGCCGCGCCTACAAGACCGTCTACCGTCAGGGCCTGACCGTGGAACAGGCGATGGTCGAGCTGAGCGAACCCGCTGCGCAGTTCCCCGAAGTCGAGCTGTTCCTCACGTCCATCCAGTCTTCGACTCGCGGCATCACCCGCTGACCATGGCTCGCTTGCGTATTGCGCTGGTGGCCGGAGAGGCCTCCGGCGACATCCTCGGCTCCGGCTTGATGCGTGCGATCAAGGCGCGGCATCCGGACGCCGAATTCATCGGTGTCGGCGGGCCGCTCATGGAAGCCCAGGGCATGACGTCGTATTTTCCGATGGAGCGCCTGTCGGTCATGGGCCTCGTGGAAGTGCTGGGTCGCCTCAAAGAGCTGCTCGCCCGGCGCAAGTTGCTGATTCAGACCCTCATCGACGCAAAGCCGGACGTGTTCATCGGTATCGACGCGCCGGATTTCACCCTCAATATCGAACTCAAGCTGCGTCAGGCCGGCATCAAGACCGTACACTACGTCAGCCCCTCCGTGTGGGCGTGGCGGCAGAAGCGTGTCCTGAAAATCCGCGAAGGCTGCGACTTGATGCTGACCTTGCTGCCGTTCGAAGCCCGTTTCTATGAAGAGAAGGGCGTGCCGGTGCGCTTTGTCGGGCATCCGCTGGCCGACGCCATTCCGCTGCAGGCGGATCAACGGGCCGCGCGTGCTGAACTTGGCCTGGGCGAAGGTCCGGTGGTTGCGTTGATGCCGGGCAGTCGCGGTGGCGAAGTCGGACGCCTCGGTGCGCTGTTTTTTGACGCAGCCGAGCGCCTGCTGGCCGCGCGCCCCGACATCCGTTTCGTGCTGCCCTGCGCCAGCCCTCAGCGCCGTGAACAGATTGAGCAACTTCTGCAAGGCCGCGATCTTCCGCTCACCCTGCTCGACGGCCAGTCCCACGTGGCGCTGGCCGCGTGCAATGCCGTGCTGATCGCTTCCGGCACAGCGACCCTGGAAGCGTTGCTGTACAAACGACCGATGGTGGTTGCCTATCGTATGGCGCCACTGACTTACTGGATACTCAAGCGGATGGTGAAGAGCCCGTACGTGTCGCTGCCGAACCTGCTGGCCCAGCGGTTGCTGGTCCCGGAGCTTCTGCAGGACGCGGCGACCGCCGAAGCCCTGGCGCAGACGCTGTTGCCGTTGCTGGATAACGGCGACGCACAGACGGCTGGCTTCGACGCGATTCACCGAACCTTGCGTCGCGATGCGTCCAATCAGGCCGCCGAAGCGGTGTTGAACCTGATTGGCGCAACGCCTTCACAATGAGCAGGCAATCAATGCAAATGGGTCTGGACTTCAATCTTGTCGAGGATCTGGTCGCCGGTGTCGACGAAGTCGGCCGCGGCCCACTGTGTGGCGCCGTTGTCACTGCGGCCGTCATTCTTGATCCCAAGCGTCCGATTCTGGGCCTGAACGATTCGAAGAAGCTCACCGAAGCCAAGCGCGAAAGACTGTTCGACGAGATCTGCGAGAAAGCGCTGTGCTGGCACATCGCGCGGGCCGAGGTCGAAGAGATCGATGAGCTGAATATTCTTCACGCCACCATGCTGGCGATGAAGCGCGCGGTAGAAGGCTTGATCATCACGCCGAAGCTGGCGCTGATCGACGGCAATCGCTGCCCGCAGCTGTCGGTGCCCAGCGCGCCGGTCATTCAGGGCGATGCTCACGTGCCGGCCATTGCCGCCGCCTCGATTCTGGCCAAGGTCAGTCGCGACCGGGAAATGGCGCGCATGGAGCTGCTTTATCCGGGCTACGGCATCGGCGGCCATAAAGGTTATCCCACCGCCGTGCACCTCGAAGCACTGGCGCGGCTGGGGCCTACGCCGATTCATCGGCGTTCGTTCGGTCCGGTCCGTCAGGCCTGGGCTGCACGGGACATGATGGTCTCCACCGGTTTTATGTCGCTGCCACTCAGTTGATCGCGGGCTGATGTTTTTCTGAATGGCCGGTACAATCCGGCCTTCGTTTTTTGTGCACCATAGGATCACCCATGCCGGCTTCTTTCGTTCATCTACGCCTGCACACCGAATACTCCCTCGTTGATGGTCTGGTCCGTGTAAAACCGTTGGTCAAGGCGCTGACGGCCATGAACATGCCGGCCGTGGCGGTGACCGACCAGCACAACATGTGCTCGCTGGTGAAGTTCTACAAAGCGGCCATGGGCGCGGGCATCAAGCCGATCTGCGGCGCCGACGTCTGGTTGGCCGGGCGTGACCGCGATGCGCCGCTCAGCCGTTTGAGCCTGCTGGTGATGAACCCCAAAGGCTACCTCAACCTCACAGAGCTGATTTCCCGAGGCTTCATGCATGGCCAGCGCAATGGCCTGGTAGTGATCGAGCGCGAGTGGGTGGCCGAGGCCAGCGAAGGGCTGATTGCCCTGTCAGCGGCCAAGGAAGGCGAGATCGGCATGGCCCTGCTCGGCGGCAACCCGGCGGAAGCCGATGAGTTGCTGAAAGAGTGGCTGACGGTTTTCCAGGACCGCTTCTACATCGAAGTCCAGCGCACCAACCGCATCAATGATGAAGAGCACCTGCACGCCGCCGTCGCCCTGGCCGAGCGCCATGGCGTGCCGCTGGTGGCGAGCAACGACGTGCGTTTCATCAAGCAGGAAGATTTCGAAGCCCACGAAACCCGCGTGTGCATCGGCGAAGGCCGGGCGTTGGACGATCCGCGCCGCTCGCACAACTACAGCGATCAGCAGTACCTGAAGAGCGCGGAGGAGATGGCCGAGCTGTTCAGCGATCTGCCGGACGCCCTCGCCAACACCGTCGAGATCGCCAAGCGTTGCAATATCGACGTCAAGCTGGGCACGCACTTTCTGCCCAACTTCCCGATCCCCGATGGCATGACCATCGACGAGTATTTCCGCAAGGTATCCTTCGAGGGGCTGGAAGAGCGCCTTGCCGTGCTCTGGCCGAAAGAGACCACGCCGGACTACGAGGCCAAGCGACAGGTTTACGTTGACCGCCTGAATTTCGAGCTGGATATCATCATCCAGATGGGGTTCCCCGGTTACTTCCTGATCGTGATGGATTTTATCCAGTGGGCCAAGAGCAACGGCGTGCCGGTGGGGCCGGGCCGGGGGTCGGGTGCTGGCTCGCTGGTGGCCTATGTGCAGAAGATCACCGACCTCGACCCGCTGGAATACGACCTGCTGTTCGAACGTTTTCTTAACCCCGAGCGGGTTTCCATGCCCGACTTCGACGTCGACTTCTGCATGGACGGTCGCGATCGGGTCATTGAGTACGTGGCCGAAAAATACGGTCGCAACGCGGTCAGCCAGATCATCACCTTCGGTTCCATGGCCGCGAAGGCGGTGGTCCGGGACGTGGCGCGGGTGCAGGGCAAGTCCTACGGATTGGCCGATCGTCTGTCGAAGATGATCCCCTTCGAAGTCGGCATGACCCTTGAAAAAGCCTACGAGCAGGAAGAGATCCTGCGCGACTTCCTCAAGGTGGATGAGGAAGCGGCGGAAATCTGGGAAATGGCGCGCAAGCTCGAAGGCGTTGTGCGTAACGTCGGCAAGCACGCCGGCGGCGTGGTCATCGCGCCGACCAAACTGACTGACTTCTCGGCGATCTACTGCGATGAAGAGGGCGGCGGCCTGGTCACCCAGTTCGACAAGGATGACGTCGAGGCAGCCGGTCTGGTGAAGTTCGACTTCCTCGGTCTGCGCACCCTGACCATCATCGACTGGGCCCTGAAGACGATTAACCGCGACCGCGCCAAGGTCGACGAAGAACCCCTCGACATCGCGTTCATCCCGCTGGACGACATGCCGACCTACGAGCTGCTGCAGCGCGCCGAAACCACGGCCGTCTTCCAGCTTGAATCCCGCGGCATGAAAGAGCTGATCAAAAAGCTCAAGCCTGACTGCCTGGAAGACTTGATCGCACTGGTGGCGCTGTTCCGCCCCGGTCCTTTGCAATCGGGCATGGTTGACGACTTCATCAACCGCAAGCACGGTCGTGCGGAGCTGTCGTACCCCCACGTCGATTACCAGTACGAAGGCCTCAAGCCGGTGCTTGCGCCGACCTACGGCATCATCCTGTATCAGGAACAGGTGATGCAGATTGCGCAGGTCATGGCCGGCTACACCCTCGGCGGCGCGGACATGTTGCGTCGTGCAATGGGTAAAAAGAAGCCCGAGGAAATGGCCAAGCAGCGCGGCGGTTTCATTGAGGGCTGCAAGACCAACAATATCGACCCGGACCTGGCCGGTAACATTTTCGACCTGGTAGAGAAATTCGCCGGTTACGGTTTCAACAAGTCGCACTCGGCGGCCTACGGGCTGGTGTCGTACCAGACTGCCTGGCTCAAGCGTCACTACCCGGCGCCATTCATGGCGGCGGTGCTTTCAGCGGACATGCACAACACCGACAAGGTCGTGACCTTGATCGAAGAAGTGCGGATCATGAAACTGCGCCTGGATGCGCCGGACGTGAACAACTCCGAATTCAAGTTCACCGTGAACGACGACGGCCGTATCGTCTATGGCCTCGGTGCGATCAAGGGCGTCGGCGAAGGCCCGGTGGAAGCCATCACCGAAGCGCGTCAGGAAGGCCCGTTTGCCGATCTGTTCGATTTCTGCGCCCGCATCGACCTCAAGCGCGTGAACAAGCGCACCCTCGATGGCCTGATTCGCAGTGGTGCCCTGGACCGTCTCGGCCCGTTCTTCTATGACGAACCGAAACAGTACCAAGCCAACATTGATCGCAATCGCGGCGTGCTGCTGGCCGCGCTGGAAGAAGCCATTCAGGCCGCCGAGCAGACCGCGCGCAGTCACGACAGCGGCCATGCCGATCTCTTCGGCGGCCTGTTCGTCGAAGCCGACGCCGACGTTTACGCGAACCATCGCAGCGCCAAAGAGGTCACGCTCAAGGAACGGTTGCGTGGCGAGAAAGAAACCCTGGGCCTGTACCTGACCGGCCACCCGATCGACGAATATGAAGGTGAGATCCGCCGCTTCGCGCGCCAACGTATTGTTGATCTGAAACCCTCGCGGGAAACCCAGACCATTGCCGGTCTGATCATCGCGCTGCGGGTGATGAAAAACAAAAAGGGCGACAAGATGGGCTTCATCACCCTGGACGACCGTTCAGGGCGTATCGAAGCGTCGCTGTTTGCCGATTCGTTCCAGGCCGCCCAGTCGCTGCTGCAAACCGACGCGATGGTGGTGGTGGAAGGGGAGGTCAGTACCGATGATTTCTCCGGCGGCCTGCGGTTACGCGCCAAACGGGTGATGAGCCTGGAAGAAGCGCGCACCGGGTTGGCGGAGAGTCTGCGCCTGAACGTGCGTGCCGAAGCGCTCAAGGGCGACCGGCTGCGCTGGCTGGGCGAGCTGTGCAAGAAGCACCGCGGCGCATGCCCGATCACCCTCGACTACACCGGGCAGGAAGCCAAGGCACTGCTGCAGTTCGGCGAAGCGTGGCGGATCGATCCCGCAGACAGCCTGATTCAGGCGCTGCGTGACCAGTTCGGACGAGAGAACGTCTTCCTGCAGTATCGCTGATACCGATCAGCTCAACATTTGCGACTCGACACTTTAAACTCGACCGAAAGGCGCCCGCTCCATTAAGGTAGGGCGCTTATCGGATCAACCGGCCGGCCTCTTGGCCGTCGACCCAAGACGGATGCCTATGAACCCGAATTTTCTGGATTTCGAACAGCCGATTGCTGACCTGCAAGCCAAGATTGAAGAGCTGCGTCTGGTGGGCAATGACAACTCGCTGAACATCGGCGACGAAATCTCTCGACTGCAAGAGAAGAGCAATACGCTCACCGAAAGCATTTTCGGCAACCTGACCAGTTGGCAGATCGCGCGCATGGCGCGCCATCCGCGTCGTCCGTACACCCTGGACTACATTCAACACATCTTCACCGAGTTCGACGAGCTGCATGGCGATCGCCACTTCTCCGACGACGCCGCTATCGTCGGCGGTATTGCTCGTCTTAACGACCAGCCGGTGATGGTGATCGGTCATCAGAAGGGGCGAGAAGTACGCGAAAAGGTTCGCCGCAACTTCGGTATGCCGCGTCCTGAAGGCTATCGCAAGGCCTGCCGTCTGATGGAAATGGCCGAGCGCTTCAAGATGCCGATTCTGACCTTCATCGACACGCCGGGCGCTTATCCTGGCATCGACGCCGAGGAGCGTAACCAGAGCGAAGCCATCGCCTGGAACCTGCGCGTAATGGCGCGATTGAAAACCCCGATCATTGCCACCGTGATTGGCGAAGGCGGTTCGGGCGGCGCACTGGCCATTGGCGTGTGCGATCAACTGAACATGCTGCAGTATTCGACCTACGCGGTGATCTCGCCGGAAGGCTGCGCGTCCATTCTGTGGAAAACCGCCGAGAAGGCGCCGGACGCCGCCGAAGCGATGGGCATCACTGCCGAGCGTTTGAAGGGCTTGGGCATCGTCGACAAGGTGATCAACGAGCCACTGGGCGGCGCGCACCGTGACCCGGCCGCTGCCGCTGCATTGATCCGCGAAGAATTGAGCAGCCAACTGAGCATGCTCCAGAAATTCGATAACGACGCGCTGCTGGCCCGCCGTTACGACCGCCTGATGAGCTATGGCCTTTAACCGGACCGTTCTGCATGAAGAGCGTCACCGAACCCGGTGACGCTCCCGGTCCGGCGAGCTTTAAGCAGGGTTAACCAGCATGAGCAAACCGGACAGCATCGCACTCGCACTCTCCAGACGTCTGCTGTCACGCCTTGAACCCTGGCGTGATGCAGCCGGCTGGCGGGTCGCTTTCTCTGGTGGGCTCGATTCCACTGTCCTGCTTCATATGCTGGCCGAACTGGCCAGGGTTCACGCGCTTCCCCCTCTGACTGCGGTTCACGTCAACCATGGCCTTCAGGCTGTGGCGGCCTCGTGGCCGGTGCATTGTCGGCAGATGTGCCAGATTCTGGGCGTGCCGATGCAGGTCATCGACGTCCAGGTGCGCCCCGGTGCAAGCCTTGAGCAAGCGGCACGCGACGCTCGCTACGCCGCATTCAACTCAACCCTGGGGCCCGGCGAGGTGCTGCTCACGGCCCAGCACCGTGACGATCAGGCTGAAACCTTGCTGTTCCGACTGCTGCGTGGCGCCGGGGTGCGCGGACTGGCCGCCATGCCGGCGCAGCGTCCGTTGGGCGCAGGACAGTTGCTTCGGCCGCTGCTGGACGAATCCCGCGCCACCCTCGAGGCCTATGCCCGGGAACAGGGTTTGAGCTGGATCGAGGACCCGAGCAACAAAGACAGCCGTTTTTCGCGCAACTACCTGCGCAGCCATGTGCTGCCGCTGGTGACGAGCCGCTGGCCGCAAGCGATTGCGAGTATGGCCCGCAGCGCCGGGCATCTGGCCGAAGCCCAGCAGTTGCTGGACGAACTGGCGGTGCAGGATCTGGCTCTGGCCGATACCCCGTGCCCCTGGCCCTGGCTGGACATGCCGTCTCTTGAGCTCGCGCCGCTCGAAGCGCTGTCTCCTGCCCGGCAACGCAATGCATTGCGCCACTGGCTGGCGCCGCTCACTCGATTGCCCGATACCGATCACTGGGCGGGCTGGGACTCGTTGCGCGATGCCGGTCCGGACGGTCGGCCCATCTGGCGACTGGCCGAGGGTCAGATGCACCGGGCCGAGGGGCGCATCTGGTGGCTGTCGGGGATCTGGCTGAAAAATGTCGCCGGCTCGCAACACTGGTCCCTGGCCTCGCAACCCCTCACGCTGCCGGGCAACGGCATGCTGCAGATCCTCGGCGCTGCGCCGGCGGGCGGTCTGCACGTGCACTACCGCCAGGGCGGCGAAACCTTCGATGTGCCGGACCGTGGACGTCGAGACCTGAAAAGGCTGCTCAACGAGAAGGGCGTGCCGGTGTTTCTGCGCGGCCGATTGCCGCTGTTGTACCGCGGCGAGCAGTTATTGGCCGTGGCAAACCTGCCGGGACTGGACGCCAGCCCCCGTGGCGACTGGCGATTGCACTGGTTGCCACCGACGAATGACCAAAGTTTGAGCTGAATGGGCGTTTCCGGTAGACTACGCTCCCTTCTTGATACAGCTTATGTCGATCCTTCCGGAACGATGCAAGTTGCCGATTACCAGCCAGTCTTTACTGGGCGATTCTCAAAAAAGTGGCGAGCCACGGACAGACCTTTTCAAGGTCGGTCGTTGACTTGGGCGCAACAGATTCGAAACCGCACAGTGAAACACGCGGGTTGTCGGGGGCTTCGGCCTTCCTTCGCTTTCCCCGGCGGCTCTGACCGCTTTAACGCAGACTTCTAGGGTTTTTCATGACGCGCTACATCTTCGTCACGGGCGGTGTTGTTTCTTCATTGGGGAAAGGCATCGCCTCGGCTTCATTGGCGGCCATCCTGGAGGCGAGGGGACTTAAGGTCACCATGCTCAAGCTGGACCCCTACATCAACGTCGATCCCGGCACCATGAGTCCGTTCCAGCACGGTGAGGTGTTCGTCACCCACGACGGCGCCGAAACTGACCTGGACCTGGGTCACTACGAGCGTTTCATTCGCACCACCATGACCCAGAACAACAACTTCACCACCGGCCGTGTGTACGAACACGTCCTGCGCAAAGAGCGCCGTGGTGATTATCTGGGCGCGACCATTCAGGTGATCCCGCACATCACCGACGAAATCAAGCGTCGCATCATCAAGGGCGCCGGCGATGCTGACGTCGCCATGGTCGAAATCGGCGGCACCGTGGGCGACATCGAGTCGCAACCGTTCCTCGAAGCGATCCGTCAGCTGCGTTTCGAAGTGGGCGCCAAGCGCGCCATGCTCATGCACCTGACGCTGGTTCCGTACATCGCCACTGCGGGCGAGACCAAGACCAAGCCGACTCAGCATTCGGTGAAGGAACTCCGTTCGATCGGCCTGCAGCCAGACGTACTGGTCTGCCGTTCCGACCACCCGATCGACATCTCGTCGCGCCGCAAGATCGCGCAGTTCACCAACGTTGAAGAGCGTGCGGTCATCGCCCTCGAAGACGCCGACACCATCTACAAGATCCCGGGCATCCTGCATTCCCAGGGCCTTGATGATTTCGTCGTCGAGCGCTTCGGTCTGCAGTGCGGCAGCGCCGACCTGTCCGAGTGGGAAAAGGTCGTCGACGCCAAGCTCAATCCGGAACACGAAGTCACCATCGCAATGGTCGGCAAGTACATGGAGCTGCTCGATGCGTACAAGTCGCTGATCGAAGCGATGAGTCACGCCGGCATCAGCAACCGCACCAAGGTCAACCTGCGCTATATCGATTCCGAAGACATCGAAAACCAGGGCACCGGCCTGCTCGAAGGCGTTGACGCGATTCTCGTACCGGGCGGCTTCGGTCTGCGTGGCGTCGAGGGCAAGATCACGGCGGTGCAGTTCGCTCGCGAAAACAAGGTGCCGTACCTGGGGATCTGCCTGGGCATGCAGGTGGCGGTCATCGAGTTCGCCCGTAACGTGCTGGGCTGGAAAGACGCCAACTCCACCGAGTTCGATCGCGCCAGCCAGCATCCTGTCGTCGGTCTGATCACCGAATGGGAAGACGCCACCGGTGCTGTCGAAACCCGCACCGAGACCTCGGACCTGGGCGGCACCATGCGTCTGGGCGCCCAGGAGTGTCTGCTGGAGCCGGGTTCGCTGGTGCACGATTGCTACGCAAACGACGTCATCGTCGAGCGCCATCGTCACCGTTATGAAGTGAACAACAATCTGCTGCCGCAACTGGTCGAGGCCGGTCTGAAAATCTCCGGTCGCTCCGGTGATGGCGCGCTGGTTGAAGTGGTCGAGTCTCCTGACCATCCGTGGTTCGTGGCGTGCCAGTTCCACCCCGAGTTCACCTCTACGCCCCGCGATGGCCACCCGTTGTTCAGTGGTTTCGTCAAGGCAGCGCTTGCTCAACACCAGAAGAACGGCTGACAGGGATTTATCACATGGCACAGAAAATCATCCGCGTCGGCTCGATCGACATCGCCAACGACAAGCCTATGGTTCTGTTCGGCGGCATGAACGTCCTGGAGTCGCGCGACATGGCGATGCAGGTCTGTGAAGAATACGTGCGAGTGACCGAGAAGCTCGCCATTCCCTACGTGTTCAAGGCCAGCTTCGACAAGGCCAACCGTTCTTCGGTGACTTCGTACCGTGGTCCGGGCCTTGAAGAAGGCATGCGGATTTTCCAGGACATCAAGCAAGCCTTCGGCGTGCCGATCATCACCGACGTGCACGAGCCTGATCAGGCCGCGACCGTGGCGGAAGTCTGCGACATCATTCAGTTGCCGGCCTTCCTGTCCCGCCAGACTGACCTGGTCGTGGCCATGGCCAAGACCGGCGCCGTGATCAACATCAAGAAAGCCCAGTTCCTCGCGCCTCACGAGATGAAGCACATCCTCGCCAAGTGCGTGGAAGCGGGTAACGATCAGTTGATCCTGTGCGAGCGTGGTTCGAGCTTCGGTTACAACAACCTGGTCGTCGATATGCTCGGTTTCGGCATCATGAAATCGTTCGAATACCCGGTGTTTTTCGACGTGACCCACGCCTTGCAGATGCCGGGCGGTCGCTCCGACTCTGCTGGCGGTCGTCGCGCCCAAGTGACCGATCTGGCCAAGGCCGGGATGAGTCAGGGCCTGGCCGGTCTGTTTCTGGAAGCCCACCCGGATCCGGACAACGCCAAATGTGACGGTCCCTGCGCCCTGCGCCTGGACAAGCTGGAGCCGTTTCTGGCCCAGCTCAAGGCGCTCGACGAACTCGTTAAAAGCTTCCCGACGATCGAAACGGCGTAAAACCCGCTTCTCCGGCGCCGAGCCCTCCGGTAGAGTGCCGTTCGTTGTTTTCCCGACCAAAGGGTCGGGAAAATTGTCGTTTCAGGGCCTGCCCGTTGTCCTAGAGCCCTGAGACGCCGAATCGTTTTCCCAGCTGCGTCGTTTTCGTCAATCTTGGAGTGTTAACAACAATGGCAAAAATCGTCGACATCAAAGGTCGTGAAGTTCTCGACTCCCGTGGCAATCCCACCGTGGAAGCAGACGTGCTCCTCGACAACGGCATCATCGGCAGCGCCTGCGCGCCGTCCGGTGCTTCCACCGGCTCGCGTGAAGCGCTCGAGCTGCGTGATGGCGACAAGAGCCGTTACATGGGCAAGGGCGTTCTGAAGGCTGTGGCCAACATCAATGGCCCGATCCGCGACCTGCTGCTGGGCAAAGACCCGGTTGACCAGAAAGCCCTGGATCACGCGATGATCCAGCTGGACGGTACCGAGAACAAAGCCAGCCTGGGCGCCAACGCGATCCTCGCTGTGTCCCTGGCTGCTGCCAAAGCGGCCGCTCAGGACCAGGATCTGCCGTTGTACGCGCACATCGCCAACCTGAACGGCACGCCGGGTGTTTACTCGATGCCGGTCCCGATGATGAACATCATCAACGGTGGCGAGCATGCCGATAACAACATCGACATCCAGGAATTCATGATTCAGCCGGTGGGCGCCAAGACTTTCTCCGAAGGCCTGCGCTGGGGCACCGAGATTTTCCACCACCTCAAAGCGGTGTTGAAAGCGCGCGGCCTGAACACTGCCGTGGGCGACGAAGGTGGCTTCGCACCGAACCTGAACTCCAACGGTGACGCACTGGACGCCATCGCTGAAGCCGTTGCCAACGCGGGCTACAAGCTGGGCACCGACGTGACCCTGGCGCTGGACTGCGCAGCAAGCGAGTTCTACAAGAACGGCAAGTACGTGCTGAGCGAAGAAGGCGAATACGACTCCGCCGGTTTCGCCGACTACCTGGCTGATCTGGTCAGCAAGCACCCGATCATCTCCATCGAAGACGGTCTGGACGAGTCGGACTGGGATGGCTGGAAAGTCCTCACCGACAAGATCGGCGACAAGATCCAGCTGGTGGGCGACGACCTGTTCGTGACCAACACCAAGATTCTGAAAGAAGGCATCGACAAGAAGATCGGTAACTCGATCCTGATCAAGTTCAACCAGATCGGCACGCTCACCGAAACGCTGGAAGCCATCCAGATGGCCAAGGCTGCGGGTTACACCGCCGTGATCTCGCACCGTTCCGGCGAAACCGAAGACTCCACCATTGCCGACCTGGCCGTGGGCACCGCTGCCGGCCAGATCAAGACCGGTTCGTTGAGCCGTTCCGACCGTATCGCCAAGTACAACCAGCTGCTGCGTATCGAAGAGCAACTGGGCGCCAAAGCGGTGTACCGTGGTCGCGGCGAGTTTCGCGGCTGATTGCAAAGGTGGTAAAAAGGCAGCAGGCGTTGTAGGAGAAGTCTCTTAAAGGTGACTTCTCTTGTCGTCCTGATCCATGAGCCCGGTGACCACCGGGCTTATGGGCATTTGAAATGGTCGGTTTTGCTGTCTTTATTCGCCGGGTAACAGATATTCACAATGCGCAGTCCTAACTGGTTGTTCCTCGTTCTGCTTTTGATGCTCGCTGGCTTGCAGTATCGCCTATGGGTAGGTAACGGCAGTCTCGCGCAGGTGGCCAGTCTGACGCAGCAAATCGCCGATCAACACGCCGAAAACGATGCTCTGCTGGAGCGTAACCGGGTCTTGGACGCGGAAGTGCTGGAGCTGAAAAAAGGCCTCGAAACCGTTGAAGAGCGTGCCCGTCATGAATTGGGCATGGTGAAGGACGGCGAGACCCTTTATCAGTTGGCACAGTGACGTTGGTGTAATGACTCAATCCCTTCCTGCCTTCTGGGCAGTGATTCCCGCAGCGGGCGTTGGCGCGCGCATGGCGGCAGACCGTCCCAAGCAATACCTGCAATTGGGCGGCCTCACGATTATTGAACACAGCCTGCTTTGTTTTCTCGATCACCCCAGGCTCAAGGGCCTGGTGGTCAGTCTGGCTGTGGATGACCCGTATTGGCCTGCATTGCCTTGCGCGCTGGATTCCCGGATTCATCAGGTCGCAGGGGGCAAAGAGCGTGCGGACTCGGTGCTCAATGCACTGCTGCACCTGCACGCCAATGGCGCCGATGACAACGACTGGGTGCTGGTGCATGACGCAGCACGCCCGAATCTGGCGCGGTCGGACCTCGATCGTCTGCTCGGCGAACTGGCGGATGATCCGGTCGGCGGCTTGCTGGCGGTGCCGGCCAAAGACACCCTCAAGCGCGCCGATGCCGATGGCCGCGTGACCGAAACGGTGGATCGCAGCCTTATCTGGCAGGCTTATACGCCGCAGATGTTTCGTCTGGGGGCGCTGCATCGCGCGCTGGCGGACAGTCTGGTGTCCAACGTGGCGATCACCGATGAAGCTTCCGCTATCGAGTGGGCCGGGCAATCGCCGCGTCTGATTGAAGGGCGTGCAGACAACATCAAGGTCACCCGCCCGGAAGACCTCGAGTGGCTGCGCCAGCGGCGTGTGGAGTTCAACGGCTAATCCGCCTACAGGCTGTACTCCTCCCGTGAAGCCAGTCCTGCCTTCAGGTAGTCCACCAGCTTCCTCACCTTGGGCGACAGATGCCGCTGCTGCGGGTACAGCGCCCATACGGCGGTGTTCGGCGGCTGGTGGGCATCCAGCAACGACACCAGCGCACCGCGCTTGAGATGCTCCAGCACGTAGTAATCCGGCAGCTGACACAGCCCGACCCCGCGCAGTGCCGCATCCAGCACTGCCTGCCCACTGTTGCAGCGCCAGTTGCCTTGCACCCGCTGGGAAAATTCCCGTCCGTTTTGTTGCAATAGCCAACTGTCCGAGCTGCCGATCAGGCAGTTGTGTCGCGCCAGTTCCGACACGCTGTGGGGACGGCCATAGCGTTCGAGATAGGCAGGGGAGGCGCACAGGTACATCTTGCGCGGCGCCAGTCGGGCGGCCACCAGTCGCGATTCCTGCAAGCGACCCAGCCGGATCGCCAAGTCCAGGCCTTCATGCACCAGATCCAGCGTGTTGTTGGTCAGCTCGATGTCCACGCGCAGTTGCGGGTAGTCCTCCATGAAGCGTGTCACCAGCGGGGCGATGAACCGCTCGCCGTACGCCACGGCGCAGGTCATCCGTAGCAACCCCTTCGGCTCGCTGGTCAGGTCCGTCACCGCACGCAGCGCTTCTTCGCGCCCGTCCTGCAAGCGCTGGCAATGATGCAGAAAAGTCTGACCGGCTTCTGTCAGCGCGACCTTGCGGGTGCTGCGGTAGAGCAAGCGTGTCTGCAAGCGCTCTTCCAGCCGCGCGATCTGCCGGCTGATGTGCGATGACGACACCCCCAGGCGCTCTGCGGCGGCGGTGAACTGCCCGCACTCGGCGACGGCGACGAACTCGTCCAGACCTTCCCAGCGATTGACCTGCATAGATTGTCCCTGGACAGCATTAATGTTTTGCTTTCAGGCCGATTATTAATCAGCCAGCACTGCATTACACTCATGGCTCGTTTTTATTTAGCTGGAGATCATGATGATCAAGTCACGTGCTGCCGTTGCTTTTGCGCCCAATGAACCACTGCAGATCGTCGAAGTGGACGTTGAGGCGCCTAAAGCTGGCGAAGTGTTGATTCGTACCGTCGCATCCGGCGTTTGCCACACCGATGCCTACACCCTGTCCGGTGCTGATTCCGAAGGCGTCTTCCCGTGCATCCTCGGTCACGAAGGTGGCGGCGTTGTGGAAGCCATCGGCGAAGGCGTGACCTCACTCGCCGTGGGCGACCACGTCATTCCGCTGTACACCGCCGAATGCCGCGAGTGCAAATTCTGCAAATCCGGCAAGACCAACCTCTGCCAGAAAGTCCGCGCCACCCAGGGCAAAGGCCTGATGCCCGACGGCACCACCCGTTTCAGCTACAACGGCCAGCCGATCTACCACTACATGGGCTGCTCGACGTTCTCCGAATACACCGTGGTCCCGGAAATCTCCCTGGCAAAAATCCCCAAGGAAGCGCCTTTGGAGAAGGTCTGCCTGCTCGGTTGTGGCGTGACCACCGGCATCGGCGCGGTGCTGAACACGGCCAAGGTCGAGGAAGGCGCCACTGTGGCGGTCTTCGGTCTGGGCGGTATCGGCCTGGCCGCGATCATCGGCGCAAAAATGGCCAAGGCCTCGCGCATCATCGCGGTCGACATCAACCCGTCCAAATTCGACGTGGCTCGTGAACTGGGTGCAACAGAATTCGTCAATCCAAAGGACCACGACAAGCCGATTCAGGAAGTCATCGTTGAAATGACCGACGGCGGCGTCGATTACAGCTTCGAGTGCGTAGGCAATGTGAATCTGATGCGTGCGGCGCTGGAATCGTGCCACAAGGGCTGGGGCGAATCGGTGATTATCGGCGTCGCTGGCGCAGGTCAGGAAATCTCCACACGTCCGTTTCAACTGGTGACCGGTCGCGTCTGGCGCGGCTCGGCTTTCGGCGGCGTCAAAGGCCGCACCGAACTGCCAAGCTACGTCGAAAAAGCGCAGGCCGGCGAGATCCCGCTGGACACCTTCATCACCCACACCATGGGCCTGGACCGGATCAACGAAGCCTTTGACCTGATGCACGAAGGCAAAAGCATCCGTACCGTCATTCATTTCTGAGGAGCAGCGGCAAGCTTAAAGCTGTAAGCAGCAAGAGGGGCGTGTCATGACCTCTGCCGCTCGAGGCTTGAAGCTTGCCGCCCGGAGAAGCCCATGAGTCTGGAAAACATCTCGTGCCAGAAAAGCTTCGGCGGCTGGCACAAGCGTTACAAACATCACTCTGATGTGCTCGGTTGCGACATGGTGTTCGCGGTGTATCTGCCTCCGCAAGCGGAGCAGGGCGGCAAGCTGCCGGTGGTCTACTGGTTGTCAGGGCTGACCTGCACCGATGAAAACTTCATGCAGAAGGCCGGTGCGCTGCGCGTGGCGGCGGAACTGGGGTTGATCATCGTGGCGCCGGACACCAGCCCCCGCGGTGCCGACGTGCCGGATGACCCGGAACAGGCCTACGATTTCGGTCTGGGCGCCGGTTTTTACCTGAACGCCACCGAGCAACCGTGGGCGCGGCACTACCGCATGTACGATTACGTGATCAGCGAGCTGCCTGCGTTGATCGAGGCGCACTTCCCGGCCTCGGACAAACGCAGCATCAGCGGGCATTCCATGGGTGGCCACGGCGCGCTGGTCGGCGCATTGCGCAATCCGGGCCGCTATCAATCGGTGTCGGCGTTCTCGCCCATCTGCAACCCGATGGATTGCCCGTGGGGACAAAAAGCGTTTTCCCGCTACCTGGGCGAAGACCGTTCGCGCTGGCGTGAATGGGACGCCAGCGTGCTCATTGCCGAAGCCACCGAACGCTTGCCACTGCTAGTGGACCAAGGCGATCGCGACGACTTCCTCGGCAATCAGCTCAAGCCGGAATCGTTGGTTCAGGCGGCGAAGGCGGCCGGTCATCCTCTGGAATTGCGCATGCAGCCGGGGTACGACCACAGCTATTACTTCATCGCCAGCTTCATCGAAGACCACCTTCGCCATCACGCCCGAGCCCTGGCCGGCTGAAGTCTTCGCCTTCAATTGCAGCGTCACGGGCAATTGAGCGCGGGCCGACCCTAATCTCGGTCAAAGTAGGTAGAATCACGCCCTGACTTTTTCAGGGCGTTTTTTTATGCGTATTGGCCACGGCTACGATGTGCACCGTTTCGCTGAAGGCGATTTCATTACCTTGGGCGGCGTGCGCATTGCGCACACGTCGGGTCTGCTCGCGCATTCCGATGGCGATGTGGTGCTGCATGCGCTGAGCGATGCCCTGTTGGGTGCTGCCGCGCTGGGCGACATCGGCAAGCATTTCCCGGACACCGATCCGCAATTCAAAGGCGCCGACAGCCGGGTCCTCCTTCGCCACGTGCTCAAGCAGGTGCAGGGCAAGGGCTGGAAGGTCGGCAACGTCGATGCCACCATCGTTGCCCAGGCGCCGAAGATGGCCCCGCACATCGAAAGCATGCGCGCCTTGATTGCCGAAGACCTGCAAGTCGACATCGACCAGGTCAACGTCAAGGCCACCACCACTGAAAAGCTGGGCTTCACTGGCCGTGAAGAGGGCATCGCCGTGCATGCCGTCGCGTTGTTGATCAGCGCATGACCGAGCTCGAACTTCTGGGCCCGAGCGCTTACGGCGACACGCTGGGTACTGCCGTGCTGAAGGCCACCGCCGAAGACTTTCAGGTCGATGAAGTGCTCGACATCCCGCTCTCCGGAGACGGCGAGCACCTGTGGTTGTGGGTCGAAAAACGCGGCTTGAATACCGAGGAGGCCGCCCGGCGTCTGGCCAAGGCGGCCGGCGTGCCGTTGCGAACCGTCGCCTACGCCGGTTTGAAGGATCGTCAGGCGTTGACCCGTCAGTGGTTCAGCATTCAGCTGCCGGGCAAGGCCGATCCGGACATGTCGGTAGCTCAGAACGATTCTCTTAAGATCCTCGACAGCAAACGCCACAAGCGCAAGCTGCAGCGGGGCGCCCACGCGGCCAATGGTTTCACGCTGCGTCTGACGCAATTGCAGGCCGACAAAGCCGGGCTCGATGCGCGTCTTGAGTTGATCAAGCAACACGGCATCCCCAATTATTTTGGCGCCCAGCGTTTCGGCCATGAGGGTGGGAATCTGGGTGAAGCCCGGCATTATGCCGAGCGTCAAGCTTTGCCCGAGCAGCGCAATGTGCGCTCTCGGCTGCTCTCCACCGCCCGCAGTTACCTGTTCAATCAGGTCCTGGCCGCGCGGGTTGCCGACGGCAGCTGGCAGCGAGCGCAAGTGGGCGATCTGCTGGCGTTCACCGACAGCCGCAGTTTTTTCCCCGCAGGCGAAGCCGAGTGCAGCGACCCGCGACTGGCCATCCTCGATCTGCACCCCACCGGGCCGCAGTGGGGCGAGGGCGATTCTCCGGCCTCCGGCGCTACCGCCGAGCTTGAAAACAGCATCGCCTTGCGCGAGGCGTCGCTCTGTAACTGGTTGATAAAAGCGGGAATGGAGCGTGAACGGCGCATCCTGCGACTGCCCATCGGGCGGTTGACGTGGCATTATCCCGAGCCTGACATTCTGCAACTGGAATTCGTCCTGCCGGCCGGATGCTTCGCCACCGCATTGGTGCGTGAACTCGTCGATCTCGCGCCTGCAGGGCAGACGGACAGCTCATGCGTATTCTGATTTCAAATGATGACGGGGTCATGGCGCCCGGGCTCGTTGCGCTGCATGGCGCACTGGCCGGGTACGCCGAGTGCGTGGTGATTGCGCCCGATCAAGACAAAAGCGGCGCGAGCAGTTCGCTCACGCTGGACCGTCCGTTGCACCCGCATACCCTGGACAACGGCTTCATCAGCCTCAACGGCACGCCCACCGATTGCGTCCACCTCGGACTCAACGGCTTGCTGCCCGATCAGCCGGACATGGTCGTTTCGGGCATCAATCTGGGCGCCAATCTGGGCGACGATGTGCTCTATTCAGGCACCGTCGCCGCAGCGCTGGAAGGTCGTTTTCTGCAACGTCCGTCATTTGCCTTTTCATTTTTGTCGCGTCAGGTCGATAACCTGGCAACCGCCGCGCATTTTGCCCGGCTTTTGGTCGAAGCCCACGAACGTCTCGACCTTCCACCCCGTACCGTATTGAATGTGAATATCCCTAATCTGCCGCTGGCGCACGTGCGCGGTATCCAGCTGACCCGTCTTGGCCACCGCACCCGTGCGGCGGCGCCTGTGCGCGTGGTCGATCCGCGCGGAAAGGCCGGTTACTGGATTGCTGCCGCCGGAGATGCCGAAGACGGCGGGCCGGGCACCGATTTCCACGCTGTGATGCAGGGTTACGTGTCGATCACCCCGTTGCAGCTGGATCGTACCTATCAGGACGGTTTCAACAGCCTGAACGCATGGCTGGAGGGAATGGCCTGATGTCGCGTGAGCAAGATGATCTGTTACGACGTGGCGTGGGGATGACTTCCCAGCGCACCCGCGAGCGTCTGATTCAACGGTTGTGCGAAGAAGGCATCGCCAACACCCAGGTGCTGGACGTCATTCGCAAGACCCCCCGTCACCTGTTTGTTGACGAAGCTCTGGCGCACCGCGCCTACGAAGACACCGCGCTGCCGATCGGCAACAACCAGACGATTTCCCAGCCTTACATGGTGGCGCGCATGAGCGAGCTGCTGCTGGCGGCGGGTCCGCTGGACAAGGTGCTGGAGATCGGCACCGGCTCGGGTTATCAGACCGCGGTGCTGGCGCAGCTGGTGGAGCGGGTTTTCTCCGTTGAGCGCATCAAGGTGCTGCAGGACCGTGCCAAGGAACGCCTCGTCGAGCTGAACCTGCGCAACATGGTGTTTCGCTGGGGCGACGGCTGGGAAGGCTGGCCGGCGCTCGCGCCCTACAACGGGATCATCGTCACCGCGGTTGCCACTGACGTACCTCAGGCGTTGCTGGACCAACTGGCCCCCGGCGGTCGCTTGGTGATTCCAGTGGGCTCGGGTGAAGTGCAGCAACTGATGCTGATCATCCGCGAGGAAAGCGGCTTCTCCCGGCATGTGCTGGGCGCCGTACGTTTCGTCCCGCTGCTCAACGGCCCGCTGGCCTGAGCGCTATTTTGCAGCGGCAATGAATTCCACAGAACGCAGTCGGTCTACAGGCTGGCGTTTTGCAACGATGCTTCGGCCAACTGCCGCAGCGCCGTCTCACACCATTTTTTCATGGCTGCCTGGTCTTTTCACGATGCAGGGCAGTTTCTTCTTCAGTCACCGGTAAAGGGAGTGGCGGGTGAGTCTCACAGTCATTCGGCAGCGTAGTTCTTCAACAAGTTTTCAGCGTCTGGTGATTGGAGTTGCCCTGAGTATCCTTCTGGTCGGCTGCTCCAGCACGCCAACAGGCGGCGTGCGCGTTGTTGACCGTAACGGCAAATCGACCGTGCCGACGCGTCAGCCGGTCACCACTGGCCAGTACGTTGTGAAGCGCGGCGACACGCTTTTTTCCATTGCATTCCGTTACGGCTGGGACTGGAAAGCGCTGGCCGCACGCAACAGCATTCCAGAGCCGTTCACCATTCATGTCGGTCAGACGATCCGCTTTGACGGGCGCGCCAACTCGCCATCCACTGCAGTGGCCGCTGCGCCGGTCGGCGTTCCGCAGACCAGGACCAGCAGTTCTACATCGCCTTCCGGGTCGCTGAAGACCACTGTGATTTCAAGGCCGGTAGGCGCCGTTGCCGCGACGACGCCTCCGCCAACCAGCAACTCGACGACCACGCCGGTCAACACAACAGTGGTCACTGGTGCCCGCTCGCCAAGCGGCTGGACATGGCCGACAAGCGGCGTTTTGATCAGTAAGTTCTCTTCAAACGGTAGTTTGAATAAAGGAATTGATATCGCTGGTGATTTGGGACAGCCTGTTTTGGCCGCGTCTGATGGGGCAGTGGTATACGCCGGGAGTGGTTTAAGGGGCTACGGCGAGCTGGTCATCATCAAACACAGCGATACCTACGTCAGTGCCTACGGTCATAACCGTCGGCTCTTGGTTCGGGAGGGACAACAGGTCAAGGCAGGGCAGAGTATTGCCGAGATGGGCTCGACGGGAACGGACCGGGTGAAACTGCATTTCGAGATTCGCCGCCAGGGTAAACCTGTAGATCCACTGGAATTCTTGCCACGTCGCTGATCGGTTGTCAGCCTGTTCCTGCGTAGAGGGGACAGGCTCAAGTGCTGCCACGGAAAAAGGCGTCACTGGAGCTTGAGGTCGAACTCACCAAAGGACTATAACAATGGCTCTCAGCAAAGAAGTGCCGGAGTTTGACATAGACGACGAGGTTCTCCTCATGGAGCCCGTAATCGTCCTGGATTCTGCAACGGATGAGAAGCCAGCTACACCTTCTGTTCGTGCAAAACCCAAAAACTCTGCAGCGCTCAAACAGCATAAGTACATTGACTACACTCGGGCACTGGATGCTACGCAGCTGTATCTCAATGAAATCGGCTTTTCCCCCCTGCTCTCCCCGGAAGAAGAAGTCCACTTTGCGCGACTGTCGCAAAGCGGCGATCCGGCTGGGCGCAAACGTATGATTGAGAGCAATCTGCGGCTGGTCGTGAAAATCGCCAGGCGCTACGTCAATCGTGGTCTTTCATTGCTGGACCTGATCGAAGAGGGCAATCTGGGCCTGATTCGAGCAGTCGAAAAATTCGATCCGGAGCGCGGATTCCGGTTCTCGACCTACGCCACCTGGTGGATTCGTCAGACCATCGAGCGCGCGATCATGAATCAGACGCGCACGATTCGTCTGCCGATCCATGTCGTCAAAGAGCTCAACGTCTACCTGCGCGCCGCGCGGGAGCTGACGCAAAAGCTGGATCACGAACCCTCTCCCGAAGAAATCGCCAACCTGCTGGAGAAGCCGGTCGGTGAGGTCAAGCGCATGCTGGGCCTCAATGAGCGCGTGTCTTCGGTGGATGTGTCGCTGGGCCCCGATTCTGACAAGACGCTGCTCGACACGCTGACGGACGATCGTCCGACCGATCCGTGCGAGTTGCTTCAGGACGACGATCTCTCCCAGAGCATCGACCAGTGGCTGTCCGAGTTGACCGACAAACAGCGTGAAGTCGTTGTCCGGCGATTCGGGCTGCGCGGGCATGAAAGCAGCACCCTTGAAGACGTCGGGCTGGAAATCGGCCTGACCCGAGAGCGTGTGCGGCAGATTCAAGTGGAAGGGTTGAAACGCCTTCGCGAGATTCTCGAGAAGAATGGGTTATCCAGCGAGTCACTCTTTCAATAAACCGCCGATGGTTGGCGGAAGTCAGATAACAGCAACACGAAAGCCCCGACGTGTCGGGGCTTTTTTTATGCCAGCTGAATGCGCTTTAGATGGATGTCACGTGACACCGACCGGACAGGCCGATGGTCTTTTTCACAATCGGGTAAGTGATGCTTACTCCTCCTGTAAGCCGTTTCTTACGCGTAATGTGAGTTATCGTCTCTTCTTTGGAGGATCAGGTCTCCGTCAGTTGAGAACCGATGGTTATCCCATTGATTTAACTATCAATTTAAAATGAGCGTCGATCAGCGGCTGAATTTTTCTGCAAACTCTCGGCGCTTGCCCTCACCGTTTAAATCACTAAGATCAGTCCTGTACCGACGGATTGGTACAAGCGGTCAAGGACGACTGCTCAAGGACATCGCAGGACGCGATTCATCAGGATGATGAACAAGGATTAAAGGGATTATGGAAAAAATGTGGGCGGGTCATACCGCCCCTTTTTTCGTCTGCAGAAAAGTGCGACTGCAACCGGTCCACGATGCAAAAAGGCCCCGAGGGGCCTTTTGTGTCAGCAGAATGCTTAGCGCTCCAGACGCTTAGCGCTCCAGATCGGCGATCTTGCCGGTCTTGCCATCCCACTGCGCAGCATCCGGCAGCGCATCCTTGCGTTCCGTGATGTTGGGCCAGACGTCAGCCAGGTCTGCGTTCAGCTGAATGAAATTCTCCATGCCGGCCGGAATCTCGTCTTCCGAGAAGATCGCATTCGCAGGGCATTCGGGTTCGCAAAGGGCACAGTCGATGCACTCGTCCGGGTGAATCACCAGGAAGTTTGGGCCTTCGTAAAAGCAGTCCACCGGACAGACTTCTACGCAGTCGGTGTACTTGCACTTGATGCAGTTGTCGGTGACGACGAAGGTCATTTCTAATTCTCTCCTCAGGCGGCGGCAGCAAGGCCGTTCAGTCCGGCTTGCCAGGTACGGGACGTCCCCCGGCCGTAAAACTCAGCTTCTCGAGCAACGCGGCAGGCAAGGTGTCCTGCGCGGCGATGTCCGACCTTGGTTCGCTGCGTTCAAACGCGGCCAGGTGCGCTGTAAAGCCAGGCTAAAAGCTCACAGCGTCCCGAACCGCGCGGGATTCTAACAGCTTGTTACGAATCACGTTAGATGCGAGTTTTCATCGAATACAACAACTCAAGCGCCTGGCGCGGCGTCAGGTCGTCGATCTTCAGGTTCGACAACTCGTCCAGAACAGGGTGCGGCAAACTTGCGAACATATCGCTCTGCATCGGTAGCGGCGGTTTGCCCGGCTTGGCCTTGGGCTGTTCGTGGGGCAGGCTGGTGGTCTCCAGACGCAACAGATGCTCCTTGGCCCGGGTGATGACGCGCCCTGGCACGCCGGCCAGTTGCGCCACGGCAAGGCCATAGCTCTGGCTCGCCGGGCCCGGCAGCACGCGGTGCAGGAAGACAATCCGTTCGTTGTGCTCGGTGGCATTCAGATGCACGTTGGCCACCAGCGGCTCGCTCTCCGGCAGCACCGTCAGCTCGAAGTAGTGCGTGGCGAACAGCGTGTACGCACGCAGCTGGGCAAGGCATTCCGCCGCCGCCCACGCCAGCGAGAGCCCGTCGAAGGTGCTGGTGCCACGTCCGACTTCATCCATCAGTACCAGGCTTTTGTCGGTGGCGTTGTGCAGAATGTTCGCCGTCTCGCTCATTTCCACCATGAAGGTGGAGCGTCCGCCGGCCAGGTCATCGCTTGAACCGATCCGCGTGAAGATACGGTCGACCAGCGAAAGCTCGCAGCTCGCCGCCGGCACGAAGCTGCCGATATGCGCCAGCAGCACGATCAGAGCGGTCTGGCGCATGTAGGTGGATTTACCGCCCATGTTAGGACCGGTGATCACCAGCATGCGCGTGCTGTCGTTCAAGTCCAGGTCGTTGGCCACGAAAGGCGACGACAGAACCTGCTCCACCACCGGGTGACGACCCTGCTCGATGCGCATGCACGGCTCATCGGTGAAACGCGGACGGTTCAGGTCCAGATTCAACGCCCGCTCGGCCAGGTTGCTCAGCACATCCAGCTCGGCCAGCGCCGCGGCGGTGTCCTGCAGCGGCGCAAGGTGCCCGATCAGGTCTTCCAGCAGCGTCTCGTACAGCATTTTTTCCCGAGCCAGCGCGCGGCTCTTGGCCGACAACGCCTTGTCTTCGAATTCCTTGAGCTCGGGGGTGATGAAACGCTCGGCGCCCTTGAGCGTTTGACGGCGGATGTAATCGGCCGGCGCCTGTTCCGCCTGCTTGCTCGGCAGCTCGATGAAGTAGCCGTGCACGCGGTTGTAGCCGACCTTGAGGTTGGCCAGCCCGGTGCGCGCCTTCTCCCGTGTTTCAAGATCAATCAGGAACTGCCCGGCGTTCTCGCTCAGGGACAGCAACTCGTCGAGCTCGGCGTCGTAACCGGTCTTCAGTACGCCGCCGTCGCGAATGACGGCAGGCGGATTGTCGATGATTGCGCGTTGCAGCAGGTCGGCGAGCTCCGGGTAGGTGCTCGCGGTTTTCGCCAATTGCTGAATGTGCGGCGCTTCAAGCTCTGCCAGCGCCAATTGGAGTTCGGGCAACGCGCTCAGGGCATCACGCAGACGCGCGAGGTCACGGGGACGGGCGTTACGCAGGCCGATGCGCGCGAGAATGCGCTCGATGTCGCCGATTTCTTTCAGTTGCGGCTGCAGGTTCTCGAAGCGATAGCGTTCAAGGAAGCAACCGATTGATTCCTGCCGGGCCTGAAGGATGCGCAGATCGCGCAATGGCCGGTTCAGCCAGCGGGTCAACAGGCGCGTGGCCATGGCGGTCTGGCAGCGATCCATGACCGATTGCAGTGTGTTGTCGCGCCCGCCCGCCAGGTTGGTGTCGAGTTCCAGATTGCGACGGCTGGCGCCGTCCAGAATCACCGTATCGTCGAGGCGCTCATGGCGCAGGCTGCGCAAGTGAGGCAATGCCGTGCGCTGGGTTTCCTTGGCGTAACTCAGCAGACAGCCGGCCGCGCCGATTGCCAGGGTCAGGTTCTCGCAGCCGAAGCCTTTCAGGTCCTGAGTGGAGAACTGCTGGCACAAGCTTTTGTGCGCCGAATCGCGTTCGAAATCCCACGGCGCGCGACGACGGGCACCGCGGCGTTTTTCTGCTGGCAGGCCCTGGGGCCAATCATCGGGAATCAGCAGTTCCACCGGGTTGATACGCTCAAGCTCGGCCAGCAGGTTTTCCCAGCCCTTGATTTCCAGCACCGTGAAATTGCCGCTGGTGATGTCGAGCACGGCAAGGCCGAACAGGCGCTCGTCGCCCAGCACGGCGGCGATCAAGTTATCCCGACGCTCGTCCAGCAACGCTTCGTCGCTGACGGTGCCCGGCGTGATGATGCGCACCACCTGACGATCAACCGGGCCTTTGCTGGTCGCTGGATCGCCGATCTGTTCACAGATGACCACGGACTCGCCCAATTTCACCAGCTTGGCCAGATAGCCTTCCGCTGCGTGATAGGGGATGCCGCACATGGGAATGCTTTGCCCTGCTGACTGGCCCCGGGCGGTCAACGTGATGTCGAGCAGCTTGGCCGCCTTCTTGGCGTCTTCGTAGAAGATCTCGTAGAAGTCACCCATGCGATAAAACATCAACTGGTCGGGGTGCTGATTTTTCAGCCGCCAGTACTGCTGCATCATGGGGGTGTGCGAGGAGAGGTCGGAAATTGCTTTATTCATCAGTTATTTAGGCAAATTCTGTAGGAGATTGAGGCAAGTTTCGGGCGACGACGTGGATTCCACCTACGTGGCTCGACGTCATGTCCGATTGCTTTTGCGATGGCGGCAAGGTTACCACGCACGTTCGCGGGCCGCAGGTCCGGCTGATTCGTCACGGCGCGTTTCCGAACCGACACGAAGCGCTTCGAGCTGGCTAGGATGTCGAGCACCGCCCGACTGGAGGCGGCATCATCGACAAGGATTGCACCATGCAACGCAAGCGAGGACGAGATTCAACCAACGGCCGTTTCATCCCTCTGGAGGAGGCCAAGCGACGTCCACGGGAAACCATCGTGGAAACCGTCAAGAAACCCTGCCCCGAAAAACCGGAGCGCAAATAAGTGTCTTGCAGGCGTGATCCGGATTCAGGTCGCGTCCTGTGTTGCAGATCGACCCGGCTGGTGTAGCGTGTCTGCTTCGCCTCGACCGATACGGAGAATCTCCCGTGGATGACATTACCCATCTGGCAGCAACCCTGGGCCAGCAACTGTTGGCAACAGGCGCGCAGGTCAGCACGGCCGAATCCTGCACCGGAGGCGGTATCGCCGAAGCCATCACCCGAATCCCGGGGAGCTCGGCCTGGTTCGAGGCCGGGTATGTCACTTACTCCAACCGGCAGAAGACCCGACAACTGGCAGTGCCGGAAGCGTTATTTGTGCAAGTCGGTGCCGTCAGTCGCGAAGTGGTCGAGGCCATGGCAAGGGGCGCGCAGGCCAACAGCGGCGCGCAGTTTTCGGTCGCGGTCAGCGGCGTGGCCGGGCCGGACGGGGGCTCGCTGGAGAAACCCGTGGGCACGGTGTGGGTCTGCTGGGGTGTGGCGGAACGATTGATCGCCGAGCGGTTTCTATTTGCAGGTGACCGCGATGCGGTCCGCCGACAAACGGTGATCGCCGCGCTAGAGGGGCTTGTCCGGCTCTCTCGCGGAGAAATACCAAATCAGGGGTAGGCGCGCGTCGGACCCTGTGGAATAATACTGGCTACTTATACAGTTATATCGGCCGTCAAGGCCTAACCTATTACGAGAGGATTCAATGGACGACAACAAGAAGAAAGCCTTGGCTGCGGCCTTGGGTCAGATCGAGCGTCAATTCGGCAAAGGTGCCGTAATGCGCATGGGTGACCATGACCGCCAGGCTATTCCTGCTATCTCCACCGGCTCGCTGGGCCTCGATATCGCACTCGGTATCGGTGGCCTGCCAAAAGGCCGGATCGTTGAAATCTACGGCCCGGAATCTTCGGGTAAAACTACCCTCACTCTGTCCGTCATCGCAGAAGCCCAAAAAATGGGCGCCACCTGCGCATTCGTCGACGCCGAGCACGCGCTCGATCCAGAGTACGCCGGCAAGCTGGGCGTCAACGTCGATGACCTGCTGGTCTCCCAGCCAGACACCGGCGAACAGGCCCTCGAAATCACCGACATGCTGGTGCGTTCGAACGCGATCGACGTCATCGTCGTCGACTCCGTTGCCGCTCTGGTGCCAAAGGCTGAAATCGAAGGCGAAATGGGCGACATGCACGTCGGCCTGCAAGCCCGACTGATGTCCCAGGCGCTGCGTAAGATCACCGGTAACATCAAAACTGCCAACTGCCTGGTTATCTTCATTAACCAGATCCGTATGAAGATCGGCGTGATGTTCGGCAGCCCGGAGACCACTACCGGTGGTAACGCGCTGAAGTTCTACGCATCGGTCCGTCTGGACATCCGTCGCACGGGCGCGGTCAAGGAAGGCGACGAAGTCGTCGGTAGTGAAACCCGCGTCAAAGTCGTCAAGAACAAGGTGGCTCCGCCGTTCCGTCAGGCTGAGTTCCAGATTCTCTACGGCAAGGGCATCTACCGTAACGGCGAGATCATCGACCTCGGCGTGCTGCACGGTCTGCTGGAGAAATCCGGTGCCTGGTACAGCTACCAGGGCAGCAAGATCGGTCAGGGTAAGGCCAACTCCGCGAAGTTCCTGGCGGACAACCCGGAAATCGGTACCACCCTCGAAAGGCAGATTCGCGAGAAGCTGCTGACGGCAGCGCCTGATGTGAAGGCCCAGTCGTCCCGCGTAGCGGCAGACGATGTGGCTGAAGTCGAAGCTGACGCGGACATCTGATCACCGCCATGCCAGCTGTGCTTGATACGCCCGTCGCTGTAAGGCGTACTGCAATGGACCTGCTCGCACGACGCGAGCATGGTCGTGTCGAGCTGACGCGCAAACTGCGTCAGCGCGGCGCACCTCCCGAATTGATTGATGCAGCGCTCGACCGTCTGACGGAAGAGGGTCTGCTGTCTGAATCCCGATACCTCGAAAGCTTTGTTTCCTACCGTGCCCGCTCTGGCCACGGCCCTTTGCGTATCCGCGAAGAGCTGGGGCAACGCGGCTTGCCGCGTGCAGACGTCGAACAAGCGCTGCGCGAGTGCGGCGTGGACTGGTGGGAGAAACTGGAAGCGCTGTGGCAGCGCAAGTTCTGCGGTCAACTGCCCAGGGATGCTCGCGAGCGTGGCCAGCAGATGCGCTTTCTGAGTTATCGCGGATACCCGCCCGAGCTGATTGGTCGTTTGCTGAGTGGCAAGGGCAACGACGACTGACGCGTGATCTGCCTGAAGGCGCGCAGACGCGCCCTCAAGCATGCACCGTCACATCGATTTCACAGGCTCGCTCCCTCGGGCCTGCTGAGAGTGCGCAGGTCTTGCCCAGTTTTCCTCCAGGTTTATGCAGTCCACCAGTTCGCGCAAGCGGCCATGATTGCGGCCGTTGAAAGCGAATGCCAGACGGGTGAGATGGCTGAACTGCGCTTCGTCATATTCGTCCTGATGCCCGAATTGCTGGAAGTCGCCGCTTAACCGCAGATCGACAAACCTGTCCTGCAGGGCGTTCAGCGCCTGTTCGCTCAGGGCGTGGTGCATGCGAATGACGAAGGTGTTCTTCAGCCAGCGGCTGGAGTGAAAGTTGCTGTAGAAGCGGTTGATCTCGGCGACGGCCTCATCGGCGCTGTACACCAGCTTCATCAGGTTCATGTCCGTAGGCAGAATGTACTTGTTCGTCTCCAGCTCATTTCTGATGAAGCTGAGCGCTCCTTCCCAGAAGGTCCCGCCCGGGGCATCCAGCAGCACGATCGGAACCAGCGGACTTTTGCCAGTCTGGATCAGCGTCAGCACTTCCAGCGCTTCGTCGAGGGTGCCAAACCCGCCTGGGCAGAGCACCAGCGCATCGGCCTCTTTGACGAAAAACAGCTTACGCGTGAAGAAGAAGTGGAACGGCAGCAGATTGCCGGTGCCATCCACGGTCGCATTGGCGTGCTGCTCGAAGGGCAGGGTGATATTGAAGCCCAGGCTGTGATCCAGACCGGCGCCTTCGTGGGCCGCGGCCATGATCCCTCCACCGGCGCCGGTGATGACCATCAGGTCCGAAGCGGCCAGCTGCTTGCCCAGTTCACGGGCCAGCGCATAAACAGGATGTTCGAGGGGTGTGCGGGCGGAGCCGAACACGGTGACCTTGCGCCGGCCTTTGAATCGTTCGAGCACCCGGAAAGCATTTTCCAGTTCGCGTAACGCTTGCAGGGTGATTTTGGCATTCCGGCGATTGAGGTCGTCCTGGGCCATGCGCAGGACGGTCAGGGTCATGTCGCGGTACAGCGGAAGATTGGGGCTGTCCGGGGCGACCGAACCGAGGAGCTCTTCGACCTTGAGGGTGAGGTCGTTTCCGTTGCTCTGAAAGTGTTGAGACAACGCGTCACTGGGTACGTACGGCATTCACGCTTTCTCCTTCAGCAGAATCAGAGAAAACAGTGATGGCAAGCCGCGCGACAGGCAACCTCTTTCTTGCACGCAAAGTGTGTTGGGGCGTAACAGGCAAGGCGAAACGAAACGCAGGCTCTGCGATCCGCGATCAAGGCAGGGTGCGAAAGATGTTGAGTGGGCAGGGAGTGGATGACGCATGTAGCCAGGGAGGGTGAAACAGGACTGCGCGTTGAAAGGATCTCGAAACGCGCAGCCCGTAAAGCTCGTTACATCACTTCTTGTGGGCAGGGGGCTTGGCAGCGCAGTCCGCCGCTTTGATTTCCTGGGTGGTGATGAGCTTGTTGGTTTTGTATTCGGTGAACTGGTACCGCAGGATCGCGCCCTTGGCCATCAGTTGGCGGTAACCGGCGTTGCGGCACACGCTACCGCCCAGCTGACCGCGGACGTCGTCCGGGTTTTCGCGCATCTGAGCCGCCTGGCCGGACTGCACGCTCAGGTGGTTGATCAGCATCTTGCCTTCAACGGTGTAGCCTTCGTCGAGGATGTCTTCGTTGATGGCGCGTGGGGTGCCGACACTGCTTTCCTTCGCGACTTTATCAAGCATCTGGCTCAGTTCGTAATCCTGCTTGGACGCCGCGTTGGCGCACAGTGGAGCGACGAGCAAAAGCGTGAGAGTGGGGGCGATGAGGCGCAGCATTGAATTCTCCTGGTGCGTGGACGGGTGTTGCAGAGGCTGGCCGTTGGACCGGCGACATCCCGAGGCGTTCACTGTGGGCGTGAGTGCTCTCAAGGCCGGGCAGTATAGGGGAGGAGCCTTGGCGGACACCAGAGAGCACGGCGCCTTGGCCTGCGTCTGATAGAATGCCGCGACTTTTCGACCTGCCGGATGCCCCTCGTGTCACTGCCTTCTTACCCCTCAATGACCCAGACTGTTTTTCACGGTAATTCGGTCGCACGTCTGAGAGATGAGCGGGAGGAGGAGAGCACGAAACCTTTCCTGGCTCGCGGATCACGTGCGCCAAGGTGCCATTGCTGTCGAGTGATCGAAAGTCACTGCCTTTGCAGGTGGCGTCCCAAGGTCCAGGCACGATCTGGGGTTTGCCTCATCATGACCAAAAAAGAGGTATTCAAACCCAGCAATACCGGTTGGCTGATAGCAGACGTGATTCAGGATAACCATGCGTTTGTGTGGTCACGCACTGAGGTCGACGAAAAGCTGATTGCATTGCTCAATGATCCGCAATGGCAGCCCTACCTGGTGTTCCCGGGTGAATACGTAGCGGCGGAGCGCGTTACCAACACCGTGACGATTAACCCGAACAAGAGACCGCTGTTTGTGCTGATTGACGCGACATGGACTGAAGCGAGGAAGATCTTCCGTAAAAGCGCTTACTTTGATTCGATCCCGATTTTAAGCCTGGTTCCCGAGAAGCTTTCACGATACAAGTTGAGACGCTCCACCCGCAGCGAACATCTCTGTACCGCTGAAGTGGCCGCACTGTGTTTCGATCTGGCCGGCGATACTGAGGCAGGCTCTGCGTTGAGCTGTTATTTCGATGTGTTCAGTCAGCACTATTTAGGGGCTAAAAATCAGTTGCCCCTCGACTTGCTAAGTGATGCCCATCAAGAGCTGAAGGGTTACCTCGAGTAGTTCATCAGTTGTGTCGCCGCCCGCGAGCCGCCTTAAAACGGCTCGCAATACGAGTATGACCTCAGGCGAGAGTTTTCTTCGGCCACAACTGCGCCAGCAGCATCCCCGCCAGCATTAATCCACAACCGATATAACCACGCAGTTGCAAGGCCTCTCCCAGAATCCAGGCGCCGGCGATGGCGGCGAACACGGCTTCCAGAGAGAGGATGATGGCGGCATGGGAGGCAATGGCGTGCTTCTGCGCGACCACTTGCAGCGTGTAACCCACGCCCACCGCGACGATGCCGCCATAAAGCAGGGAAGGGCCCGCATCGATGATCGCATTGAGGGCGATCGGTTCGAAGAGGACTGCCAGGAGCAGGCTCACTACCGAACAGGTGGCGAACTGTAAAAAAGCCAGACGGATCGGGTCGTGGCGGCTGGCGAACAAACTGACCAACACCACGTGTGCACCCCACACGAACGCGCCGATCAACTGCAGCCAATCCCCCGAAGCGACGTGAAAGTTATCGCCGATACTGAGCAGGCACATGCCGACCACTGCCAACAGGCAGCCCAGCCAGGTGCCCAGCCCGGTTTTATGCCCGAGCAGCAAGCCCAGCAACGGAACTACAATCACGTAAAGGCCGGTGATGAAGCCGGAGTTTGTCACGCTGGTAAACAGCAGGCCGACCTGTTGCAGGTTGATGCCCAGTGCCAGCGCTAGGCCCATGATGATGCCGGCGCGTAACATGCCGCGATTGAGCAAGGGCTCCGGCACGCGGGCCGTCTTGGCATTGCGCAGAATCAGCGGGATCAGGCAGAGGGAGCCCAGCGCGAACCGCAGACCCGAGAACAGATAGGGACCGATGTGATCCATCCCGGCGGTCTGGGCGACGAAGCCGGTGCCCCAGATCAATGCGGTCAGGAGCATGAGCAGGTCCGCTCGCAGGGCATGGTTTGGCATGATGGCACTCGTCAGGTCGGGGGCGCAGACTTTGCCGCAAAGCATCAGGCTTGACCACCCCGACTTCGCTGGGCATCCTTGGCGCCGCTCACGTACGGTCCCTGTGTCAAGATGTCGCGGGTGACCTCATTGGGTGTTGAATTCGTCGGCGCTCAGTCACTTACAGGATCATGAAATGCCATACGAAATCCTGATTGCCGACGACCATCCCCTGTTTCGCAGCGCCTTGCATCAGGCGCTGAGCCTTGGGCTCGGGCCGGACGCCAGATTGGTCGAGGCCGAGAGCATCGCTGATCTGGAAGCGCGACTGACCGAGAAGTCTGACTGGGATCTGGTTCTGCTGGACCTGAACATGCCCGGCGCCTATGGCTTTTCGGGGTTGGTGCTGTTGCGCGGTCAGTACCCGCAAGTCCCGGTGGTGATGGTCTCCGCTCAGGAAGAGGCCGCGGTGGTGGTCAAGTCCCGCGAGTTCGGCGCCAGCGGCTTCATCCCGAAATCCAGTTCCCTGGAAACCATTCAGAAGGCCGTGCGAACGGTGCTGGATGGCGATGTCTGGTGGCCCCCGCAGGTCAACGAAAGCATCAGCGTGTCGCCGGAGGCCAAGGCCGCCAGCGAAGGCCTTGCCAGCCTGACGCCCCAGCAGTTTCGCGTGTTGACGATGGTCTGCGAGGGGTTGCTGAACAAGCAGATCGCCTACGAGCTGAGCGTGTCGGAAGCCACGATCAAGGCCCACGTCACGGCGATCTTTCGCAAGCTCAACGTGCGCACCCGAACCCAGGCCGCTTTACTGCTGCAACAATTGGAATCCATTCCCCAGAGCTGATTCCCGCGAATCAGGCTAAACCCGGGCTTTACGCGGCTGACCTTCACACTTTTTTGACCGTCGCCGCACTAGCCTCCACCGCTTTCATTCATCAGTAGTTTTCCTATGACGTCCCCATTCAAAGGCCAGACCGGCCTCAAACGTATTCTCAACGCGTCTGGCTATTCCTTTGACGGCCTGACCGCTGCATTCAAGGGCGAAGCGGCGTTCCGTCAACTGGTGCTGCTCAACGTCGTGTTGATCCCGCTGTCCTTCGTGTTTCATGTCAGCCGCGGCGAGCGCGCGATCCTGATCGCGGTGTGCCTGTTGGCGCTGATCGTGGAACTGCTGAACTCGGCCATCGAAGCCGCGATTGACCGGATTTCCCTCGACCGCCACCCGCTGTCGAAGAACGCCAAAGACATGGGCAGCGCCGCACAGTTCGTGGCGCTGAGCATGATTGCCGTGGTCTGGGGCCTGATCTTGCTGGGCTGACAATCGCCTTTATAGCCGGGCTGCGCGTCAGGCAATGCTCGGCAGCACAATCTCGTCGCTGCGGTTAACACCGGCGGTGAATGAGCGACAGAGGTCGAGGAATTCGCGGATAGCGGACGTCTGATATTTCTGTTTGTGCCAGATGAAGTAGAACTGGCGCACCAGATCCAGCTCCGGCGTTTCAACCGCAACGAGGCTGCCGCGACGGAAAGCGTCACGCAGGGCCAGACGCGAGATGCAACCAATTCCCAGCCCTGACTCCACAGCACGTTTGATCGCCTCGGTGTGTTCCAGCTCCAGCCTCACGTTCAGGCTGTTCAGGTGATGACGCATGGCCTGATCGAAGGTCAGGCGCGTCCCCGAACCCTGCTCCCGCAAAATCCACGCTTCCCGCGTCAATTCCTCCAGTGACGCCCGGCCCTTTTTGGCCAGCGGATGCTGAGGGGCGCAAAACACCACCAGCTCATCCTCGACCCAGGTTTGCACTTCGATGTCGGGGTGGCTGCAGTCGCCTTCGATCAAGCCCAGATCGATTTCGTAATGGGCGACCTGCTGAACGATGTTCGCCGTGTTTTGCACGTGCAGCTTCACCTGGCTCTCGGGGTGGCGCTGCATGAAGCTGCCGATCAAGAGGGTTGCCAGGTAGTTGCCGATGGTGAGCGTTGCACCGACCGCCAGCGAGCCGAAGCCGGACTTGCCGTTTAGCAGGTCTTCGATCTCCTTCGCCTGATCGAGCAGCGCAACGGCCTGGGGCAACAGTTGCCGGCCGGTGGCATTGAGGCTCAGGCGCTTACCGGCGCGGTCGAACAGCTGGCAGCTGGACTGGCGCTCCAGTTCGGTGATGGAAGTACTCGCCGCCGATTGCGATAAGGAGAGCAGGACCGCTGCGCGGGAAACGCTTTCCTGCTGGGCGACGGCGACGAAAACCTGGAGCTGACGGAGAGTAAATCGCATATCTATATAACCGATAACCCATATCTTGATAATTCAGTTAACAGATATTGTGTCTGCCACTAGAATGTCGCGCAATGGCGCATCGACTGGCGCACGTTATTTATCAGGAGCTCCCACGTACCATGAGCAACATGAATCACGAGCGTGTCCTCAGCGTTCATCACTGGAACGACACCCTCTTCAGTTTCAAGTGCACCCGTGATCCTGGCCTGCGCTTCGAGAACGGTCAGTTCGTCATGATCGGTCTGCAGCAGCCAAACGGGCGCCCGCTCATGCGTGCCTACTCCATTGCCAGCCCGAACTGGGAAGAGCATCTGGAGTTCTTCAGCATCAAGGTGCCGGACGGCCCGCTGACCTCCCAGCTGCAGCATCTGAAGGAAGGCGACGAGATCATCATCAGCAAGAAGCCTACGGGCACGCTGGTGCTGGATGACCTCAAGCCGGGCAAGCATCTTTACCTGCTCAGCACCGGGACCGGTCTGGCGCCGTTCATGAGCGTGATTCAGGACCCAGAAACCTACGAGCGTTTCGAGAAGGTCATCCTCTGCCACGGCGTGCGTTACGTGAACGAAGTTGCTTACCGCGAGTTCATCACCGAGCATTTGCCGCAAAACGAGTTCTTCGGCGAGATGCTGCGCGACAAACTCATCTACTACCCGACCGTGACCCGCGAGCCGTTCGAGAACGAAGGCCGCCTGACCGACCTGATGCGCAGCGGCAAGCTGTTCAGCGACATCGGTCTGCCACCGATCAACCCGCAGGACGACCGCGCCATGCTGTGCGGCAGCCCGAGCATGCTCGACGAAACCAGCGAAGTGCTTAACAGCTTCGGTCTGACCGTTTCGCCGCGGATGCGCGAGCCGGGTGATTACCTGATCGAGCGCGCCTTCGTCGAGAAGTAACGCCATTCAGATACGACCCAATCGCCGATGAACATCCTCGCAGCCCTGCGAGGGTGACGTCATCGGCGAATAGGTCAGTACAGGCACCCGCATTTTTGGGGTCTGAAAAAAACCGCCTGGAGGTCACGGACCAGGCGGTTTTTTTGTGGGCAGGCGTCAGTCGTTTATCCACCGGCGGCGGGAACCACCTCCAGCACGCAAATGACACCCGGCTGCGGATAGTGCCAGCGAACGTCCAGATCCCAGAACTGCGCGCCGTAGCGGCGCTCTGGCGTGGGCGTCTGGTAGGCCGGTCGCGGGTCTTGAGCCAGGCACTGCTCGATCAGCTCGATCAGGGGTTCTTCGAGGCGCAACCCCTGTTCGCGGGCCTGGGTCAGCGCCGGGTCGGACCACTGCACCGGAATCATCTCCGGCGCGGCAGCGGCCATGCTGTTGCGTGCATCAGCGATCACATCGGCGTAAGGCACGTAGGGTTTGACGTCCAGCACCGGGGTGCCGTCCAGCAGATCGATGCCTGACAACCACAGGCGCCCGGCCTCGACCTTGTCCAGCTTGACCACCGACTGACCGATGCCGTTCGGCCGATGGGTGGCGCGCGTGGCGAACACGCCCATCGACTGATTGCCGCCGAGGCGAGGAGGGCGCACCTTGAGTCGCGGCTTGTCCTCCAGGGCTTGATGAAACAGAAAAAGCAGCCAGACATGGCTGACTTGTTCCAGGCCCTGCACGGCGTCACCCTGATCAAAGGGCGCGATCAACTCCAACACGCCCCGCGCGGCAGGCGCCAGTTGCGGCTGCCGGGGAATCGCAAACTTCTCTTTGAAGCACGAGCGCATGAAACCGATCGGCGAAACGCTGTAGGCCTGGGTCATCAACGGAGCTGCAGCGCTTAGCCGCGTACGCGCAGGGTCAGGCCGCGCAGGAAGTTGCGCAGCAACTGGTCGCCACAGACACGGTAGTTGGTATGACCCGCCTTGCGGAACAGGGCGCTGAGTTCAGGCTTGGACACCGGGAACTCGGACGCCTTGAGGATCGCGTGCATGTCGTCTTCCTTCAGCTCGAAGGCCACACGCAGCTTTTTCAGAACGATGTTGTTGGTGATCGGCAGCTCGACAGGCAGCGGCGGGCGGCTCTCGTCCTTGCCGCGCTTGAAGAACACTAGACCGTCGAGGAAGTGCGCCATGACTTCGTCGCTGCATGGCACGAAGCCTTCCTCTTCGTCTTTCTTCATGTAGGCCATGACATCGGCCTTGTCAGCGTCGAACCCGCCGAGCTTGATGATATCGACCACTTTGGCGTCGTTGATATCAAGCATGTAACGGATGCTGCGCAGTACATCGTTGTTCATCATGGTGCGTGTATTTCCTGGGGATTCGCAGATGAGCGCCCGCGAGAGTCGATAGGGCGCTCAGAAAGGGGATTCAGAATTTTTCTTTGTCGGTCATGTAGCGCCACTGGCCTTCAGGCACCTTGCCGATGGACACGCCGCCGATACGAATACGTCGCACCGAAACAACCTTCAGGCCTACCGCTTCGCACAGCTGGGCAATGACCCCGGGCTGCGGGTTTTTCATGGCGAAGCGCAGGCGGTTTTCGTTCTGCCAGCTGGCTTTGACCTTGGGCAGTTCCTTGCCCTTGTAGGTCATGCCGTGGTTCAGGCGGTTGAGGCCGTGGGTAACCATGTCGCCCGAGATCTCGACGACGTATTCCTGCTCGATCTTGCTGCGGTCGTCGGTGAGTTTGCGCAGGATTTTCCAGTCCTGGCTGAACACCATCAGGCCGCTGGCGTTGGCTTGCAGCGTGGAAATAGATTCCAGGCGCAGGAAGTGCCCTTTGAGCGGACGTCGGCCGATGCTGTGGTCGGCGGACAACGTACCGGGCGTGATCAGCGCCAGGGCGCTTTCAGGGGCCATGCCCGCCGGCGCGTTGAACAGCAGGGTGACGGATTCAGGGGTATCGGCTTTTGCTTCCGCATTCAGCACCACGGTCTGGTTTTCGACCTTGAACTGGGGCTCGTCGACGACAACGCCGTCCACCGTGACCCAGCCGCCTTCAATGAACAGCTCGGCTTCGCGCCGGGAGCAACCGACCAGCTCGATCAGGCGTTTGGAAAGGCGAATGGGGTCAGTCATGAGAAAAGCCGTAACAAAATGGAAAGGCGCCTATTGTACCCGCCCAGGCACCGTTAATCGCGGCCACATTGAAATTGGCGGGTGAATAAGCCTCCACTCGATGGATTTTTCCGGGAGCGACGCAGGTCTGCTCTCTATTCCTACATTGTCTGGAGCGAATTCATGACCAAATGGCTACCCGCACTGCTGATGACTGTCAGCCTGCCGCTACTCGCTGCGCAAACCCCGGCCTACGGCCCGCAGCTGGAAGGCTTCCAGTACCCGTTCCCGGCGCAGAACTTCAGCTTCGATTCCCAAGGCGCACCGGTGCAGATGGGTTACATGGACATCAAGCCGACTGGCACCGCCAATGGTCGCAGCGTGGTGCTGCTCCACGGCAAGAACTTTTGCGGCGCCACGTGGGAAGGCACTATCAAGGCGCTGACGGGCGCAGGTTATCGTGTGGTCGCGCCGGATCAGATCGGCTTCTGCCGCTCCAGCAAGCCGGCGGACTATAAATACACCTTCCAGCAACTGGCGCAGAACACCCAAGCGCTGCTGACCCAACTGGGCATCGATCACGTCACGGTGGTCGGGCATTCCATGGGCGGCATGCTGGCGACGCGCTTTGCGCTGATGTACCCCGAGCAAGTGGACCAGTTGCTGCTGGTCAACCCTATCGGTCTGGAAGACTGGAAAGCCAAAGGCGTACCGGATCGCAGCTTCGATGACTGGTATACCCGGGAGCTGAAGACCAACGCCGGCAGCATTCGCAAGTATCAGCAGTCGACCTATTACGCCAACGAATGGCGGCCCGAGTTCGATCACTGGGTCAACATGCAGGCCGGCATGTTCAACGGCAAAGGCAAAGAGGAGGTGGCGCGAGCTTCTGCCCAGACCTACGGAATGATCTTCAATCAGCCGGTGTTCTACGACTTCGAGAAATTGAAGATGCCGACCGTGTTGCTGATCGGCCAGAAGGACAATACCGCCATTGCCAAAGACGCAGCGCCTGAGGCATTGCGCAAGACGCTGGGCAATTACCCGGAGCTGGGCAAGGCCGCCGCCAAGCGCATTCCCCAGGCGACGCTGGTGGAGTTCGCCGGGTTGGGCCATGCGCCGCAGATTCAGGATCCGCAGCAGTTCAACAAGGTGCTGTTGGAAAACCTGAAGCGTTGATTCGGTTGAGCTTCAGCTGATCCTGAGCCGCATCCGCAGCATCGGATGCGGCCGACCGAGTCCATCGACTTCCGCCCGGCCCACCACCTCAAACCTCTGCCGTTCATAAAAGCCCAGCGCCTGGGCGTTCTGCTCGTTCACGTCCAGCTCGGTGATGTGGAAATGCTCGATCGCGTAGTCCAGCAGTTGCTTGCCCAGGCCCATGCCACGGTGTTCAGGGGCGATAAACAGCATTTCGAGTTTGCCCGGCGTGGTGCCGGCAAAGCCAGTGATGCGCAGGTGCGAGTCCCGGCTGCAGAACAGGTTCACGGCGCCCAGGTATTGGGTTTCCAGCAGATGCCGCAGCAGCGTGATGTAGTTCTCCGGCAGAAAGTCATGGGTCGCGCGCACGGAGGCTTCCCAGACCCGGGTGAGTTCGGCGAAGTCGTGCTGCCTGGGCAGATAGATGACCGAGTGCCGGGCCATATTGCCGCTGCTCCCTGGGTAGTGATCCTGATGTGGGGACGATAGCCAGAAAAAACAAACCCCGCCGTTTTACGGGCAGGGCTGTTGGAGGTGAAGCGCTGTCGAGCTGGAAATTGAGCCTTAGATCGGCTCAGCCCACAGGTCGTACTCATCGGCATCTACAACGCGGCACATGACCTTGTCGCCTGGCTTGAAGTCACGGTCGCTTTCGACAAACACATTGCCGTCGATTTCCGGCGCGTCGAAGAACGAACGACCGACGAAACCCTGTTCATCCACTTCGTCGATCAGCACTTCGATTTCCTTGCCGATTTTCATCTGCAGGCGCGCGGCGCTGATGGCTTGCTGGTGCGCCATGAAGCGGTCCCAGCGATCCTGCTTGATGTCGTCCGGCACGATCGGCGCATCCAGCAGATTCGCCGGTGCACCCTCGACAGGGGAGTACTGGAAGCAACCGACGCGGTCGAGCTGGGCTTCAGTCAGCCAGTCCAGCAGGTACTGGAAGTCTTCTTCGGTTTCGCCCGGGAAGCCGACGATGAAGGTCGAACGGATGATCAGGTCCGGGCACTGCTCGCGCCAGTTCTTGATGCGCGCCAGGGTCTTGTCTTCGAAGGCCGGGCGTTTCATCAGCTTGAGGATCTTCGGGCTGGCGTGCTGGAACGGGATGTCCAGGTACGGCAGGATCTTGCCCGCCGCCATCAACGGAATGATCTCGTCGACGTGCGGGTATGGGTAAACGTAGTGCAGGCGCACCCACACACCCAGCGAACTCAGCGCCTGGCACAGCTCGGTCATGCGCGTGCGCACCGGCTGGCCGTTCCAGAAACCGGTGCGGTATTTGATGTCGACGCCGTAGGCGCTGGTGTCCTGGGAGATCACCAGCAGCTCTTTCACGCCGGCTTTGACCAGCCGCTGGGCTTCGTCGAGCACGTCGCCAATCGGGCGGCTGACCAGCTTGCCGCGCATGGACGGGATGATGCAGAAACTGCAGCTGTGGTTGCAGCCTTCGGATATCTTCAGGTACGCGTAATGTCGCGGGGTCAGCTTGACCCCTTGCGGCGGTACCAGATCGATCAGCGGGTTGTGATCGAGCTTTGGCGGCGCGGCGTCATGGACGGCATTGACCACTTGCTCATACTGCTGCGGACCGGTCACGGCCAGTACGCTCGGGTGCACGTTGCGGATGACGCTTTCGTCGACGCCCATGCAGCCGGTGACGATCACTTTGCCGTTCTCGGCCAGCGCTTCGCCGATGGTCTCGAGGGATTCGGCCTTGGCGCTGTCGATGAAACCGCAGGTGTTGACCACGACCACGTCAGCGTCCTGGTAGGTCGGAACGACCTGATAGCCTTCCATGCGCAGCTGAGTCAGGATGCGCTCGGAATCGACCAGGGCCTTCGGGCAACCGAGGCTGACAAAGCCGACCTTCGGGGCGGCGGACGTGGTGACGGTGGACATTGACTAACCTCGGCGTAGGATGCCCGGCGAATAGCCGAAGCATTGACTGGGCGCTTGGGGCGCCTCTGATCAAAAAGTGCGCAATTCTAGCGGCGCGTCGAACGATTGACCAGTGTTATACAGAGAATTACGACGAGTGCTGCGCTATGCTTCGCGGCGTTACGCCCGGCGCCCCAAGTGGGCCGGGCGCATCGGAATTTACCGGTGCGGCGCAGGTCAATCCGACAACGCCGGATCGCGGTGATCGAGTCATGGTTTCAGGAGTGGTAAATGGGTCACGCAACGAGTCAGGCAGGGGTCGGGCATTCTTCGGCAAAACCGCTGAGTCTGCTGGTGGGCGCGGTGGGTGTAGCCTATGGCGACATCGGTACCAGCCCGCTGTACACCATTAAAGAAGTGTTCGTCGGCGGCTACGGCGTGCAAGCCGGTCACGACGCCGTACTGGGCATTCTGTCGCTGATCTTCTGGTCACTGATCTGGGTGGTCTCCTTCAAATACATGGCCCTGGTGCTGCGTGCCGACAATGACGGCGAAGGCGGCATCATGGCGCTCACGGCGCTGGCGCGAAGGGCTTCAGCCAAATACCCGAAGCTGCAGGCGAGCATGATCGTCTTTGGCCTGTTCGGCGCAGCGCTGTTTTACGGCGACAGCATGATCACCCCGGCGATCTCCGTGTTGTCGGCGGTCGAGGGCATGGAGCTGGCATTTGACGGGCTTGAGCACTGGGTGGTGCCGATTTCTCTGGTTGTGCTGGTGGCGCTGTTTCTGATTCAGCGTCACGGCACCGCGCGGATCGGCGTGATGTTTGGCCCGATCATGGTGCTGTGGTTCGTGACCCTCGGCGTGCTCGGTGTCCACGGCATCCTCCAGCAGCCGGAAGTGCTGCACGCGGTCAATCCGGTGTGGGCGGTTCGCTTTTTTATCGATCATCCCGGCATTGGCGTATCGGTCCTGGGCGCCGTAGTACTCGCGCTGACCGGCGCCGAGGCGCTGTACGCGGACATGGGCCACTTCGGTCGCAAGCCGATCTCGCGCGCGTGGTTCGCGCTGGTATTGCCGGCGCTGGTGCTGAACTACTTCGGTCAGGGCGCCCTGGTGATCCAGGACCCGGAAGCGGTGCGCAACCCGTTCTACCTCCTGGCGCCGAGTTGGGCGCTGTTGCCGTTGATCGCGCTGTCGACCCTGGCGACCATTATTGCTTCGCAGGCGGTGATCTCCGGGGCGTTCTCGATGACGCTGCAGGCGATTCAGCTCGGCTATATCCCGCGCATGTACATCCAGCACACCTCAAGCGACGCCCAAGGGCAGATCTACATCGGCGCGGTGAACTGGGCGCTGATGGTTGGGGTAATCCTGCTGGTGCTGGGCTTTGAGTCTTCCGGCGCGCTGGCCTCGGCCTACGGCGTGGCGGTGACCGGCACGATGCTCTGCACGACGATTCTGGTGGCGGCGGTCATGCTGCTGGCCTGGAAGTGGCCACCGCTGATCGCGGTGCCGATTTTGGCCGGATGCCTGTTCGTGGACGGCATGTTCTTCGCGGCGAACGTGCCAAAAGTCCTGCAGGGCGGGGCGTTCCCGTTCCTGGCGGGCATTGCGCTGTTCATCCTGATGACCACCTGGAAGCGCGGCAAGCAACTGCTGGTGGACCGCATCGACGAAGGGGGTCTGCCGCTGCCGATCTTCATCAGCAGTATTCGCGTGCAGCCGCCCCATCGCGTTCAGGGTACGGCAGTGTTTCTGACGGCGCGTGCGGACGCCGTGCCCCATGCGCTGTTGCATAATTTGCTGCACAACCAGGTGCTGCATGAACAAGTTGTATTGCTGACCGTTGTGTACGAAGACGCCCCGCGCGTGCCGGCAGCGCAACGCTTCGAGGTCGAGGCGTTTGGCGAGGGCTTCTATCGCGTGATTCTGCACTTCGGCTTCATCGACGAGCCGGACGTACCGGCAGCGCTGAGCTTGTGTCACCTGAAGGAGCTCGACTTCAGCCCTATGCGCACGACCTACTTCCTCAGTCGCGAAACCGTGGTCTCGTCGAAACTGGAGGGCATGGCCCGCTGGCGCGAGGGTCTGTTCGCGTTCATGCTGAAGAACGCCAACGGCAATCTGAGGTTCTTCAAGCTGCCATTTAACCGCGTGATCGAACTGGGTACGCAGGTGGAGATGTAATCAGCTCCGTTTCGGCGCGATGGGGTTTAACCGGGAATGTGTCGGGTGTCACGCCGCGAGATTGATGGCGTACATACAGGCCTCTTCCCGGCTGACGTCGATCCCCCGGGGATGAAACGTATCCCAGATGCTAACCGGCTTGAGCAGGCCCCAAAAACAAAAAAATCCCCGCACTCGCAAGAGCGCGGGGATTTTTTATGGGTGCTGGATTACTCGGCGGCGGGCTCTTTGCCCTTCCACTTGTCGATCACCGCACTCAAGCGCTTGGCCAGGGCAGGGTAGTCTTCGTCAAAGTGATGGCCACCGGGCAGCTGCATCTTCTCGCCGGGCGCAGTGGCTTCGGTGCAGCCGCTTTCGTCCTTCTCTTCGATGCCGTAGACGCACAACACCTTGTCGCCGGGCAGCTTGGCCATTTCAGGCCCTGTCGCGGCTTCTTTACCGGCAGCGCCCAACCACCCTTCAACAGCGATCTCGAAGCTGCCGGTGCGGGCGAAGGCGAGCAGGATGATCCCGTCGACCCGCGCCTTGTCTTCTTCCGGCAAGCGGTTGTAGATCGCGGGCAGCACATCGGCGCCGAAGGAGTAGCCGGCAAGGACGAAGTGCTTGGCACCCCATTTCTGCCGGTAGTGGGCCATCAGCTCGCTGAGATCAGCGGCGGTCTGTTCAGGCGATTTGTGCTCCCAGTAATAACGCAGCGTGTCGATGCCGACGACCGGGTAGCCGCCCATTTTCGCCATGTCGCCTGCCACGTCCTTGTCCAGGTCGCGCCAGCCGCCGTCGCCGGACAGAAACAGCGTCACCGTGTCGGAGGGCTGTGAAGACGGCACCTCAACCACAGGAATGTTCAGGCCGCCGTTGTCATCACCACCAATCAGGCGACGGCGCACTTCGTTGTTCAGCACCTGCGGGTATTTGATGTCGTAATCGCTGATGCTGGTTTCGGTGTTGGGTGCGTCACGGACCAGCGTGGCGCTTTCGTCGTCAGGCCCATCGTTCCAGGCGACCGTCCACTTGCCGTGGGCGGCGGCTTTCGGCACAGGATCGGTGCAGCCCGGCTGATCGCGCACGAAGCCGACCGAGATGGCCCGGGCGTTGTCGTTGTTCTGACCGGCCAGCCAGCGCCAGGCCACCGAAGCACCAGGCCCGACACCGGCGACCAGATCAGGGGCACCGTCGAGCTTCTGCAGCGCAGCATTGAAGGTCTTGGCCTGAAGCTGACAGTCATCCTTCGGCAGTGTCACTTGGATCACACGAGCGGAAGCGTCGTAGCTCAGGGCGAGCAGTTGCTTCTCGGTCAGTGATTCTTCGGCGGTGACGGCCAGGGCGACTTGGGTTTTCACCTTGGTCGAGGGCACTACACGGATCAGCGCAGAGCCGTCGTCCAGGGTGATGTGTTCAAGGGTCGGTTGCGCGGCGGGGCGGTTCCACAGCCAGAAACCCAATGCCACCACCAGAATTACCAGGGCTGCGAGCAAAAAGCGCCAGTAGCGTTGAATCATCAGCGTTTCACCAATCCAGTCAGGCCGCCCGCGATCAGGGCGGCGGTATCTGCCAGTGCCACCAGCGGATCAAGTCCTGCGGGCACGGCCATATAACGAGGTTCCCAGTCAGGCTGGAATTTGTCTTTGAAACGGCGCAGCCCCTGGAAGTTGTAGAGCTGTTCGCCACGGCTGAACACCATCGAACCCAGACGCTGGGTCAGAGGTGCGCCACGCCGCGGTTGCAGCCCGGACAACGGCACCATGCCGAGGCTGAAGCGGGCGTAACCTTCTTTTTTGTAATGCAGGATCAGCCCGACCATCATGAATTCCATGGTCAGCTTTGGCGCTTCCGGGTGCGAGCGCATCAGGTCCAGGCTCGCCAGATCATTGCGCGAGGTCTCCAGCAGATTGGAGAACGCGACCGGCTTGCCCTGGAAATGGACGATGGCGATACGGAAATGCTTGAGGTACTCCAGGCTGAAGCGGCCCAGCGAGAAGCCTTTCTCGCGCACGTTCTTGCCCATTAGCCACGCATCGGAAATCACTTTGAGCTCATCCATGGGCGCTTGACCCACTTCATAGATTTCCAGCGACAGACCGTCGCGCCCACCCCGGTTCCAGGTGTAGCGCAGGTCCTTCATTTCCTTGCCCTTGGCTTCGATATCGAACTTGTGCAGATCCACCCGGGCTTCTTCGCCCAGCTTGATAGCAGTCAGGCCGATGTCCATGTAGAACGGCAGGTTCTCGGCGCGCACCTGATAGAACACAGGGCGGGCATGGTGAACGTCGCACAGATCGCGGAACTGCCAGATCAGCTCGGCCCGTTGCTGGGTCGGGCCAATCGGGTCGTACAAGGCAACCAGGCTGCGGCCACGATGGGCGTACATCAGAAAGGCGTTGCCGTCCGGGTGCATCAGCACCGCTTTGTCGCCGGTGAGGACCAGACCACCATCGGGCTGGCTGGACGCTTTGATGATCTCTGCCGCTTTGGCCAGTTGCGCCTCGTCAGGCAGGTTGATCACAGGGCGAGCGGTGCGCAGCAACCAGGTCAGCGAGACGATCAACAGCAACACCGCGCTGCCCAGTGCCGAACGCAGCCCGCGAGGGGCGTCGGCGTCCAGGGTGAATTGCCACCACAACTGATGGCTGTAGGGCACGTCCTGGTAGGCGAACAGCAGCAGCCAGACCGAAGCCCCCAGTACGCAAACACTGGCGACCAGATACAGCGGCGAGAACGGCAGTTCCAGCAAGCGACTCGGGCGGTAGAACGAGCGCCGGAAGATCGCCAACAGGCACGCGGTCAGGAGCAGCAGGCTCGCTTCTTCCCAGTCGAAACCTTTGAGAATCGACAGGATGGAGCCCACAAACAGCAGAATCGTGGTCAGCATCCATGCCGCGGAGAGGCGACGACGCAGGCCCTGGGCAAGCAGCAGGCAGAGCACGCCAATCAGGCTGGCGCCGAAGTGAGAAGCGTCGATCAGTCGATGGGGAATGAGGAACCCGAGACTCTCCAGACGGGTATCAATCTCGGGCGTGGAGCCGGAAAACAGCAGTACCACGCCGGAGAGGAACACCAGCAACGCCAGAATCGGGGCGCCAAGGCCTGATGCAACACGCATGGCCTGTTGCGCGAAAAGCAGTCGCTTGGCCTCACTGTAGAGCAGCACCAGACACGCGATCAGCAGTGGCATCACCACGTAAATCAGGCGGTACAGCAGCAGCGCGGCAGCCAACGGTGCAGCGCCCAGTTCGTCGGCAAATGCGGCGAGCAGAATGGCTTCAAAGACGCCGACCCCGCCGGGCACGTGGCTGAGAACGCCGGCGGCCAAGGCCAGCAGGTAAACCAGCAGGAAAGCGCCGAAGGGTGGGGCGGAGGGCAGCAACAGATAAAGGACGGCCGCAGCGGCTGCAACGTCCAGCGCGGTGATCACCAGCTGCATCAGCGTCAGGCGCACGCCAGGCAAACGCAGCGTTCGGCGGCCGGCGCGCACCAGCAAGTTATGCGGGATCGTCTGTTCCGGCAGACATCGGCGATAAATGGCATAACCCAGGATTGCGCTGATGGCCAACACCGCCACCGCCACGGTGGCCAGCACCGGCACCGACACATGCAGCGCCAGCGAAGCGGCGGGCAGGTCGCTCAAGGTCGCCAGGGCCGCCAGCGGGGGAAGTGCGCAACCCAGTGACAGGCTGGCGAACAGGGTCATGTGGGCAACTTCGCCCGCACCCACTCCCAGTCGCGAATAAAGACGGTAACGAACCGAGCCGCCGGACAACATTGACAGGCCTACGGCGTTGCCGATGGCGAACGCGCAAAACCCGCCCATGATCAGCGACTTCGGTGGCAGATCGACATTGGCGTAGCGACTCGCGGACCACTCGTAGCCCAGCAGAATCACAAAGCCGATCGCCGTCGCCAGCACCGCGCCCGCCAGAGAAGGCAGCGGCACGCTGAGCAGCGAATCCTGCAGGGCGTAGATGTCCAGCTCTGTCAGCATGTGCCGGCAGGCGATCAGGGCGACGGCGAACAAAAGGATGGTGACGCCCAACCCGATGGGTTGACGGTACTTGCTCACCAGTTCGCGTGGGCGCAATCGTTTCGGGGGAGCCGGAGGATGCTCCGTCACTGCTTCATTTGTGTCGGACGGGTTGGCGCGCATCAATCACTCCTTGGATCGTGCGCGACAGGATGGAGGTATACAGCCAAGTTACCAATCCCTACGCAAAAAATAATTCAGGATGTTAGCGCTTCAACGTCTAACGGGCGAATACCACGGGTACGTATCAGTGACCGTTCAGTCTAGGTTCAGTCGCTGGCCAGCGTATCGGCAGGGGCGATTAAAACTATTGCCCCGGCAACATACAGTAACAAGACCTCTCGGATGAACGCACCCCGGTAATGGGATGTGACAAGGATTCCGACCCGCTGTTCGTGAGCTTTCAGCGAGGCAAAAAAAAGGCCACTCTTTCGAGTAGCCTTTTTAGATGTTGGTTGCGGGAGCCGGATTTGAACCGACGACCTTCGGGTTATGAGCCCGACGAGCTACCAGACTGCTCCATCCCGCGTCTGTGTGGCGGCATTCTACAGTCGAACGACAAAGTGTCAACCTTTAATGCCAAGCATCGACAAAATAACCGTATCGGGAGCGTTGGGTCGCCTAAGTGGCGGTTGGACAAGGCTTTTATCGCAATCCGCGCCTAAGGGCAGGTCGCCGTCATCCATGGACCCGGTTTAATTCATATGAAGAGGTGAGGGGGGGTAACGATGAGGGCGGGCTTGCTCAAACAGCGGCCACAAAAAAGGCCACTCTTTCGAGTAGCCTTTTTTGATGTTTGGTTGCGGGAGCCGGATTTGAACCGACGACCTTCGGGTTATGAGCCCGACGAGCTACCAGACTGCTCCATCCCGCGTCTGTGTGGCGACATTCTACAGAGGATCGCCGGGGTGTCAAGCAATCGGCAGAAAAAAATGCTTTTTCTTCAAGCGGTTAGCGTGGCGGGTGGGACGGATATCGGTGGCGCGCCTCGGTTTTGAGGGGTTTAGGCAGGTTGGGTGGTGCGTACATTCCGTAGGGAGCGAGGCTTATTAAGTGTCAGAAAGTCGCGTGAATGAGATACTGCACGACCGTTTTCCTACGACCCCATGTGATGCCGCAGCGCAAAATCATCCATATCGACTGTGATTGCTTCTACGCCGCGATTGAGATGCGCGATGACCCGCGCCTGGCCGGCAAGCCCCTTGCAGTGGGTGGGTCGGCAGAACGGCGGGGTGTGATCGCCACCTGCAACTATGAGGCCCGGGCCTACGGCATTCGCTCCGCGATGTCATCCCGTCATGCGCTGACACTGTGCCCGGACCTCACCATCGTCAAACCGAGGATGGACGCCTATAAAGAAGCATCGAAAGAGATCCAGACGATCTTCCGCGACTACACCGACCTGATCGAGCCGCTGTCGCTGGATGAGGCTTATCTGGATGTCACGGAATGCGAGCACTTTGCGGGCAGCGCGACGCGCATCGCCCAGGACATTCGGCGGCGGGTCTCCAATCAGCTGCACATCACGGTTTCCGCCGGCGTTGCCCCGAACAAGTTTCTGGCCAAGATCGCCAGTGACTGGAAAAAGCCCAACGGGCTGTTCGTGATCACGCCTGATCAGATTGAAGACTTCGTCGCCCAGTTGCCAGTGTCCAAATTGCACGGTGTCGGCAAAGTCACCGCCGACAAGCTTGGCCGCCTCGGCATCATCACCTGCACCGATCTACGCGGCTGGAGCAAGTTGTCGCTGGTGCGGGAATTCGGCTCGTTCGGCGAGCGGCTGTGGAATCTGGCCCATGGTGTGGATGAGCGTCCCGTGCAGAACGACAATCGGCGGCAGTCGGTCAGCGTCGAAAACACCTACGACACCGATCTGCCGGACCTCGCCAGTTGTTTGCTGATGCTGCCGGCGTTGCTGGAAACGTTGAACGACCGCATCGGTCGGATCGACAGCCTCTACCGCCCCGGCAAGCCGTTCGTGAAGGTCAAGTTTCACGACTTCACCCAAACGACGCTGGAACAGGCGGGGGCAGGGCGGGACTTGAGCAGTTACGAGCAACTGCTGACCCAGGCGTTCGCACGCGGTGGCAAGCCTGTGCGATTGCTGGGAATCGGCGTGCGTCTGCATGACCTTCGTGCTGCCCATGAACAGCTGGAGTTGTTCAGCTGAGGCTGGTTCAGGCCAGGTTATTCGCTGCCCGGCGGCACTGCGACCAGTCGACCGGCGTCTTTTGCCAGTGACCGAAGGAATTCGTGCTGCAACTGCGGATCGTTGCGGGTCAGTTCGATCAATGACTGTTCCAGCTCACTGGCTTCTTCTTCCAGGCCCAGCTCGGACAGACGCTTGACGCGATGCACCCACTGGCTGACTTCGTCGTCTTCCAGATCGTCGTAAATCAGGTCATGGGCTTCAATCAGCTTGCCGCGCAGTGATTTGCTCAGCGGCAGTGTGGCAGTTGCCTGGACGTTGCTCTGGTCATCCTGAACCTTGATGTTCAGCTGGGTGACATAACTCAGGTTCTGCTCGGCGAACGGGCTGTCCAGCAGATTCACCCGCAGCACGCCGTTACGGTCCGTATTCAGCTCGTGGGCCTCTTTGCCCGCAGTGACTTCAACCGGCGCTTCACTCCACGGCAGGCTCGAATGCTCGACGCGATGATCGCGCTGCACCTCGTCGATACCGGCCAGGTTCTGTTGAGCGCGTCCATGGGAGGGCGCATTCATGAACGGGTTGACGCCCGCGACCCCGTAAGTGAGCCAGTCCTTGGTGACACTGTCCGGCAGGCTGCCGAACGTCAGCACGTTGACCACGTTGGCGCCGACGCCCGCGACGATGGCCACGGCGCCCAGGGGGATTTCATAGACTTCCCGCCAAGGCTGATACGGCGTGTACCGGTCGTAGTGGCGGGTGACTTCGAATTCAGTGATGTCGAAGGTTTTCAGCTCGTGGATGCGTATCCGGCGCTGGGGCAATTCCAGCGTCTTGGGCTCGCCAAGGTCGACCTGAAAACTGTGGTCGAGCAATTTGCGCTCGACACGTTCTTCATGCTCGCTGCGCTGGGACAGATGATTGGCACAGCCGCCGAGAGCCAGGCTGGTGCACAACACAGTGCCCGCGAGACGTGAGGTATTTCGCTTGAACATGAGATCTCTAGGTGCAGGTAAGGCGCATCGCAGAGGCGTGGCGGATGAAAGCGCGCCTGCACAATCGCAGGCGCGCCATCCGGTCAGCGCTTGATCCGGTCCTTGATGAAAGACAACACATCGGCAACAGGCAGGGCCTGCGGTTCGGCTTCGGTGCGGCTCTTGTATTCGAGGTTGCCCTCAGCAAGACCACGGTCACTGACCACGATGCGATGCGGAATGCCGATCAGTTCCATGTCGGCAAACTTGATCCCCGGGCTGGTCTTCTTGTCGCGGTCATCCAGCAACACTTCGAAGCCCGCCGCCGTCAGTTCGGCGTACAGCTTGTCGGTTGCCTCTTTGACTGCATCGGTTTCGTAGCGCAGCGGCACGAGGGCGATCTGGAAAGGCGCGAGCGCGTCGCTCCAGATGATGCCGTTTGCGTCGTTGTTCTGCTCGATCGCAGCCGCCACAACGCGGGACACACCAATGCCGTAGCAACCCATGGTCAGGGTGACCGGCTTGCCGTTCTCGCCCAGCACCTGGCACTTCATCGCGTCGCTGTACTGGGTGCCCAGCTGGAAGATGTGCCCGACTTCGATGCCGCGCTTGATGATCACATTGCCCTGACCGTCAGGGCTTGGGTCGCCGGCGACGACGTTACGCAGGTCAGCCACGGCGGGAACCGGCAGGTCCCGTTCCCAGTTGACGCCGAAGTAGTGCTTGTCATCAATGTTCGCGCCAATGCCGAAGTCGCTCATCAGCTCCACCGAGCGGTCGATGATGCACGGCAGCGGCAGATTCAGCGGGCCGAGGGAGCCCGCGCCGGCGCCGATGGCGTCACGCAGTTCGGCTTCGGAGGCCATGACCAGCGGGCTGGCGACTTGCTCCAGATTGGACGCCTTGATTTCGTTGAGCTCGTGATCGCCACGGATGATCAGCGCAATCAGCTTGCCTTCCTCGGCAGCATGCACAACGAGGGTCTTGACGGTCTTTTCGATCGGCAGATTGAACTGCTCGACCAGGGCCGCGATGGTCTTGGCGTCGGGGGTGTCGACAAGGCGCAGTTCTTCAGTCGGGGCAGGGCGGCTGGCCTCGCGCGGAATGGCTTCGGCTTTTTCGATGTTGGCGGCGTAGTCGGAGGTGTCGCTGAATACGATGTCGTCTTCGCCGGACTCCGCCAGTACGTGGAACTCATGGGAGCCCGCACCACCAATGGAGCCGTTGTCAGCCACCACAGGGCGGAAGTTCAGGCCCAGGCGGGTAAACACGTTGCAGTACGCCTGATGCATACGGTCGTAGGTTTCCTGAAGGGAATCCTGGGTCGCATGGAAGGAATAGGCGTCCTTCATGATGAATTCGCGGCCGCGCATCAAACCGAAGCGCGGGCGGATTTCGTCACGGAATTTGGTCTGGATCTGGTACATGTTGATCGGCAGCTGTTTATAGCTGTTGAGCTCGTTGCGGGCCAGATCGGTGATGACTTCTTCGTGGGTCGGGCCCGCGCAGAATTCGCGATCATGACGGTCTTTCAGGCGCAACAGCTCAGGGCCGTACTGTTCCCAGCGGCCCGATTCCTGCCAAAGCTCTGCCGGTTGAATGCCCGGCATCAATACTTCCAGCGCGCCCGCTGCGTTCATTTCTTCACGAACCACCGCTTCGACCTTGCGCAATACCCGCAGGCCCATGGGGAGCCAGGTGTAGAGACCGGAGGCAAGTTTGCGAATCATGCCGGCACGAAGCATCAGCTGATGGCTGATCACGACCGCATCGGATGGCGTTTCTTTCTGTGTGGCGAGCAAATATTGACTGGTACGCATGGTCGGCCGTTGTCGGTTGCGGTGACTGGGAAATGACCCGGCATTGTACGGTGGTGGTATCGCTGAGTACAGGCCGGACGGGCGCCGCAAGGGGAGGGATTGTCAACCGTGCGCCCATGAAAAAGCCCGGCGCGAAGGCCGGGCTTTTCGATAACGAGTGTCAGACAGTGCGATTACAGGACCGAAATCGGGTAGTCGACGATCAGACGGAACTCGTTGATATCGCCTTCGCCCTGGTCAGTGTTGGCACGGTGGAATGCTTGACGGATGCGGAACGACAGGTCTTTGGCTGGGCCGGTCTGAACAACGTACTTGGCCTCAACGTTGGTCTCGTGGTGTTTGCCATCCTCACCGTACAGACCGGTGTAGGTGCTGTTCGACGGAGTGTGAGTCCCGTCGATGTCAGTACCTGTCACGTAGCGAGCCATGAAGCTCAAGCCTGGAACACCGTAAGTGGCCATGTTCAGGTCGTAGCGGGCTTGCCAGGATTTTTCACCCGGGCCGTTGAAGTCGGAGTATTGAATCGAGTTCGCCAGGAAGATCGAGTCGCCACCGCGGTTGTTGTCGCCGATACCGATGTAGTCGAACGGTGTATCACCGTTAACTTTCTGGAATGCCAGGGTCAGGGTATGAGCGGCCAGGAACGAGTAGGCTGCAGACAGGGAGAAAGTGTTGTTGCTAATGTCGCCTGCTTTCTTGCTGCCGGTGTCCTGGGTGTTGTAGTAGTTGAAGTCGAACGCCAGCGCCTGGTCGTCGGTCAACGGCAGTGCGTAGTTCACGTTGCCGTAGGACTGGTTCCACACGTCTTCCAGTTTGTTGTAGTAGAAACCAACGCCCAGGTTGTCAGTGATCGAGTACTTGCCCCCGCCATAAGTAGCGGACTTGGAGGTCACGCCAGCGTAGGTGGCCCAGATATCGCCGTTGTGGGTCATATCGTCCTGGCTGGTGCCCGAAGTGAAGCGACCGGCTTCTACGTCAAGACCTTTGATCTCGCTGCTCTGCAAGGTCACGCCAGTTGCTGTTTGCGGCAGCAGGCGGGAGCCGCCGACTGCGAAGACCGGGTTCTGCGGCTGCATGTCGCCGATCTTCAGTTCGGTCTTGGAGACGCGGAATTTAACAGCGCCACCGGCCTTGCCGAAGCTGTCTTCGTTTCGGCCCTGGCTGTCGGTGACCAGGTTGCCTGAACCAGAGTATTTGTCGGAGCCATCGAGCTTGAAGCCGGCGTAACCGAATGCGTCAATACCAACACCGATCATGCCTTGGGTGTAACCGGAGCTGTAGTTCGCCCAGAAACCTTGGGTCCAGTCCTTGTCGTCTACGGCGCCATCTTTTTTGTCGCGGTTGAAGTAGTAGTTACGAGCTTTGAGTTCCAGCGTGCTCCCCTCTACAAAACCAGTTGCTTCGGACTGATCGCTTACGAATGCCGCAGCCGATGCCAATTGGGTGCTGGCTGCAGTAACTGCCAGTGCGATTGCGCTCCACTTCATCACTCTCATCGTGACTTTGCTCCTTTGGTTTTTAAGAAGAGTACTGCCGTCCACCTGTTTTTTTATCTGGCCGGCTTCTTTCTTTTTGGTGTCGGCGAAATCTACAACACGCTGACATTATTGGCGATAGTGACAAACCTATCCTTTCAGTTTCTTTACGGCCTTGTCGCCGCCAGCTTTGTCCATGTCGCTACTGAACAGCTCCTGTTTATTCAACCGTGCGCTACCGGGTCACTGTGGACGCTGAATTCATTCATCACTCATCGAATCCAGCCGCTTCAGCTACCTTGTCAAACGACGCTGAGTCCTTTCGGGTTCGGCCTGTCTTTCGACGCGCTCGTCTTCAAGCTAGTGTGTGACAAAGCAACAACCGTGCACAAAATTTCGACGAACATGAAAAATTTGTCGAAAGCGGTGAGGAAACATTCGATGTTGCCCTTAACCCACTGAATTAAAACGATAAAAATATTTTAGATAGCCTGCTTTGTAACATCAGTTGCCTTGAGGATAACGCGGGCAAATGTCACTGGCGTTACCTGTTACCTCTCCGAAGTGGGTAAATCGCGGATAGCTGTCACATATTCGCGCCTCATCTGAGTCTTTTTGGTGCGTCGTCCGGCGAAGTTGCCTGCGTTTGGTTCTCTCGGATCGGAGTCGGCCTGGTATCTGGCGTTATGCAGCTAGGGTCAGCGTCTAAAATTGAACGTGAGGCCCGAGTTCAAAGGGTTTTCCCGAAATCCGGTGCTTGATTTGCAGCAACGCAGTCGGGCCTTGATCTGCTTCATGAGCGTGCGCGGCGGTTTTTTATGCGCGCTTCTGGTGCGAGGCGGGCGCGTACTGCTCGCCGATCAACACCAAATCCGCAAAATGCCTTGAACTGCACTGCCAGATGAATCACGCGGAATTCACGAGTATCCTTCCGTCTCCCACGACCTCCATCGGGCCGGTGACTTGGCTCGATAAATCTAATCGGCGATCAGGAGTATCAACGTGTTTGTTCTGGATCCGCGCTTGCTGCAAGACACACTGCCGATTGGCGATTTCCCGCTGTGCACGCTGCTGCTGTCCAATGATTCCAATTACCCATGGTTCATCCTGGTGCCAAAGCGTCCGGACATCAGTGAAGTGTTTCAGCTTTTAGAGACGGAGCAGGCCCAGTTGTGGAGGGAAACCACCTACCTCTCGGCCGTACTTGATCGTACTTTCAAGGCCGACAAAATGAACGTTGCAGCCTTGGGAAATGTGGTCAATCAGCTGCATATGCACGTCATCGTTCGCCGGGTCGGCGACGCGGCCTGGCCTGCGCCGGTGTGGGGCAAGCACCCCGCCAAGCCTTACTCGGCGGAGGAGGTGGCCCGGATTACCACGCTACTGAAGTCGGAATTGACCGAAGCATTCACCTTTAAGGAGGACTGACCATGGAGCTCGAATCTCGGGTCATGGAGCTGGAAAGTCGACTGGCTTTTCAGGACGATACGATTCAGGCCCTCAACGACGTATTGGTTGCCCAGCAGCGCAGCCTTGATCGTCTGGAATTACAGATCGCCGCCCTGATCAAGCGTCAGGAGGAAATGGGCGGGCAGGGCGACGGCTTTGCTGAAGACTCGCGTCCCCCTCACTATTAAGGGAAAGGGCGCTAAGGGCAGGAATTTCAGCCAAAAAAAACCGCGCCTGTGAGCGCGGTTTTTTTATGCGGCGACGTTAACGGCGCGGGAGCGCAGCGATGACGTCTTCCGCTTGCAGGCCTTTGTCGCGGTTCATCACCGAAAACTCGACACGCTGGCCTTCGACCAGAACGCGGTGACCTTCACCGCGGATAGCGCGAAAGTGCACGAAGATATCATCGCCCGAATCACGGGAAATGAATCCGAAGCCTTTGGAGGTGTTGAACCACTTTACCGTGCCGGTATCGCGGTTGCCCAAGTCCTGGGACTGCGCGGCGGGCGCGGGAGAGGAGCGATAAAAGCTGACAGCCAGGTGCAATGCCACGGCAATCACGACAGCGAGCAGACTGACCAGAACGGCCGGTTGGCCGGCGATGGTTTCAAGTGGAACGACCAGCGTGAGGATTTGAAGCACGACGGCCAGGACGAGCAAGCCGCTGACCAGGTTTTGCAGTTGATGACGTGGACCTTTATTCCAGTAGGGAATCACTGGCGCGAGCACCAGGTTGATGAGGCCAAATAGCGCCAGGTACAGCGCATCCGGTTGGGACAGGTAAGAAGACAGCGCTTCACTACGCAGGCTGGGGATGAAAGACAGCAGCAGGGCAGCTGCGCCCGTTAGCAGGTGGACTATTTTCAACATTTCGATGACTCACATTAAGATGGATCACAAGGAAATAGCGGGTGACCTTCGGTACGCTTCGGGAAAAAAGGGAGGCGTGATGCACGAGTGTCGGTCCTGCCTATGCACTGCCGCCGGACGGCACTTTGGTGGCAGCGCGTCTGTATTTAACAGCAAAGCCGAGAGCTACTCAAATCAAGCGCTTAGCGCCCGTGCAGGCGGATGATTGCCGCCGTATGCCGGTTTTTTTTGATTGCGATCAAAAGCTCGTTCCAGAGCGGCCGCCATAAACAAACCGTCACGCCGATCGTTGCTATTAAATGAAGCGGGTCTGACCGCGGTCGTGGTGGCCGAACTAATCCCGACAGATGGCTGCGCAGGGTCAATGGTCTTGATAGAGTGGTCGGCAGTCGTTTGAAAAAAACCATCATAGAAGAGGGCTGAACATGGCAATCGATATCGGCATCAGCGAAGAAGACCGCAAGTCCATCGTGGACGGCCTTTCCCGCCTGCTGGCAGACACCTACGTGTTGTATCTGAAAACCCATAACTTTCACTGGAACGTGACTGGGCCGGCTTTCCGTACGCTGCACCTGATGTTTGAAGAGCAATACAACGAACTGGCGCTGGCGGTGGATCAGATCGCTGAACGTATCCGCGCACTGGGATTCCCGGCCCCGGGTACCTATTCGACCTATGCACGTTTGTCGTCGATCAAGGAAGAAGAGGGCGTACCTGCGGCCGAGGACATGATTCGTTCGCTGGTTCAGGGGCAGGAAGCGGTCACCCGTACGGCACGGGGCATCTTCCCGTTGCTGGACAAAGTGAGCGACGAGCCAACGGCGGACTTGCTGACCCAGCGCATGCAAGTGCATGAGAAAACGGCCTGGATGCTGCGCTCGATGCTGGAAACCCAGTAATCAGACACGCAGTAAGCGACAACTGATCAACGAAACACAGGCGCGGGCAACGTAACGAGTGCCCGCTCCGCACTGCTGCTACCCGCCTCGCACGACTGTCCCCTCCTGATTCATCCTCTGTGTCAAATCCCTCCGCTCATCGCGCTCATCTGTAAAACGCATTCGCCGAGTTTGTCGAGTCGGGCTGACTGCAGTCGTCGGCTGAACGGGACGAAATAAATCGGCAAAAAATACATATCTAACACCCCGAGGGAGATAGGGTCTGGGCCGTTTGCCGCCTCTCGAAAATCACCCCTGCAGCGTGGCGATCTCCTACAGGTTCAGAGTGCTCCTTCTGCTGGTTGCGCCTTTTGGAATACGGCTTGATAGACACCTCTTTTCAACTGATTGCGAAGGTGCCGATGCCAAATCCGTAATCGCAACAAGGGGGACCTGCATGAACCTGAATACTGCCCGAGAGGGATGGGAGCCGACCCAGTGTCTGAACGCCCGGGGCGACCCTTTTATCGAAAATTTCAACATGAGCCTCGCCCAGCCGCACGCCAGATCGGTGAGGCTCAATGGGCTGGCCACGTGCCTGCGACTTGAGGAGGTGTACTGGAATATTCTGTCCGAAATGGCCCGATTCAACGATTGCTCCATCAATGCCGTGCTGTCCTACGTCGATCGCGAGGTTCACCTGCGTTACGGCGGCGTCAAGAACTTCAGCGGTCTGATCCGCGTCGTGTGCGTAGCGCACGTATTGAGTGCCGAGGGCTTGCGGTTGACGCCGTCCCCGACATGACCTGATTTCAGCGGGCCCGTTGCGGCGGGCCTGCATTCGCTGGCGGCACCGCGCCATCCACGCGCCGCGCCGACATCTTCTTGCCCGGTATCGGGCTGCGCGGCTGCACAGCGATGATTATCCCTATATAATCCCCCGCCTTACTGTGGAAGGCAGGAACTGACCGTCAGGTCGGACTGCATGCCAAAGCTTGCGCACCCTTGCACCGGCGACGGGCGAAAGCTCCATCGAATTCCGAATTACGAGAAGTGAACACACGATCATGATGCGCAGCCATTATTGCGGCCAACTGAACGAGAGCCTGGAAGGTCAGGAAATTACCCTTTGCGGATGGGTCCATCGCCGTCGCGACCACGGGGGGGTGATTTTCCTCGACATTCGCGATCGTGAAGGTCTGGCCCAAGTGGTTTTCGATCCGGATCGTGCTGACACCTTCGCCATCGCCGACCGTGTTCGCAGTGAATACGTGGTCAAGTTGACCGGTAAAGTGCGCGCGCGTCCTGCCGGCGCCGTCAACCCGAACATGGCGTCGGGCGCAATCGAAGTGCTGGGCTACGAGCTCGAAGTGCTCAACGAGTCGGAAACCCCGCCGTTCCCGCTCAATGAATACTCCGACGTCGGCGAAGAAACCCGCCTGCGTTATCGCTTCATCGACCTGCGTCGTCCGGAGATGGCTGAAAAGCTGCGTCTTCGCTCGCGTATTACCTCGAGCATCCGTGGCTTCCTGGACGGCAACGGCTTCCTGGATGTCGAGACGCCGATCCTCACCCGCGCCACGCCCGAAGGCGCCCGTGACTATCTGGTTCCAAGCCGCACCCATGCGGGCAGCTTCTTCGCCCTGCCGCAATCGCCTCAGCTGTTCAAACAACTGCTGATGGTTGCCGGTTTCGACCGTTACTACCAGATCGCCAAGTGCTTCCGCGACGAAGACCTGCGTGCCGATCGTCAGCCTGAGTTCACTCAGATCGACATCGAGACCAGCTTCCTCAACGAAGAGGACATCATGGGCATCACCGAGACCATGATCCGCAAGCTCTTCAAGGAAGTGCTGGATGTGGAGTTCGACGACTTCCCGCACATGACCTTCGAAGAGGCCATGCGCCGCTACGGCTCCGACAAGCCGGACCTGCGCAACCCGCTGGAGCTGGTTGACGTTGCCGATCAGCTTCAGGCTGTGGACTTCAAGGTGTTCAGCGGCCCTGCGAACGATCCGAAGTGCCGTGTCACGGCGCTGCGCGTTCCCGGCGGCGCAAGCATGCCGCGCAGCAAGATCGACGAGTACACCAAGTTCGTTGGCATCTACGGCGCCAAAGGTCTGGCCTACATCAAGGTCAACGAGCGCGCCAAGGGCGTCGAAGGCCTGCAGTCCCCGATCGTCAAGAACATCCCGGAAGCCAACCTCAACGTGATCCTTGATCGCGTGGGTGCAGTGGACGGCGACATCGTGTTCTTCGGCGCTGACAAGTTCAAAATCGTCAGCGAAGCACTGGGCGCTTTGCGCATCAAGCTGGGCCACGACCTGAACCTGCTCACCTGTGAGTGGGCACCGATGTGGGTCGTTGACTTCCCGATGTTCGAAGAGAACGACGACGGCAGCTTCTCCGCGCTGCACCACCCTTTCACCGCGCCGAAATGCTCCCCTGAAGAGCTCGAAGCCAACCCTGCGACGGCGCTGTCCCGCGCCTACGACATGGTGTTGAACGGCACTGAGCTGGGCGGCGGTTCGATCCGTATCCACCGCAAGGAAATGCAGCAGGCCGTGTTCCGTCTGTTGGGTATTTCCGAAGACGAACAGCAAGAGAAGTTCGGCTTCCTGCTCGATGCGCTGAAGTACGGCGCGCCGCCCCACGGTGGTCTGGCGTTCGGTCTGGATCGTCTGGTCATGCTGATGACCGGCGCTCAGTCCATTCGTGAAGTCATTGCCTTCCCGAAAACCCAGAGCGCTGCGGACGTGATGACCCAGGCGCCGGGCGTGGTTGATGCCAAGGCATTGCGTGAGCTGCACATCCGCCTGCGCGAGACGCCGAAGGCCGAGTAAGCCGTGTAGACAAGGGCTCGGCGGACCGACCATTCGGTCCGCCCTGATCCCCGCCCATTCCGGGCACAGATTCGAGTGAAGCGTCTGCGTGTGAGCGATCAAGCGCGGGCGTGCGTGTTTCAAGGTTTGGAGCGTGTTATGGCTGGTCATTCCAAGTGGGCGAACATCAAGCACCGCAAAGAGCGTCAGGATGCCAAGAAAGGCAAGATCTTCACCAAGTGGATCCGCGAGCTGACCGTCGCTGCCCGTCAGGGCGGTGGTGATCCGGCGTCGAACCCGCGTCTGCGTCTGGCGCAGGACAAGGCCCTCGGCGCGAACATGAGCCGCGATATCATCGACCGCGCCATCGCTCGTGGCGCCGGTGCGGCCGATGCCGATGACATGGTCGAACTGGGCTACGAAGGTTACGGCCCCGGTGGCGTCGCGGTCATGGTCGAAACCATGACCGATAACCGTAACCGGACTGCGGCTGCCGTACGCCATGCGTTCAGCAAATGCGGTGGCAACCTGGGGACTGACGGTTCAGTGTCCTATCTGTTCGAGCGCAAGGGGCAGATATCCTTTGCACCGGGCGTTGATGAAGACGCGCTGATTGAAGCTGCCATGGAAGCGGACGCTGACGACGTGGTGACCCACGAAGACGGCTCCATTGACGTGTTCACCTCGTTCTCCAGTTTCTACGCTGTGCGCAATGCGCTGGAAGCCGCTGGTTTCACGCCCGCCGATGCGGAAATCGTGATGCAGCCGACCACCAGTGCGGTGCTCGATCTGGACATGGCGGAGAAGGTCCTCAAGCTGATCGATATGCTGGAAGACCTGGACGATGTGCAGAACGTCTATTCCAATGCAGAAATCCCGGACGAGGTGCTGGAGCAGCTTGGCTGATCCTTCGCCCGCTCGGACTTGAGGCCGGAGCGCACGAAGCGTTGATGATCAACGCTATCGGCCTCCGGCTTCTGCCTTTATGCTGCGTCCAATTGTTCGCGTTACCTCTCAAGCTGCAGGCGTTATGACTCTTATTTTAGGTATCGACCCCGGTTCACGAATTACCGGGTTTGGCGTGGTGCGTGATACCGGGCGTGGCTGCGAGTACGTGGCCTCGGGTTGCATTCGTACGGGCACAGGCTTGCTTCATGAACGGCTGCAGATTGTGTACCGCGGCGTGCGCGAGGTCATTCAGACGTACGGCCCGGTGACCATGGGCATCGAAAAGGTGTTTATGGCGCGTAACCCCGACTCGGCCTTGAAGCTGGGTCAGGCCCGCGGTGCCGCTATTGTTGCGGGCGCCGAAGAGGGGCTGGAGATCGCCGAGTACACTGCGACCCAGGTCAAGCAGGCCGTCGCCGGAACAGGCGGTGCCAACAAGGATCAGGTGATGATGATGGTGATGCATCTGCTCAAGCTGACCACCAAGCCTCAGGTGGATGCTTCGGATGCACTGGCAATTGCCATGTGTCACGCGCATACCCGATCCAGCCTCATCCCTCACGGCCTGAACACCGCGCGCAGTCGTGGCGGTCGTCTGCGGCTCTGATGGCATTATTTGCGTTAGCACGGCCCGTCGCAGCGACGGGCATCTGGAAAGGATTTGATTCGTGATTGGACGTCTACGCGGTACGTTGGTCGAGAAGCAGCCGCCGCATCTGGTACTGGATGTCAACGGCGTGGGTTATGAAGTCGAAGTGCCCATGACCACGCTTTATCGCCTGCCTCATCTGGGCGAAACCGTGACGCTGCACATCCATCTGGTGGTCCGCGAGGACGCGCACCTGTTGTTCGGGTTCTACGAGAAGCGTGACCGCGAGATGTTCCGCGAGCTGATTCGTCTGAACGGGGTCGGACCAAAGCTGGCGCTGGCCCTCATGTCGACGCTGGAAGTGGATGAGTTGGTGCGCTGTGTCCAGGCGCAGGACACCTCCGCGCTGACCCGCGTCCCGGGCGTTGGCAAGAAGACCGCCGAGCGTCTGTTGGTTGAACTGAAAGATCGCTTCAAGGCGTGGGATTCGCTGCCGGGCACCTTCGCCCTGGTATCGGACGGACCAGGCGCGCCGATGGCAGTGGCGACGGCGGAGTCGGATGCAGTCAGCGCCTTGATTTCCCTGGGCTACAAACCCCAGGAAGCGAGCAAGGCAGTGACCGCGATCAAGGACAAGAATCTCAGCAGCGAAGACCTCATTCGCCGCGCATTGAAGGGGATGCTGTAAGTGATAGATGCCGACCGTCTGATCGCCGCCACCGGGCGTGACCGTGACGAGCAACTGGACCGTGCCATCCGGCCGCTGAGCCTGGCCGACTACATTGGTCAGCCTACCGTGCGTGAGCAGATGGAGCTGTTCATCCAGGCGGCGCGCGGGCGCAGTGAAGCGCTGGACCACACGCTGATCTTCGGTCCGCCGGGCCTGGGTAAAACCACGCTGGCGCATATCATCGCGCAGGAAATGGGCGTTTCGATCAAGAGCACGTCGGGGCCCGTGCTCGAACGGCCGGGTGATCTTGCGGCGATTCTCACCAATCTTGAGCCGCACGACGTGCTGTTCATCGACGAAATCCACCGTCTGTCTCCCATTGTCGAGGAAGTGCTGTACCCGGCAATGGAAGATTTCCAGCTAGACATTATGATCGGTGAGGGCCCTGCGGCACGCTCCATCAAGCTCGACCTGCCGCCGTTCACGCTGGTGGGGGCGACCACCCGTGCGGGCATGCTGACCAATCCGCTGCGTGACCGCTTCGGTATCGTGCAGCGTCTTGAGTTCTATAGCACCGCGGATCTGGCCACAATCGTGTCGCGCTCGGCGAAAATTCTCGGGCTGTACATTGAGGACGAAGGCGCATTCGAGATTGCCCGCCGTGCACGGGGCACGCCACGGATCGCCAACCGGCTGCTGCGTCGGGTGCGGGATTTCGCCGAGGTGCGCGCCAAGGGCGAGATCACCAAGGCGATTGCGGACCTCGCGCTGAACCTGCTGGACGTCGACGAACGCGGTTTCGATCATCAGGACCGGCGCTTGCTGCTGACGATGATCGAGAAGTTCGATGGCGGGCCGGTCGGGGTGGACAACCTTGCGGCGGCGATCAGCGAAGAACGACACACAATTGAAGACGTGCTGGAGCCCTATTTGATTCAGCAAGGCTATATGATGCGCACACCTCGCGGCCGCATGGTCACGCGGCATGCGTACCTGCACTTCGGTCTGAACATTCCCTCGCGGATGGGCGACCGGGCAGTGATGGATGAACCCGTCGAAGACCCTGACGAATAAATGCACAATTGACCGATTTATTCGGGTGATTGAGGGTCTGAAGGGCAGTCACCGCTAAGTGATGTGACGCGGGCAGTAAAAACGATGAAAAACAGTTGCCTGGCCGGATTGGCAACCTGGGGAGTAAGCACTAGAGTATGCGCGCGCAAAACGGGGCTCAGTCGTTCGCACATCGTTGTCGCGTTTATTACGAGGACACCGATGCCGGCGGCATCGTTTACTACGTCAATTACCTGAAATTCATGGAGCGGGCTCGAACCGAGCGACTGCGGGAACTGGGCTTTGCCCAATCCGCAATGGCGGGTGTCGAGAACCTGTTGTTCGTCGTGCATTCAAGCGAGGCTCGATACCACAAGCCCGCGCGGCTGGACGACGAACTGCTGATCAGCGCCGAAGTAATCGAATTGAACCGCGCCAGCCTGCGCTTTCAGCAACAGGTCAGGCGGGCTGCGGATGATGTACTGCTCTGCGAAGGGCAGTTTTTGGTGGCGTGTGTGCGCGCCGACAGTTTGAAACCCCGGGCCATTCCCGAAGCTCTGCGCACGGCCTTTGCCGGGCAGGGCGGCGCGGGTACACATTCAGAGCAGGAGATACAGCGTGGAAGCTAACGTCGTCGACCATTCCTCCATGTGGAGTTTGGTCAGCAATGCCAGCGTGGTTGTACAGTTGGTGATGCTGATCCTGGTGGCCGCCTCGGTCACCTCGTGGATCATGATTTTTCAGCGCAGCGCCATGCTGCGCGCCGGTCGTCGCGCATTGGACAGCTTCGAGGAGCGCTTCTGGTCAGGTATCGATCTGTCCAAGCTCTACCGTCAGGCCGGCAGCAATCCGGACCCGGACTCCGGCGTAGAGCAGATCTTCCGCGCGGGCTTCAAGGAATTCTCCCGTCTGCGTCAGCAGGCTGGCGTCGATCCGGATGCCGTCATGGAAGGTGTTGCACGTGCCATGCGCGTCGCGATCTCCCGTGAAGAAGAGAAACTCGAGCAGAGCCTGCCCTTCCTGGCAACCGTGGGTTCCACCAGCCCGTACATCGGTCTGTTCGGTACCGTCTGGGGCATCATGAACTCCTTCCGCGGCCTCGCCACTGCGCAACAAGCCACTCTGGCCACGGTTGCACCGGGTATCGCCGAAGCGCTGATCGCCACTGCCATCGGCCTGTTCGCCGCGATTCCTGCGGTCATCGCTTACAACCGTTTCGCCGCTCGTGGCGAGAACCTGATCGGTCGTTACTACACATTCGCCGACGAGTTCCAGGCGATCCTGCACCGTAAAGTGCACACCAGCGAAGAATAAGCAGGTATTTCCCAATGGCTTTAATCGCTCGCGGCCGACGCAACAAGCGCAAGCCGGTCGCCGAAATGAACGTGGTGCCGTACATCGACGTGATGCTGGTGCTGCTGGTTATCTTCATGGTGACGGCTCCGATGATCAACCAGGGCGTGAAAGTTGATCTGCCCAAGGTCTCCAGCGAGGCTTTGCCGCAGGACAACAACAATCAGGTTCTGACGATCTCGATCAAGGCTGACAAGACCTATTACTGGAACCTTGGCAGCGAAGTCGACACCGACAAGCAAATGGACAAGGCAATGACCTTGCCCCAACTGACCAGCGCCGTGACCAAAATCATTGCAGCCGGTCGTGACGCGGGCAAGCAGACCCAAGTGTTCATCCGTGGCGACAAGACGGTCGACTACGGCGCTGTCATGGGCACGATGGGCGGGTTGCAGAAGGCCGGGGTCGGGAACGTTGGTTTGATTACCGAGGCCCCCTGATGCAGCCGATTCGAGAGCCGTCCGCCTCGGAAAGCTACTTCTGGCCGTCCGTCTGGGCGGTAGGACTGCACGTCCTGATTTTTGGTTTGTTGTTCGTCAGCTTCGCAATGACGCCCGAGCTTCCTGAAGCCAGGCCGATTGTTCAGGCCACGCTCTATCAGTTGAAATCAAAAAGTCAGGCAACCACCCAGACCAACCAGAAGCTTGCCGGTGAGGCGAAGAAGTCCGCTGCGCGACAAACCGAAGTCGAGCAGATGGAGCAGAAAAAAGTTGAGCAAGAGGCGGTGAAGGCGGCGGAACAAAAGAAAGCCGATGCCGCTCAAAAAGCCGAAGAACAAAAGGCCGAAGAAGCGAAAAAAGCTGACGACGCCAAGAAAGCCGATGACGCCAAGAAAGCTGCGGACGACGCTAAGAAGGCCGAAGCCAAAAAAGCGGATGACGCGAAGAAAACCGCTGAAGAGAAGCAATTGGCTGATATAGCCAAGAAGAAAGCCGAAGACGACGCGAAGAAGAAAGCCGAAGAAGACGCTAAGCGCGCGGCCGCCGAGGAAGCCAAGAAACAGGCTGCCGAGGACGCGAAGAAGCAGGCTGCAGACGACGCCAAGAAAAAGGCTGCCGAAGACGCGAAGAAAAAAGCGGCTGAGGACGCCAAGAAGAAGGCTGCGGAAGACGCGAAGAAGAAAGCCCAGGACGCGGCTCGCAAATCAGCGGAAGACAAGAAGGCGCAAGCACTGGCCGACCTGCTTTCCGACAAGCCGGAACGCCAACAGGCGCTGGCCGATGAGCGTGGCGACGAAGTGGCTGGCAGCTTCGATGATTTGATTCGCTCTCGGGCGGCTGAAGGTTGGGCACGTCCCCCTTCCGCGCGCAAGGGCATGACGGTCGTCTTGCAGATCAACATGTTGCCGGACGGCACCGTGACTTCGGTCAACGTGAGCAAGTCCAGCGGCGATGGTCCTTTCGACAGTTCAGCAGTAGCGGCGGTCAAGAACATTGGTCGTTTGACAGAGATGCAGGGAATGAAGCCTTCGGACTTCGCACCTTACCGTTCATTCAAGATGACATTCACACCTGAGGACCTAGCCTTGTGATTAACCTTCTTCGAGGAATGCTTGTCGTTCTGTGTTGCGCAGCGGGTTTCGCCGCTGCCGACGAAAAGAACATTCTGGTAACAAGCGGCAGTGACCGCGCCACGCCAATCGCGGTGGTGCCGTTCGGCTTGCAGGGCGGCAGTGTGCTGCCGGAAGACATGGCCAAGATCATTGGTAACGACCTTCAGAACTCGGGCTACTACTCGCCGATTCCAAAGGAAAACATGATCAGCCAGCCAAGCCAGGCCAGCGAAGTCATCTTCCGTGACTGGAAGGCGCTGGGTGCCCAGTACGTCATGGTCGGCAGCATTGTTCCTTCGGGCGGTCGCTTGCAGGTCCAATACGCGCTGTTCAATGTGGCCACCGAGCAGCAGGTCCTGACCGGCAACGTTTCGGGCACCACAGACCAATTGCGTGACATGTCGCACTACATTGCCGACCAGTCATTCGAGAAGCTGACCGGCATCAAGGGTGCGTTTTCGACCCGCATGCTGTACGTGACTGCGGAACGTTTTTCGACTGACAACACGCGCTACACCCTGCAGCGTTCGGATTATGATGGCGCCCGTGCTGTCACGCTGTTGCAGTCACGTGAGCCGATCCTGTCGCCTCGCTTTGCGCCCGACGGCAAGCGTATTGCCTATGTGTCGTTCGAACAGAAGCGCCCACGGATCTTCGTTCAGCACATCGACACCGGTCGTCGCGAGCAGATCACCAACTTCGAAGGCCTGAACGGCGCCCCTGCGTGGTCCCCGGATGGCACTAAGCTGGCCATGGTCTTGTCGAAAGATGGCAACCCGGAAATCTATGTGATGAATCTGGCGTCGCGTCAATTGTCGCGAGTGACCAACGATTCTTCCATTGATACAGAACCGTTCTTCGGTAAAGACGGCTCCACGCTTTATTTCACGTCTGACCGCGGCGGCAAGCCACAAATCTATAAAACCAATATTAATGGCGGAGGGGCAGAGCGCGTTACTTTCATCGGTAACTACAATGCCAACCCTAAGTTATCGGCGGATGAAAAGACTCTGGTGATGATCCATCGTCAAGATGGCTTCACTAACTTCAAGGTGGCAGCTCAGGATTTGCAGCGCGGTAGCGTAAAAATCCTCACAGACAGCAACCTTGATGAGTCGCCTACTGTTGCGCCTAACGGCACCATGGTAATCTACGCCACCCGCCAGCAGGGCCGGGGAGTCTTGATGCTCGTGTCCATTAATGGACGCGTAAGGCTCCCGCTTCCTACCGCTCAAGGCGAAGTCAGAGAACCTTCCTGGTCCCCTTACCTGAACTGACGCGGCGCTTTACGTTGTACTTAACACACTTGGGGTTCATTAGGAGTTTTACGATGGAAATGCTGAAGTTTGGTAAATTTGCTGCGCTGGCTCTGGCCATGGCTGTAGCTGTAGGTTGCTCGTCCAAAGGCGGCGACAATGCCGGTGCTGGCGGCGCTGCTGTTGATCCTAACGCTGGTTACGGCGCTAACTCTGGCGCTGTTGATGGCAGCCTGAGCGAAGAAGCTGCTCTGCGCGCTATCACCACTTTCTACTTCGAATACGACAGTTCCGACCTGAAGCCAGAAGCCATGCGCGCTCTGGACGTTCACGCCAAAGACCTGAAAGCCAACGGCGCTCGCGTAGTTCTGGAAGGCAACACCGACGAACGCGGTACTCGCGAATACAACTTGGCCCTGGGCGAGCGTCGTGCGAAAGCCGTTCAACGCTACCTGGTTCTGCAAGGCGTTTCGCCAGCTCAGCTGGAACTCGTTTCCTACGGTGAAGAGCGTCCAGTTGCTACCGGTAACGACGAGCAATCGTGGGCTCAAAACCGTCGCGTCGAACTGCGTAAGTAATTTGACATGCGAACGTGCCGACGTGCTTTAACCGTTTTGGCTCTCACCCTTCCTCTTGCAGCGATGGGTGCGGTTCCTGTGGTCGATGACAACTCTGGCTCTGCTGGTAGCAGTTATCCGCCATCGGGTTATGGCACGTCTGGCGCCTACGCCGGGGGTGCGGCTACGGCCGCGCCTTCGGCGCAAGGTCAGCTGTTCATGCAATTGCAGCAAATGCAGGACGAAATTTCGCGCTTGCGCGGAATAGTGGAAGTTCAGCAGAACGATATCCAGCAGATGAAGCAAGAAGCGCTGGATCGTTACAAAGATCTCGATTCCCGTATCGGAGCTGGAGGCGCATCTGCCCCATCAGCTACCAACAATTCCGCATCCGACGGTGGCAGCAATGCCGGCGGAGCACCCGCGTCATCAGCCGCTCAAGCGCCTCAGGCGAGCAGCGAGCCCGGTGACCCAGCGAAAGAAAAGCTTTATTACGACGCTGCTTTCGACCTGATCAAGGCGAAAGACTTCGACAAGGCCAGTCAGGCTTTTGCGGCGTTCCTGCGCAAATACCCGAACAGCCAGTACGCGGGCAATGCTCAATACTGGTTGGGCGAAGTCAATCTGGCCAAGGGTGACCTTCAAGGTGCCGGTCAGGCCTTCGCAAAGGTCAGTCAGCTTTACCCAAAGCACGCCAAAGTGCCTGATTCCCTGTACAAGCTGGCGGACGTTGAACGTCGACTGGGTCACACTGACAAAGTGAAGGGTATCCTTCAGCAAGTGGTTGCTCAATATCCGGGCACCTCAGCCGCTCAGCTGGCTCAGCGAGACCTGCAGCGTCTCTGATTGCTACTCAATCTGACCGCTGATTCAAGAAAGCCGCGCATTGCGCGGCTTTCTTCGTTAGAATTCCGCCCCCGAAATTCCGGTATTGATTACGCTTCTGTGGATTCTGCGTGCGCAGGGTGTACAGAAGTGCCTGACGGAGGCGGATGGCCTGTTTAGCCGTTACGCCCGTGGCCCCTATGCAAGACACATTACGCATCACCGAAGTTTTCTACTCTCTGCAGGGTGAAACGCGCACGGCAGGCTTGCCTACCGTTTTCGTGCGACTCACCGGCTGCCCATTGCGTTGCGGTTATTGCGATAGCGAATACGCCTTCACCGGCGGAACCATCCAGACCCTCGATTCACTGATGGAGCAGGTTGCCAGCTATCGCCCGCGCTACGTCTGCGTCACAGGCGGCGAGCCCCTTGCTCAGCCGAACGCTATTCCTTTGCTTCAGCGGCTGTGTGACGCGGGCTACGAGGTTTCTCTGGAAACCAGTGGCGCGCTGGACATTTCGAAAGTCGATCCCCGCGTGAGCCGCGTCGTCGACTTGAAGACCCCAGGTTCAAAAGAAGTGGCACGCAACCGATACGAAAATATTGACCTGCTCACGCCCAACGACCAGATCAAATTCGTGATTTGTTCGCGGGAAGATTACGACTGGGCCGTCTCCAAGATCATTCAGTACGGTCTGGACCGTCGCGCCGGCGAAGTGCTTTTTTCCCCTGTGCACCGCGATTTGAACGTCAGAGACCTGGCCGACTGGATCGTTGCCGACAACCTCCCGGTGCGTCTGCAATTGCAGTTGCATAAAATCCTCTGGAACGACGAGCCGGGGCGCTGAATGAGTGAGCAATCGATGACTGAGAAAAGAGCGGTAATCCTGCTGTCCGGCGGCCTGGATTCGGCCACCGTGGTGGCAATGGCCAAGGCCGATGGTTTTAGCTGCTACACCATGAGCTTCGACTACGGCCAGCGGCATCGCGCCGAGTTGCAGGCGGCGGAGCGGGTAGCGGCGGATATGGGCGTCGTTGAGCACAAGGTCATCGGCCTTAACCTCAACGGCATCGGCGGGTCTGCGCTGACTGACAGCAGCATCGCGGTGCCGGAGACGCCGGGCGAAGGCATACCGGTGACATACGTGCCGGCGCGCAATACCGTTTTCCTCTCTCTCGCGTTGGGCTGGGCCGAAGTGCTCGGCGCACGGGATATCTTCATCGGGGTCAACGCCGTGGATTACTCCGGCTACCCGGATTGCCGTCCGGAGTTTGTCGAGTCGTTCGAGCGCATGGCCAATCTCGCCACCAAGGCTGGCGTTGAAGGGCAGGGATTCAGGATACAGGCGCCGCTGCAGATGCTGAGCAAGGCCGATATCGTCAAAACCGGTACGCGTTTGGGTGTGGATTACGGGTTGACGGTTTCCTGCTATCAAGCCGACGAGCAGGGGCGTGCGTGCGGAAAATGCGACAGCTGCCGCTTGCGCGCTGAGGGCTTCGCGGCGGCGGGTGTGACGGACCCGACGCGTTATTTTTAAATTATTTTCGCTTGGGTGTTGAATTACTGTGAAATATCAGTAATATACGCGCCACAACGAAGCGGGTCGTTAGCTCAGTTGGTAGAGCAGTTGGCTTTTAACCAATTGGTCGTAGGTTCGAATCCCACACGACCCACCATTTCGAAAATCTGGAAGGCCCATGAAAATGCGGATTTCCAGATTTTTTTTTGCCTGTCTGAAAAGCAGTAGGGCGTGAGTAAAGCTGCGAACTGAGGCGATGCAACTGGGAACTGGGCACGACTATTCCCTCAGTTTCGCTGTGTGCCAGGCGACTGCAGCTTGTTGAAGTTGTCCACCTCCTTTCGCCCTGTGCATCCAATCACCTGATGCGCGCCGCATCTGACTGGCCGTCTACCGAAGCGCGATGTGATGCTTTTGTGGGTCACCCCTTCCAGCGACATCCGGATAGCTCAGCTGGTCTCGCTGGAAGTCGCAGACGTGCGGTATCCCATCGGAGCCATCAAGCCTGAGGTGTAGTCACGCGCAGACTTCACCACGGGCCGTCGGCCGCGCATTGTCTACCTGACCCCACCTACGATCCCTTCCTGCCTTGCTCCAACGATCGACCCAGTGAGAATTCGGCACGCCTTCGCGGTTGCGCTCTCATGGCGACATCAGTAATGATTGTTGGATCCAAGTGTGCGCAAGAATCGTAGTTGCCCCCTCAGCCTGCTTAAACGGCGGGCTTTGGCAGCATCTTCACATCCTCGAATTTCGCCCCGTCAATACGGGCCAACATCTCCTCGGACGACAAACCAGTACAGGGAACGACATCAATGCAATCTAATTTCAGCAAAGGCGTTATTTTCGCGCTCTCCGCTGCCGCACTGAACGCAACCATTGGGGTGCTCAGCAAGTTGCTCATGAGCAATGGCTTCACTTCCAGCAGCGTTGCCGTCATCAAAACGATAGTGGGGTGCATCCTGCTCTCGATCGTGCTGCTTTTTCTCAAGCGTCCGACCTCAGCCGCCAAATGGAGCCAGGCGGCGATCTGCGCGTTCCTTGGTATTTTCGTGCTGTTCCATTTCGAGACTTCCGCCTACCGGCATTACGCCGCCGCGGGTGTCGTCGTCGTACTCATGGCCAGTGCCTCAATTTCGTCGATCATTCTGGGGCGCCTGTTCCTGAAGGATCCCATCACTGCAAACGCAACCGTGGGTGCCGCACTTGCCATCTCAGGGATTGCAGTGATATTCGGCGCTGATTTGCAGCAGGGTTTCACTCTGGAAGGCGCAGCGCTGGCCTCCGTCGCAGGCTGTGGCTACGGAGCGTTTTCAGTTGTGATGAAAAAAATGGGTGTTTCAGGTGGCTTGCATTTCACTCGTCAACTGCTCTTCTTCGGCAGCCTGTACCTGCTGATGCCTGCCGCTGGCGATGGCTTCGTGATAGGCGAGCTGTCATCCATGGCGATTGCCGCACTGCTGGCGCTGGCCGCGCTGCCGACCATCCTTGGCTTTTTCTGCACGACCAAGGCGATCGAATACCTCAAGCCATCCCAGGTGCAAGCGCTTGAACTGACCGAACCGCTCTTCGCGGCACTGCTGGCATTTGTCGCCCTCAATGAAGTACCGCGCGAAAGCCTTTATCTGGGAGCGGCCCTGATCATCGCTGGTTTGTGTTTCTCCAACGAACTGATACGTCTGGGTCACAAAGCGTCGGCCCAGGCGGAGCGGGTCAGTCGCATTTAATGGGGATTCATTAGGGGCTGCGTTGCCGAATGCCTTGGGCTAAGCGCGTTATGTCACGGGGGCTTGGAGCGAGTCTTACGCCCGCTTGTCTCTAACAATGGGTCGTAGGTTCGAATCCCACACGACTCACCATTTGAAAATCTGGAAGGCCCATGAAAACGGGTTTTCCAGATTTTTTTGCCTGTCTGAAGGTAGGTGGTCGGGTTGAGTCAGTAAGTCAGAGCCTTCCAGCCCATCTCACGCCTTGCCTTGCGCACTGCCACTGCCTTGAGAAGACGCACCCGTATCGCTCCGGACGTTATACCGCTTGAGTGGCAACTGATCCGCTTTGGTTCCGTCATCCCACGCTATGGGGCCGAGCCCGTTTCTTTTGACGCGCGGTGTATGAGCGTTCGCTTAGATGAGGGAGAGCAGCGTTTCCAGCTGACCGCGTTCCCACGTGCTCAGCAGCTCAAGGGGATCAGTGCCGTAACGCTGGCGGGCGTCAAACATATAAGTCCGGCCTTCGGGGCTGAGGCAGCGGTCGCAGTGGTCCAGGGCGTTGTGCTCTTTGTAAAACGTGATCAGCCAGCCATCGGCATCGACGGTCATCAGTCCGCTGTCGGTCTGGACTTGAGCGTTGCCGTCCACCCGACGCATCACCCGAATGCCGAGGGCAATGTCACGCAGGACCTGACAGGTGTCACGCGCAGTAAGAGGCTCTGCTGACAAATGGCTTTCCTCGGATGGCTCAGTTTGAAGGGCGGTCGCATGAAAATGCCTACCCAAGGCATGCGCCTGTGGCATCGATTTGGTAGCCTCGCATCACTTTTTTGGAGAGATTTATGACCACAACCAGCCAATCCAGAATGGCGGCGCGGTACGGCGAACCCGATGCGTCTGCGCTCACCACCTGGAACGATACCATCGATCAATTGCTCGACCATCGCAGCGTTCGCGCTTTCAGCACCGAGCCTCTGCCGGATGGGCTGGTGGAAACACTGGTCGCTGCTGCGCAGTCTGCAGCCACCTCTTCAAACCTGCAGGTCTGGAGCGTGGTCGCGGTGCGGGACACGGATCGCAAGGCGCGCCTCTCGGCGCTGGCCGGCAACCAGGCTTACATCCGACAGGCGCCGCTGTTTCTGGTATGGCTTGCCGACCTTTCTCGCGTCTCCCGTGTAGCCGAGCAGCAGCACGCCGAACTGCACGCGCTTCCCTACCTCGAAAGCCTGTTGCTGGGCACGATAGATGCTTCGCTGGCGGCTCAAAACGCCGTTGTGGCACTCGAATCGTTGGGGCTTGGCAGCGTTTACATCGGCGCCATTCGCAATGACATCGAGGGGGTCGCCAAGGAGCTAGAACTGCCTCCACACGTTTACCCCGTATTTGGCCTCTGCGTCGGCTATCCCTCCAGCGAACTGCCCGCGAAGGTCAAACCGAGGCTTCCACAGGCCGCGGTGCTTCACCACGAAACCTACGCGGCGGAGCCAGAGCCGGCCGCAGTCGCCGCGTATGATCAGCGGTTGGGGGCTTTCTACCAGCGCGAGGGGATGAGGGCAAACGGTTGGTCTGAACAAGTCGTCAACCGACTTCGTGACACCTCCAACCTCCATGGCCGTGAACATTTGGTTGAGCAATTGATCCGGATGGGGTTTGGCCTTCGCTGACGACGGGGCTCCAGGATTCAGCGATGGGATGAGCGCGCCTTGATTGCGCATGACAGATGCAGGCCTCAGCATCAGTGCGGCGGGCAGGACGTCGTTTTGATCGTCGAAGCAATGAGGTCGCGCCGCCACAGGTGGGCGTCGACAGAACGCCGGAGATTATGAAATCCCGGCGCTCACGCTAAAGCCCCCTTCGCGGCGGGCGCCACGGCTTTCGCATCCATCGCACCGACGGCGATTGAAACTGAAGCAATCATGCGGGCTTAGGTTCGCCCCCCCCGACCAATCCCGCGGGTTGTCCTTCAAGTCAGATTTTCCACGGCCGATACAGAGGAAAGCTGCCGCGTATGCAGTCATGCGCTCAGCGATCCCTTCTAGTGAGCCGACGATGAACCCACTCAAACTCTTCAACCGATCCCGCGCGAACCGTCAGGAAGCGATCAGCATTAACTGCACCGCTGGTGAACTGGATCGTGCCTTGGCAGGCGTGCGTTCGGTTCCCGTTCTGGTGACGGGTTTCGTCTCTCCCCATCTGGACATCGATCAGGTCGCGGCGCGTATCAAGCAGCGCTTTCCCGGCAGCGCGCTGAGCCTGTGCACCACCTCCGGCGAGCTGTGCAACAGTGCGACCGGTTTGTATTGTGCGACGGGCGATCGCTGGGACCGCATCGTCTTGCAGCTTTTCGAAAAAAGCGTGATTGCCTCCGCTGAAGTGGTGATGGTGCCGCTGGAATGCGAAGACATCCGCAGCGGCGGCAAGCGCATGGAAATGCGTGAGCGTATTGAAAAACTGGTCAACAATATCAAGCGTGCCCAGGTCAGCACGGCCATCGACCACCGCGACACCCTGGCCTATGTGGTGTTCGACGGCTTGTCGGCGTCCGAATCGTTCTTCATGGAAGCGCTGTACGAGTCCGGTCGCTTCCCATGCCTTTTTGTCGGCGGTTCGGCTGGTGGCAAGTCGGATTTCAAGAAGACGCTGATCCACGACGGCCAGCGCAGCTATCAGAATCATGCGCAGATTGTCTTCATCAAGACCGCTGCCGACATACGGTTCGGCGTGTTCAAAAGTCAGAACTTCAAACCCGCCGGGCTGACCTTCAGTGTCCTGACTGCGTCGGTCGAAGACCGCACCATCGACCAGGTGATCGACAGCCAGGGCAACATCATGAGCATGGTCCAGGCCCTGTGTAACGCCTTCAGTTGCGACGCTCACGCCCTGGAAAAGAACCTCGCGGAGTACTCCTTCGCCATTCGCGTGGGCAGCGAACTGTTCGTGCGATCGATCGCGCGCATCGACCATGCACAGCAAATCATTCAGCTGTTCTGCGACGTGGCCCCCGGCGAGGAGCTGGTGATGGTCAAGCGCACCCCGTTGCGCGAAGCCACCCAGGTGGATTACGAGCAATTCCTGCGCGGCAAGGGCGGGCAGCCCGTGGCGGCGATCCTCAACGACTGCATCTTGCGTCGGGCCAACAACGGCAAGGACCTGGGCAGCATGACCGGATTGTTCGGTGACGTGCCGGTGGTGGGGTTCTCGACCTTCGGCGAAATTCTCGGCCTGAACCTGAACCAGACGCTCACGGCGATCTTTTTCTTCCGGGTGGCAAAAGGCGCGTCATTCACTGATGAGTACGTGGACAATTTCATCGCCCACTACGGAGAGTTCAAGGCGTTTTTCCTGCGCCGCCAGCTGAAAAAGATGGTGGGTTTGAACCACGTCATCGTGAAGCAGATCGAGGCGTTCAAGCTCAACGATTTCAACAATGCGCTGGACACTCGCGGGCTGGATACCAAAGTGCTGCCCGTGTTCGAGGGCCTGGCCGCACTGGGTAGGGTCCTTGCCCAGGCCGGTCAGCAGCAGGAAGAGATGTCCACGCAAATCAAGCACTATTCCGGCGAGCTGCACCTGTCCATGGACGATCTGGCCGGAACGATTGACCAGCAGAACACTGTCTCGACAAACGCCGGTAATACCGTGGTAGCGCTGGTCAGCCAGGCGGACGAAGCGGTGGTCGGCGCACGAGCCCTTGCGGAATCGAGCCTGCGGATCCAGTCCATCGTGCAGGTGATTCAGCAAATCGCCGGACAGACCAATCTGCTGGCGCTCAACGCCGCGATCGAGGCCGCGCGGGCAGGGGACCTGGGCCGAGGCTTCGCCGTGGTCGCCGACGAAGTGCGCAAGCTGGCGGAAATCACCCGCAAAAACGCAGCGGAGATTGGCGTCGACATCGACCTGCTCTCCAGCGAGATTCAGCGGGTGGCGCAGCAGATCGAGGACCAGTCCACCGGCGTCGGCGCGTTGCGCGAAATGCTCGATTCCCTGGAACACTCGAACCAGGCCACCGAAGGCACGGCGCGGCGTACTAAAGCCATCGCCGATACCTTGACCGGCTTGACCCACGCCAGACCATGACCCACGATGCCTGATTGTCGGCGATAAACGACAGCATGGATCACGAGTGAGTTATGGCGAAAAGACCGTCGATAGAGCAGCGCCGCGAGTTCGGCAATTTCCTGTCCAGCCGGCGGGCGCGCCTTGATCCGAAGGACTTCGGTCTGCCGGAGGGGCCCCGGCGCACGCCGGGATTGCGCCGCGAAGAAGTGGCGGCGCTCGCCGGGGTCAGCGTCAGTTGGTACACCTGGCTTGAGCAGGGCCGTGACATTCAGCCCTCGCCGGACGCGCTGGAACGGATATCCAAAGTCCTCAAGCTCGACCGTGTGGAGTCCGCGCACCTGTACGCGCTTTCCGCGCTGGAAGTGCCGGTTGCTGCGACCGGCGGCGGGGTGACGGCCGGGCTGGAAATGCTGGTGCGCGCGATCAACCCGATTCCGGCGTATGTGCGCAACGCCCGACTCGACATCCTGGCGTGGAACGACGCCATCGCCGAGCTGTTCGTCGACTACGGTTCGTTGCAACCCCATGAGCGCAACACGCTGCGTCTGCTGTTTCTGTACATTCCGTACCGAACCATCATCCTGGATTGGGAGCAAATGGCGCGGGGCATGATCAGTGCGTTTCGGGCATCGCGCGCGTTGGCTCAGGACAAGGCACCGTTTGATAGCCTGATCGAAGAACTCTCGGCCGTGAGCCCCGAGTTCAAAGAGTGGTGGCAGGACACCGAGGTCAAAGGCTTCGAAGAGGGTCGCAAGCGCCTGCTGCACCCCATCAGCGGCCATATCGATTTCACCTACGTCGCATTGACGCCAGAAGGGCGGCCGGACCTGTCGCTGGTGACCTACATTCCCCGCCACACTGCCTATGACTCACGGTCATAGGATAACAACACGCCTTCCTGGCTATTTCGGGCTTGCCTAGAGTGACGGTCATCGCAGCGCACATGTGCTGCACCGACCGCCAACGAGGTAATCACGATGTCTGACCTGAGCCCGATCTCCACCGCAAACGTCGCCACATCACGCAACCCGGCCACCGGTGAGCTGATCGCCACTTATCTCTTCCAGACGCAGGCTGAAGTCGAGCAGTTGCTGGACGTGAACGCTGCGGCGTTTCGTCTGTGGCGCGCCACTCCAATGGCTGAGCGAGTGTCGGCTTACCGTCGTCTGGCAGCCATCCTCCGTGAGCGGTCGGAACCCTTCGCTGCGCTGATCACCGCTGAAATGGGCAAAACCCTGGCGGCGGCCCGTGGTGAAGTGGAGAAGTGCGCGGCCACGATCGAGTGGATTGCCGACAACGGCCCGGCGATTCTTGCCGATGAGCCGGTCAATGTAGACGGCGACGATGAAGTCCATGTGTCCTTCCTGCCGATCGGCACCGTGCTGGCGGTGATGCCCTGGAATTTCCCGCTGTGGCAGGTGATTCGTGCCTCCGGGCCGATCATGTTGTCGGGCAATGGCTTCATGCTCAAGCACGCGCCGAACGTCATGGGCTCGGCTTACGCGCTGCAAGAAGCCTACGAGGCGGCGGGCTTTCCAAAAGGGCTGTTCACCAACCTTATTGCCGACAACGACACCGTGGCCCGCACCATTGAAGACCCGCGCATCGCTGCAGTGACGCTGACGGGAAGCATGCGCGCAGGTTCTGCCGTCGCCGCCACCGCAGGCAAGGCACTCAAGAAGAGCCTGCTGGAGCTGGGCGGTTCGGACGCCTTTATTGTGCTGGCCGACGCGAACATCGACCTTGCGGTGAAAGCCGCCGTCGAAGCGCGTTTCCAGAACGCCGGCCAAGTCTGTCTCGCGGCCAAGCGCTTCATTCTCGAGGCGCCGATCGCCGAGCAATTCACCCGTCAATTCGTTGCGGCGGTCGAACAACTGAAAGTGGGCGATCCGTTGGACAGCGCCATCAATGTCGGCCCGATGGCTCGGGCTGATCTGCGCGATGAGCTGGATGGTCAGGTTCAACGCACTGTTGCAGCCGGCGCGACGTTGCTGCTGGGCGGGAAGAAAATCGACGGCCCCGGCAACTTCTACGCGCCTACCGTGCTGGCCGATGTGAAGCCAGGCATGGCCGCATTTGATGAAGAAACCTTCGGGCCGGTGGCCGCGATCACCATCGCCGCCAACGCCGAAGACGCTATCCTGCTGGCGAACACCAGTGACTACGGACTGGGCGGCAGCCTGTGGACCCAGGACATTCCGCGCGCGCAACGCATCGCCCGGCGTCTGGAAACCGGCGGCGTGTTCATCAATGGGTTTCCGGCCACTAACGCGCGCATCCCGGTGGGAGGCGTCAAAAAGAGTGGCTACGGTCGCGAGCTGTCCCACTTCGGGTTGCGCGAGTTCACCAACGCCCAGGCGGTGTGGGCCAAAAGCGTTGACTGAGAGTCAGTGAGCAGTACCCGCATGGGAGAAGCTGTGTCACCGCCCATGCTGCAAAAAGCCGTCGCACCTGCGACGGCTTTTTCGTACCTGCCATTTGGAAGGGCGCTTCTCGATTCAACCGATCGGGTGCAGGTCAGCGGGTGCCAGGCCCACAAGCTCGATATGCGCAGCGCTCGCGTCAGCCACGATCAGGTTATCGGCGGTGAAAGTCTTGGCGACGTTTTTGTCGATACTGATCTCGAATCGGTTACCGTCAGCGTCCGCTTCGTAATCCTTGAGGTAGGTGCGGTGCAGAGCCGTGTCATAGATCACCTTGAGCGTGCCATCGGTGCCATCGCCAAGGCCTGTGTAACCCAGCGCTGAAACATCGATGCGGTCCTGAGTGGCGTCGAAGTTTTTGATGAAGTCCGAATTGCCCCGGAAGCTGTCGCTCTTCTCGACATATCGGAAGGTGTCGACCCCGGTGTTGCCCACCAACAGATCATCATCACCGCCTCCGACGAGGATGCCGCCCGCGGTCGAATTGGTGAACGTGTCACGGTGGTTATCGCCAGTCAGCGTCTGGTTGGCGCGGTCTGCTGCGTTGTCCCCGGCAAAGGTGAAGCGATCCATGTCCTGCAGGCCGGTAAGCGGATCCCGGTCGTATTGCGTCAGGTGCACGGCGAATCGGTTGCCGTCCTCATCGGCCTCGAAGGATTGGGCAATCGCGTAACCAGCTTCATTGTCGTAGCTGTAATTGAGCGTGCCGTTGTAGCCATTGCCAAGGCCGGTGAACCCCAGTGCCGAAACGTCCAGCAGATCACCGTCACCGAGGCTGAAGCTGTGGATGAGATCAACGCTGGACTGGCCTGTGCCGTCGTTCACGAAGCTATCGGTGAGATGCTCGAAGACAAACGTGTTACGGGAGCCGCCGCCATACATCTCGTCCGCTCGGCCTCCACCGGTCACGATGTTGCCGGAGCGGGGAACGACCAGAATGTCATCGCCATCGGTCCCGGTGATGACGTATTGCTTGTTGCTTAGCCCATGTTCGCGGCCATTGCTTTCTGCAGTCAGGTCGTAGCGCAGGGCGAAATTTTGCGTGCCAAGCTCAGCGGCGTGATCGCCTTCAAGTCTGACTTCGAATGCCTGGCCTTGGGCGTTTTTATCCAGAGAGCGAACATAGGTAATGTCCTCGTCGGCGTTGTAGGTCACTGCCAGATCGCCGTTGTGGCCATTACCAACGCGCTCCAGCCCGAGGGCTGTCAGGTCAAGTACGTCAGTGGATTGGAAGTTTTTGATCAGGTCCGAGTGGGAGCCCTGTTTGTCGAAGTAACTGTCCGTCACCGAGGTGTAGACGAACGTGTTCCCGTAGACATAAGCGGAGTGGCTGGTGATCGTATCGACGCCCGCGCCGCCGTTGTAGCGATCCTGCGCGTTGCTGAACGGGTCGGGATCCCCTTCCTGACCGATGAGGATGTCGTCGCCATCGCCGCCAGAGATGAAGTCCCGCTTTGTGGTGCCCGTGATGGTGTCGTCATCCGCCGTGCCCACGTAGCTGTCATAGGTGCCATGAGCAGTCATGACAACCGCTTCACTCTGCAATGCCGCTTTCGTTCCCTGAGCCATTTTTTCTCTCGCGATAGAGGGGTTGGTACTGCGATCGCCGTAAACGACAGATCCAGTTGCAATGGGCACCATGGGTGTTCATCAATGCCCGCCACTACCGTGGTAGACCCGTTAAAGCCGTGTTTGTTTGGTTATTCGCCTTCGCCCAGAAACGACAAAGCCCGACATAAAGTCGGGCCTGGGGTCGGGTTGAATCCGTTCATTACCAGTTCATGGCAGTTATCTCGTTGCGAAGGTGAGAAGCGGGGAGGGGTGCGAACACCCCTCGCGCTGGGCGGTGATCAGGCCGATTTGTTCTGCAGTGCTTCGATCAGCACGTCTGCCGCAGGACCGGAGGAAGCAGGGTTCTGACCGGTGATCAACAGACCATCGGTGAGGACGTACGAGCCCCAGTCCGGACCTTTGGAGTAGACGCCGCCGAGTGATTTCAGCTCGTCTTCCACCAGGAAAGGCACCACATTGGTCAGGCCGACCGCTTCTTCTTCGCTGTTGGCAAAGCCGGTGACCTTCTTGCCTTTCACCAGTGGCGTGCCGTCGGCGCTCTTCACGTGGCGCAGCACGCCAGGGGCGTGACAGACGACAGCGACGGGCTTGCCGGCTGCGATGAACGACTCGATGAGCTGAACGGAATTTTTGTCTTCGGCCAGATCCCACAGAGGGCCATGGCCGCCTGGGTAGAACACAGCGTCGAAATCTGCCTGGGACACGCTGTCCAGGCGAACGGTGTTGGCGAGCAGGGCTTTGGCGGTTTCGTCTTTTTCGAAACGACGGGTCAGGTCGGTCTGGAAGTCGGGCTCGTTGCTCTTCGGGTCCAGCGGAGGTTGGCCACCTTGTGGCGAAGCCAGAACGATTTCAGCGTTGATGTCGCTGAATGCGTAGTAGGGCGCGGCCAGCTCTTCCAGCCAGAAGCCGGTAGGACGGCCGGTGTTGCCAAGGGTGTCGTGGGAAGTCAGAACCATGAGAACTTTCATCGGGTGTATTCCTTGTGACGGGCTAAAGTAGGTACACCATAGCCCTGAGTAGACCAGTCGTCTAGAGTTAATTCAAAAAATTATTTGCGCGTTGATTGAGCGATGGAGAGGTCCGCGCAAATGAGGTGCATGGGCTGGGCCGCACGAGGCCGGCAGGCGTCATGGCGGCGTGAACCAGGGATGAGGGGTTGCAGATGGTGCGGCGCACGGTTGCCGTGCGCCAATCAGGCCAGGCGCAGAATCACACGCGTGGTCGCCATGGCTGTTTCAAAAGGGGCAAGGCTTCTTTCAATCTTGACCATCACGCTGGCCCCTACCCACAGTTGATACAGGCTTTGCGCAACGGCGAAAGGATTCTCGCAGGCGGGCAGCGAGCCGTCGGCAACGCCAGCCTCGATCGCGCTGCCAAGCCGGTCGGTGATCCCGGCAGTGCCTCGCTTGAGAACGGCGCGCATGGTTTCCGACAGATCGGCCACTTCAACGCCGAGCTTCACGGCGAGGCATTTGCCCTGGCATTCCTGAAACGACTGCGTGTCCTGCCAGACGCGCCAGTAGTTCATCAAGCGCTCGCCCATGGGCAGGCCGGGCTCGCCGAGGATGCGATCAATGTCAGCGAGGTAGTCGTCGAAGTAGTGCTCAAGCAACGCTTCCCCGAAGGCATCCTTGGAGCCGAAATAATGATAGAAGGAGCCTTTCGGCACGCCCGCAGCGGCCAGAATTTCGTTCAGGCCAACGCCGGAATACCCCTTGGCGGCCATGATGCGCTGGCCGACGTCGAGGATGCCTTGACGAACATCAGATGAACCACGTGTTTGGGGAGTATTCATAGCGTCGGAGAATACATCCTAGTAAGTCGGTCTACTAGAGGATTCTGATGGACGATGCTGTCGTGGGTCGGCGCGGCCCGCGTCGAACGACGGCTGCGCCCCAAGCCGTCGTTCAGCGCGTTTATACCGCGAGTCTGCCCGCTATACCTGATCCACCGCTTCAGGCACGCCCTGATCCTCACCCAGAAACCCACCGCTCTGGTGATGCCACAGACGCGCGTAAGTACCGTTCTTGGTGAGCAGTTCAGCGTGGGTGCCTTGTTCGATGATGCGCCCGTCGTCCATCACGATCAGCCGGTCCATGGCTGCAATCGTCGACAGCCGGTGGGCGATGGCGATCACGGTTTTGCCTTTCATCATCTCATCGAGGCTTTCCTGAATCGCCACTTCGACTTCCGAATCCAGCGCGCTGGTGGCTTCGTCCAGCAGCAAAATCGGCGCGTTCTTCAGCATCACGCGAGCAATGGCAACCCGCTGGCGCTGGCCGCCCGAGAGCTTGATGCCACGCTCACCGACCAGCGTGTCATAGCCGCTGTGGCCATGCTTGTCGCTGAGCTGACTGATGAACCCATCCGCCTGGGCATTGACCGCAGCGGTGTGGATTTCCTCATCGGTGGCGTCAGGCCGACCGTACGCAATGTTGTCGCGGATGGACCGATGCAGCAGCGAGGTGTCCTGAGTCACCATGCCGATGGCGCTGCGCAGGCTGTCTTGCGTGACCTGCTTGATGTTCTGACCATCGATGCGAATCTCGCCGCTGTCCACGTCATAGAAGCGCAGCAGCAGATTGATCAGCGTGGATTTACCGGCGCCTGAACGGCCGACCAGGCCTATCTTCTCGCCCGGGCGGATGGCCAGATTCAAACCCTCCAGCACCTGGCGCTCGCCGTTGTAGTTGAAGCTGACGTTCTCGAAGGTCACCGCGCCGCCGGTGGTTTTCAGCAAGTTTGCATTCGGCGCGTCCTGTACTTTAGGGCCCTGAGTCAGGGTCGCCATGCCGTCCTGCACCGTGCCGATGTTCTCGAACAGCGAGGTCATCTGCCACATGATCCAGTGGGACATGCCGTTGATGCGCAGCGCCATCGCGGTAATCGCCGCCACCGCGCCAGTGCCGACGTCACCCTGATGCCACAGCCACAGGGCGTAACCGCCTGCGCCCAGAATCAACGCGACGACCAGCGCCTGATTGACGATTTCGAACTGGCTCACCAGACGCATCTGGCGAAAGCCCGTGTGCTTGAAGTCCTCCATCGCCGCGCGGGCAAACTGCGCTTCGCGTTTGGAGTGGGAGAACAGCTTCACGGTGGTGATGTTGGTGTAGGCGTCGGAAATTCGCCCGGTCATCGACGACCGCGCGTTGGCCTGCTCCTGACCGACTTTGCCCAGGCGCGGCACGAAGTACACCATCGCCAGGCCGAACAGCACGATCCAGGCAAGGAACGGCAGCATCAGCTTCAAGGCGAAACCGCCCGCCAGCGCGATGATCGCAATGAAATAAACGCCGATGCCGGGCGCGATTTCAATCAGGGTGAACAGCACGTCCCGCACCGCCAGCGCGGTCTGCATGACCTTGGTGGTGACCCGGCCGGAGAATTCATCGGAAAAGAACGACAGGCTCTGCCGCAGCATCAGCCGGTGAAAGTCCCAGCGCAGCCGCAACGGCAGGTTGATCGCCAGCACCTGATGCTGAACCATCGTGCGCATGGCCACCAGCCCGACGCTGATCACCAGCACAATACCGATGCCCCACAGCGCTCGGCTTTCTTCGCCTGCGGTGGCGCCGCCGTCCTTCCAGGTCGACAGCAGATCGACCACTTGGCCGAGAAACGAGAAAAGCCAGGCTTCGTAAATCGATACACAGGCGCTGAGCACTGCCAGGGCGAGGATGTAGCCACGCGCACCCCGGGTGCAGGCCCACAGAAAACGTACCAGACCCACAGGTGGCGGCGGCGCTTCGTCGGGTGGGAAGGGGTCGAGGCGTCGTTCAAATACGCGCAGCATGAGGGTCTCCAAAACTGTCCAGTGACGCAGATTCTGCCATTGAATGGCGGGCTTGAGGGTTTCGGTGCTTTTTTGACTGACTCGTTCCAACCATTGCGGACGTGTTTTTACGATGCCCTCGCTTGAGGCGATGGCGATGGCGCTAACATTGAGGGCGGGGACTGCCGGTAAGTGATCGCTCAACAGAACCCGTGCTAACTTCCCGGGCGTTTTCTACCCTGCGGACTTTTGCTCCGTACGCGCATTCAGGTTCATCGACATGACACACATCTCCGAACGTCTTCTGGTCCAAGCGCACCTGGACGCCAAACAGCCCAAAACCCTGAGCCCTGACGAGGAAGCGGAATACCGCCGCTTGATCGCCGCCGAGCTCAAGGCCCAGGACGCCGTGCTGGTCGCTCATTACTACTGCGACCCGGTGATTCAGGCACTGGCGGAAGAAACCGGCGGTTGCGTCTCGGACTCTCTGGAGATGGCGCGATTCGGCAAAAACCATCCGGCGAAAACCGTGCTGGTGGCCGGGGTGCGTTTCATGGGCGAAACCGCAAAAATTCTGACCCCTGAAAAACGCATCTTGATGCCGACCCTCGAAGCGACCTGCTCACTGGACCTCGGTTGCCCGGTCGATGAGTTTGCTGGGTTCTGCGATCAGCATCCCGAGCGCACCGTGGTGGTTTACGCCAATACGTCGGCCGCCGTAAAAGCCCGTGCCGACTGGGTGGTGACGTCCAGTTGCGCGCTGGAGATCGTCGAAAGCCTGATGGACAACGGCGAGAAAATCATCTGGGCGCCCGACAAGCACCTGGGCCGTTACATCCAGCGCGAAACCGGGGCGGACATGCTGTTGTGGAACGGCGCCTGCATCGTGCACGAGGAGTTCAAATCCCGGCAGTTGGAGGACATGAAGGCCTTGTACCCGGACGCGGCCATTCTGGTGCATCCGGAGTCGCCCGAGTCAGTCATCGACCTGGCCGATGCTGTGGGCTCTACCAGCCAGTTGATCAAAGCGGCGCAAACGCTGCCGAACAAAACCTTCATCGTCGCCACCGACCGCGGCATCTTCTACAAGATGCAGCAGCTGTGCCCGGACAAGGTATTCATTGAGGCACCGACCGCAGGTAACGGCGCCGCCTGCCGCAGTTGTGCTCATTGCCCGTGGATGGCGATGAACACCTTGGCACGCACGCTTCAATGCCTGCGTGAAGGCACTAACGAGATCTTCGTTGACCCGGCGGTCATCCCTCACGCCGTCCGGCCGTTGCAGCGCATGCTCGACTTCACCCAGGCGGCACGCATGAAAGCTTCGGGGAATGCTTGAATAAAAGCGGTTAGCTTCAAGCTTCAAGCGGAAAGCCGATTGGCTGCGTTTCAGCTTGCAGCTTATGGCTTGCCGCTTGTAGCTGACCTCAATTCATCATGTCCTTGACTGCCCGCTCCTGAGCGATGATTTCCTGCTGCCGCGCGTCGATGCGTGAGGCCAGCTGGAAGTTGTTGTTCGCCCGTCGCTTGGCAAATTCGAGCTGTTGAATCGCCTGCTTGAAATCGCCCATCAGCGCAAAATATTCCGCACGGGCCTGATGCAGGCCGATGGTGTTGCCGGACAGGCCGCGGGTGTCGGCCACCTGATTCCAGATGTCTGGATCGTCGGGGCGGCTCTTCAACAGAATCTCCAGAGACTTCAACGCCTCGGGCGCCTTGGACTGCTTGAGCAAGACGTCGACTTTCGCCTGATTGAGCGGGTAGTTGTCGGGATACAGATTCAGCATTCGGTCCACCCGCTGTTGAGCGTCAGGCAGGCGATTGTTGGAGATGTCCAGGTTCACGGCGGCGAGGTTGTAGGGAATATTGTCCGGCGCCTTGTCGAGCAAAGGCTTCAGCGTCTCACGGCCTTCGTTGAGCTGACCCGCCTTGGTCTGGGCAAGCGCCAGACCGTAGCGAGCCGCGTCGTTTTTCGGGTTCTCGGCCAGTTGTGCACGGAAACGCTTGGCGGCCATGCCGGGGGTTTCTTCGTAAATCAGCACGGTGCGTGCGCGCATCAATTGATACGCCGGGCTGTCTTCCTTGCCGCCGGGCTTGGCTTGTTCGGCGCGGTTGCGCGTGTCGGCGATACGGGATTCGGTCACCGGGTGGCTCATCAGGAATTCCGGCGGCTTGGCGTCATAGCGATACTGGCGTGCCAACCGCTCGAACATGGTGGGCATGTTGCGCGGGTCGTAGCCGGCCTTTTCCAGATTGAGGATGCCGATGCGGTCGGCTTCTGCTTCGTTCTGCCGGGAGAATCGCGCCTGCTCCTGAATCGCGGCAGCCTGGGTGCCGGCGATCGCGGCAATCCCCGCATCGCCCGCGCCCGCAGCGGCCATGACGATGCCGGCAAGCATCGCCGCCATTACCGGCACTTGCATGCGCTGTTGCGCCTGTACGCCCCTGGCAAAGTGCCGCTGCGACAAGTGAGCCAGTTCGTGGGCGAGGACCGCAGCGTATTCGCCTTCGGTTTCAGCGTGGAGGAACAACCCGCCGTTGACCCCGATGATCCCGCCGGGCGCTGCAAAGGCGTTGATCTCCGGGGTGTTGATCAGGATGAACTCGAGACGGCGGTCCTGCACCTGGCTGGTTTCGGCGAGCCGGTAAACCGACGATTCGACGAAGTCCTTGAGCAGCGGGTCGGACAGCTGTGCCACTTCAGAGCGCAGCAGCCCGAGCCAGGCACGCCCCAGGTCGTGTTCCTGCTGCGGAGAAACGATGGATGAACTCGCGTCGCCGAGGGAGGGCAGGTCGTCTTCTGCGAAACTCGGCGCTGCCAGCAGGCAGGCGAGGGTCAGCAGCGTGGGGCGCAAAAAATTCATGCACGAAACTCTGGGGCAGAAAGGCGTCACTGTAGCTGGCTCAATGGCTTGCTGACCAGAGTGGGGTATTCTGGAAAACTTGTAAGAATGTTCTTCCGCCCGTTGGCTTTTATGCGGGGGCGGATGTGTCTATCCGGAGAGAAACGATGTCTGACGCTGTAGGACACCCCGCGGCCTGCGATGCAGAGCTGGACGCCAGCGGCCTCAATTGCCCGCTACCCTTGCTCAAAGCCAAGATGGAACTCAACCGTCTGGCCAGCGGCGCGGTGCTCAAAGTGACGGCCACCGACGCCGGCTCGCAGCGTGACTTCCGTACTTTCGCAAAATTGGCCGGGCACGCGCTGCTCCACGAAGAAAACGCTGACGGCATTTATCGGTATTGGCTACGCAAGGCCTGAGCGTTTCTGACCCCTCGCAACCCCCTTAGGATTCTTGATGTTCAAAGTGCTTCGCGACTGGATACAGCGCTACTTTTCCGACGAGGAAGCGGTAGTGCTGGCGGTGTTGTTGGTTCTGGGATTTACCGTTGTCCTCACCCTCGGCGGCATGCTCGCGCCGGTGCTCGCCGGGTTGGTGCTCGCCTTTCTGATGCAGGGGCTGGTCAACCTGCTCGAGCGTTTGCGGGTGCCCGAAGGCGGCGCCGTCGGGCTGGTCTTCGCTTTATTCATGGGGGCGCTGGCGCTGTTTCTGCTGGTGCTCGTGCCTTTGCTGTGGCGCCAGCTCATTACCTTGTTCAACGAATTGCCCGGCATGCTCGCCAAATGGCAGTCGCTGCTGTTGCTGCTGCCGGAGCGTTATCCGCACCTGGTGTCGGACGAGCAGGTCTTGCAGGCGATAGAAGTGGCTCGCGGCGAGGTCGGAAAGTTCGGGCAATGGGCGTTGACGTTTTCCCTGTCCAGCTTGCCGCTGCTGGTCAACATGATGATCTACCTGGTGCTGGTGCCGATCCTGGTGTTCTTCTTCCTTAAAGATCGTCGGATGATCAGCCGCTGGGCGAGGGGCTATCTGCCACGCGAACGTACGCTGATTACCCATGTGGCCGAGGAAATGAATCGGCAGATCGCCAACTACATTCGCGGCAAGGTTATCGAGATTTTCATCTGCGGCGGGGTGACCTACATCGCCTTCGTGACCATGGGCCTGAATTACTCGGCGTTGCTGGCGATGCTGGTGGGGATTTCGGTGGTGGTGCCCTATGTGGGCGCGGTGGTGGTGACGGTGCCCGTGGCGTTCATCGCGCTGTTCCAGTGGGGCTGGAGCGATCAGTTCATCTATCTGATGGCGGTCTACGGCATCATCCAGACCCTGGACGGCAACGTGCTCGTGCCACTGCTGTTCTCCCAGACCGTGAGCCTGCACCCGGTGGCAATCATCTGCGCCGTGCTGTTGTTCGGCGGGCTGTGGGGGTTCTGGGGGATTTTCTTTGCGATCCCGCTGGCGACCCTGTTCAAGGCCGTGCTGGATGCGTGGCCACGAAACGAACCGACGGTGGCGCCGTTGCTGTAAATGTTGCCGTGCTTTTGTAGGAGTGGGCTTGCTCGCGATCGGCGTCGTCATGGTCAACCTACGATGACTAAACGAACCCGATCGCGAGCAAGCTCACTCCTACATCATGGCGATCAAGCCTGGTTAAGCGCCTGAGCCGCTTCAAGCACCGCCGCCACATGCCCCGGCACCTTCACGCCGCGCCATTCCTTGCGTAGCACACCGTCCTTGTCGATCAGGAAAGTGCTGCGGTCGACGCCCAGGTATTCCTTGCCATACAGCTTTTTCAGCTTGATGACATCGAACAGCTGGCACAGCGATTCGTCCTTGTCCGAAATCAGCTCGAACGGGAATTCCTGCTTGGCCTTGAAGTTCTCGTGGGATTTCAGGCTGTCCCGCGACACACCGAACACCACCGTGTTGGCTGCCTTGAAGTCGGCGTGATGATCGCGAAAGCCCTGGCCCTGGGTGGTGCAGCCAGGGGTGCTGTCCTTCGGGTAGAAATAAAGGACGACCTGCTGACCCTTGAGCGCCGACAGGCTGACCGCCTGTTCGCTCGTGGCCTGCACTTGAAAGTCGGCAACGGGTTGGTCGAGTTCTACAGCCATTCGGGATTCCTTACATCGGTGCTTGAGGGCGCCATGGTTCGATCAGCGCATCAAGGTTGAGGGCGTCGGCGAAGTCCAGGAACTGGTCACGCAGCCAACTGATCTGGGTGCCGGCCGGTAATGTCACGGTGAACGTCGCGTTGAGCATGGTGCCGCCGGTCTGCGGTGCCTGATAGGTGTCGCAGATTAGGTTTTCCAGCTCGACGTTGTGATCGATGAAGAACTGGCACAGCTCGTTAATGATGTCCGGGCGATACGCCGAACTGACGTAGGCCACGTAGGGCAGGGCTTCCGGGCGGTTTTCCAGCGAAGCGCTGCGCACCACATTGACGGTGAAGGCGTGTTTCTTGGCCAGATTGGGCAGACCCGTTTCCAGACGCGCCAGGGCGTCCCAGCTGCCGGAGATCTGCAGGATCAGCGCGCTGCACTCACCGTGGCGAGTGAGGCGTGAGCTGACGACCGAGCAACGGCTTTCGTTACTGGCGCGGCACAGGACGTTGGTCAGCTCCATTGGGTTGGCGCCAAGGGCACTGATGACAAGGAATTGTTCGCGAACTGTGGGGATGGATGACATGCAGCATTCCTAAACGATGAGCGGTCGGTACGCAGCAGGCCTTTGCCGGCGGGCTCGACGGACGAAGGCATCGTGACGTCGCCCCGACCCACAGCCGGCAATCGCTGCCATGAGCCTGTCATGGCGCGCGATAACGACGCAGGGCGGGGTAATTGACGTCAAAATCGAGCAGTCGAACGAGCCGGGCAGATGACCCGTACCGATCAAAGACCGAAGGGTAGCGAAAACCGGCGCCGAGGGGAATGCTCGCCTTGTGCAAGGATCATGGCGCCAGTACCATTACCGCTCTCTTTTTCCGGCAGGAGCGGTTTGCATGATTGCGGGCAGTATGGTGGCACTGGTCACACCCATGGATGCACAAGGTCGTCTCGATTGGGACAGCCTGAGCAAACTGGTGGACTTTCACCTGCAAGAGGGCACCAACGCCATTGTTGCCGTCGGCACCACCGGTGAATCCGCGACGCTCGACGTCAACGAGCACATCGAAGTCATCCGCCGCGTGGTTCAGCAGGTCGCTGGCCGCATTCCGGTCATCGCCGGCACCGGCGCCAACTCCACCCGCGAGGCGGTCGAACTGACCACCAACGCCAAGAACGCCGGTGCCGATGCCTGCCTGCTGGTCACCCCGTACTACAACAAGCCGACCCAGGAAGGCTTGTACCAGCACTTCAAGCACATCGCCGAAACCGTCGACATCCCGCAGATTCTGTATAACGTGCCGGGTCGTACTGCCTGCGACATGTCGGCCGAGACCGTCATCCGCCTGTCGAAAGTCAAAAACATCATCGCCATCAAGGAAGCCACCGGAGACCTGCAGCGCGCCAAGGATATTCTTGCCGGCGTGAGCAGCGACTTTCTGGTCTATTCCGGCGACGACGCGACTGCTGTCGAGCTGATGTTGCTCGGTGGCAAAGGCAATATTTCGGTCACCGCCAACGTCGCACCGCGCGCCATGGCCGACCTGTGCAAGGCCGCGATGGACGGTGACGCCGACACCGCCCGCGCCATCCACGAAAAACTGATGCCGCTGAACAAGACTCTGTTCATCGAATCGAACCCTATTCCCGTGAAATGGGCCCTGCATGAGATGGGTTTGATGCCAGACGGTATTCGTCTGCCACTCACCTGGCTCAGCGAGTCCTGCCACGAGCCGCTGCGTCAGGCCCTGCGCCAGTCCGGTGTATTGGTCTAATGAGGAAGCATTACGCAATGAAGCGACTGGCCGGACTTTCCGCACTAGCCTTGATTATCTCCAGCACCAGCGGTTGCAGCTGGCTTTTTGGCCAGGACGGTTATTTCCGCGATCGCAGCAGCGATTACCTGGAAGCGACCCAGAAGCCGCCGATGCAAATGCCCGAAGGCGTTCAGGAAGTCAAACGACTGGACCCCTTGCTGCCGATTCCGCGCAACGTTGCCGACGACACCCAGAAGGGTGAATTCACCGTGCCGCGTCCGCAACCGCTGACCACCGCTCAGGACTCCGGCGACTACACGCTGCAGAAGAGCGGCGACAACCGCTGGATTCTTGCCCAGCGCGCACCGGCTGAAGTCTGGCCAGTGGCGCATCAGTATTTCGAAGACAACGGTTTCCGCATCGCCGAAGATCGTCCGCAAACCGGTGAATTCAACACCACCTGGCAGCGCATGGACGAGTTGTCGGCATCGGTTGCCAAGCGCATGGGTTCGAGTGGCGATGCTGCCAACACCGAGACCCGCGTGCGCGTTCGTATCGAGCCGGGCGTGCAGCGCAACACCAGTGAAATCTATGTGGTCAGTGTGCAACGTCCGGCCGGCAGCCGCGATGATCCTGCATTCCCGTCGCGCAGCACTAACGTCGGCCTCGACTCCGTGCTGACCGATGACATGCTGGCAAGTCTGACCCGTACGGCCGAGAAGGGCGGTTCGGTGTCCCTGCTGGCGGCGCGTGATTTCGACACCCCAAGCCGCGTCTCTCTCAGCGAAGACGGCAGCGGCAACCCGGTGCTGAACCTGGGCGCAGACTTGGATCGCGCGTGGTCGAGCGTCGGCCGTGCGCTTAACCAGGGCGACTGGCGCGTTGAAGACATCAACCGCAGCCTGGGCCTGTACTACATCAACCTGGCGGAAAAAGCCGACAAGCCTGAAAACAAGCCTGGCTTCCTCAGCCGTGTGTTCGGCAGTGAAGAGTCCAAGGAAGAGAAAGAAGCCCGCGCCGAGCGTTATCAGGTTCGCCTGAGCAAGGTCGGCGAGAACGTTCAGGTCACGGTCGAGAAGAACATCAACACCGTGGCGCCGACGGAAGTCGCTCGTCGTGTGTTGAGCGTCATTCAGGACAACCTGGGTTAAGTGCGCTTCGCGGTTCTCGGCAGCGGCAGCCGTGGCAATGCCACGCTGGTTGCGAGCAACGACACGTATGTGCTGGTCGATTGCGGTTTCTCCTTGCGGGAAACCGAACGGCGGCTCGACAGGCTGGGCGTCAGCGGTAAACAGCTCAGCGCCATTCTAGTGACCCACGAACATGCCGATCATGTGCATGGCGTGGGTTTGCTGTCTCGGCGCTACGATGTGCCGGTGTACCTCAGCGACGGTACGCTGCGCGGCATGCGCAAGCCGGTCGAAGCCGGTCTTCGGCTGGTGGGCGGGCAGGGGCTGCGCATTGGTGGTCTGGACATTGACGTGGTGTCGGTGGCTCACGATGCGCTGGAGCCCACGCAGTTCGTGTTCAATGACGGGCGCCGTCGCTTCGGCCTGTTGACCGACCTTGGCTCGTATTGCCCGATGGTGCTCGACAGCTACCGCGGCCTCGACGCGCTCATGGTCGAGTCCAATCACTGCCGCGATCTGCTCGCCCGGGGTCAGTACCCGTACTTTCTCAAGCAGCGGGTGGGTGGTGATCACGGTCATTTGAACAATCATCAGGCTGCCAGTCTGGTGAACGAGTTGGGATGGCAGGATCTTCAGCACCTGGTGCTGGCCCATCTGAGCAGCAAGAACAACCTGCCGCATCTGGCCCGGCAATGTTTCGTCGACACCCTTGGGTGCGACGAGGACTGGCTACAATTGGCCGATCAGGATTCAGGGCTCGACTGGCGCGAAATCGCCTAGCGTCCCAAACGGGCGACTCGCCCCCCATTATTCAGCCAGATTCAGCAAGCGGAGCCCATCATGGAAAAACGTGAAGAACTCTACCGCGGCAAAGCCAAGTCGGTTTACAAGACCGATGACGCTGACCGCTTGATCCTTGTGTTCCGCAACGACACCTCGGCGTTTGACGGCAAGCGCATCGAACAGCTCGACCGTAAAGGCATGGTGAACAACAAGTTCAACGCCTTCATCATGCAGAAGCTGGAAGCCGCTGGCATTCCGACCCAGTTCGATAAACTGCTGGCCGACAACGAAGTGCTGGTCAAGAAGCTCGACATGATCCCGGTCGAATGCGTCGTGCGTAACTACGCCGCCGGCAGCCTGGTCAAGCGCCTGGGCGTGGAGGAGGGCGTGAAGCTCAACCCTTACACCTTCGAGCTGTTCCTGAAGGACGACGCCAAGGGCGACCCATTCATCAACGACTCCCACGTCGTCGCGTTCGGTTGGGGCACCGCCGAGCAACTGGTTCGCATGAAAGAGCTGTCCCTGAAGGTCAACGAAGTCCTGTCCAAGCTGTTCGACGACGCCGGCCTGCTGCTGGTCGACTTCAAGCTTGAGTTCGGCGTGTTCAGCGACGGCTCGATCGTCCTGGGCGACGAGTTCAGCCCGGACGGCTGCCGCCTGTGGGACAAAGAAACCCGCAAGAAAATGGACAAGGACCGCTTCCGTCAGGGCCTCGGCGATGTCATCGAAGCCTACGAAGAAGTCGCCCAGCGTCTTGGCGTACCGCTCTGATCCAACGCTTCACGCGTAAAACGCTGCAAGCATCTGAAAGAACGCGAAAAAATCCGTAAAAAGGGTTCGCGTTCTTCGGACGAACTGTTATGATGCGCGCCGTTGGAGAGATGCCGGAGTGGCCGAACGGGACGGATTCGAAATCCGTTGTACTGGCGACAGTACCTAGGGTTCAAATCCCTATCTCTCCGCCATTATTTGAAAAGCCCCAGAAGTTATGCTTCTGGGGCTTTTTTGTTTCCGCGATTTAAAAAAACCCCTCCAAAATCCGAGCTGCGCCCTGCGCACTTTACTTTTTCCAACCCCCGCCTACTCTCGATCTCACGCCCCTTCACGGTACGAGATCGCTCCACGCTCCATCCCCAATCCCTCAGCCCTTCCGGCGAGTCAGAGAAGCCATGACTACCATCCAACAGCTCAACGATTTCATCAGCAACCCGGAGCTCAACGATTCGATCGCGCAGATCTGGACATTCATCGGCGAGCATTTCGAGCAGGCGCAGAGCACGTTGCCGGCAGAGCGGGCGATGCCGCGCAAGGAGTTGTCGTTTCATGATCATGTGCGGCTGCTGGGGTATCTGGCGCTTCTGGTCGAAGGCATCCCCGGTGATGTGGTGGAGATTGGCGTTTGGAAGGGCAAGTCGCTGGTGCTGATGAATGAGGTCTGCAACCGCGAGCGCCGCATCATCGGGATTGACCCCTTTGAGCTGCCCAACCAGTTTGAGGAGTTCAGTTATTACCAGGAGAAGCTGTTCTCGAACGCTCTGGTGCTGAGGGGCTATTCAGAGTTATGCGCCGAGCGTTTCTACAACCTGTCGCCGAAGGTGGCGCTGTTACACGTCGATGGCGGCCATGCCGGGCGCAATGTGCTGTTGGATTTCCTGCTGTATTCGCCCAGCGTCGTACCGGGTGGCTTTATTGTGTTCGACGATTACGGCGACTTCCAGCATTCACCTGAAGTCGGTCCGGCTGTGGACCTGCTTCGCGCGACGGGCTATTTCAAGGGATTCAACGTGATTGGGTGTGTGCATGGCTTTGAGGCGAGCTATGTGATTCAGCGCGTTGGACAGGCCTGACCACGGCGTCAAAAAAGTGGGTAGATCGGCTTGGAGGGCAATCAATCAGACCCACTCCCCCCAGCGCACGTCCGTCAAACCGTAGCGGCGACCATGGGCCATCAACGCTGTCAGCTCCTCCCGGGTCTTGGACAGGTTGTGCAGCACGCCTATGCCTGCGTGCAGACAGGCGTAATACCAGGCGTCTGATTCGTCCAGCACTGAGTCGGGTTGGAGAAATACTCGGTGCTCGCCCAGAAAGCGGTAGTGGATGCGAAAGATGCGCTGGCCTGACATTGATATCTCCGTTTTGATATCAATGTGACTGCAATGGCTCATCGCCAGTTCAATGTGTAAGTCATTTCGTCCATCGGTCGAGGGTGACCGTGGTCGAAAGAGCTTTGCTCGAAACGGTCGATTTCCCATAACGTCGTTTTTACTGTGACCCGCCACGGCCTGCTGGTTCCCAATGCACGGCCAGTTTCTGACCGTTTGGACGACTTGGCTCCATCATTTCGCAATCGTAGGGCGACAAAATGTCGCAATCGTTTTCAGGCGAGTAAGATAGGCACCCTGTTTTTACCCCCTATTTCTTCGGACGGATCCTGCGTTGAGCGTCGTGTACATCGACCTCCGGGGCCTCGTTTCTACGACGTATTGATAGAGCAAACAGAGAAAAGGCGATCACTGCAAATGACCAAGACCTCGCGACCTTTATATATTTCCTATGCCGGCCCTTCGTTGCTGGAAATGCCGCTGCTCAACAAGGGCAGTGCGTTCACACCGCAAGAGCGCATCGATTTCAACCTGGTCGGCCTGCTGCCCCAGAACGTCGAAACCATCGAAGAGCAGGTCACCCGCGTTTACAACCAGTACCAGCAATGTGCGAGCGACCTGGATAAACACATTTACTTGCGCTCGATCCAGGACAACAACGAAACCCTGTTCTTCCGCCTGCTGGATTCGCACCTCGACGAGATGCTGCCGATCATCTACACCCCGACCGTGGGTCAGGCGTGTCAGGAATTCTCGAAGATCTACCGCACCCACCGCGGGCTGTTCATTTCCTACCCTGAGCGCGACCGCATCGACGACATCCTGCGCAGCGCAACGAAAGATCGCATCAAAATCATCGTGGTGACGGACAGCGAGCGCATCCTCGGCCTGGGCGATCAGGGCATTGGCGGCATGGGCATCCCAATCGGCAAGCTTTCGCTGTACACCGCGTGCGGCGGCATCAGCCCGGCGTACACCTTGCCGATCGTGCTCGACGTGGGCACCAACAACAAAGAGCTGCTGGACGACCCGATGTACATGGGCTGGCGCCACGAGCGCGTGACTGGCAAGGAATACGACGACTTCATCGCCCTGTTCATCGAGGCCGTTCAGCGCCGCTGGCCGGACGTGCTGCTGCAGTTCGAAGACTTCGCCCAGACCAACGCCATGCCGTTGCTGGAGAAGTACCGCGATGAGTTGTGCTGCTTCAACGACGACATTCAGGGCACCGCGTCGGTTGCCGTGGGTACGTTGCTGGCGGCGTGCAAGGCCAAGCACGAGACCCTGGGCCAGCAGCGGGTGGTGTTCCTGGGCGCGGGTTCGGCGGGTTGCGGGATTGCCGAGCACATCATTGCGGCCATGGTGATCGAAGGCCTGAGCGAGGCTGAAGCGCGCAAGCGCGTGATGATGGTCGACCGCTTCGGGTTGCTGACCGACAGCATGGACAACTTGCTGGACTTCCAGAAGAACCTCGCGCAAAAGTCCGCCGACGTGGCTGGCTGGTCGAGCGGCGAGGGTTCGCCCGAGTTGCTGGACGTGGTCGCCAATGGCAAGCCGACTGTGTTGATCGGCGTCTCCGGCCAACGCGGCCTGTTCACCGAGCAAGTCATCCGCGAGATGCACAAGCACTGTGCCAAGCCGCTGGTGATGCCGCTGTCCAACCCCACCTCGAAGGTCGAAGTCACCCCGCAGGAAGTGCTGACCTGGACCAACGGCGACGCGCTGGTGGCGACTGGCAGTCCGTTTGCCCCGGTCACCGTGGGTGATCGCACGTTCCACATCGCCCAGTGCAACAACTCCTACATTTTCCCGGGCATCGGCCTGGGTGTTGTGGCGTCGAAAGCCACGCGCATCACCGACAAAATGCTGATGGCCGCTTCCAATGCGCTGGCGGAATGCTCGCCGATGGTCACGGGCAAAGGTGACGCTGTGCTGCCGCCGCTGAAGGAGATTCAACAGGTGAGCAAGAAGATTGCCTTGGCCGTGGCCAAGCAGGCTCAAGCTGAAGGCATCGCGCTGGAGACCACCGAACAAATGCTCGTCGAAGCCATCGAGCGTCACTTCTGGATGCCGAGCTACCGCAGCTACCGTCGCAGCGCTGTGTAATCGCACCGCCACTGACGGCAGACGCTTCAACCGGACCGCCCCATGGAAACATGCGGCGGTCTTTTGTTTTGTGGCGAAAAACTTCAGGATGGGGCCTGCATAAAAACAAAAAATATCAGCGAGGGACGCATGCAAATGGACGTCGGTCTTCATGACTACATCATCGTCGGCGCAGGCCCGGCGGGCTGCCTGCTGGCCAATCGGCTGTCGCAGAATCCTGCTCATCGGGTCCTGCTGCTTGAAGCCGGCGGCCAGGACAATTACGCCTGGATTCATGTGCCGGTGGGTTACCTCTACTGCATCGGCAATCCGCGCACCGACTGGTGCTTCAAAACCGAAGCGGAGCCCGGCCTCGGCGGACGCGCGCTCAACTATCCGCGCGGCAAAGTACTGGGCGGCTGCTCGTCCATCAACGGCATGATCTACATGCGCGGGCAGGCCCGGGACTACGACGGGTGGGCGGAGCAGGGCAACACGGGCTGGGGCTGGGGTGACGTCCTGCCAATCTTCAAACGCTCGGAAAACCATTACGCCGGCGACTCGGACCTTCACAGCGCGAAAGGTGAGTGGCGTGTCGAGCAGCAGCGTCTTTCATGGTCGTTGCTGGATGCGTTCCGTGAAGCGGCGGCTCAAACCGGCATCCCGTCGATCCCCGACTTCAATGGCGGCGACAACGAAGGGTGCAGCTATTTTCAGGTGAATCAACGGCGCGGTGTGCGCTGGAACGCGTCCAAGGCATTTCTCCGTCCGGCATTGAAGCGGCCGAACCTGACGGTAATCACAGGCGCGGAAGTGTCGCGCGTCGTGTTCGAAAACAGTCGAGCCAGCGGGGTGATTGCTCGCGTCAACGGGCAGGAACAGACGCTTCGCGCGCGACGGGAAATCATCCTTTGCTGCGGCGCCATCGGATCGCCCATGGTCCTGCAACGCTCCGGCATCGGGCCGCGGCCATTGCTGGAAAAGCTCGGCATTGGCGTGCGGCATGAGCTCCCCGGGGTTGGCGCGAATCTGCAGGATCACCTGCAGTTGCGCCTGATCTACAAGGTCACCAATGGCCAGACGTTGAACCAGATGGCCGGCAGTCTGTGGGGCAAGATGAACATGGGCCTGCGCTACGCCTTCAATCGCAGTGGGCCGTTGGCAATGGCGCCGAGTCAGCTGGGTGCTTTTGCGCGCTCGGGGCCGGAGCAGGCGAGCGCTAATCTTGAATACCACGTGCAGCCCTTGTCCCTTGAGCGCTTCGGCGAACCGCTTCACGGCTTCCCTGCATTCACGGCGTCAGTGTGCGACTTGCGCCCGCAGAGCCGTGGGACGGTGGAGGTCCGTTCGGCGCTGGCCGATGCCGCGCCGGTCATTCGGCCGAATTATTTGAGTCACGAGACCGATCTCAAAGTCGCTGCCGAAGCCATTCGCCTGACCCGTCGCATCGCCGCTGCTCCTGCGCTTGCTCGCTTCGAGCCGGTGGAGTACCTGCCCGGCGCGGGCCTGCAAACCGAGGAAGAACTGCGCGAGGCCGCCAGCGTCATCGGCACGACGATCTTTCACCCGGTCGGCACCTGCAAGATGGGGCAGGGCCGCGACGCCGTGGTCGACGAACGCCTGCGCGTGCACGGCATCACCGGCTTGCGCGTGGTGGATGCGTCGATCATGCCGAACATCACCTCCGGCAACACCTGCTCGCCGACCGTGATGATCGCCGAGAAGGCGGCGCAGATGATTATTGAGGATGAATTGAGGAGCGGCATACCGGAGATAACGAGCCTGCCCACCGCTCTTGAATCCCGGGCTTAATAGGGCGAGCGTTGAACGCTAGTGCCCGATAAGCAAACGCCTAAATCGCACTCAGGCGGTCAACCATGTCCGGAAATTTTTCGACCAGTTTGATCAGCAGGGCAGCTTGGGCATTGGGTTTGGATTTTTCCTGCTCCCAGTTGCGCAGGGTGCTCGTGCTGGTACGGATCCGCCGCGCAAATACGTTTTGAGACATGTGCAGTCTTTGCCTCAAGGCCACTATTTCCTGCGCAGAAATATTGGGCGCCGGCCTGTCTTCGAAGGTATCGCTCCGAAGGGTGAGCTTCCCCTCTCGGTGCGCCGTCATCTCTTCAACACCCTCCATCATTTCTGCGAACAGGTCGCGCTTCTTGCTCATCGTTTGCCTCTCTTGCGCAGCTCTGCGTCGATAGCGGCCTTCAATTGACGCTGCTGATCAGCGGTCAAGTTCGAGACCTCATCCTTGTCATAGATCGAAAACATCCAGATCTGGCGATCATTGATTAGCCAATAATAGATAACCCGCAGGCCGCCACGCTTGCCTTTGCCTCGACGTTCATCGTGCCAGCGCAGCTTTCTGAATCCGCCCGTTCCTGGCATGAGATCCCCTGACTCGGGGCCTGCCAAGATATGAATCTGAAGCGCGCGATAGCCATCATCGTCGAGGTAGCCCGGCCTAAGCCGGCTGAAAGTTGTTGTTTCGAAAAATACAGCATCCATAAAAGGGTAGGCAACCTGATTATGTTTGGTCTGACCTCTAAGCTATCGGTCAGAGCGAAACGCTTCACCTCGTTTTCTGCGACCAACTGTTGCATCGATTCGATGCGTCCAATGGAATGCCGCGGCAACACACCAATCCCACCCCACCATTCGTTCTCATCCTTTTCACAAAAAATTGATGGCCAGATGCCTAGAGTTCGCGGCATCGGCGGGGTTTCCTCCGCGTTTATATTCTCATTTCCACCCAAGCAGACTTTTATGCTGAACGTCAAAGCAGTTCGTCCCGAGCTTGTGACAGTGCTTGCCAGTGCCTTTCTATTGATCGGGTTTAACCTGACCCTCTGGCAGCATTTATTTGCAATTACTGACTCTGATGGTAAGGGCCTGTTGTTGCGTTGTGCTTTTGCGCTGATGGTGTTTTGTGCGTTTAATATTTTCTTCACGCTGTTAGCGTTCAAACGCGTATTAAAACCGGTGTTGATCGTTATCTTTTTCGTCAGCGCCGGCGTGGCTTACTTCATGAGCCAATACGGCGTGATGATTGATTCGGGGATGTTTAGAAACTTCGCTGAAACCAATGTCACGGAAGTACGCGATTTGCTCTCGTTGAAGTTGCTCGCTTATTTGTTTTTTCTGGGTGTGGTGCCGTCGTTCATTCTTTTCAAAACACCGATTGCCTATCGCCGCTGGCCCCGTGAGTTGCTCAGCAAGGCGCTGGTGTCCGTGGTGTGCGCGGTCGCCATTGGCGGTGTTGCGTTGATGAATTACCAGGGGCTGTCATCGCTGTTTCGCAATCACCACGAGTTGCGCCTGATGGTGGTGCCAAGCAACTACCTGGCAGCGTCCGTGGGTTACTTGAGCGAGCAGGTCAAGTCGGCGCAGCGGCCGTTCTTGAGCATCGGTCAGGACGCCAAACTTGCCAGCGACTGGCAGCAGCACAAGCGCAAGTCGCTGACCGTGCTGGTGGTGGGTGAAAGCGCGCGGGCGGAGAACTTCGGCATCCTGGGTTACAACCGCGATACCACGCCCCAGCTGAGCAAGGAGCGCGGCCTGCTCACCTTTACGGATGTGCATTCCTGCGGCACGGAGACGGCGGTGTCGGTGCCGTGCATGTTTTCCAACATGGGCCGCAAGGATTACAACGCAACCACCGCGCGCAATGAAGAAGGCATGCTCGATGTGCTGAAACGCGCCGGGCTGGATGTGATCTGGCGGGACAACCAGTCGGGCTGCAAGGGCACCTGCGACCGGGTGACGTTGCAGGATGTCAGCAATCTCAAGGACCCGGCGCTGTGCGCCAACAACGAGTGTCGCGATGAGATCCTGTTGCAGGGCCTGCAGAAGTTCATCGACACACTGGACAAGGACACCGTGCTGGTCCTTCATCAGATGGGCAGTCATGGTCCTGAGTACTTCAAGCGTTATCCAAAAGAATTCGAGAAGTTCACCCCGGTGTGCGAAAGCAATGCGCTGAATAACTGTTCCCGGGAAAGTATCGTCAACGGTTATGACAATACATTGCTCTACACCGACCATGTACTGGCGTCGCTGATTGATATTCTGCGCAGCAATCAGGGCAAAGTGGACACGGCCATGGTGTATTTGTCCGACCACGGTGAGTCACTGGGTGAATACAACCTGTTCCTGCATGGCACGCCTTATGTGCTGGCGCCCGATCAACAGAAACATGTCCCGATGATTGCCTGGTTCTCCGAGAACTATCAGCAGTCATTTGCAGTGGATACCCATTGCCTGCAAAAAGAGCGCAATGCCCCTCTCAGTCAGGACAACCTGTTCCATTCGATGCTGGGCCTGCTGGAAGTGCAGACAAAGGTCTATAACCCGGCGCTGGACATGTTCGCGGGTTGTCGGGGGATTTATACGGACGGGGTACTGGCCAATGAGTGAGCCCCTCGGCAAAAAAATACACGTCGACGCGTACGTGGGCGGGCACGAACACACCCTCAGTCGACGTCTGAGTCTGTGGCGCGATGCGCAGCTGGCACGGAGGGCGTTGCGTGATGCGGGCGAGCCTGGACTGGTGCTGGACGTGCCGTCGGGTTCGGGGCGTTTCTGGCCGGTGCTGGCCGAACACGCCAATCGGGTGATCCTCGCAGCCGATCCGTCCACCGACAGGCTGGCGCTCGCCGAGGCGCAGTCATCCAACGAAGTGCGCAAGCGCATCCGCACATTCCAGAGCTCGGCGTTTTCCATCGGCCTGTCCGGCAACGCGGTGGACTGCATTTTCTGCATGCGATTGTTCCATCACCTGGCCGACAGCGAAAAACGCGGCGCGATTCTCGACGAGTTCCATCGGGTAACCCGCGACACGGCCATCGTCGGGCTGTGGGTGGACGGTAACGTCAAAGCCTGGCGTCGCAAACGGCAGCAGGGTCGACTGGACGCCGGCATGTCTGCGCCCCGCAATCGATTTGTGGTGTGCCGCAGCGACATTGAATCCGAGTTCGCGCGGGCGGGTTTCAGAGTCGTCGATCACCACGACTTTCTGCCCGGCTACGCCATGTGGCGCGTGTATGTGCTGCGCAAGGCGGGCCAGTGATCAGTGATCGGATGGACGGTCGTCGCCGCGGCGGCTATTTGCGCGCTCCAAAGATGAAGTTGTTCGAGACTTGCAGGACGGATGCCCGGTAACCGCTTGTAGCGATATATACTGCGCGCCATTCTTCGAGGGAGAGCCGTGTGGCCATCGATATTCACTGGATTCGCGACGACCATAGCCTCGCCGAACATTGCGCACAGTGGCAGACCCTGTCCTACGTCGCGCTCGACACCGAATTCATGCGGGTCGACACCTTTTATCCCATCGCCGCGCTGTTGCAGATCGGCGACGGTTCACGCGCTTACCTGATCGACCCGTTGCTGATAAGCGACTGGAAACCTCTGGCCGCGCTGCTGGAAAACCCTGACGTCATCAAAGTCGTTCACGCCTGCAGCGAGGACCTCGAGGTGCTGTTGCGCCTGACCGGCAGTCTGCCGGCGCCGCTGTTCGACACGCAACTGGCTGCGGCCTACCTGAACCTCGGGTTCTCGATGGGTTATTCGCGTCTGGTCCAGGACGTGCTGAACATCGACCTGCCGAAAGGCGAGACCCGTTCTGACTGGCTGCAGCGCCCGCTTTCGGAAACCCAGATCAGCTACGCCGCCGAAGACGCGGTGCACCTGGCAGAGGTGTACAACCTGCTGCGTCCGCGTCTGTCCGATGAAAAGTACGCCTGGGTGCTGGAGGACGGTGCCGAGCTGGTCGCCAATCTGCGCCGCGAAACCGATCCGTATGACGCTTACCGCGACGCCAAGCTGGCGTGGAAGCTGTCACGGGCGCAACTCGCCGTGTTGCGTGAACTCTGTGCCTGGCGCGAGCAGCAGGCGCGCCTGCGCAATCAGCCACGCAACCGCGTGTTGCGCGAGCACTCGCTGTGGCCGCTGGCAAAATCCCAGCCGGATAATCTCGCCGCGCTGGCGAAAATCGATGATATGCACCCCAAGACCGTGCGTCAGGACGGCGAGTTTCTGCTCGACCTGATCAAAAAAGCCGGCAGCGTGTCGCCGGATCTGTGGCCGCCCGCGTTGCCGGAGCCGTTGCCGATCGAGGCTTCAAGCGTGCTGAAGAGCTTGCGCGTCATTGGCCAGCAGCAAGCCGAGCGCCTCGACATGGCCCCGGAATTGATGCTGCGCAAAAAGACTCTCGAAGCCCTGCTCAAGACCGGTTACCCAGACGGTCCCTATAAATTGCCCGAATCGCTGCGTGGCTGGCGCCGCGAATTGATGGGCCAGATGCTGCTCGACAGCCTGGCCAATGCCGGAGAACAGCCTTGAAACATATTTGCTCCATCTACCGCAGCCCGCGCAGGAACGAAATGTACCTGTATGTCCTCAAGAGCGACGCTCTGGAGCGTGTGCCTGAAGAATTGCTGACTGCGTTCGGCAAGCCGCAGCACGCTTTCAACCTGGTCCTGTCGCCAGAACGCGCTCTGGCCCGTGAAGACATTCATGCGGTGCTCGCCAACCTGGAAAAGCAGGGTTACCACCTGCAAATGCCACCGGCCGAAGACGATTACATCGAGCACCTGCCCGAAGAGCTGCTGCGCCGCAACGATCCGATGTGATCGATTTCTGACCCTGCAATCCACCGCAGGGGTACACCGGACCGTCGCATGCGTCAGACCTGACCGGCTCAATCGAGCGCGGTCCGGAACGCTGCGCGGTCGCATGCCCCGTTTATTCGAGTTTTGAAGCCATGCGCGTTCTGATCGCCGAACACGATTATCCCGTTTACACCGAACTCCTCCGCCAGGCGGCCCCCGAAATCGAAGTGTTGAGCAGCGGTCACTCCGCTGAACTGTCGAAAATGGCCGCCGAGGCGCCGATCTGGCTCGGTCAGCCTGACCTGCTGGCGAATCTGCTGCGCCAGGGCCACAAACCGAAATGGCTGCAATCGACCTGGGCCGGCATCACGCCGCTGCTGGCAGACGGGCTGTACCGCGACTATCAACTGACCCGCGCCGTCGGCATCTTCGGTCAGGTGATGGCTGAGTTCGTGCTGACCTACATGCTGGTGCATGAGCGTGAGGTGCTGGCGCGGTTGGTCAGTCAGGTCGAGCGCAAGTGGGACAACCGCATGGGCCGCAGCCTGTCCGGACGCAAGGCGTTGATCGTGGGGACGGGCGACATTGGCCGCTGCGTGGCGCAGTTCCTCGTGCCGTTCGGCGTTGAGCTGTATGGCGTTGCGTCGAGTGCGCGGACCGAAGCGCCGTTCGTTGAGGTGGCTGCGCTGGAGGACCTGCCGCGTCTGGTGGCCGAGGTCGATTTCGTCATCAACCTGCTGCCCAACACGCCGCAGACCCAGGACCTCTACAACGCCAAACTGTTTGCCGGCTTCAAGCCCTCGGCGTTGTTCATCAACGTCGGGCGGGGCACGGCGGTGGTGGATGCGGATCTGGTCGAAGCGCTGAAAGAAGGGCATCTGGCGGGGGCGGTCATTGACGTCTGCCGGCAGGAGCCATTGCCCCAGCGTCACCCGTTCTGGACGGCATGGGGCCTGTTGCTCACCGGTCACAGCTCGGCGCCGACCTCGCCGCCGGCGATGACTCAGCTGTTCGTGGACAACCTCAAGGCCTATACCGCCGGCGAGGCATTGCGCGGCGAAGTGGATTTCGCCAAGGGGTATTGAGCACTTCCCGGCTGAAACCGGCCCTGCTGACACAGCGATGAGTGGGACCGGCTTCAGCCGGGAAGAGGCCCGTGTGTACGCCATCCATTTTGTGGAGTGGCCCCCGACGCCTTCCCGGCTAAAGCCGGTCCCACTAAAACCTAGCGTCCAGTCCTTACAAACTGAAATACCCCTCAGCCGCCAGCTCAGCCAGCGGCCGACGCGGGCTCGGCGTTTCGCGGACCGCATTACCCCGCCAAAGCAGGTCCAGCCGGAGGAACGCGTTTACCGACAGTCGCCAATGCTTGGCCCAAATGACTTGTGCCTCTAGACTGGCGGCCTTTCATTGCCCCACAGCTGTTTGCGCGAGAACCATGGCCGCCATCGTAGAACCCTTCTGGATACGCAAAACCCTTGAACAGCTCGATGCAGTCGAGTGGGAGTCGCTGTGTGACGGCTGCGGTTTGTGCTGTCTGCAAAAGCTCGAGGACGAGGACGACGGCAGCGTTTATTACACGCGCATTGCCTGCAAGCTGCTGGATATGAAGACCTGCGCCTGCACTGACTACTCGAATCGTCGCGCCCAGGTCCCGGACTGCATTCAGCTGACGCCGGGAAAGGCTGATGAATTCAAGTGGTTGCCGCCCACCTGCGGCTATCGGCTGGTCAGCGAGGGCAAGGACTTGCCGCTCTGGCACCACCTGGTGTGCGGGGACCGGGAACAGGTGCACAAGCAGCGTATTTCTCAGTCCGGCCGCATGCTCAGTGAAGGCAGCGTGCTGGAGGACGACTGGGAGGATTACCTGATTTTTCGTGCGGGCTAAAGCAAAAAGCTCGTGGGGCTGTCGGTTCAGCCGTCACGAGCTTGCGTGCGATGCAGCGTGGATCAGACGCCTTTCGGACCTTTCAACGCGTCGGCGCCGGTGTCGACAGCGTCTTCTACAGCGACTTCAGCCTTGGTCTTCAGCTTGCTCAGCTCGGCGCCGGCTTCTTCGATGCGCGAACGGGCCACGTCCATCTCGCTGCGGCTTTTGTCGATCAGCGCTTTGGCCGAGCAGTGGCCGGTAATACCACGGGCCAGAACGGCACCGCCGATTGCCAGTTGCACCAGACCAAAGATCCCGCCGCGGCGCAGACCCTTGCCCATCATCAGTACACCACCTGCCAGCGAGCCAATACGCTCCCAGCCCTGTACGTTCTGCTCCGGGTAGTCGTGCAAAGGTCGTTCGATGCGTTCAATGATCGGGGTGTCGCTCATGATGCGTTCTCCGTGAAAGGTAGGGTCCTTAAAGCTGACTGTCAGCAGCGCAAACTGTTCAATGCGTTTTGTCAGCGCGCGGACGTCAGGTGCGATCGGTTTCCCGTCCGAACTGCGGGCCGGAGCGGGTGTTGATGCCTTTGGCCATGCGGTCGTAAAGCACGACGTTGACCGTCGCGGCGAGGTTCATGCAGCCCGTCGTGGGGATGTACACCACGTCTTCGCACCAATCGCGGATTTCCTTATCCAGTGAACCGTCTTCCGGGCCGAAGATGTAAATCGCGCGATCCGGGTGCGTGTACTCGGGCAGCGCCCGTGCGCCTTCGACCAATTCCACGGCCACCGGCACGCAGCCCAGCGGGATGATCTTTCTCAGGTCATCGATGCCGATCAGCGGAATGTCCTGATGAATCTTCTTGGTGTCGGTGACGAAATCACGCGCACGCTCATAGCGCTTGCCGGTATAGAACACCGACGCCACGCCATAGCAGCCTGCTGCGCGCATCACCGAACCGACGTTTTCCGGGGATTTGGGATTGAACAAGCCGATGCAGGCATAGCGTTTGTTGGCCACGGGGGAGGGTGCTCATCAGAGGAAGCGCAGGATTATAGGGGAAAGAAGCAGCGGCAAGTTTCAAGCTTAAAGCTGCAAGAGGCGGTGAACGGTGGCCCGACAGACGCCGCTGTGCTTTTACTTGCCGCTTGCCGCTCAAAACGTGCAGCTCATTCCTCAGTCTTTCTTCATCAACCCAGCCAGCGCGGCGAACGGGTTGTGGGTGGCCTTGGCGGCTTTCGGGCTGCTGGTCGAGCTTTCCGAGAAGTACTGCTGATCGGTGTAGCGCGAATGTTCGTTGTCGTGGCAGTACAGGCACAGCAGCTCCCAATTGGAGCCGTCCTGGGGATTGTTGTCATGGTTGTGGTCGCGGTGGTGAACGGTCAACTCGCTGAGGCGTTTACCGGCAAATTCCCGGGCGCAGCGGCCGCAGACGTGGGGGTACATACGCAGGGCTTTGTCGCGGTAACCCATTTCGCGATCACGCTGGGCATCGGCGAGGATGCGGTCCAGTTTGGAAGTATTGGTTGGCGTGTTGGCCGAACTCATGGCGTCACCTGTTTCGTGTTCTGTTGGCGATGGAGAGCAATGCAGGCAAGTCTAGCGCTTTGCCCGTCGATCAGCCCTTCAGTTTTTCAGCGATCCAGATGGTATGCCGTGTGCCCTTGTTGCCGTGGGCGTAGACCTTGACCTCTTCAGCCTTGAAACCGGCCTTGCGCAGTTTGTCGCTGAAGGCCGCATCGGCGCTGGCGGACCACACGGCCAGCACGCCTTTTGGGCGTAGCGCGCTGGCACAGGCCGCAAGACCGCCGGCCGAATACAGCCAGCTGTTGGACTTTTGCGTCAGGCCTTCGGGGCCGTTGTCGACGTCCAGCATGATCGCGTCAAAGCCCTGGGGTTCGGCTTTCAGCACTTGAGCGACGTCCTGTACCACGACCTTGGCGCGCGGGTCCTGCAACGGATTGCCCGATTTCTCGCCCAGCGCGCCGCGGTTCCACTCCACCACGCCGGGCACCAACTCGGCGACTACTACTTCGCCGTTCTTGCCCAGGTGCTTGAGTGCCGACGCCAGGGTGAAGCCCATGCCCAATCCGCCGATCAGCACCCGCGGGTTAAGGCGGGCAGCGACCTTCTTGCACGGTATTTCGGCCAGGGCGTCTTCGGAGCCGTGCATGCGCGTGTTCATCAACTGGCCGCCGTCGCCGCCCTGGATCTTGATGACAAAATCTTCGCCGTACTCGAACAGGCACAAGGCGCCGCCGTCATCAGGGATCGGAGTGGTGTCGAGCAGAACAAAACGTTTCATGGATAACTCGTCAAAAGGGTAGGGCCGCATGCAGCGCAATTTGTCAGAGCGCGATGGGTTGCGCAGGAGTAGCCTGAGCGGTAAGCGAAAGATTGGCAGGGGAGGCCAACGATGAAGTGCTCCATTCTACTGACGATTGTCATCACTGTGCTCGGCGCGCCGCAAGCGTCTGCCGAGAGCCTGCAGCCTGTTCTGAATACACCCGAGCCCATCGCGGCTTCCGAGGGTTCGCCCGGCACCGCGACGCCAACGCCGTACCCGCAAGTGGCACCGCCGGGCGTTCCCCATGCAGGCGGGCAAGGCAACCCGCCGTTATTGCCGAAGATTCCCCAGCCAGGTCCGCCAAAGGACGATGAGCCATTGCCCGGCTTGCAGCCGTCGGCCAAGCCCAGTCCCTGACTCACGCTCGACGCTCTCAATCCTGCTGCGTCACCACCTGGCCGTCCATCATGCGCAGCCGCTTCGACATGGCCACCGCGATCGCGCGGATGATCTTCGCCGCCACTTTCGGTGCCTCGTTGAGCATCTTTTCCAGCGAATCCTTGCCAAGGTTCAGCAGGTAGCACGACGATGCGGCGATGCATGTGGCCGAGCGGCGTTCGCCGTCCAGCACCGCCATTTCGCCAAACGCTCTGCCGCTGCGCAGCACGGCGGTCTCCACCGGCTGGCCGTCGCTGTTGAGCTTCTGCACCGACACCGTGCCCGAATGAATAATGCACATGAACGTGCCCGCGTCGCCTTCGTTGAAGATCGCGTCGCCCTTTTCAATGCTGCTGATGCTGAAGTACCCCGCAGCGGCGGCGAATTCTGCAGGCGTCAGGGCTATGAACAGACCGCAGTCCATCAGCATGTCGCGGATTTCTTTGTTGAGTAATGTAGACATGGCGAGTTCTTGTTGAGTGTTCAGGGAGATTGCGTGAAGCACTGGCTGGCGTGAGAGCAGCCCCGGACTTTACAGCGTCCGGGGCTTGCCATGTGACACACCACTCGCGCAGATTTCGTCAGGCCATGTTCAGCACTTTCAGAATAAATCCGTATTCGAGTGCTACGTCACGCAATCCCTGATAGCGCCCGCTCATGCCACCGTGTCCTGCACCCAGTTCGGTCTTGAGCAACAGCAGGTTATCGTCGGTTTTTAGATCACGCAGCTTCGCCACCCACTTGGCCGCTTCCCAATATTGCACGCGGCTGTCGTTGTAACCCGCGATCACCAGCATGGCCGGATAATCCTGTGCCGTGACATTTTCATAAGGCGCATAGGCCTTGATCCGCGCGTGAACATCCGGCTCTTGCGGATTACCCCATTCGTCATATTCAGTGACGGTCAGCGGCAGATCGGGATCGAGCATGGTGTTCAGCACATCGACGAACGGCACCTCAGCAATGGCCGCCTCGAACAGCTCCGGACGCTGATTGACCACCGCGCCAATCAACAGGCCGCCGGCGCTGCCGCCACTGATGACCAGTTGCTCGGCAGTGGTGATGTTCTCCGCGATCAAGTGTTCGGCGCAGGTGATGAAGTCGCTGAAGGTGTTCTGCTTGTGCTCCTGCTTGCCGTTGCGGTACCAGGCTTCGCCCAGCTCACCGCCGCCGCGCACATGGGCGATGGCGAAAGCGATGCCGCGATCGAGCAGGCTCAGTCGCGCATGGGAAAACCACGGGTCCAGGCTCTCGCCGTACGCGCCATAGCCGTAGAGATACAGCGGAACCGTCTGACCCGCCAGCTCGCGCTTGACCACCAGGCTGATCGGCACTTGCGTACCGTCGGCGGCCGTCGCCCACAACCGCTGGCTGACGTAGGCATCGGCGTCGAACACACCCAGTACGGGCGTTTCCTTGAGTACGACCTGTTCCCCGGTCGCCAGCGACAATTGCCATACCTGCGGCGGACGATTCAGCGACTGATAGCGCAGGCGAATCGTGTCGCTGTCGAACTCAAGGGTGTCCTGCACGTACAGGTTGTACGCTGCATCCGGCAGTTGCACGCGATACGCCGGCAGGCCTTGGGGATGTACTTCGACAATCGGCAGGCCGCCTTCGCGCAGGCTCAAGGTCAGGCCTTTGGCGTTGAGGCTGAAGCCGTCGAGCATGACCGTCTCGCTGTGGGCAATCAGGTTCTGCCAGTCGCCCCGTTGCGGGATGCCATCGGTCTTTTCAGTCGCGTGGTACAGCGCAAAGTTGATGCCGTCCTGATTGCTGCGGATCACCCAGCTCCATTCGCCCTCGATCAATCCGTGGTCCACCGAATACTCGTGGCCTTCGCTGCGCGGTGCCATGCACACGAACGCCTGCTCGGGCGTGCCCGCGTCCAGCACCCAGGCCTCGCTGGTGGTTTTACTGTCCAGCCCCATGATCAACTGCCGCTCCGAACTGCTGCGATAGCAATGCAGGAAGAAGCGCCCGTCGGGCTCGCTGAACACCAGCTCGGCGGATGCTTCGCCCAGCTTGTGGCGATACAGCTTGTGCGGACGGTGAGTGTCGTCCAGTTCGCCGAAGAACAGGGTCTGGCTGTCGTTGGCCCAGGTCATGCTGCCGTCGCAGTCTTCGAACGGCAGGCTGCTGACCGCGCCGCTGCTCAGCTCTTTGACGTACAGCTGATAAACCTCCTCGCCGCTGGTGTCGAGGCTGTAGGCCAGGCGTTGATGGTCGGGGCTGATGCTGAACGCGCCGAGGGAGAAGAAGCCACCGCCGGCCAGTTCGTTTGGGTCGAGCAGCAATTCTTCAGCGCTTTCGTCGAGGGTCTGGGAGTCATCGGCCGGACGCGGGCAGCGGTAGTGACGGGCGTATTCGTCGCCTTCGGTGGTCCGGGTGTAATAAAGATACGGGCCCCAAGGGGAGGGCAGGGACAGATCGGTTTCAAGGATGCGGCCCTTGATCTCCTGGAACAGGGTGTCGCGCAACGGCTGCAGGTCGGCGAGCTGCTGTTCCTGCCAGGCGTTCTCGGCCTTGAGGTAATCGAGCACTTCCTCGGTGTCGCGGTTTTGCAGCCAGGCGTACGGGTCGGCGCCGTCAGCCTTGCGGGCGACGGGGGCGGTGGAGGTGTGTGGGGCGGAAGGCATGCTGGGCTCTCTCACGTGGGCTCATTTAAAAGGGATCGGTCGCGCTGCCCGGTGCTGGACACGCGGCGGACCGATAACTGAAGCCGGGGAAGCCGGGCTGGTGAAAAGTCGTTATCATAAGCGCCTCTTTACCTGCCTTACCACGGACGTCATGACCGACAACGACTATCTGATTGCCTGGGGCCTTTACGCGTTCGCCGCGTTGGGCTGTCTGTTGGTGTGGTTCAAGCTGACCGGCTGGATGTGGCGCTACCTGCGCGAACCCCTGCGCGTGATCGGCGCCGTGCTGTTGTTCTGCCCGACCATCGTCGATCCGGCCAAGGATCAATACGCCCCGGCGCTGGCGATCAGCGTGCTGGATCTGGCGCTGAAAGTCGGCAACAACGTCTGGCGCGCCGTGCTCGACCTCTCCACTTACGGCGCCGTCGCGCTGGGCCTCTACTTGGTTTACGCCTTGATCCGCTTGCCGTTCCTGCGCAAGAAAAAAGCCCGTCTGGCCCACGCCGAAGCTGCCGCTGCACAGGCTGCCGCCGAGCAGAAGGAACACGACGAGCCTTACGCGGACCAGCCTGCAGGACGCTTCGCCAGCCCGTCGCCGGTGGCATCGCCAGCACCTGCGCCGAGCGGCCGCTATCGCGTCGAACCCAAACTGTGATGATCACCGGCATCCTCCCAGACGCGTGCTTCAACGCACCGAGACCCGAGCATGTGTGAACTTCTGGGCATGAGTGCCAACATACCGACGGACATCGTGTTCAGCTTCACCGGGCTGATGCAGCGCGGTGGCCGTACCGGTCCGCACCGCGACGGCTGGGGCATCGGTTTCTACGAAGGCCGTGGCCTGCGCCTGTTTCAGGACCCTGCCGCGAGCAGCGAGTCGGAAGTTGCGCAACTGGTCCAGCGTTACCCCATCAAGAGCGAAGTGGTCATCGGCCACATTCGTCAGGCCAACGTCGGTAAGGTCTGCCTGTCCAACACCCATCCTTTTGTGCGCGAGCTGTGGGGGCGCAACTGGTGTTTCGCCCATAACGGTCAGCTCGCGGATTTTCACCCCGGTGCCACGTTTTATCGGCCAGTGGGCGATACCGACAGTGAAGCGGCGTTCTGCGACCTGCTCAACCGGGTGCGTGAAGCGTTTCCCGAGCCCGTGGAGATCGAGCAGTTGCTGCCGACTCTGGTCGAGGCCTGCAACGAATACCGCAGCAAAGGCGTATTCAACGCACTGCTCAGTGATGGCGACTGGCTGTTTTGCTACTGTTCGACCAAGCTGGTGCACATCACCCGCCGCGCCCCGTTTGGCCCGGCGCGCCTGAAAGATGTCGACGTCATCGTCGATTTCCAGGCAGAAACCACGCCCAACGATGTGGTGACGGTGATTGCCACCGAGCCGCTGACCGAAAACGAGACCTGGAACCGATACGAGCCGGGTCACTGGAGTCTTTGGCGCCGCGGCGAATGCGTTGCCGAAGGCTCGGCCTGAAAGAGAGGGATCTATGCTGCGCAGCTATATACGACTGGTGTTGTTCACGGCAGGCCTGTTGATAGGCGTGCAGATTCCAGGCTTCATCAGCGATTACAGCAAGCGCGTCGAAGCGCACATGCTGGAAGCGCAACAAAGCCTGCGCGGTTATACCGAAACCGCCCAGCGGTTCTTCAATGGCGACGTGCAGGCCCTGATCCAGCATTACCGCAGCAGCGATGATCCGGTGTTCCGCACCGACGCTGACAACATCAGCAACCTGCTCACCCGCAATCAGACCCTCGACCGTGAATGGCTGGCGCTGCAAGGCCCGTGGTACTCCCGCGCCTGGCATGTGCTGACCGCCGCCGACACCGGCATCCGCGACGAAACCTGGAATGGCTACACCTGGCAGGTGCTGTTGTCGCCGGAAGTCATCGGCTGGGGCCTGCTGTGCGCATTGCTGTTTTCGCTGGTCATCGAAAGCATTGTGGTGTTCATTGACTGGGTGTTTGTGGGTCGGCATCACGTGCGACCGGTGGGGCGCGACTGGCGTTGATGCTCATTGCCGGCACCCGCTTGATTGGGCAGTGATGCTACTGACGCCTTCCCGGCTGAAGCCGGTCCTACAGTGGGGGGTACTTCGTAGGACCTTGTAGACCGGCTTTAGCCGGGAAGGGGCCCTCACAGTCAGTGAAGATCCTCGCACCGTTCACTTTTTCTTATCCTCCCCCCGCGCTTTAATTAGTTGGACGCTTGGGCCATCCGCGCCGAAGAATGCCCCCAACGCACAGCCCCGTGTCCCGCGCTGCCAACCTGACAACCCCGCGCGTACACTCGAGCTTCTCCCCGTCTCGTTCGCACAGGAGTCACGCCTTTGAGCCGCCTGTTATTGAATTGTGATATCGGCGAAAGCTACGGCGTCTGGACCATGGGTCTGGACGCCGAGGTCATGCCCTACATCGATTGCGCCAACATCGCCTGCGGCTTCCACGCCGGCGACCCGAGCGTCATGCGCAAGACCGTCGCGCTGGCCCTGGCCAACAACGTTACCATTGGCGCGCACCCGGCTTATCAGGATCTGGTGGGTTTCGGCCGTCGCTCGATGGCCTGTTCGCCGCAGGAAATTCAAGACCTGCTGCATTACCAGATCGGCGCACTTGACGGCGTTTGCCGAGCCCAGGGCAGCCACGTCAGCTACGTCAAACCCCACGGCGCGATGTACAACGACATGATGGCCAACCCGACGCAACTGCGCGCCGTTATCGAGGCCATCGCCCGTTACAATCCCGAACTGCCGCTGATGCTGCTGGCCATGCGCGACAACTCTGCGGCGCAAGCCATCGCCGATGAATTCGGCATCACGCTGTGGTTCGAGGCCTTTGCCGATAGGGCCTACGACAATGTGGGGCGTCTGGTCTCGCGCAACATTCCCGGCGCGGTGCATCACGATGCCGAGGTCATCATCGCTCAGGCCATGACCTTGTCCCGAGGCGAAGCCTTGATCGCCAGCGATGGCAGCGAGCTGCGGCTGCAACCACACACCTTGTGCGTGCACGGCGACAACGCCAGCTCCATCGACGCAGTCCAGCGCATTCGTCAGGCATTGAACGGCACTGACGCCGGACCGTCGGCCCCGTGAACCTGCGCATCGAAGTCGTCGCCATCGATTGCCTGATGGTCCGCCTGTTCGACGCCATCGACGAGGCCAACATGCCGTGGATGCTCGCCGCGACGTTGCGTCTGCGCGAGGGCTTTGCTGCGCAATTGATTGATCTGGTGCCGTCCTACACCACGTTGATGGTGCATTACGATCTGTTGGCGTTGAGTCCGACACAGGCTCGGGCGATCATTACCGATGCGCTGAAAGACCTCACACCCGACGCCGCCCAAGGCGGTCGGCAGCATGTGTTGCCGGTCTGGTACGACCTCAGCGTCGGGCCCGAGTTGAGCCTGTTGTCCAGGCGCAGCGGGCTGTCGGTGGAAGAAGTGATTAGCCGCCACAGCCAGCGCGAGTATCAGGTCTTCGCCCTGGGCTTCGCGCCGGGGTTCGGGTTCATGGGGCTGGTGGAAGAAATCCTCGCCGCGCCGCGCATCAAGACACCCCGCAAGCGCGTTGCCGCGGGAAGTGTCGGCATCGCCGAACGGCAAACGGCGGCCTATCCACTGGAGTCGCCCGGCGGCTGGAACATCCTCGGGCGCACCCCGGCCAAACTGTTTGATCGCGAAATCGACGGCTACAGCCTGATGCAGCCTGGCGACACCGTGCGTTTTGCCGCCGTTGATCACGCCGAGTTCATGCGTCTGGGCGGCGACGACACGCCGCTGGAGGGCCTGGCATGAGCGCGTTGACGGTTAAAAGCAGCACGCCGCTGTGCCTGTTGCAGGACGCGGGACGGTTTGGCGTAAGACACCTCGGCGTCACCCAGGGTGGGGCGCTGGACTGGGTGTCGATGTCGTGGGCCAACAAGCTACTGAATAACGCGCTGGACGCTGCCGTCGTCGAAGTGACATTGGGCGGCCTGACGCTGGTAGCCGATGCCGACTGCTGTCTGGCCCTGGCGGGTGCGGATCTGGGCGCGATGCTCGACGATCGTCCGATGGCGCCGTGGCGCAGCTTCTTTGTGCGCAAAGGCCAGCAGCTACGTTTTACCCGGCCCATCAACGGTGCCCGCGCCTACCTCGCGGCGCCCGGCGGATTTGCGGCGCTCGATGTGCTCGGCAGCTGCTCCACCGTCACACGCGAAGGGCTGGGCGGGCTCGAAGGAAGCGGCAAAGCGCTGGCTGAAGGCGATCAACTGACTTATGCAGGGGCGTCATTTGAGCTTCACGCGCTGCCCGATCACCTCATTCCCGACTTTTCCGAACAGCGTCCGCTGGATGTCGTTCTCGGTGCACAGATCGGCCAGTTCAGCGGCTTGAGCCTGTTCGATGCGTTCAATAGCGACTGGACCCTCGACAGCCGCGCCGACCGCATGGGCATGCGCCTGCTGGGGCCGGAGCTGGTTTATCAGGGCAAACCGATGATCTCCGAAGGCATCCCGCTCGGCGCCATCCAGGTCCCGCCGGATGGTCAGCCGATCGTCCTGCTCAACGACCGTCAGACCATCGGCGGCTATCCAAGGCTCGGCGCGCTGACGCCGTTGTCACTGGCGCGGCTGGCGCAGAAACTGCCGGGGAGTGTGGTGCGGATGAGGGCAGTGGTGCAGGACGTGGCGCATCGGGAGCAGGTGGAATATACGAAGCGGTTTTGAAGTTGACCCTGTGTGGTCTGTTTCGTACAGGCTCATCGGAATCGTCATTCAGTATTCTCAGGTCAGTCATTTTTTATGCTGGCCGTTACGTACCTCATACCCCCGCTATGAGGAGCGACAATGAACCTTGACCTAATCGTCGACCAGAACCATTCCTATCGACAAGCAGTAGCGATCGCGTACGAGAAGGCTAGAAGACACGGCGACGTTGATGCGGCTACCGCCCAGGAGTGCGAGATGGTCCTAAGTGAACCCGAACCTGATTATGTCTATCACGAGGCCATGTTGGATCATGATCTCCAGTCGTACGAGGACGGGTCTGTATCCTTCCGCACATTGAGCCCGCGCGACTTCTACGAGCGGGTAAAGTTGAATGCACGGATAACCGCTGCGGAGGGTCTCGCGGATCAAATGGATAATATATGGCAGGACGTGAAAGCTACGGTGGTCGGAGTTGAAACAGAGTTGTTAAGCCAATTGAAATTTTCAGTTGATGAGAAAGGCACGATTAAGCCGCTGATGGTTTCAGGTTTATTGGGTGTGAATGATGAGAAAAAACTTTTCGATCTATTGAATAATCATTCGGGATTCAAGAACGCAGCCAAAGGGTATGTGTGGCTCCTGGCGGGAGTCGTGGGTCAGACGGTAGAAGGATTATCAGCTAGATACGCACGGCATTTCGCCAGTTCCAAGTGAGGGAGCGGCTAACCGCGTGGGTCGTGCGGTTAGCCTTTTATTCACTAGTTGACGATATTTATATCGCAGATTTGAGTAATTGAAACCGGACTGATGCCAGTGTCAGGGTTACCCCTGACGGAGACGTGCCAGTGCCCCGAGTTGTAGTTGACCCTCCATTTGTAGCGATCGGATCCTACAAATGGAGGGGTCGCATGACGGCCAACACAGCGTGGCATGTCTATGTACTCCACTATGCGGGCGCTTATAACGCGCGTGGAATGCCTAGCTTCATGAGGGCCGACCTATCGCGTAAAGGTCGGCCCTCGACTGCTACGCTTCAGGACTGATGGGCCAGGTCAGCCCACAACATCACTTCGCCAAATACCGCATCCCTTCTTCCAACCCCCGCAGCGTCAGCGGGTACATCTGGTCTTCGATCAAGTCCCGCACGATGTTGGTGGAGGTGGTGTAGGCCCAGGCATCTTTGGGGTACGGATTGATCCAGATGATCTTCTTGAACTTGGCCATGAACCGCTGCATCCAGACGTAGCCCGCTTCCTCGTTCCAGTGCTCGACGCTGCCGCCCGGCTGGGTGATTTCGTAGGGCGCCATGGCGGCGTCGCCGATGAAGATCACTTTGTAGTCGGCGCCGTATTTATGCAGCAGGTCCTGAGTAGCGGTGCGCTCGGAGGTGCGGCGCTGGTTGTTCTTCCACACCGACTCGTAAACGAAGTTATGGAAGTAGAAATACTCCATGTGCTTGAACTCGGTCTTGCAGGCCGAGAACAGTTCCTCGCAGATCTTCACGTGGGCGTCCATCGAGCCGCCGATGTCGAACAGCAGCAACAGCTTGATGGTGTTGCGACGTTCCGGGCGCATCTGGATGTTCAGCAGGCCGGCGTCACGGGCGGTGTGATCGATGGTGCCGTCGATGTCCAGTTCGTCCGCCGCACCCTGGCGCGCGAATTTGCGCAGACGCCGCAGCGCCACTTTGATGTTGCGCGTGCCCAGTTCAACCCCGTCGTCGAGGTTCTTGTACTCGCGTTGATCCCAAACCTTCGCGGCCTTGCCCTGACGCTGGCCGGCGTCGCCCACCCGAATCCCCTCGGGATTGTAACCGCCTGAGCCGAACGGGCTGGTGCCGCCGGTGCCGATCCATTTATTGCCGCCGGCGTGGCGCTCCTTTTGCTCTTCCAGACGCTTCTTGAATTCTTCGATCAGCTTGTCCAAGCCACCCAGCGACTGGATCTGCGCGCGCTCTTCAGCGGTCAGCGAACGCTCGAACTCCTTGCGCAGCCAGTCCTCGGGGATCAGCGCCTGCAAGTGATCGTCGAGCTTTTCCAGGCCATTGAAATACGCGCCAAACGCCCGGTCGAACTTGTCGAAATGGCGCTCGTCCTTCACCAGAATCGTGCGCGACAGGTAGTAGAACTCGTCCATGTCAGCGAACGTCACGCGCTGCTTCAGCGCGTTGATGAGGTCGAGCAGTTCACGCAACGAAACCGGCACTTTGGCCGCACGCATTTCGTTGAACAGGTTGAGCAACATAGTCGGCGTCCCGCCCTTGATCTAAATAAGCTTGACCAGAAAAGGCTCAGCGATTGCCGCGACGGCTCATGAACGCCAGGCGTTCAAGCAAATGCACGTCCTGCTCGTTCTTGACCAGGGCACCGGCCAGCGGCGGAATGGCTTTGGTGGGGTCGCGCTCGCGCAGCACGGCTTCGCCGATGTTGTCGGCCATCAGCAGTTTGAGCCAGTCCACCAGTTCGGATGTCGAAGGTTTTTTCTTCAGGCCCGGGACTTTGCGCACGTCGAAAAACACGTCCAGGGCTTCGCTGACCAGGTCCTTCTTGATGTTCGGGTAATGCACGTCGACGATCTTTTGCAGCGTGCTGCGGTCGGGGAACGCGATGTAGTGGAAGAAGCAGCGGCGCAGGAAGGCGTCCGGCAGTTCTTTTTCGTTGTTGGACGTAATGATGATGATCGGGCGCTTTTTGGCCTTGATCGTCTCGTCGATCTCGTAAACGTAGAACTCCATTTTGTCGAGTTCTTGCAGCAAGTCGTTGGGGAATTCGATGTCCGCCTTGTCAATCTCGTCGATCAGCAGAATGACCCGCTCTTCGGATTCAAAGGCTTCCCAGAGCTTGCCCTTCTTCAGGTAATTGCGCACGTCGTGGACTTTGTCGACGCCCAGCTGCGAGTCGCGCAGGCGGCTGACCGCGTCGTACTCATAGAGGCCCTGATGGGCCTTGGTGGTCGACTTGATGTGCCAGGTGATCAGCCGGGCGCCGAAGGATTCGGCCAGTTGCTCGGCGAGCATGGTCTTGCCGGTCCCGGGCTCGCCCTTGACCAGCAGCGGGCGCTCCAGGGTGATGGCTGCGTTGACCGCAAGCTTCAGATCGTCGGTGGCGACGTAGGCGTGGGTGCCTTCGAATTTCATCGGGAAAATCCTCGAACAAGGCGGACAGACCCGTGGCCTGAATCGCGCAAGATAGGGCGCAAAGAATGCAGCGACTATACCGCGCGCCCCGCGCGACTGTGAACGCAGACGGTTTATTCAGTATCTGAATGGGGCGTCACGGTCTGACCGGGCAGAAAATTGTAACTTTCATTGAGGTATCGCCAAAATAGCTATACCTTGCAGGCCATGTCGACCAATACAGATTCAGGGACAAATACAGAATTCAACTGCGGGAAAAGGACCACCTGCCGCCTCACGTGCACCTCACCGGTGGCGGGCTGGATGTGTTGATCTGTCTGCAGTTGGTTGAACCCATGCTCGGCCACGCCCCGGCCGCCGTACTCAGGGAGGCGCTCGAATGGGTAAGGGCCCACCAAACAGAATTACTGGAGGAATGGAAACGATGGCATCCATGAAACGCCCACGCCTCAAAACCGCAGAGGCGCTGGCTCATCAAAAATTGGCGCTGACATTCATCAACGACGTGACGTACGTCCTCGACCTGAGCGGCGATATCGCGGCAATCCGGGGGCTGCAACCGCTCAAGGATCCGAGCGTGTTCAAGCAGGCGCAGATCGGCGACGACGGCTGGACCGTGGAGTGGGCCGGGCCCGACATCCAGATCGGCGCCGACACTCTTTACCTGGACGCCAAGGCGCAGGCTGCCACCGACGAGAACACACGGATCTTCATCGGCTGGCGCGCGCGCACCGGGTTGCCGCTGGCCTTGGCGGCCGAGGCACTGGGCGTCAGCACGCGAAGCATCACCCGCTACACCAACGGCAGCGAGGCCGCACCGCGCACGTTGGCGCTGGCGTGTCTGGGGTGGGATGCATTGCAGAATCAGGCGGAGAACGGTGTGTTGCTGGCGGAGAAGCATGCGGCCTATGGAGTTGCCAAAGAGAACCGCGTTGACAAGGGGGCAGCCGAAAGTGGCGAGTGAGCTGACTCGAGGGGGAGGCGTGTCAGCGATCAAGGTCATCGCTGACTAAACGCTTCGCGAGCAAGCTCACTCCTACAGGGATGCGCCAGTCAAAACGCTGGGTTTATTTCGCCTCGCTCTTGCCACTGTCGTAGCGGGTATTGAACGCCTTCACGAAGGCATTGCGCAGGATCTGTAAAAACGCTTCGAACGCACTGATGTCCTGTTTGTGGACACTGCCGCTGAGTTCGACGCGGGTGGCGAACTGGTTCTTCACTTGGTTCTTCAGCACCGTTTCGCTGCCGCCGACCACGGCTTCCCAGATCGAGCGGAAGAAGCCTTTGTTCTGGTTCTCGACGTCCTGCTGCCAGTCAAAGACATCGACATTACGCAGCAGGGGCTTGATGTAGCCACTGAGCTGGCCATTGGTGGCCTGGGCTTCGATGACCACGTCGCCGTCGCCCGCGTTGAAGTCGAATTTGCCGTACGCCGAGGCGAAGTCGTTCAGGCGTTTGAGCTGGATACCGGTCGCGCGCAGCTTGAAGTCGAAATCTTCCAGGCTGAACGGGTCGAAGGTCGCTGTGCTTTCCAGTGGCGCATGGCCCAGCAGCATGGCCTTGCCCTCGAAGCGGGCATCGCGCTTGCCGGCTTTGTCTTCGACGTTGGTCAGGTTGTAGATGCTGGCGTTGATGTTGTCGGCATCGATTTTCACTTTCGGCGTCGAATTGAAGTTGCTGAACGTGATCTTGCCGTCCTGAATGCGCAGCTCGTTGAGGGTGATCGGCAGCAGCTTGTTCAACTGAGCACGCCAGTCAGTACCGGCACCGGTCTGGGACTGGCGCTTGTCCGGGCCACCGTCGACGAAGTTGAGTTCAGGGCTGACAAACGCGACCTCGGCGACCACCGCATGGTCGTACCAGAGCGAGTGCCAGCTGACGGCGAGGTCGATGACCGGCGCATCCAGCAGAGGCACGGGCACCTTGCCATCGACCTTGACGATTTTCAGGCCGTTGATGCGGTACGCCCCGCGCCACAGGGCCAGGTCCACGTCGGTGACCTGACCGCGGTAGTCGCCCATGTCGGCGAGTTTTTCGTTGAGATAATTGCGAACCACGTAGGGCAGCGCGATGTGGACTGCGATCAGCAACACCACCAAGCCAACAATTGTCCATAACGGCCAGCTGTAACGACGTTTCATGTCTCCACCCTCCAGTAACGTAGCTTTGTTGACTGCTGGCGATGTGATCGGTTCGCTTCGACTGGACGTTGCACCGGCTCAAGGCATAGGCTTTGAGCTTTTCCAAACCTGCACAAGGACCCGGTCATGAGCCGTATTTACGCAGATAACGCCCATTCCATCGGCAACACGCCACTGGTGCAGATCAACCGCATCGCGCCGCGCGGGGTCACCATTCTGGCCAAGATCGAGGGGCGTAATCCGGGGTACTCCGTGAAGTGCCGGATCGGCGCGAACATGATCTGGGACGCCGAAAGCAGCGGTAAACTCAAGCCCGGCATGACCATCGTCGAACCCACCTCCGGCAATACCGGCATCGGCCTTGCGTTCGTCGCCGCAGCCCGTGGCTACAAGCTGACCCTGACCATGCCGGCCTCGATGAGTATAGAGCGGCGCAAGGTGCTCAAGGCCCTGGGCGCCGAACTGGTGCTGACCGAGCCGGCGCTGGGCATGAAAGGCTCCATCGCCAAGGCCGAAGAGTTGCTCGCCAGTGACCCTGCCACATACTTCATGCCGGCGCAGTTCGAGAACCCGGCCAACCCGGCCATTCACGAGAAGACCACCGGACCGGAAATCTGGAACGACACCGACGGCGCCATCGACGTGCTGGTCGCAGGTGTCGGCACGGGCGGCACGATCACCGGCGTCTCGCGCTACATCAAAAACGCCATGGGCAAGCCGATTATCTCGGTGGCCGTCGAACCCATGGGCTCGCCGATCATCACCCAGGCAATGGCCGGTGAAGAGATCAAACCCAGCCCCCACAAGATTCAGGGCATTGGCGCGGGTTTCATCCCGAAGAACCTCGACCTCTCGATTGTCGACCGCGTCGAGCTGGTCAGCGATGAAGAAGCCAAGGCCATGGCCCTGCGGCTGATGCAGGAGGAGGGGATTCTCTGCGGTATCTCCTGCGGCGCGGCCATGCATGCAGCGGTGCGAATGGCCGAGAAACCGGAAATGCAGGGCAAGACGATCGTGGTCGTGCTGCCGGATTCCGGTGAGCGTTACTTGTCGAGCATGCTCTTCAGCGACCTGTTTACTGAACGCGAGCTGACGCAATAATCGTGTGCGCCGCGGCTTCGGCTTTTTACCCGGCGGACTAAAGCTTATGATGGCCGCCATTCGAAACCCGCCGGAAGATTGTCCCAGATCATCCGGCGGCGGTTTCAGCGGCGTAAGCTTCGGGCCGCGCGGTTCGGCCCTGTTTCAAGGAGAGTTTCATGACCCTTTCTTTTGCTGTCAAAGCGGCGATTCTGCTGCTGTTTGTCGGCAGCACGCTGTACGTGCATTTGCGCGGCAAGGCGCGTTTGCCGGTATTGCGCCAGTTCGTGAATCACTCCGCACTGTTCGCCCCGTATAACGCCTTGATGTATTTGTTCTCCAGCGTGCCCTCAAAGCCGTACCTGGACCGCAGCAAGTTTCCTGAGCTGGACGTGCTGCGCGACAACTGGGAAACCATCCGCGACGAAGCCATGCACCTGTTCGACGAAGGCTATATCCGTGCCGCCGCCAAGGACAACGACGCGGGTTTCGGTTCGTTTTTCAAGAAAGGCTGGAAGCGTTTTTACCTGAAGTGGTACGACAAACCGCTGCCGTCCGCCGAGGCGCTGTGCCCGAAGACGGTTGAGTTGGTCAGCCGTATTCCCAACGTCAAAGGCGCAATGTTCGCCCTGTTGCCCGGCGGTAGCCACCTGAACCCGCACCGCGATCCGTTCGCTGGCTCCCTGCGTTATCACCTGGGCCTGTCGACGCCGAACTCTGACGATTGCCGCATTTTTGTCGACGGTCAGGTGTATGCATGGCGCGATGGTGATGACGTGATGTTCGACGAAACCTACGTGCACTGGGTCAAGAACGAAACCGACGTCACCCGCGTGATTCTGTTCTGCGACATCGAGCGACCGCTGAGCAATCGCTTCATGACCGCTGTCAACCGCCGCGTCAGCGCGTTTCTGGGCCGTGCCACTGCGCCGCAGAACACCGATGACGAACGCGTTGGCGGGATCAATCAGGCCTATGCCTTCAGCAAACGCTTCAGCAACAGCTTCAGCGGCAAGGTCAAGCAGTTCAAACGCGCCAACCCCAAGGCGTATCGCATCCTTCGTCCGGTGCTGGCGGTGGTCGTACTGACGCTGCTGGGCTACTGGCTGTTCGGCTGAACAAACGGTTTTGTGGAGCGCTGTCGCACCCTGCGCGGCGGCGCTTTTTGCTGTCCTGGCAGTTCCGCGTTGGAGCTGTCAACGACGTCGACTTATGACATTGCACAAGGCACCGGTCGCTGGTTATAGTCGGCCTCGTTGCCGCCCCACTTGGCGTCACCCAGTCCTTCCCTTTCAGAAGATAAGCACGATGCCTGCATCCAGCACCCGGTTTGCTTTATCCGCCACGGCTCGCGCTGTTGCGGAACCGCGCGACTGCCTGCAACTCGTCTTCATCACGCGTTACCCGCCACCCCCACCTGTGAACAGTCCTGTCGTGTGCGCTGTTGCACCGCCAGGGGTCGTTGTGCTCGGCTGATCGACCGCCTAAACGCTGTCGGTCCAGGCCTGCAAACGCCCGCAAAACTTCCGTGAATCCGGTACGTGCCGGGTCCGATTCTGTCTGAATCACAGGTGACTCATGTTTGCTCATAAAGCCCTGGCCTCGATGGCCACGACGACGCTTTTCGTCCTGCTCTGGAGCAGCGGCGCGATTGTTTCCAAGTGGGGCCTGACCCACGCTTCACCGTTTGCATTTCTACTGTTCCGTTTCCTGCTGGCGCTTGTGGCGTTGGCGATTCTGATCCCCGCGTTGGGTTACAAGCTTCCCGCCACACGAGCCTCGATGGGCTTCGCGTTGCTGACGGGCGCTGTGCTGCTGGGGGCTTATCAGATCTGCTACCTGCTGGCGCTGGACCTGAAAGTCGCGCCCGGCGTCATGGCCACGATCATGGGCGTGCAACCGATTCTCACGGCCGTGCTGGTCGAGCGCAGCCGTTCGACGTCCCGCATGTCTGGCCTTGGTCTGGGGCTGGCGGGTCTGGTGCTGGTGGTCTGGAAAGGAATCGGCGACGGCGGATCGCTCGCCGGCATGGCGTTCGGCGTGCTCGGCATGTTGAGCATGACCGGCGGTTCGATCATGCAGAAACGCATCACCGACAACCCCCTCGGCACGCTGCCCGTGCAATACCTTGCGGGGACGGTGGTATGTGCGGTGTTCGTGCCGTTTCAGCCCTTTCATTTCGAGCACAGCATCGGCTTCTACGTGCCGGTGCTCTACATGGGGCTGGTGGTGTCGGTGCTCGCGACGTTCCTGCTCTACCGATTGATCGCCCAGGGCAATCTGGTCAACGTCACCAGCCTGTTTTACCTGGTGCCCGGCGTCACCGCGATCATGGATTACCTGATCTACGGCAACCGCCTCGCGCTGGTGAGTTTGCTGGGGATGGTGCTGATTGTGGTGGGGTTGGTGTTTGTGTTCAGGAAGGTTGAGTAGAACCGTCCACCCCCGCCGCGAATTCTTCGGGCACTGCAGATGAAAACTGTAGGAGTGAGCTTGCTCGCGATCTGGCGCGTAGCGGCAGCGAACCGATGCATGAGGTGTATCAGGCATTACCGAGGTGTTTGGTTTTACGACTGCTGCGCAGCCGATCGCGGGCAAGCGCGCTCCTACATTGATCGTGGTCTGGCGCGGAATCTGCGCACGGCCATGAACGGTTTGGGGTCTGCGCTGAATTCATCGGGCACTGCAAAAACTGTAGGAGCGTCGTCTGGCGCGGAATGTGCGCACGGCGATACACGGATCCGCGCATCAATGCGGGCTCAGCCACTCCTCAACCCAGCCGCACATGCCGACTCAACAATGCCCGCAGCGCGGCGGGTTTCACCGGTTTGGCGAGGTATTCCAGGCCGGCGGCGTGTACCTGGGCGATCAGCTCCGGGCGGCCGTCGGCGCTGATGACGACGCCGGGGACCGGCTCACCCAATTGCGTGCGTAGCCACGCCATCAGTTCGGTGCCGATCTCGCCGTGGTCCAGGTGGTAATCCACCAAGGCCAGGTGCGGGCGAACGCCGTCGCTGAGCAGCGTCTGGCATTCCTCGCGATTGCGCGCCGTCCAGACCTGACACCCCCAGCGGCTCAGCAGGCTGTTCATGCCGATCAGGATGCTGTCTTCGTTGTCGACGCACAGAATTTGTGTGCCGTTCAGCGCGGCGCGCACAGGTTCAGTCGGCGCAGCGGCCGGCGTCGGCAACGCAGGCGCCAGCGGCACCGTAACGCTGAACAGGCTGCCCTGACCCGGCCACGAACGCACTTCCAGCGAGTGACCGAGCACGCGGCACAAGCCGTCGGCAATCGCCAGTCCCAAACCCAGGCCCTTCTCGGCGCGGGTCTGATGGCTGTCAAGCCGCTTGAACTCCTCGAAAATCACCTGCCGCTTGTCCTCGGGAATACCCGGCCCCCGGTCCCACACTTCCAGGCTCAGTTGCCCGTTACGGCGCCGCACCCCCAGCAGAATCGGCCCCTTGGCGTAACGAAACGCATTGGTCAGGAAGTTCTGCAGCACCCGCCGCAGCAGTTTGGCGTCGCTGGCCACACGCAATGTGCTGCCGCGCACGCGGAAGTCCAGGCCCTGCTCCTGAGCGAGGGCCTTGAATTCGGCACCGAGGGTTTCAAACAGATTATTCAGCGCAAACGGCGTGATGGTCGGCGTGAACTTGCCGTTCTCCAGACGCGAAATATCCAGCAGGTCGCTGATCAGGTCTTCGGCCGAACGCAGCGAGCTGTCCAGATGATGGATCAGCTGTTTCGCTTCCGCCGGCACATTGTCATCGTTGTGCAGCAGGGCAGCGGAGAACAAACGCGCGGCATTCATGGGCTGCATCAAGTCATGGCTGACGGCGGCGAGAAAGCGCGTTTTCGACTGATTGGCCGCTTCCGCATGGGCCTTGGCTTCGGTCAACGCCGTGTTCAACTGCGACAGCTCCCGCGTCCGTTCGGCCACGCGCTGCTCAAGGCTTTCGTTGGCGCCCTTGAGCGCCTGCTCGGCCTCGCGGAAGGCGGTGATGTCAGTGAAGCTCATCACGAAGCCGCCGCCGGGCATCGGATTGCCGATCAGCTCGATCACCTGGCCATTGGGAAACAACCGCTCGGACGTATGTGCGCGGCCTTGGCGCATCCAGTGCAGCCGCCGGGCGACGTGCACCTCCGCTTCACCAGGCCCGAGCAAACCGCGCTCGGCGTTGTAGCGGATGATGTCGGCGATGGGCCGTCCCACGCTGATCAGGCCTTCCGGGTAATTGAACAGCTCCAGATAGCGCGCGTTCCAGGCCACCAGTCGCAGGGATTGATCCACCACGCTGATGCCCTGGGTGATGTTTTCGATGGCGCCTTGCAGCAGGGCGCGGTTGAACTGCAGCACTTCGGAGGCTTCGTCGGCGATGCGCACCACGTCTTCGAGTTGCATGTCGCGGCCTTCAATCGCCGCCTTGACCACCGCCCGTGTCGACGACGTGCCCAGCACCCCCGCCAGCAAGCGTTCGGTGTGGGCGATCCAGTCGCCGTTGGCGTTCTGGTTGGGGTTGAAGCCTTTGCCCTGGCGGTAGGCGAAGCGGATGAAGCTCTGCTGCGCGCGCTCTTCGCCGACAAAACGCGCCGAGAGCTTGAGCAAGTCTTCGATCTGCACCGCCAGCAGCGAGCGGTTGTTGGGCCGCGCCTGCAATTCCTGACCGATAAAACGGCCCGCCTGCCAGTGTTCCGACACGCGGGTTCGCGACAGCAGCGAGACCCACACAAACAACGCGAAGTTGCCGATCATCGACAGGACCACGCCCTGGGTCAGCGGACTGATCGGCAGATTGAACGGGTTGCTGTGCAGCCATGCCAACAGCGGAAAACTGCTCAGCGACCACCCCATGCTGTGGGCGATGATCGGCAGCACCAGCGTGTAAAACCAGATGAACACCCCGGCAGCGAGCCCGGCGAACACACCGCGTCGATTGGCCGGCTTCCAGTACAGCGCGCCGATCATCGCCGGCATCAATTGCGTGATGGCGGCGAAGGCGATCTGGCCGATGGTCGCCAGGCTCGCAGTCGATCCCAGCAGTCGATAGCTGACGTACGCGAGCAGCAGGATGACCACAATGCTGACCCGGCGCACCGAGAGCATCCAGTGGCGGAACGCCTCGAACGGACGCTCGGCGGTTTTGCGCCGCAGCAGCCACGGCAGCAGCATGTCGTTGGAGACCATGGTCGACAGCGCGACGCTGGCGACGATGACCATCCCCGTGGCGGCCGATGCGCCGCCAATGAACGCCAGCATCGCCAGCGCCGGGTGTGCATGGGCCAGCGGCACGCTGATCACGAATGAGTCCGGCAGCACCGAGGCGGGCAGCAGCATCTGCCCGGCGAGCGCAATCGGCACCACGAAAACGGCTGCGAGCAGCAGGTAGGCAGGGAACACCCATTTGGCCAGGCGCAAATCTTCGGGCTCGATGTTCTCCACCACGGTGACGTGAAACTGCCGGGGCAGGCAGATGATCGCCATCATGGCGACGCCGGTCTGCACCACCATCGACGGCCAGTTGACCGTTTCTTTCCAGTACTCCTCCAGGCGCGGCGCGAGCATGGCCTGGTTGAACAGGTCATCCACACCGTCGTACAGGCCAAACGTCACGAACGCGCCGACGGCCATAAACGCGAACAGCTTGACCAGCGACTCGAAGGCGATCGCCAGGACCATGCCGCGGTGGTGCTCGGTGGCGTCGAGGTTGCGCGTGCCGAAGACGATGGTGAACAGCGCCAGCACCAGCGAGACGATCAGTGCGGTGTCCTGGGCGCGAGTGCCGGTGGCGTCGGCGCCGGCACCGATCAGAATGTTCACCCCCAGCACGATGCCTTTGAGTTGCAGCGCGATGTAGGGCAACACGCCGATCAGGCAGATCAGCGCGACGACGACGGCGAGGGTTTGCGACTTGCCGTAGCGGGCGGCGATGAAGTCGGCGATGGACGTGATGTTTTCCTGCTTGCTGATCAGCACCATTTTCTGCAGCACCCAGGGCGCCAGCAGCAACAGCAGAATCGGACCGAGGTAGATCGGCAAAAACGACCAGAGTTGCTCGGCCGCTTGGCCGACCGAGCCGAAAAACGTCCAGCTGGTGCAGTAAACCGCCAGCGACAGGCTGTACACCCAGGCGCGCAGGCGCGGCGGCAGCGGGGTGCTGCGACGGTCACCGTAAAAGGCGATGGCGAACATGATGGCCATATAGGCCAGGGCGACGGCAGCGATCAGCCCGCTGGACAGCGACATGGGAACTCCGGAGGCAAGCGGCTAGCGGTTTCGGTGGCGATCCTTCGCCGGCCGGACAGTCTCGCACGCCGCGTAGGGTTCGTCTGTTACGACCAAGGTCTGAGCGGCGCGGTGTCGCAGGGGCGCAGCGAATCCATGGTCAACGCATATCTGGGAAATCTATGAGGTATAGCTAAATTACCCGCTTATTCGATATCAGCTGCCGTCCTACTATGGGTGCCACCTCACACGAGGACAGGAGCCCGCCATGACCCACGCCATGTTCATCCCGCAAAGACCCTTCAGCCAACTGAGTCACCCTCGGGAAGTCATCCGCCAATTCACCCCCAACTGGTTCGCCGCGACCATGGGCACTGGCATTCTCTCGGCGGTGCTGGTGCAGCTTCCGGTGACGATCCCCGGCCTGTTCCAGCTGGCGGAAGTCTTGTGGATGCTGAACATCGTCCTGTTCCTGACCTTCAGTGCGCTCTATATCGCCCGCTGGGTGATGTTTTTCGACGAGGCGCGGCGGGTGTTCGGGCATTCCACGGTGTCGATGTTTTTCGGCACGATTCCCATGGGCCTGGCGACCCTTATTAACGGGTTGCTCACCTTCGGCCTGCCGCATTGGGGCGATGCCGTGCTGCCGTTCGCCGAGCTGTTGTGGTGGCTGGACGTGGCGATGTCCCTGGCCTGCGGCGTGCTCATCCCGTTTTTGATGTTCACTCGCCAGGAACACCGTATCGATCAGATGACCGCCGTCTGGCTTCTGCCCCTTGTCGCCTGCGAAGTGGCGGCGGTGAGTGGCGGGCTGCTGGCGCCGCATCTGGCCGACAGTCACAGCCAATTCAGCGTGCTCATCACCAGCTACGTGCTGTGGGCGATGTCGGTGCCGGTGGCGTTCAGCGTCCTGACCATCCTGTTGCTGCGCATGGCCCTGCACAAATTGCCCCACGAAAGCATGGCCGCGTCGAGCTGGCTGGCCCTCGGGCCGATCAGCACCGGTGCATTCGGTTTGATCGTGCTGGGCGCCGATTCGCCGCTGATCTTCGACGCCAACGGCTTGCCCGGCGTCGGCGAAATCGCCTCGGGCCTTGGCCTGATTGGTGGCGTGATTTTATGGGGTGTCGGCGTGTGGTGGTGCCTGATGGCGCTGCTGATCACCGCCCGTTATCTGCGCAACGGCATCCCGTTCAACCTGGGCTGGTGGGGGTTTACCTTTCCGCTGGGTGTGTTCGCGCTGACCACCCTCAAACTGAGCGCTGTACTTCATCTGGGGTTCTTTTCAGCCCTCGGCAGCGTGCTCGTCGCTGCATTGGCAGCCCTGTGGCTGATGATCATGAAGCGCACCCTGAGCGGCGCCTATAACGGCAAGCTGTTCGTCTCGCCGTGCATCGCTGCCTCACGGTAAATAGCGCTCGCGCGCTCTAACGGGCTATCCGTTGGAGCGCATGCTCGACTTTGCCGCCGGTGTCGTCTTCAATGTGGCCCGGAACTGCCGTTCGGCGTTCCCATCCGTAAGCCGGCACCGGCGCCACTCAGGACCAGGGAAGATGAGTCAGTCGCAGTTCAGTTTGTTGGGTAAGCGGCGCTTTCTGCCGTTTTTCGTGACCCAGTCCCTCGGGGCGTTCAACGACAATATCTTCAAGCAGTCGCTGATCCTCGCCATTCTCTACAAGCTGAGCATCGACGGCGACCGCTCCATCTACGTCAACCTCTGTGCCTTGCTGTTCATCCTGCCGTTCTTCTTGTTCTCGGCGCTGGCCGGGCAGTTTGGCGAGAAATACCCCAAGGACAAACTGATCCGCATGATCAAGGTCCTGGAGATCGTGATCATGGTGGTGGGGGCCACCGGTTTTCTCTTCAATCACCTGTCGCTTATGCTGGCGGCACTGTTCGCCATGGGCACCCACTCGGCGCTGTTCGGGCCGGTGAAGTACTCGATTCTGCCGCAGCACCTGCATGAAAACGAACTGGTGGGCGGCAACGGCCTAGTGGAAATGGGCACGTTTCTGGCGATTCTGGCCGGCACCATCGGCGCCGGGGTCATGATGTCGGCGACCCATTACGCGCCCATCGTGGCGGCAGCGATGGTCTCGGTGGCCTGCCTGGGTTATCTCGCCAGCCGGGGCATTCCGCCCGCAGCCGCCGCTTCGCCGGACATGCGCCTGAACTGGAACATCTTCAGCGAATCCTGGGCCACCCTGAAACTCGGCCTGGGGCAGACCAAAGCGGTGTCGCGCTCCATCGTCGGCAACTCGTGGTTCTGGTTCGTCGGCGCGATTTATCTGACGCAGATCCCGGCCTACGCCAAGGACTTTCTGTACGGCGATGAAACCGTCGTCACCCTGATTCTGACCGTATTCTCCATCGGCATCGCCGCAGGTTCCATGCTCTGCGAGCGACTGTCCGGGCGCAAAGTGGAGATCGGCCTTGTGCCGTTCGGCTCCATGGGCCTCACCGTGTTCGGCCTGCTGTTGTGGTGGCATTCCGGTGATTTCCCGCAGAACGTGCAGGCCAACAACTGGCTGGCGATTCTGGGTTACGGGCAGGCGTGGTGGGTGTTGCTGGACATCTTGGGCATCGGCGTCTTCGGCGGGTTTTACATCGTGCCGCTGTACGCGCTGATCCAGTCAAGGACGCCGGAGAAGGAACGCTCGCGGGTCATTGCGTCCAACAACATCCTCAACGCGCTGTTCATGGTGGTCTCGGCGATCGTTTCGATCATCCTGCTGAGCGTGGCGAAACTGTCGATTCCGCAGCTGTTCCTCGTCGTGTCGCTGATGAACATCGCGGTCAACGCCTACATCTTCAAAATCGTGCCCGAGTTCACCATGCGCTTCATGATCTGGCTGCTCAGCCACTCCATGTACCGCGTGGAGCATCGCGACCTCGACCTGATTCCGGATGAGGGCGCGGCATTGCTGGTCTGCAACCATGTCTCGTTCGTCGACGCGCTGTTGATCGCCGGCTCGGTGCGCCGGCCGATCCGCTTCGTCATGTACTACAAGATCTTCAATCTGCCGGTGCTGAATTTCGTGTTCCGCACGGCGGGCGCGATCCCGATTGCCGGCATCAAGGAGGACAAGGCGGTGTTCGACACAGCGTTCGAACGCATCGCCCATTACCTCAAGGAAGGCGAGCTGGTGTGCATCTTCCCGGAAGGCAAGCTGACCACCGACGGCGAGATCGACACCTTCAAAAGCGGCATGACCCGGGTCTTGCAGGAGACCGACGTGCCGGTGATTCCAATGGCTTTGCAGGGGTTGTGGGGCAGCTTCTTCAGCCGCGACCCGAACAAGGGCGTATTCCGCCGGCTGTGGTCGCGCGTGACGTTGGTGGCCGGGCCGGCATTGACGGGGGAAGAGTCGCAACCGGCGCTGGTGCGCGAGCGGGTGGCGCAGTTGCGGGGGACGGTGCGTTAGGAAGAGGGGCGATGCGTCAGTCAGAATCCAAGATTTCAGACTGCTGAATAGTCTGCGGGAGACTGCTATCTGACCTGTGACAGAGGAACCGTGGGAGTGAGCTTGCTCACGAAGAGGCCGGTATAGCCGCTAAACCTTCAGCGGCAGGAATACTGTCTTCGCGAGCAAGCTCGCTCCCACATGTATCGCGTTTATCGGACGATGAGTAGGTGATCGGGGATCTCCCACTGGAGCCATTCCGATCAACCTGCAATTGGCTTCTCTTCCCCAACCACCGCATCCGGGGTCATCTTGCGGAAGTACGTCGAAAGCAACGCACCGGAAATGTTGTGCCAGACGCTGAACAGCGCGCTTGGCACCGCCGCCAGTGGCGAAAAGTGCGCGGCGGCCAGTGCGGCGCCGAGGCCTGAGTTCTGCATGCCGACTTCCAGGGACAGCGATTTGCGCTGGGCTAGCGGCAGCTTGAACAGCTTGCCGGTGAAGTAGCCCAGCAAAAAGCCGAAGCTGTTGTGCAGGATCACCACGGCCATGATCAGCAGTCCCGATTCGGCAATCTTCGCCTGACTCGCTGCCACCACCGCGCAGACGATCATCACGATACTCACCACCGACACCAGCGGCAGCACGTCGACGGCAAAGCTCACTTTGGCGCCCAGCAGGCGTTGAGCGATGACGCCCAGCACGATCGGCAGCATCACCAATTGCAGGATCGACCAGAACATCTCCATGAAGGACACCGGGAGCCACGCCGAGGCCAGCAGCCAGATCAGCGCCGGGGTCAGCAGCGGGGCGAGGAGGGTGGTGACGGCGGCGATGGCCACCGACAGCGCCAGGTCACCTTTCGCCAGCCAGGTCATGACGTTGGACGATGTGCCGCTCGGGCAGCAGCCGACCAGAATCACGCCTACGGCGATTTCCGGTGGCAGGTGAAACAGCTGGCAAAGCAGCCAGGCAACGCCGGGCATGATCACGAAATGCGCGACCACCCCCAGAGCCACGCGCCAGGGGTGGCGCACGACTTCAGAAAAATCATCGAGCTTGAGGGTCAGGCCCATGCCGAACATCACCAGCCCCAACAACGGCACGATGTACGACTTGAGGCCAATGAACCAGGACGGGAACAGGAACGCCAGCACGGCAAACAGCAGCACCCAGTACGCGAAGGTATTACCGACAAAACGACTCAACGCAGCCAGGGCGCGCATGGCCTGCTCCTTTCTTATGGGTATGAAGGGGATGCAGACGCTAAGGAGCCAGCAAGCCGGCCCCTGCGTCAGTGGGCGAAATCAGATCCCCTGGGGAATCTCTTCGCCGCCCAGTGCTTCCATCAATTGCGGCAGGAACTCACCGAACGTCAGCATCATCAAGGTGAAGCTGGCGTCCTGCTGACCCAGCGCATCGTCGCCGCCGTTCTGCTCGGCTTCATCCTGCAGCAGGTCTTCGAACTTCAGGCGTTTGATACCGAGCTTGTCATCCAGCACGAACGACAGCTTGTCCTGCCACGCCAGCGACAGCTGAGTGACGACCTTGCCGGTGCTCAGGTGCAGCTGGATTTCGTCGCTGGTCAGGTCCTGACGCTTGCACTTCACAACGCCGCCGTCTTCGTGGGTGTCGCGCAGTTCGCATTCGTCCAGCACGAAGAAGTGCTCGGCGGTCTCGCCAGTCTTGACCCACTCGGTCATGACAGCGGTTGGCGCTGTTTTGACGGTCACGGGGCGGACGGGCAACGAGCCGACCACTTCACGCAGGGTCGACAGCAGGTCTTCGGCGCGCTTCGGGCTGGAAGCGTTGACCAGAATCACGCCCTGCTTGGGGGCGATGGCGGCGAAAGTGGCCGAGCGACGGATAAAGGCGCGGGGCAGAAAGGCCTGGATGATTTCATCCTTGAGCTGATCGCGTTCCTTCTTGTAGACCTTGCGCATCTGCTCGGTCTCGATCTCTTCGACTTTCTCTTTCAATGCATCGTTGACCACGCTGCCGGGCAGGATGCGTTCTTCCTTGCGCGCCGAGATCAGCATGAAATCACCGCTGACGTGCACCAGTGGCGCGTCTTCGCCCTTGCCGAACGGGGCGATGAAACCGTAAGTGGTCAACTCCTGGCTGGCACAGGCACGTGCAGGCTTGGTCGCCAACGCGGTTTCCAGCGCCTCGGCGTCAAATGGCAGGTCCTGGGTCAGGCGATAGACAAGCAGGTTTTTGAACCACATGGGGTACATCTCTCCTTTATACAAAGGGGGGCATTATTCGCTGCTGCGACCCTGCGGCCAACCCTGATGTAAGCCTTTGGAAGGATTATAAAATTTATTTCAAAAAGTGCTTGCCAGCTTTTTGATCGCTCCGTAGAATGCGCGCCACACCGAAGCGAAGGGTGATTAGCTCAGCTGGGAGAGCGTCTGCCTTACAAGCAGAATGTCGGCGGTTCGATCCCGTCATCACCCACCATTCGTTTCAAGTGTTACGCGCAGCGGTAGTTCAGTCGGTTAGAATACCGGCCTGTCACGCCGGGGGTCGCGGGTTCGAGTCCCGTCCGCTGCGCCATATTGAGTTACGAGGCCCTTGAACTCCTCGTAACGACAAAGAGAGCGACCTTAGGGTCGCTTTTTTTGTGCCTGCGATTTGGTGGGCGCGGCTGATCTGAGGTGACCAGTGTCCACACTGGCCTCTTCCCGGCTAAAGCCGGTCCTACGAAAAGCAGCGCGTGCATCCAATGCAACGATTCATAGCCCGCAAGCCTGATGGTGCTCACACCGGCCTCTTCCCGGCTGAAGCCGGTCCCACTAAAAGCAGCGCGTAGTTCCGTAGGACCGGCTTTAGCCGGGAAGCCTTTGATCTGCTTTTTAGCTCTGTCTTTGATCTTCAAACGCAAAAAGTCCAGACACCGCCAATCGCGACTTGGGTGCAGGCTGAACGCAGGTCTCGCGGAGTGGGCCGAGCCGCATGGATGCGGCGAGAGCGCCGTCAGGACATGGATGCCCGTTCGGCGCGGGCCCACGGAGCGAGACCGGAGTGAGGGAACCCCGAGGCACGAGGGGCCCAACCAGGAGCAGGCACCCTTGGTTACTTGGGGATGGTGCGACTTTCGACTTTTCCAAGTAACTCGCCGAAGGCGAAATGTCTGCCGTTAGGCAGACGCTCTTGACCTTCTCTCAGCCGCACCGCGCACTCGGGGACAGATTAATTTACGGTGAAGCGCTGTAAATAAATCAGTCCCCTAGACCCACCTCCACAACATCGCCCACCAGCCGAACCGGCCAGGTCCGCAGCCGCAGCGCTGCGTCTTCAAGGCACGTGCCATCCACCAGCCGGTAATGCTGCTTATATAGAGGCGAAGCGATCACAAGGTCCCCGCCCAAACTGCCGACCAACCCCCGACCCATCACATTCACCCCCGTCACCGGATCGCGATTGTCCACCGCAAACAACTGCGGCGCGCCGCCAATCGACGCCACAAAAAACAGCGCCACCTGCGCAGTGCCGACCAGCGCCACCACCCCGGAATTCAGCACCAGATCCTCACGTGCACACACCGCGCGCCACACCTGAGTCTTCGGCATATCCATCACTGCAGCATTGGCCTGGCTCATCGTGCAACCTCCACAGCAGCAATCAGATTCAACTCTTCAGCGCGAGCGGGACGACGCTGGCTGCGCTCCTTGACGAAATGAATGTCCGGGTCAGCGCCCTTGTCATTGACGAACGTGCGGAAACGCTTGAGTTTCTCCGGGCTCTTCAGCGCATTCGCCCACTCGCATTCATAACGGTCGACCACCAACTGCATCTGCGCCTCCAGTTCAGCTGCCAGCCCCAGGCTGTCATCGATCACCACGGCCTTCAGAAAATCCAGCCCGCCTTCGAGGGACTCGCGCCAGACCGACGTCCGCTGCAACTTGTCAGCGGTGCGGATGTAAAACATCAGCACGCGGTCGATGTAGCGAATCAGCGTCTCGTCGTCCAGATCGGTGGCGAACAGCTCGGCGTGGCGCGGGCGCATGCCGCCGTTGCCGCACACGTAGAGATTCCAGCCGTTCTCCGTGGCGATCACGCCGATGTCCTTGCTCTGGGCTTCGGCGCATTCGCGGGTGCACCCAGACACTGCGAACTTCAGCTTGTGCGGCGAGCGCAGGCCTTTGTAGCGGTCCTCGATATTCAGCGCCATTTGCACGCTGTCCTGAACGCCGTAACGGCACCAGGTGCTGCCGACGCAGGACTTCACCGTCCGCGTCGATTTGCCGTAGGCATGGCCGGTTTCAAATCCGGCGGCGATCAGCTCGGCCCAGATGTCCGGCAGCTCATGCAGTTGCGCGCCGAACAGGTCGATGCGCTGGCCACCAGTGATCTTGGTGTACAGGTCGTATTTCTTCGCGACCGCGCCAATGGCGATCAAGCCGTCGGCAGTGATTTCGCCCGCCGGGATGCGCGGCACCACCGAATACGTGCCGTTCTTCTGCATGTTGGCCATGAACGTGTCGTTGGTGTCCTGCAACGGCACCAGCGACGGTTCCATGATCGGCCGATTCCAGCACGAGGCGAGGATCGAGCCGACGGTGGGCTTGCAGATGTCGCAACCCAGATGGCCTTTGCCGTGGCGGGCCAGCATCTCGTCGAAGCTTTCAATGTTTTCCACCCGGGCGAAGGCGTACAGCTCCTGACGCGTGAAGGGGAAGTGCTCGCACAGGCTTTTATCGACGGTGACGCCGCGGGCGATCAGCTCGTGCTCGAACACGCTCTTCAGCAGCGCTGCACAACCGCCGCAACCGGTGGCGGCCTTTGTGCAGGCCTTGAGCCCGGCGAGGTCCGTGCAGCCGCCGTCGATGGCCGAGCAGATCGAGGCCTTGCTGACGTTGTGGCACGAGCAAATGGTTGCCGTGGCGGGCAGGGCATCGGCGCCAAGCGTCGGCGCGCCGTCGCTGTGGGGGAGGATCAGGCTGGACGGATCGGCCGGCAGCTTGATGCCGTTCTGCACGTATTGCAGCAAGGTGTCGTAATAGCTGTTGTCGCCCACCAGCACGGCGCCGAGCACCTTTTTGCCATCGGCGGACACCACCAGGCGGCGATAACTGCCGGTGGCCTCGTCGATAAACCGGTAGCTGCGCGCGCCCGTCAACGCGCCGTGGGCATCGCCGATGGAGCCGACATCGACTCCGAGCAGTTTCAGTTTGGTGGACATGTCAGCGCCGAAGAATGGCTCGGCGGTCAGGTCGCACAATTGCGCGGCGACGTTGCGCGCCATTTGATAACCCGGCGCGACGAGGCCGAAAACGCTGCCGTTCCAGGCGGCGCACTCACCGATGGCGAAAATGTCGGCGTCGCTGGTGCGGCAATGTTCGTCGATGGCGATGCCGCCGCGCGGGCCCAGCGCCAGTTCACACTGGCGGGCGAGGGCGTCCTGGGGGCGTATGCCGGCAGAGAAGACGATCAGATCGGTTTCGAGGAATTCATCGCCGGCGAAATTCATCCGGTAGAGGTATTCCTCCCCCGCGCTGATGGATTGCGTCGCGCGGGACAGGTGCACGCCCACGCCCAGCGCTTCGATGCGCGCCTTCAGGGCGGCGCCGCCGTGGTCATCCAGCTGCACCGGCATCAGGCGCGGCGCGAATTCCACCACGTGGGCTTCCAGGCCCAGGGACTTCAGCGCGTTGGCCGCTTCCAGTCCCAACAGCCCCCCGCCAACCACCACGCCGCGTTTCGCCTGGCTGGCGGCGGCGCGGATGGTGTCGAGGTCGTCCAGGGTGCGGTAGACCAGCCGAGAATGGCCTTCAGCGCCTTCGATGGGCGGTACGAAAGGATAGGAACCCGTCGCCAGCACCAGCTTGTCGTACCCGAAGCTGCCCTTGGCGGTGATCACTTCGCGCCGCGCCCGGTCGATTTCCAGCACCGGCACACCCAGGTGCAGCGCAAGCCCGGTCTGCTCATATAAAGAAGCAGCGCTCATCGCCAGTGACTCGGCGTCGCGACCGCCAAAGTATTCGGACAGATGCACGCGGTCGTAGGCGCGCTGGCCTTCCTCACCGAACACATGAATGCGATAGCGCTCGAGGGCGCCGGCGGCGATCAGTTGCTCGACGCAGTGGTGACCCACCATGCCGTTGCCGATGACGATCAGGGTTTGGACGTCGTTGAGTGGGGCGACTGTGGTGTTCATATCGAGTCCCGGCCAAGGCCAATCAGGTTTTTCGAAAGCAAAAAAAAAGGCGCCCGGAACCTCTCGGTTCCAGGCGCCTTTGCCTGTTCTTTTAGGGGTTGCCGCGCGACCACAGTGTCGACGCCAACCTGGTGAGCCCGACGCCGCGAACGGCTGGCGGTCCGCGTTGACCGGCCAGGGCTGCCAACCGCGTGTTCAGGCTGGACTTGATAAGAGACTTAGCAATGGCTGTGCCAGTGGGAATATCGACGCGTCCGCCCCGTTTCTTTCCGGCCAGATGCGCAGGTTTGACGGGCCAGAAGCGTGATCGTTATTCGATCTCGTCGCCCTCCATAGCGAACGGTTCCGGCTCGAAAAGGGTGCGATTTACACTGGTGCGCCCCACGGTGAAGCTCAACGCCCATTGATCGTGTGGGCAACTTTCGCTGAAACCGCCCGCTGCACGTTCCACGGCCAGGCTGGCCTGCTGTTTGCAATATCCTGTTCACAGGCAATCAACGCCGATTGCCATATTCACGACAAAGGCGCCGTGTGCTCTCCGTTTTCCAACGGATGAGAACAGGGCGTCTTTTTTTGCTTTCAGGAAACGGAATATGGCGAGCAGCAGCGTAAAGAGCGTGTGTCCTTATTGTGGCGTCGGTTGCGGCATCGTCATGCAGGTCGAGGACAACCGGGTCATCAAGGTCGTCGGCGACAAGACGCACCCGAGCAATTTCGGCCGACTGTGTACCAAAGGCGCCACCTGCGGCCAGGCGATTGCCGAGTCGGGGCGGATGGAGTCCGCCTACATCCGCCATCAGCGCAGCCACGAGCCAGTGCGCGCGGAAATGGACGCCGCCATCAGCGAAACCGCCCGGCGCTTGCGTGGGATTCTGGATCGCGACGGTCCCGGTGCACTGGCGTTTTACGTCTCGGGGCAGATGTCTCTGGAGGCGCAGTACTTGGCCACCAAGCTCGCCAAGGGCTTCGTGCGCACGGCCAATATCGAGTCCAACTCGCGGCTGTGCATGGCCAGCGCGGGCAGCGGCTACAAGCTCTCGTTGGGCGCGGACGGCCCGCCCGGGTCCTACGATGACTTAGACAAGGCCGACCTGTTTTTTGTGATCGGCGCCAATATGGCCGACTGTCACCCCATCCTGTTCCTGCGCATGATGGACCGGGTCAAGGCCGGGGCGAAGCTGATCGTCGTCGACCCCCGGCGCAGTGCCACCGCCGACAAGGCCGGCCTGTTCCTGCAAATCAAACCGGGCACCGACCTCGCGCTGCTCAATGGGCTGTTGCACTTGCTGGTGAAGAACGGCGACACCGATGCCGACTTCATTGCCTCGTTCACCCAGGGCTGGGACGTTATGCCCGACTTCCTCGCCGAGTACGCGCCCGCATACGTCGCGCAGATCACCGGCCTGGCCGAAGCCGACATTCGTCAGGCTGCGCGGATGATCGGCGCGGCGCCCGAGTGGATGAGTTGCTGGACCATGGGCCTGAACCAGAGCACCCACGGCACCTGGAACACCAATGCGCTGTGCAATCTGCATTTGGCGACCGGGGCGATTTGCCGGCCCGGCAGCGGTCCGTTTTCCCTGACCGGGCAACCGAATGCCATGGGCGGAAGGGAAATGGGCTACATGGGCCCGGGACTTCCCGGACAGCGCTCGGTGTTGGTAGACGCCGACCGCCGCTTCATCGAAGACCTCTGGCGCATCCCGGAGGGCAGCATCCCGCACATGCCCGGCGGCGGCACCATCGACCTGTTCGAGCAGATGCGCGAGGGCGTGATCAAGGCCTGCTGGATCATCTGCACCAACCCGGTCGCCAGCGTTGCCAACCGCACCACGGTCATCGACGCCCTGAAGACCGCCGAACTGGTCATCACCCAGGACGCCTTCCTCGACACCGAGACCAATCGCTACGCCGACATCTTGTTGCCGGGCGCGCTCTGGGCTGAGGCGGAAGGGGTGATGATCAATTCCGAACGCAATCTAAACCTGACACAGAAAGCCGTCGATGCACCGGGCCAGGCGTTGCCGGACTGGCAGATCATCGCCAGGGTCGCCTGTGAAATGGGCTTCGCCGACGCCTTCAGTTACGCCTCGGCGGAGGAAGTGTTCGAGGAAATCAAACAGGCGTGGAACCCCGCCACGGGCTACGACATTCGCGGCGCCAGCTATGGGCGGCTTCGGGATCAACCGATGCAGTGGCCGTGCGCGCCCGATGACGAGCGCGTGCGCAATCCGATTCGCTACCTCAGCGAGATCAACGCGCGGCCCGTCGAGCGGGGCACACCAGCACGCCCGGCGATTGTCTTTCCCACCGCAAACGGCAAAGCGGTATTTTTCCCACGTCCGCACATGCCTCCCGCTGAACTGCCCAACGATGCATTTCCGATGGTGCTCAACACCGGCCGCCTGCAACACCAGTGGCACACCCTGACCAAGACCGGGAAAGTCCCGACACTGAACGCGCTAAATGCCCATCCGTTCGTCGAGCTGCACCCCGACGATGCCCTTGCGCTGGGCATCCGCGAAGGCGATGGCGTGGAAATCCGTTCCGTACGAGGCCTGGCGGTGTTGCCTGCGGTGATCAGCGACCGCGTGCTGCCGGGCAACTGCTTCGCGCCCTTTCACTGGAATGACGTGTATGGCGAAAAGCTGGCGATTAACGCCGTGACCAACGACGCCGTCGACCCGATCTCCCGCCAGCCCGAATTCAAGTGTTGTGCGGTCGCCTTGCGCAAGGTCGAGCTGATCGGGCATCGCTTCCTTGATTTGCCCCAAGCTGAGACCGAGACGCAGACAGCACCTGACCAGGCGCCGCTTTTGACGCTGCTCTGGGCATCACAAACCGGCAATGCCGAAGCGTTGGCCCGGCAGTTCGGCGACCGGTTGAAGACTGCCGGCGTGCCCGTTCACGTGGCGGCGATGGACAATTTCCCCGGCGAGTGTCTTGACCAACTGCAGAACGTCGCACTGATCAGCAGCACCTTCGGCGACGGCGAATCACCCGATAACGGGCAACGGTTCTGGCAGTCACTGGCTGCCCGGCAAGAACGTCTGGAATCTTTGCGCTATGCCGTGCTGGCGCTGGGCGATTCGAGTTACGACCGTTTTTGCCAGCACGGCAAGAACCTCGACCAGCGCCTGCAGCACCTGGGCGCTTCGTCACTGCTCCCCAGAATCGATTGCGACGGCGAATACCAGGCCCACGCAGACAGCTGGTTCACCGGGTTGCAGCAGGCGCTGTCGCTGAATCTTCCTACCCCTTCAATCACTGACAACGCCCCGGTTGTTGGGCGACAGCCTTCACGGACACAGCCCCATCACGCCAGGGTGTCGCTCAACCGGCGACTGAATGCGGAGGGCGCCGCCAAGGACACGCGGCAACTGGCATTGACCCTTGAAGGTTCAGGAATGACCTATGAAGCCGGCGACGCGTTGGGGGTGTGGCCGCGCAATTGCCCTGAACTGGTGAACGAGTGGCTCGAGCTTACGGGTCTGAACGCCGAGCAACCGGTGCGTGGCGTGAAGGCTGGCGACGTGCCGCTGTGTCAGGCGCTGGCCGAGCAGTTCGAGATTGCGCGACCTGGCGCAGACACTTTGGCGTTCATCGCCGAGCGTAACGGCAGCAACGATCTGAAAACCCTGCTGACCGAACCCTTCAAAAGCGAGCTTAAGGACTGGCTGTGGGGCCGGCAGTTGGCCGACGTATTGCGCGAGTTTCCCATCGCCTGCTCTGCGCAGGAATGGCTTGATCATCTCAAGCCCCTTCAGCCGCGGCTTTATTCCATCGCGTCGAGCGCCAAAGCGCATCCCGATGAAGTTCACCTGACGGTTTCCGCGGTGCGCTATGGATCGCGCAAAGGCGTGTCGTCGACCTTTCTGGCGGATCGTGCGGGCGAGTGCGAGGTGCCGATTTTCCTGCAGCCTACGCGGCATTTTCGCCCGCCGGGCGATGGCAATGTGCCGATGATCATGATCGGTCCGGGCACCGGTGTGGCGCCGTTCAGAGCGTTTTTACAAGAGCGGCGCGCCCGGGGCGATCGGGGCCGGAACTGGCTGTTCTTCGGCGAGCAGCATCAGGCCACCGACTTTTATTACCGCGACGAGCTTCAAGGCATGCAGCAGGACGGCCTGCTCACTCGGCTGAGCCTGGCGTTTTCCCGGGATCAGGCAGAGAAAATCTACGTTCAACAGCGCATACAGGAACAGGGCGCCGAACTTTGGCGCTGGCTGGAGGAGGGCGCGCACCTGTACATCTGCGGCGATGCTTCGCGGATGGCGCGGGATGTCGATCAGGCGCTGCGTCGTGTGATCAGCGAACAGGGCGGCGTCAGCCTGGAAAAGGCGGCCGAACAGCTTCGCTGTCTGACCGAGCATAAGCGCTATGTGCGCGACGTGTATTAGCGCCGTTCTCTCCCCCCGTGGCTGTCCCCTGAACCCCAACTGAACGAATTTCTCGATCAAACAAGAAAACCTTTGGATACCTGAACTTATCTGCCTTTTCTCCCTCTCATGCCGGTAGCCATTGATCGCGGCAGCCTGATAAGCTCGCGGCTTTACTCGTTTGCCCTATTGGCGCATGAACAAGGAAACAGAATGAAACAGCATCGGTTGGCAGCGGCGATTGCCCTGGTCGGTCTGGTACTCGCGGGCTGCGACAAGCAAGCCAGCACCGTTGAGCTGAAAACCCCGGCCCAGAAAGCCTCTTACGGCATCGGCCTGAACATGGGCAAAAGCCTGGCTCAGGAAGGCATGGACGATCTGGATTCCAAAGCGGTAGCGCTGGGTATCGAAGACGCCGTTGGCAAGAAAGAGCAGAAGCTCAAAGACGAAGAGTTGGTTGCAGCATTTGGCGACCTGCAAAAGCGCGCTGAAGAGCGCATGGCCAAGATGAGCGAAGAGTCGGCAGCCGCCGGCAAGAAGTTCCTCGAAGAGAACGGCAAGCGTAAGGAAGTCACCACGACTGCTTCCGGCCTGCAATACGAAATCATCAAGAAAGCCGACGGTCCAGTACCGAAGCCGACTGATGTCGTGACCGTTCACTACGAAGGCAAGCTGACTGACGGCAAAGTGTTCGACAGCTCTGTTGAACGTGGCAGCCCGATTGATCTGCCGGTCAGCGGCGTGATCCCGGGCTGGGTCGAAGGTCTGCAGCTGATGCACGTCGGCGAGAAAGTCAAACTCTACATCCCTAGCGAATTGGCCTACGGCGCACAGAGCCCTAGCCCAATGATCCCGGCGAACTCGGTTCTGGTCTTCGACCTCGAACTGCTGGGCATCAAGGACCCTGCTGCTGCAGGCGCCAATGATGCTGCCGCCGGCGCTGATGAAGAAGAAGAGGCTGCCCCGGCCGCCGAACCGGCCAAGCCAGCCGCCAAGAAGTAATCGTTCGTAAGTCCGGTTACCGCTTGAAAGAAATGCCCCGTCTCGACGGGGCATTTTCATTTCCGGGCCTATTTCATCGAACCGGCATGGACGGGCAGAGTCCCATGTCGGTCAGTCAACGGGCTTTAACCCGGGATTTGTCGGAGGCTGCGGGGCGCTCATCGCGGTGCTCATTGGATTGTGGCTAGCGCCACAGCCCCAGTGAGTCAACGATTTTCGCGGGTTTTTATGTGTGTAAAAAACGCGCGATCTAAGTCCGGCCCCTGTAGAACGGGCGTTCCGACCCCGAAAAGCGGGTCTGTTCACAAGGTTATCCACAATTTGTGTGGATAACCTTTGGGGGCGGAACGCGCACACGCGTCAGCAGGCGACTGCGGCTTACGCAGTCAGCCGGAATGTCGATTTTTATCGGTAATCGTGGAGTGGATATGAAAGCACCCTGGAATCTCATTCGTTATCTGCCCATGGCCAAGCGCTTGATGGCGGCGGGTCGCCTGCCCGCGTTGCTGTTCGCCGTTGCAGGTAAAACCGCCAGTGAGGGCGGTCGGCTGGGCAAGATCAAAGACGATTTGAAACTGCTTCAAGCGCTGTGCCTGGCCTACTGGCGCGGGGAATATCGCGCTATCAGCGGTAAGGCGATTCTCTCTATCGTGGCCGGTCTGATGTATTTCCTCAGCCCACTGGACGCGATTCCCGACTGGATCCCCGGCTTGGGTATGCTGGACGACATCGCCGTGCTGGCTTGGGTGATGAAGCACCTCGAAGCCGAGCTCAGTGCATTCCGTGCCTGGCGCGAATTGCAGAACCCGGAGAAGCTCGCGGTGGTCGAGCGTTTGCCGGCAACGCCTGTCCTGCTGGAGCACGAGAAAAAGATTTGAACGCGGGTTGGTGCAGCTCATCCATTCCGTCGCCAGTGCTGCAGTGATCCCCACACCCAAGTCGTAGCCAACCGCTGTTAAGATGCCGCCCATACTTAGAAAAAGACTGCGTAAAAGCGTGTTTAGTCCTACAGGGGAGCGTTATGGATCTTCAGATTATTTCGCGCGATGGAGAGCCGGAATATGCGGTGCTGCCATGGGCGCAGTATCAGGCCCTGTTGCGCGCCGCAGGTGTTGCGCCTGGCCCGGAGCCAGAGGCGGCTACCCACATCCAGGCCGAGTCTGAACAGTCCTCATCCGCCGCAGACCTGCCTTCTTTATCTCAGTTGGGTGCATTGCGCGAGGCCAAGGGCCTGGCAGTGGCGCAACTGGCGCGCACGGTCGGCATCAGTCCTTCTTACCTGGACCTGATTGAGAGCGGCGCCCGTGAGCTGGACGCGGCCATTCGCCGGAGTCTGGCGTGGGAGCTGGGCGTCGCGGGCTGGCGGGGTGAGGCATGAGCGTGCGCATCAGTCGCCAGCACTGGGACGGGCTGCTCGCCGAACTGGACCTGGCCCGTCGTCAGCGTCATCTGGTGACCTATCGCGCGTTGCTTGAGCGGTTGCAGTTACCCACCCCCGCCATGCAAACCCTGACTGCCGCCCTTGAACACCTCGCCGCCCTCGACGCCCGCGCCGAGCAGCCATTGCGCAGTTCGTTGGTGATCAGTCAGGGCGCCAGCCGTCTGCCTCGCACCGGGTTCTTTGAATGCGTCGAACGCCTCGGCCGTTTCTCCGGACCCTCTGACGGCATCGCTGCAGCGTCCTGGCACGCCTCGGAAGTGGCCCGTGTCTTCGAATTTGAGTACCCGCAGCCGAGCATACCGGAGTAGGTCTTGGATCGTGTTCCAAGCAATCCGATCTGGAGGCGGATGACAATCATGGCGCCTGGCGAATCCAAAGCAGGGCGTGGATTAACGACTTGGCGGAATCCAAATGCAGACGCGAATTGGGAGCCGGCTTGCTGGCGAACCGCGATCCGTCAGCCGATATGAATGTGCCTGACACAACGCATTCGCCAGCAAGCCGGCTCCTACGGGTTGAGGTCGGGCCAGCTTTCATGGGTAATGCCGCGACCGTCATACGCCTCGTCGAATATCCCACCCCGGCCGTGCATGCGAGCTGAACTCAACATTCGCGCACCGACGCCGCGATCCAAGACCGAACGTGGATTAACACACGCACGCACCGACGCCACGAATCCAAAGGCGAACGCGAATTGGTAGGAGCCGGCTTGCTGGCGAACCGCGATCCGTCAGCCGATATGAATGTGCCTGACACAATGCATTCGCCAGCAAGCCGGCTCCTACGGATTGAGGTCGGGCCCGATGTTATCGGTCGTGGCCCGACCCTCGCTAGCCTAAAGCCCGCGCGCAACAATCAGCGCGTCAAACCCATGCGGCATCCCACAGCGGATAATCCTGCACGCGCCTCACCAGCCCCGCGCGGATGGGGTTTGCAACGATGTATCGGGCGACACTCTGCAGATTTTCTTCATCTCGGATCGCCCGATCGTGAAATCCCCGCTGCCAGAATCGACCCGACCGGCCGAGGGATTTGTTCACGTTTCGAGCAGTGTGCGATTTCACCCCCAACACCAGCTTTTCCAAATCACAGTCGCCCAGCTCCACAAGCCAGTGAAAGTGATCCGGCATCACAACCCAGGCCAGCGAGTTCGCAAGGCCTTGCGCCTGTGCGTCGCGAAACTGCTGTACGAGCAGTCGGCCCATTTGCCAGTTTCCAAAGAAGCACTGCCGTTGATGGGTCACCGTCGTGATGAGGTAGATTTGCCCCGACTGGGAATAGCGTCCGGTCCGCAACCTTCCTGCGTGATAGATCTTCGACACGGGATTCAGCCCTCCTGTCTGGCGAAAGTGCCGGAAGGCTAGTGCGATGCAGTCTCCTTTGCGTCCGCGCTAGGGTTCAAAATATGACGTGAGTGTGGAAGACCTCCGTGGAATGAGGGGGCTGGGTGGAGGCACGCGTTCTGTCAGTGGATGTATCAGTAACAGTCCGTTGCATTCGCCAGCAAGCTGGCTCCTACGGATGGAGGGTGAGCTAGCAACCCTTGCTTTGGTCTGGCCACCGCAAGGCCGGTAAGGAAATCGTTGCTGCTGCGGATTTGCATGCCTCCGCAAATCCATAGAAGCAGCTTGCTGGCGAACCCGTCGGTTACCCCAAAACCGCCTGATTCAACGTCGCCATCACCTCCGCCTCTCGGGTATTGATCACATGCACGCTCGCGCCAATCACTTCTTTGGCGTGATGCTTGGCCTGAGACGCCAGTTCGGCAAGCTGGCTGGCGTCGAGGGTTGTGCACACCTCCGGGTGCAGGTGCACGACGCCGATGGACAGCGACAGCAGCGGGAATTCCTGGCGTTGGCCCTGGCGGTTGAGCGCGACGAAGCAGCCAGCCTCCAGATGCTCGGCGCGGTAGAAGCGTCGGCACTGGTTCTGGAAATCTTCCAATAACATGTTCAGGCGTTTGCGCCAGTCGTCCGAGCCCAGCACCATCAGGAAATCGTCGCCGCCGATGTGGCCGACAAAGTCGCGGCTCGGGTCAATCCGGTCGTTCAGGCAATGCGCCAGACACAGCAGAACCTCGTCGCCGCGCCCGTAGCCGTAGATGTCGTTGAAGGGCTTGAAGCTGTCGATGTCCACGTAGCAGATCATCGACTCGCGACCCTGCTGCAACAGTCGGGTCAGGCATTGCTGGATCGGGACGTTGCCCGGCAGCAGGGTCAGCGGGTTGGCGTAGCGCGCCTGCTGGATCTTCACTTCGGTAATCAGCTTCAGTACATCGATCACCCGGCCCAGCCCAAGGTAGAGGCCGTTCTGCATGATGATGAAATCTTCTTCGATGCGTTGCCGCGCGCGGCTGGTGATCAGCCGGCTGACCTGCTGCAGCGACTGGCTCAGCTCGACGGCCAGAAAGTCGTCGCTCATCAGACGACTAATGGGCTTGCGCGCATACAGTTCGGTGGCGAAGGGCTGCAGCAGCACGTCCGACAGCGAGTGGCGGTGGACGATGCCGATCGGCTGATGCTGATCATCCAGCACCGCCAGGGAGTTGAGATTGGCCTGCTTGCGAAACGCCTCCAGCACCGTTGCGGTGGGCGTGGTCTGCACCACCGCCGGCAGCTCGTTGAGGAGGGCGCTGAGGTCGCTGGTTTCCTCCGTCAGGGTCGCAGCGGCCGGGTCGATTTTCGGCAGCAGGGCGCGAGCGTCACGGGGCGGAAACTCCTGCGGACGGCACAGCAAATAGCCCTGAACCAGTTCGACGCCCATGTCGATCAAGACCGCCAGCTCTTCCTGCAACTCGATGCCTTCAGCGATCACCAGCGCCCGCGACGCTTTGGCCATCTGCAGCATGGAGCCCACAAACTCGCGCTTGACCGCGTCCTGATGAATGCCGTCGATGAAGTGCCGGTCGATCTTCACGTAATCCGGGCGCAGCTCGGACCACAGCCGCAGGCTCGAATACCCTGCGCCCAAATCATCCAGGGCGATGGAGAAGCCCATATCGCGGTAGTGATACAGCGCGTTGTAGAGTAGGCCAAAGTCATCGGTCGGGGTCTGCTCGGTCAGTTCGATGACCACGCGGCTCGGCGGTATGCCGTAGCGCTGCAACAGCTGCAAGGTGCGCCCCGGCGGGTGCGAGGCTTCCAGCAGGGACTCCGGCGATATGTTGAGAAACAGCTTGCCGTCCAGCTTCTGTTGGCTGAAGCGACGGCAAGCCGACTCGCGGCAGGCCAGTTCCAGTTCGCTCAGGCGCCCGGCCTGGCGGGCTACGGCGAACAGGCTGATGGGGGAATGCAGCGCGCTGTTGGAAGGACCGCGAGTCAGGGCTTCGTAGCCGAGAATGCGCCGATCCGATAGCGACACAATCGGTTGGAACAGGCTGTGCAAGTCGCCGTGAGTCAGGATCGAACTCAAAGCGCCCAGCTGCTCAGTCACGGTCATGGCAATCTCGGGGCAAGAAAAAGGGGCTGGACGCCTGTGGCGTCGAGCCCCGCTATTTCACGACAGCTTCATGACTGTTTGATGACGAATTGCCATCATTTCGTCACGTCTCATGGCGTTTTACTTTTTCGCCACCGAACCGCTCAAGCCCAGATAATCGAGCAAGATGCGCCCGGTTTCAGCCAGGTAGGCGTCATCCTCGGGTTTGGTCTTGTCGTCGTCCGAAGGCAGCGCGTCTTCGTCTTCCTTCTTCAGCTCTTTGAGCGGCTCTTCGCCTTTGGCCTTGCGACGCACGTTCTCCATCGCCAGCTGCTTGCTCTCGATGTCGGCGTGTTGCTTGCGGCGCTCGGCTTCGTTGAGGCTGACGGTCTTTTCGCTCATCAGCTTCTTCGCCAGCGCCAGTTTCTCTTCGATGAAGACAAACTCGGCGTCCTTGGCCGAACGCACGTCATGACGCGATTGCAGCTGGGCGAGGAACGGTTTGAACGGATCCACCGCAGGCTTGATCGCCGGCTTGATGGTGTCGTAAGTCATCGCTTCAGGCAGTGCGCTTTCGCCGATTTCCTTGGTGTCGATGATCGACGGGTAGGCGATGTCCGGCAGTACGCCCTGGTGCTGGGTGCTCTGACCGGAAACACGGTAGAACTTGGCCAGCGTCAGTTTCAGCTCGCCATGGTTCAGCGGCTGAATGGTCTGCACGGTGCCTTTACCGAAGGTCTGGCCGCCGATGATCAGCGCGCGGTGATAATCCTGCATGGCGCCGGCGAAAATCTCCGAAGCCGAGGCCGAGAGGCGGTTGACCAACAACGCCATCGGGCCTTTGTAGAACGCACCGCTGTTTTCGTCTTCCAGCACATCGACCTTGCCGTCGGCGTTACGCACCAGAACGGTCGGGCCTTTGTCGATGAACAGACTGGTCAGCTCGGTGGCTTCCTGCAACGAACCGCCACCGTTGTTACGCAGGTCGATGACCACGCCGTCGACTTTCTCGGACTGCAATTCGGTCAGCAGTTTCTTGACGTCGCGGGTGGTGCTCTTGTACTCGGGATCGCCGGCGCGGTAGGCCTTGAAGTCCAGGTAGAAAGCGGGGATCTCGATGACGCCCAGCTTGTAATCCTTGCCGTCCTGGTTCAGGTGCAGGATCGACTTCTTCGCCGCTTGCTCTTCGAGCTTCACGGCTTCGCGGGTGATCGAGACGATTTTGGTGGTCTGGTCGCTTGGCGCATTGCTGGCCGGGACGATTTCCAGGCGCACGACCGAACCCTTCGGACCGCGGATCAGTTTGACCACTTCATCCAGGCGCCAGCCGATCACATCGACCATCTCTTTGTCGCCCTGGGCAACGCCGATGATCTTGTCGGCGGTGGCCACTTGCTTGGTCTTGGCGGCAGGGCCGGCCGGCACCAGGCGCACGATCTTGACGTTGTCGTTGTCGCTCTGCAGGACAGCGCCGATCCCTTCCAGGGACAGGCTCATGTTGATGTCGAAGTTTTCCGCACTGTCAGGTGACAGGTAGTTGGTGTGCGGATCGTAGGACATCGCGAAGGTATTCAGGTAAGCCTGGAACACGTCCTCGCTGCGGGTCTGGCTCAGGCGCGCGAGTTGGTTCTTGTAGCGCTTGGTCAGGGTTTCCTGAATCTTCGCGGGGTCTTTGCCGGCGATCTTCAAGCGCAGAACCTCGTCCTTGACGCGCTTGCGCCAGAGGTCGTCGAGCTCGGCTTCGTTCTTGGCCCATGGCGCGTCCTTGCGATCAACCAGCAAGGTTTCCTGGGTGTTCAGGTCGATCTTGTCGACGCCCTTGCTCAGCTGCGCAAGCGCGAAATCCAGACGCGACTTGATGCGGTCCAGATAACGCTTATAGATAGTAAAGCCTGGGGCCAGGTCGCCGCTCTTGAGGAAGTCGTCGAACTGGAAACGCCACTTGTCGAACTCGGCGATGTCACTGGCGAGGAAGTAGCTGCGCGCAGGATCGAGGAGTTTCAGGTAGCTCTGATAGATGATTTCCGAACGCTTGTCGTCCAGCGGCGGCTTGCTGTAATGGTGGCGCTTGAGCAGCTCCACGACATTCAGACTGGCGATGACTTCATCGCGATCAGGTTGAAGATTATCCCAGCTGTTGGCAGCAAACGAACTGGCCGACATTGGCAGGACAGTCAGGCCAATGAGTAATGCAAGGGTGGTGCTGGGTAAAAAATGCTTCATGCTGATTCGACGCGGGGACAATTGATAACGCATATTAGGCCGTCTTTGGAGGTCGCCGGTTCGGTCAGAACACGGTCGCATAATGCAAAAAGCCCAGTGGCCGTGAGGCACATGGGCTCAGTCAAGACTCACTATGGAGGCACCGTGAAAGCATTGCAAGGCGTGGAAGGTCGTGTGGAATGGGTTGATGAGCCATCGCCGACGCTGGATGTAGGACAAGTCCGCATCCAGGTGGCAGCCGCCGGACTTAATCGTGCCGATTTGCTGCAACGCTCGGGGCATTACCCGCCACCGCCGGGTGTGACGGAAATCCTCGGCATGGAATGTTCAGGGGTGATTGCCGAGGTTGGCCCGGGCTGCGCCTGGGAAGTCGGCGACCGCGTGTGTGCGCTCGTTGCGGGCGGGGCGATGGCCGAAGAAGTCGTGGTCGACGCGCGGCATGTGCTACCGGTGCCCGAGGGGATTTCGCTGCACGAAGCAGCGGCGATACCCGAGGTGTACGCCACCGCCTGGCTCAACCTGTTTCAGCTGGCCGGTCTCCAGCCCGGCGAAAAAGTGTTGCTGCACGCCGGAGCAAGTGGAGTTGGTTCAGCTGCCATTCAGCTGTGCAAGGCCTTCGGCAACCCGGTCTGGGTCACCGTGGGCTCGGCGGAGCGGCTGGCGTATTGCGAATCCCTCGGCGCCCAGGGCGGTGTGCTGCGCAATGAGAACCTCGACGCGCTGAACGACTTTGCGCCGTTCAACGTCATCCTTGACCCGGTGGGCGCCAACTACGCGGCGCTGAACCTCAAGGTGCTTGGCGTTGACGGTCGTCTGGTGCTGATCGGGCTGATGGGCGGAAGCAAGTCCGAGCTGGACCTCGCTCAGGTGCTGGGCAAGCGCATCCATATCCTCGGCTCGACCCTGCGCAGCCGCGACGACCCGTTCAAGGCCGACCTGCTCAGCGACCTGGGCCAACACGTCATGCCGCTGTTCACCGAAGGCCGCTTGAAGCCACAACTGGCGCGCAGCTTTCCGATCAGTGAAGCGGAAGCGGCCTACGCGGAGCTGGCGACCAATCAGGTGTCGGGCAAAGTCGTGCTGGTGATCAACGAAAGCCTGGTCTGACCGCTGACGATACGGGTCGTCTGTTGCGGTGCCGAAAGATCACCGCAGCAAACGGCCTGTGCGGCTTCAGGGGTTTCTTGGGTAGACAGAAAACGTATCGACAGCTGTGGCCGCCAGGAATACCTGCACCGCTCCATCGGACGTACTCTTGGCCCAGTACTCTTCAAAAAGTCCTGGTTGACGTTCGTTTGACCAGTACCAGCCATTGGGAATGCCTGCCGGCCAGTGGCCCCGATGTTGATCGCCAATCCTGCCCAGTTCCCCCGTATCGGACAGATGCCCGCCTGGCCGTTGATACTCCACGGCTCCTCGGTGGATAAAAGAGCCAATGTATTCCACCGTCCAGACATTACTGACCGTCACGGTGTAGTTTTTTGATTGCCCTGTGTTGTCTCTCACCGTGATCGTGGCGGCCCCGTTGCCGCGAGGGCTGACGAGTCCATCACTGGTCACATTAGCCACGCTGTCGTTGGACGAACTGTAGGTATAAGGCGGCTGGCCACCGGAGGCGGTGCGAGTAATCGTGGATCCGGCCGGAAAGGTCGGCAGCGCAGGGGCTCCCGGATTTCTCCAGATCATGTAGAGCGTGGCTTGCAGCGCAACCGGGGAGACATTGAAGTCCAGAGGAGCAGCGATCGTGAATGTCCGCACTGCCGACTCTTGTTCGTTGCCGTAAAGGGCCCTGGCCTTGATTGCATGGCCCCCAATAGCTTGGTTGGTGAGTGTCCTGGTCCAGACGCCACTGGCATCAGTGCTCGCCGTACCTTTTGACGCAGCGCCATCGAAGATCTCAATGTCTTCATTGGCCGCTGCAGTGCCGGTGATGGTTACGCTGGTATCGAGGGTGGAATCACCTTGCGGAATTTCAACGCCCCTCGAGTCCTTGACACTGGTGATGGTCGGTGCAGCCAATGCAAGGATGGTGAAGCTGTACACCGTCGACTCTTCTCCATGGCCGTTTAGAAGCTGTGCTTTTAAGGCGTGGGCGCCGACCGTGAGGTCGGTGATTGGCAGGGTCCACACTCCACTGGCGTTTGCAGTGGTTTTGCCGATGGAAGTGCTGCCATCGAAGATTTCCACTTCATAGTTGGCCGTTGCAGTTCCGGTTCGCTTCAGGCGGCTATCAGTGGCGGAGCTGGGCGGGGTGCTAGACATTTCGTTGACTCCTGTCAGTGAAGGCAGGCGTCATTAGGCGCCGCGTCATGAGAGTTGGCTACTGTCACAAATGACAGTTCTGATAGAAGAAATGATCAGTACCTAAGGGCTTATGTCGAATTCGGGGGTAGCTGCTGAAAGCAAACTCATTCGCGAAGGATATTTCAGTCGACGAGGCGTGTCGGCTGTCCTTCCGTGTCGCGAATGGATTTGATCCCACAACGTGAATGCCTTGGGCGGGCGAATGGATTACTTCCAGTGGTGAATCGGCCATCCCGCGTTTTCTGCTGCTTCACGCAGCGCCGGGTCCGGGTTCACCGCATGGGGAAAGTCGACCTTCTGCAGCAGCGGCAGGTCATTGCGTGAGTCCGAATAGAAACTCGCCCCCTCAAGGTTCTCGCCTTCCTGATCCAGCCACGCCATCAAGCGGGTGATCTTGCCTTCGCGGTAGGTGAGCACGCCGCTGGTTTTACCTGTGTAGACGCCATGGGCGACGTCCAGATCAATGGCCAGCACTTCATCAACGCCGATGCGCTCGGCAATGGGCTTGACCAGATGCACCCCCGACGCCGAGATGATCAGGATGCGATCCCCGGCGGCGCGGTGTTCGGCGATGGCCTTGGTCGCGTCGCTGAAAATGATCGGCTCGATGTAATCCTCAACCCACGGCCCCACCAGAAAATCCACTTCCTCCGGCGTGCGCCCGACCATCGGGTCCAGGCTGAACGCCATGTAGTCTTCCATGGCCAGTTCGCCCTTTCCGTAGGCTTCCATCAGTTCGTGGTCCTTCTTCATGAACCACTCGGGATCGACCCAGCCCAAACGCCCCATCTGCTCGCTCCACAGGCTTGAACAGTCACCGTGGATCAGGGTTTCGTCCAGATCGAAAATTGCTAAAGCCATTAAAACTGTCCTCTTAAATCATTCACACGCAGATCAACTGTAGGAGCGTGGCTTGTCCCGCGATCTGCCGGGAACCGGCAGCAACCCAGGCCAATGCGGTGTGTCATTCTGACCTTCGTCGCAGGTTTCACGACGGGTTCCCCGCCGATCGCGGGACAAGCCACGCTCCTACAGGGTTGGCGTCTAATTCATGCGACTTCACACAACGCCGACGCTTCAATGTGCAGGGTGACGCGCTGGCCGTTCGGGTGCAAGTCGCTGGCCGAGCGGTTAAGCACGTCGACCACCAGCTCCACGCCCCGAGCTTCGACGCGATAGCGGATCACGTTGCCCAGCAGGCTGTGGCTGCGCACTTCGCCTTCCAGCGAACCGGTCAGGCTCAATTGAATCGCTTCCGGGCGAATCGCCACGCGACTGTTGATCGGGCGCTGCATCAGGCGGCTGGCGGCGTCGGCTTCCAGCAGGTTGTAGTTGCCGATGAAGCCGGCGGCGAACGCATCGACCGGCGAGGTGTACAGGGTTTCGGCGTCGCCGCTCTGCACGATCCGGCCCTGATTCATCAGGAAAATCCGGTCGGACATGGTCAGCGCTTCTTCCTGATCGTGGGTCACGAAAATCGTCGTCAGGCCCAGCTCCTGCTGAATCGCACGGATCTGCTCGCGCAGGTGTTTGCGGATGCGCGCATCGAGGGCCGACAGCGGCTCATCGAGCAGCAGCAGGCGAGGGCGGGTCACCAGCGATCGCGCCAATGCCACACGCTGACACTGCCCACCCGACAGCTGATGCGGGTAGCGCGTGGCGAACTCGTTCAGCTCCACCAGCTTCAGCACCTCGGCCACCCGCTGCTTCATTTCATCGGTACTGACATTCTGCATGCGCAGGCCGAACGCGACGTTCTGCTCCACGTTCATGTTGGGAAACAGCGCATAGCTCTGGAACACCATGCCGATGCCGCGCTTCTGCGGCGACACCGGCACCAGGTCCTTGCCGTCAAGGAAGATGCTGCCGCTGGTCACAGGCGTCAGCCCCGCGATGCAGCGCAGCAAGGTGGACTTGCCGCACCCGGACGGGCCGAGCAGGGTGACGAATTCGCCCTTGCGGATGTCGCAATTGATGTCGCTGAAGACCGCCGTGCTGCCGTAATTCTTCTGCAGGTTTTCGACACTGACGAAGCTCATATCAGTCTTTGTCCTTGTTCAGTCGGTTGGCCGCCCACGTCAGCAGCAGTACGAAAAAGAAGTAGGAAATCACCAGCGCGCTGTTGAAGTGACCGCTGCTGTTGCGCATGTTGTTCAGGTACACCTGCAGGGTCTCGTAGCGGGTGCCGACCAGCAGATTGGCGAACACGAACTCGCCGAACAGGAACGAGAACGACAGCAGCAGGGCAATCATCAGGCCCTTGCGCAGGTTCGGGAGCACCACCAGAAACGCTGCCTGAAATGTGTTGGCGCCGAGCAACTGGGCGGCGTCCATCAGGTCAATCAGGTTGATCGCCTGCAGGTTGTTGGTGATCGCCCGGTACATGAACGGCAGCGCCACGGTGAAATAGCAGCCGATCAGAATCCACGGCGTACCGACCATCGCCAGCGGCCCCGAACCGTAGAGCTGCAACAGACCCACCGACGACACCACCGGCGGCACCGCGAAGGGCAGCAGGATGAGGATGTTCATCAGCGCGTCGAGCTTGGGAAAGTGGTAATGCACGACGAACAGCAGCGGCAGAATCAGCACCACCGAGAGCGCCAGCGCGCCGACGCACACCAGCAGCGACTGGCCGAACGCGCGCAAAAAACGCGGATCGCTCCACAGCGCGACGTACCATTTATAGGTCAGGCCGTCGGGCAAAATCGTCGCCGACCAACTGGTGGCGATCGAATACACAAAGGTGCCCAGCAGCGGCGCGAGCAGGATCAGAAATAGCAGGTACACCACGACGCGGTGGTAGAGCCCCGGCGGGCGGCGTTCAGCGCGAGACATGGTAGCTCCTCTTCAACAGCCACTGATGCACGACGGTCACCAGCGTCATCATCCCCACCAGAATCATCGCCAGAGCGCTGGCCATGTTCGGGTCCAGCGTGATGTCGCCCGCCACCATCGCCGCGATGCGGATCGGCAAGACGTTGAAGTTGCCAGTGGTCAGCGCATACACCGTGGCGTAGGCGCCCAGCGCGTTGGCCAGCAGGATCACGAAGGTGCCGAGCAGCGCTGGGGTCAGCACCGGAATGCCGATGTGCCGCCAGAAATCCCAGCCGCTGGCGCCCAGCAGTGACGCCGACTCGCGCCAGTCTTCGCGCAGCGCGTCGAAAGCGGGGTAGAGCAGCAGCACGCCCAGGGGGATCTGGAAGTAGGTGTAAAGGATGATCAGGCCGGTTTTCGAGTACAGGTTGAAGTCATCGATGATCCCGGCCTGTTTGAGAATCAGCGTCAGCGCGCCGTTGAAACCGAGCAGGATGATGAAGGCAAACGCCAGCGGGACGCCGGAAAAGTTACTGGTCATGTTGGCGAAGGCGCTGACGAAATCCCTCAGCCGCGACGGCACTTTGCGCAGGGAATAACTGCCCAGGATTGCGATGATGATGCCGATCAGGCTCGACCAGAAGCTGATCTCCAGGCTGTACTGCATGGCCTGGCGGTAGAAACGCGAATTGAACGCCTTGATGAAGTTGTCGATGCCCCAGCCGGCGTCTGATTGCAGGCTGTTGATCGCCACCCAGGCCAGCGGCGCGATCTGAAACGCGATGAAAAAAACCGCAAACGGCACAAGGCACAACAGCCCCAGCCATTTGCCGCGACTTAGTGAATTCACTTGAGCACCTCTCTGCACAAGGGTTTGTCGTGGGGTACGCCGAGCAGCGCGCAGACGGTGCCGCAGATCTCGCTCTGTTTCGGTCGCGCCTCGGGGTCGAGGCTGAAGGCGTCACCGAGCACGAACAGCGGGACTTCGCGCTCTGCCGGCAGCACGCCATTGTGGGAGCGGTCGTTGTTCATGCCGTGGTCGGCGGTCACCAGCACTTGATAGCCCGCATCCAGCCACCGCTGCAGGTACTCGGCGAGAATGATGTCGGCGGTACGCGCGCTGTTGCGGTACTGCGGGGTGTCGAGGCCGTGCTTGTGGCCGGCGTCATCGATGTTCATCGGGTGGACGAACAAGAAGTGCGGCGCGTGCGCTGTTCGAAGATGCTCGGCGTCGTCGAACAGGTGGGAATCGGGGTAGTGATCGACGTAGTAGAAGTGCCCGTGCTGAATCGGTAATTCGGCATCGTCGGTGTGGCGGTCGCGTGCGGCAATGAACGGACTGCGGTTGTACAGCTCGCTGACCCAGTGGTACGCGGCAGCGGCAGTGGTCAGCCCGGCGTCGGTGGCGTAGTGAAACACGCTGCGCTGGCTGGAAAGCCGGGAAACCTGGTTGTGCACGATGCCACTGTCGATGGGCGCCACGCCGGTCAGGATGCATTCATACAGCGGGCGGGACAGCGACGGCAGTTCGCATTCGAGTTTGTACAACGCCGCGCGGCCTGCGTTTCGGTAGGCCAGCAAATGCCCCATCGCATGTTGCGCCACGCTGTAACTCAGGCCGTCCAGCAGGATGAGGATGACGTTGTGTTTCATGGCATCTCCGGAGGGTGGATCGCCAAACATCACTGTAGGAGTGAGCTTGCTCGCGATCGCGGTATGCCTGCGACAGACAGGTCGAGTGACACACCGACATCGCGAGCAAGCTCACTCCTACAAGGGGGCTGCGTTAGCCGTTGAGGATTACTGCATCTCGACGATGACTTGCTCGTTCCACTGCTGTGGCAGGGCTTTCGAGGATTTTTCCCAGGCCGCAGCGTCTTTGATCGGCGTCACGTTCTTGTACTGCTCGTTAGGCAGCAGCTTGGCCTGGACCTCTGGCGGCAATGTCAGGTGCTCGGCGCGGATCGGGCGTGCGTTGCCTTTGGCCAGGTTGATCTGCCCGGCGTCGCTGAAGATGTATTCACGGGCCAGCTTGGCGGCGTTCGGGTGCTTGGCGTACTTGTTGATGATCGTGGTGTAGCCCGAGATCACCGAGCCGTCGGACGGGATCAGTACCACGTAGTCGTCAGGATTGGTCATCTTGGCCTTGTAACTCAGGCCGTTGAAGTCCCAGACCACGCCCACTTCCACTTCGCCCTTTTCCATCGACTGGATCGTTGGGTTGTTGATGCCCAAGCGCTTTTGTTTGGCCAGTTCGGTGAACAGTTGCAGGCCCGGCGCGAGGTTGGTCTCATCGCCTTTCATGGAAATCGCAGCGGCCAGTACGCCGTTGGCAGCCTGGGCCGCAGTGCTGACATCACCGATGGTGACCTTGTACTTGCCGTTTTTCAGATCAGCCCATTTGGTCGGTACGTCGGAGCCGTGCAACAGTTTTTTGTTGACGATGAACGCGATGGTGCCGGTGTAGGCCAGCGCCCAGTGGCCTTCCTTATCCTTGGCCCAGTCAGGCACTTGCGCCCAGGTGCTCGGCTTGTAGGGCTGAGTGACGCCCTTGGCGACAGCGATCGGGCCGAAGGCGGCACCCACGTCGCCGATGTCGGCGCTGGCGTTGTCTTTTTCCGCATCGAACTTGGCCACTTCCTGAGCCGAACTCATGTCGGTGTCCATGTGCACCAGACCGTATTTAGCGGTCAGGTCGGTCCAGGTGCCTTTCCAGTTCGCCCAGTCATCGGGCATGCCCACGCTGTTGACCGCGCCTTCGGCCTTGGCCGCGGCTTCGAGGGTTTTGAGGTCGGTGTCGGCGGCCATGGCCGACGTGCTCAGCGCGATGGCCGAACCCAGGAGTGATGCCAGCAAAAGGTGTTTCATTCGAAGCTCCTTTGTGCACTTCTCGACGGACTCATAGAAGTGTTCGTTGCGGATGATTGGTCTAGGTCAGCAATACCTGAGCCAAGTTAGGCCAGTAACATGACGCTTTCGTGTCTGGACCGACTCTTGCTGGAGCAAGCCACAACCCGGGCAATCGCTGTGAAATGAGCGTAGACCATGCTCAAGCGCCTGATCTGAAAGGCCCTGACGATTTCCTGAAGTCCGGCGTTGCCGCCGCTCCCGGCTGGAATGTCACGCAACGGTCATCTACGCTGCCTAGGCTCTGGAGCACCGAAACGGGCCAGTCAGCGAGCGACCTTGCCCTTAAATAGCGCTGGTCTAGTCCAGATAGGTAACGCAATGCGCGAAGAAATGCCCCGAGCGGTGACGACCATCTGCAATGCGCTGCAAGAGCAGATCGAGCACGGTCTGCTGCCGCCGGGCAGCAAGTTGCCGGCCGAGCGCAAGCTGAGCGAGGTCTTCGATACCACCCGCATTACCTTGCGCGAGGCATTGGTGCAGCTTGAGGCGCGGGGCTTGATCTACCGCGAGGAGCGGCGCGGCTGGTTCATTTCACCGCCGCGACTGGCCTATGACCTGATGCGCCGCAGCCACTTTCACGCGATGGTTCAGGCTCAGGGGCGGGTGCCCGCGACCCAGGTGATATCCGCGCGGCTGCAACCGGCCTCGGCGGTCATCTGCGGGTTACTGCAGCTGCCGGCGCTGTCCAGCGTGATCCAGATCTGCCGCGCCCGTCGCATTGATGAACGGCTGGTGCTCTATGTCGAGCACTACCTCAACCCCGATTACTTCCCGCAGATCCTTGATCTGGACCTGAACCAGTCGCTGACCGAGCTCTACGCCAGCCATTACGACATTCGCTATGGCCAAGTGCGTTTCGAAATGGTGCCCACCGCGCTGCCCATGGAAGCGGCGGGAGCGCTGAAAGTCTCCATCGGCAGCCCGGGCCTGCGCATCGCCCGGGTCAATCACGACCAGCGCGGCCGGCTGATCGATTGCGATCTGGAATATTGGCGCCACGACGCGATTCACGTGAGCGCAGTGGTGGCGGATATTTGAATTCCTTTGGTGAAGTTGTGTTGTGAGCTTCGTACTCCACATCAGGCGCTCTGCTTGGCCCTTAATTTATGCTTATAAGATCAATTTGAAATTAACATTATTTCGAATTTGAATAGCTTTATTCTTTATGTTTATGATTTTTAAAGTGAATCATGTCGCATGATCGGATCTCTGGCTGCGTTTGCTCATTCGCGGGTTCTTGAGCTGCCGTTGCCAAATGCATGTATTGCGTCACACTGATAGCGTTATCCATCATTCAGCTAACGCCATGGAAAGGAATTCATTATGGAGCGGCAGGTCCAGTTAAAAGAAGCCAACGGGGCTGACAGCAACGCCGATGCCCAGGTGGAGTTGTTTGATAACGGTGTTTCGCTGGGATTTGTCCCAGTGAGCGGCCGCGTGTGGGAAAAGAATGTTTCAGGGCTGGAGGAGGGGGCTCACAGCTTTATTGCAAAGACAGCAGACGGTACGACTGTTTCCGACCCGTGGGCCTTACAGGTTGAGCGTGCGCTGGTGGGCGTTGAGAATTTCGATTCGCTTCCAGATACCATGATCTCAGTTGGTCAAAGCATCGAAACGCCGATGATGACGATTACGTTTTTAGAAGGTGTGGGTAATGTAGGCATCTTGCCTGCGGGCACCAATTATCCCGGAAAGATAGAAAGGCAGACGCTGAACTTCCATGCAAAATTTACTGGCGGAAATCCAAAGCCACCGGGTCAGACCGTCAGTGTGAAGTTGAGAGGGAGTTGCTCTAAAGTGAGTTTTTGGTGCCGCGCTACGAACGAGAGGGATCACCAGGTATCTTTTTATAATCATGAGGGTTCGCCATTGGGGATAGTGGTATTACCCCCCGAGAGCCCCTATGTGACTGAAAGTACATTCTCTGCCGTGGGTATTAGAGAGATGGTATTTAAAACGGCTCGCGGAGATTGGTTTTTAGTCGATACGTTTACGTTTGAGTAGCTGCCCCGGCATGTGGGAGTTCTGAATCGTGTTTTGGGTCATCAGCGAGATAGCCCCGAGGCCGATTTCCGACAGAGGCTCCACCAAGCGTCACTCTCAGCGATGGTCGACAGGCTGACACTGACACATCAGCCTGCCGGGTCACCCTTCTTCCCACGCACCTCACTTACGCTGCCACCATTGGTGTTGACCTGCACGCTCAATCTAGGGGTCGCGAGATCCATCCCCGCTTCATCCAGATAACGCTTGAGCGAGAGATTGAACGCCCGCGACACTTCCCACTGCTTGATCGGCGCGGTCTTGAAGCGCGCGCGCAGAATGGCGTTGCCCGCGTCGAAACTCTCCACCCCCTGAATCTCCAGCGGCGACCAGATGTTGCGTCGTTGCAGTGGGTCGGTGCGCATCTTCTGGCCGACGTCGCGGATCATCTTCAGGGCGTCATCGATGTTCATGCTCGACGGGATGGCGATGCGGAAGATCGCGTAACCGAACTCCCGCGAGTAGTTCTGAATGCTCTTGATCTCACTGAACGGGATGGTGTGGACGATGCCGTCGATGTCGCGCAGGCGCACCGTGCGAATGGTCAGGCCTTCCACGGTCCCCAGGTGGCCGCCGACGTCCACGTAATCGTCGATGGCCAGGGAGTCTTCGATGATGATGAACAGCCCGGTGATCAAATCCGCCACCAGCGACTGGGCGCCGAAACCGATGGCCAGACCGATCACACCGGCACCGGCCAGCAGCGGTGTCACGTTCATGCCCATGTTCGCCAGCGCGACGATCAACGCGATGATGAAGATGGTCACGAACAGCACGTTGCGGATCAGCGGCATCATGGTCTGCGCGCGGGTATTGGCCAGGCCCTTGCGCGAGCGGGTGAGGGCGTGATGAATCGCCGTGTCCGCAAGAATCCAGATCAGCCAGGCAAACATCAGCGTGGCCGCCAGGCCGATCAGCCGCAGACTGATGTCGCGGCCGTCGCCTTCGGCGAAGCCAATCAACGACAAACCCCAGACTCGCAGGCCCAGTTCGATGAACACCAGCCAGATCAGCATGTGCGCAACGGTATAAAAGAAGTTCTTCAGGCGGTCCGAATACAGGGCGTGACGCTTGTGAGCGTGGCTTGGCTTGAGTGAATGACGCCGCACCAGGCCGTTGATGACCATGCACATCACCAGCAGCACTGTACAGATCAGGGCCTGACGTAATGCAGTGCTGGTGTCGCCCGCAGAGAAAAACGTGGCGAACAGGGAGACGCCCACCAGTACCAGCGCCGGCAGGTACCAGAACGTACCGAGGACCTCGATGCTGTCGCTCAGGGCGCGGCGTTTGAGGCGGCGCTCCAGGGCCTGGTTGCGGATCAGGTGTGCGATCGGGCGCCGGAAACGAATGATGAACAGGCCGGTGGACAGCGCGGCCATGACATTGGCCAGGGTTGCGGCGGTGTGCGCCAGGTGCACGCCAAGGCTGGCGACCAGGCGCGGATCGCTCAACGCCTCGCCGAACGCGGCAAAGCTGCCGATCCACCACAGCGGCCGAAACGCCTGATGCCGCAGGATGTACAGCGCCCGATGCCGGTGCGGCCCGTCCAGCAGTGAAAACGCGATAACACACACCGCCGAGAACAGCGTGCCAACGACCAACGCGTAAGCGAGCACCATCGCCAGATCGCGGCCGAGCGACGGCGGCAGCGAATAACTCAGGTAGATCGTGATGACCAGCGCCACCAGCCAAGGGCCCAGCTTGCGTAGCGCGAAGCGCAGCATGTCCGACAGGCGCGGGTGCTGCGGAAGCTCGGCGGAAAGGCCGAAGCGCAAGCGCACCTTGTGGCCCAGCCAGATCAACGCCGCCGCCAGCAGGCCCCAGATCGCCAGCACCACGGCAAAGCCCCAGATGATCGGCCACCACTGGTTGGCCGGCAGCATCAGCGCCATCAGCTCGTCTTCAGCCATCCCCGCCTCATCCGCCCAGCGGCTGAGCGGGCTGTCGGTGCCGGTGAACTGTTTTTCCAGCTCGGCAAGCGAGCTGCCGATGAGGCCCAGTACGCCTTGCTCCACGGTTGGCTGCGCTTTTTTGGTGGCGTCCCTTAGCTTTTTCAGGTCTTGCAGCAACTTGCTGCGCTGCTGATCGTTTTCCAGCGACGTGATGACCTCGTCCAGGGACTGCCCCAGCGGTTCCTGGGCCTGAGGCTGCGTCTTGTCGCCGCCACTGAGCAGACTTGGCAGGCCAGCGGCGTGGGTCAACGCAAACGGGAACAGCGCCAGCAGGCAGAGCAAAAACAGGCGGGGCAGAACGGAAAGGCGGGTGGGAGCGATCACCTGGAAACAGACCTCGAATAGACAGGCGCTTGGGATGGCGTGGTTTGGGAGCCATGCCGGGTCAAGCAGAGGCGGATGAGTTTACGAGGGGATGGGGGGTGTGGCGAGGGGGAATTGTGAAGTCCGGGACAGCGCGATGTGCAGGCCGTTTCCATGACCTGTGAAGGAAATGGATCGGCCTGCGCTCAACGCCACTGATTCAATTATCCCCTTTAGAAGGGGGCTGAATTATTTACGGTGCATCACCGTCATTAATCTATTCTCTGAAAAAGGCGGGAGAAAGAGTAAATAAATCAAACTCCTTTAAAGATATTATTAATTTGGCTCTGGTGGTTTTGGATAACCTACTTCATAGCTGTCCGACACAGTTCCGCTTGCCGCATCGCCTGCAGCAAACACATGTAAGCCATGTTGAAGGTTATCAAGTGTGACCTTCCACGCGCCGTATTGATCTGATTGCGTAGCAGATAATATAGCTGTTTGATCTTTGATTTCGATCGTGACGTTTTTTTCCGCACTACCATACAAATCTACATTGGCGCCGCAGGATCCACCTCTTTCAATGTCTTCGCCGACAGAGCGGATGATCACTATAATGGGTTTGTTTGTCGAACCACTGTTTTGATTAGCCATGATGCTTTTCCTTTTGCATTGATGGTGAACGCATTTCAACTCTAGGTTAGCGATATGCATGGCGTCCAGATACATGGCTGTCACGTTTAGATTAAGTCGCGATAGCATGTATTTCCATTTGATATGGGTGTCGGGTGTGCGCTGTTTAATTTGGGTTGCCGGGCGTGCACAAAAAACGCGAGATCAAATCCAGGCCTCCGTGGCCTTTAGCTTCCCGCGTTTGAAGCTTTTGCGCATTGCGGCTTGCGCCGCAACGTGATTCGGGAGATTACGGCAACTCGGCACTCGCATAGAACGCCGACAACACCTTCACCAGATGCGCCAGGTCCTGGCTGCCGGCCAGTTCGCGGATCGAGTGCATGGCGAAGGTCGGCAGACCGATGTCGACGGTGCGAACGCCGAGGTGGCCGGCAGTGATCGGGCCGATGGTCGAGCCGCAGGCCATGTCGCTGCGCACGACGAAGCTTTGCACTGGGACTTCTTCGGCCATGCACAGGTGACGGAAGAAACCGGCGGTTTCGCTGTTGGTGGCGTAGCGCTGGTTGCTGTTGACCTTGATCACCGGGCCGGCGTTGAGTTTCGGGCCATGGTTGGCGTCGTGCTTTTCGGAATAGTTGGGGTGCACGCCGTGGGCATTGTCGGCGGAGATCAGCAGGGATTTCTGAATGGTGCGGACGTAGTCGTCACCTTCCGGCAGCAGACGTTGCAGCACTTGCTCGAGCATCGGGCCATCGGCGCCACAGGCGGACGTCGAGCCGACTTCTTCGTGGTCGGTGCAGATCAGCACGCAGGTCTCGTCACCATCAGCATTGAGCAACGCTTGCAGCCCGGCGAAGCAGGACAGCAGATTGTCGAGCCGGGCGCCGGCGATGAAGTCGCCGTTGAGGCCGATGACGGCGGCGCTTTGGGTGTCGTAGAAGCTGAGTTCGTAGTCGAGAACGACGTCGGCATTCAGGCCGTGCTCGCGGGCCAGTTGATCGGTCAGCAGGGCGCGGAAGTCAGGGCGTTCGTCACCGGCGACTTGGGCCAGGATCGGCGGCAGTTCGGTCTGCGGGTTGATCGCCCAGCCTTCGTTGGCGGTGCGATTGAGGTGGATCGCGAGGTTGGGGATGATCGCGATGGGCAGCTTGAAGTCGATCAGCTGGCTTTCGACTTTGCCGTCGCGGCGGAAGGTGACGCGGCCGGCGAGGGAGAGGTCGCGGTCAAACCATGGCGCAAGCAAGGCGCCGCCGTAGACTTCGACGCCCAGTTGCCAGAAGCCCTGACGTTGCAGTTCGGGTTGCGGTTTGACGCGCAGGCACGGGCTGTCGGTGTGGGCGCCGACGAGGCGAATGCCGCCGGTGAGGGGCGACAGGCGGCCGAGTTTGAAGGCGACGATGGAGGAGTCGTTGCGGGTGACGTAGTAGCGGCCGCCCGCTTCGGTGTACCAAGGCTCGCGTTCGTCGAGCCGCTGGTAGCCGGCGCCTTCGAGGCGTTGGACCAGGCTGGCGGTGGCATGGAAGGGGGTGGGGGAGGCCTTCAGGAAATCGATAAGGCCCTGATTCAACTCTTCGCGCATAGGTTACTCCAGGCAGCAATGGTCGGGAGTTTACAGGCCAAAAGGTGTTTTGATCGAGATCAAGATCAAGATCAAGATCCTTAAGATCAAAAGCGTCTGCCTGGGGGCAGACTGTTTCGCCTTCGGCGAGTTACTTGGAAAAGCACCCCAAGTAACCAAGGGTGCTTGCTCTCGGTTTGGCCCGACTTCGTCGGGTTCCTTCACTCCGGTCTCGCTCCGTGGGCCCGCGCCGAACGGACATCCATGTCCTGACGGCGCTCTCGCCGCATCCATGCGGCTCGGCCTACTCCGCGAAACCTGCGTTCAGCCTGCACCCAAGTCGCGATTGATGTCGTCTGAAACTCTTGTGTTTGAGATCAAGATCAAGATCAAAAGCTTCCCGGCTGAAGCCGGTCCTACGGGGGTACGCAGTGTGCTTTTTGTAGGACCGGCTTTAGCCGGGAAGAGGCCGGTGTGGGCGCTGACTATTTTGCTGGCCTGGCTCTCTCCCCGTGGGAGCGAGCTTGCTCGCAAATGCTGTTGCCGTTGCTGTTGCTGTTGCCGCTCTTGATCTTCCTACACAAAAGTCCAGACACCGCAAAACGCGACTTTGGTGCAGGCCGAGCGCAGGCGGTGCGGAGTGGGTCGAGCCGCATGGATGCGGCGAGAGCGCCGTCAGGACATGGATGTCCGTTCGGCGCGGGCCCACGGAGCATCGTCGGAGTGAGGGAATCCCGACGGAGGAGGGACCCAGCCGAGAGCAGGCACTTTTGGTTACTTTTAGTGCTTTCGGTGTGTGTCAACGTAGTTGTCGCTTTAGATCTTAAGCAGCTTGTCTGTTTACAGGATCACGCTCTCGATTCAGGTA